>NZ_LOSO01000017.1:0-24256 GCF_001595495.1 Microbacterium sp. CH1 | reverse complement strand
GCGTAGTCGTGTGGTCTCGGTGGTCATGTCGGTGCGGAGGGTGCCGATCTCGGTGGTCATGTCGGTGCGGAGGGTGCCGATCTCGGTGGTCATCTCGGTGCGGAGGGTGCCGATCTCACCGGTCATCTCCCCACGCAGTCCGCCGATCTCCGCACGGAGCACGCGACCGAACTGCGTCGTCATGAGGGTCATGCCGCCGAGCATCGTCGTCACGAAGATGCCGATCAGCGTCCATACCTGCGGGTCGTTCAAGGGCATGCCTCCAGTCTCGATCGGAGGGGTCAGGATGTCACGGTATTCCGGTGCTGAACCGGCGTTTTTCCGGCCGGAGGCGAAGACTGTGGAGACTCTCGATATCGGTCCTCGTGGTGCAGAAGCAGTCGGCTCCTTGCGTCTTGAAATCGATTTCGCGTAGCCTGGCTCCAGGCCTGCACGGCCCGTCGGGATCGAAGGAGAGACCATGCGCTGCACGCTTGGGGTGGACATCGGCACGTCCAGCAGCAAGGGCGTCCTCGTGGACCCCGCCGGCACGATCCTCGTGACGGTGACCCGCGCGCACGACGTCTCCCGTCCGCAGTCCGGATGGGTCGAGATGGACGGCCGGATCTGGTGGGACGAGTTCGTCGAGCTGGCCACCGACCTTCTCGCCGCGGTCCCCGACGCGGAGGTCGTGGGCGTCGGCGTGAGCGGCATGGGCCCGTGCGTCCTGCTCGCCGACGAGGACGACGAGGCCGTGCGCCCCGCGATCCTCTACGGTGTGGACACCCGTTCCACCGCACAGATCGAGCGCATGACGGCGGAGCTGGGCGTCGAGGAGATCACCCGCGTGGGCGGCTCGACGCTCACCTCGCAGGCCGGTGGGCCGAAGATCGCCTGGGTCGCCGAGGAGGAGCCGGAGGCGTGGCAGCGCGCGCGGCGGCTCTACATGCCCGCCTCCTGGCTGGCCCGCAAGCTCACCGGCGCCTACGTCCTCGACCACCAGTCGGCCAGCCAGGTCTCGCCGCTGTACGACATCGAGCGCGAGCAGTGGCACGACCCCTGGTGGCAGCGGTTCGCCGGGACGATCGAGCAGCCGCCGCTGCGCTGGGCGGGGGAGATCGCGGGCACCGTGACCGCCGCTGCGGCGGACATGACCGGCCTGCCCGAGGGGACCCCGGTCATCACCGGCACGATCGACGCCTGGACCGAGGCGGTGAGCGTCGGCGCCCACGAGGTCGGCGACCTCATGCTGATGTACGGCACGACGATGTTCCTCGTCGCGACCGGGGAGCAGACCCTCCGCACGCCCTCGATGTGGACGACGGCCGGCGCCTTCGCGGGCACGCGCAACCTCGCCGGCGGGCTGTCCACATCCGGAGCGCTCACCGCGTGGCTGAAGGACTTCTCCGGCGCCGACTACCCGGCGCTGCTCGCCGAGGCGGAGGAGTCGGGTCCCGGCGCGAACGGCCTGCTGATGCTGCCGTACTTCGCCGGTGAGCGCACCCCGATCCAGGATCCCGATGCCCGCGGGGTCATCGCCGGGCTCACCCTCCGGCACACCCGAGGAGACCTCTATCGCGCGGCCCTCGAGGCCACCGCGCTGGGCGTACGCCACAACGTCGAGACCATGCGCGCCGCCGGCGCCGACATCCGCCGCATCGTGGCGGTCGGCGGCGGCACGCAGGGACGGCTCTGGCTGCAGATCGTCTCGGACATCACCGGGCTGGTGCAGGAGGTGCCGCAGACGACGATCGGCGCGAGCTACGGCGCCGCCTTCCTCGCGGCGACCGCCACGGCCGCCGACGGTGCCGCGCCCGCGATCACCGACTGGAACCCCATCGCCGACACCGTCCGCCCGGACGAGGCGCTACGTCCCTTCGCCGACGCCCTCTTCGACCGCTACGTGCGCCTGTACGACGGCTCGAAGGACGTCGTCCATGAACTCGCCGCCGCCCAGCGCGACGGATCCCCCACCCCCTCGACCCCGGAGAACTCATGACCGCCTACACCCTGCCCACCCCGGCATCCCGTCCCACCGCTGCGCCGAAGACCGCGTACCTGATCGCCTCCGGTGACCTGCGCGAGTCGGCCAACACGGCCGGCTGGCCCACCCAGCTCGAGCTCGAGGCCGGGGTCACCGGCGTGCTGAACGACCTCGGCTGGACGGTCGTCCGCGCCAATGGGGTCGACCCGGAGACCGGTCACGGCTTCATCTCCAGCCAGCGCATGGGTCTCGAGGTGTTCAAGAACATTCCCGTCGACGCGCCGCTCATCGTCGCCGAGGCCGTCTGGCAGTACTCGCACCACGTGCTCGCGGGCCTCCGCACGCACGAGGGCCCGATCCTCACGGTGGCGAACTTCGCGGGCGACTGGCCCGGCCTCGTCGGCCTCCTCGGCCTCAACGCGGGCCTGACGAAGATGGACAAGCCGTACGCGACGATCTGGTCGGTCGACTTCACCGACGACTGGTTCCGCGACGGCATCCGGGAGTGGACGGAGACCGGCGCCATCACGCACGATGCCTCCCACGTGCGTCCGCTCCCCGCACTGCCGGACAGCCCGGAGAAGCAGCTCGGCGAGGCGCTCGCCGCGGAGCTGCGCGCCGAGAAGGCCATCATCGGCGTCTTCGACGAGGGCTGCATGGGCATGTACAACGCCATCTTCGACGACGAGCTCCTCAACCAGACCGGCATCTACAAGGAGCGCCTGTCGCAGTCGGCTCTCTACGCGGAGATGCTGAACGTCACCGAGGAGGAGGCCGACGCCGCCTACGACTGGCTGATCGAGCGCGGCATGACCTTCCGCTACGGCGAGGACGCCGCGACCGAGCTCACCCGCGAGCAGGTGCAGTGGCAGCTGAAGATGTACATCGCCGCCCTCCGCATCGCCGACGACTTCGGCCTCGACGCCGTCGGCATCCAGTACCAGCAGGGCTTGAAGGATCTCGTTCCGGCGTCGGACCTGGCGGAGGGCATCCTGAACTCCACCGAGCGCCCGCCGGTGACCTCGCGCGACGGCTCCCGCGTGCTGCACGAGGGTCGCGCGTTCCCGCACTTCAACGAGGCCGACGAGGGCGTCGCCGTCGATGCGCTCGTGACCGACCGCGTCTGGCGGGCGATGGGGCTCGTCCCCGACAACACTCTCCACGACGTCCGTTGGGGCGAGGACTACGAGGGGCAGTTCGTGTGGGTGTACGAGATCTCCGGCTCGGTGCCGGCCTCCCACCTCGGCGGCTGGCAGAACGCGGAGGGGTGGCGCCAGGGTCACGTGTTCTTCCCCGCCGGCGGTGCCACGATCAACGGCGTCTCGAAGCCCGGCGAGGTCGTGCTCTCCCGGGTGTTCATCGCCGAGGGCGTCCTGCAGGCGGACATCTTCCGGGCGTCGGTCGTCGAGCTGCCGGCGGAGGAGACGCAGCGCCGGAAGGACGCCACGAACCCGGAGTGGCCGATCGCCCATGTGGTGCTGCACGGCATCTCGCGCGACCAGTTCATGGCGCGACACAAGGCGAACCACGCGCAGCTCGTCTACGCGCCCGACGCCGAGACCGCGGACAAGGCGCTGATCGCGAAGGCCGCGATGTTCGACGGCATGGGCATCAAGGTCAACCTCGTCGGCGACGTCTCGATCTGAGGCCGCGGCTCGTCACTGCGAGCGCCAGAATCGCGTCGCGAGGTTCGTGAGCTCCCTGTCGAGATCGTCGACCTTCGTCTCGATCCGTCCCAGCCGGGCGTCGAGGCCGTCGATCCGTGCGGAGAGGGTGCCGTCGATGCGGTCGATCCGTGCGGAGAGGGTTCCGTCGATGCGGTCCGCCTCCGCACGGATCACGCGGCTGAGCTGCGACGTCATGAGCGTCATGCCGCCGAGCATCACGGCGGCGAAGACGCCGATCAGAGTCCATACCTGCGGGTCGTCCACGGTCATGCCTCCAGTCTGAGTCCGGGGTCTCAGGCTGTCACGGTATTCCGCAGCGGCAGGACCGCGAACACGGGACCTGTGGACGGGAGAGGCGGAACCGCGTGCGGTGCAGGAACAGCGCTCAGGCGGAGGGGCGGAGATCGCTCGGCGGGCCGCTCAGCGCGCGCAGGGCGTAGAGGATCGTCGCGAGGTCGACGAGCTCCTGGACCAGCGCGCCGACGACCGCGGGGATGGCGCCGGTCATCGCGACGATCATCAGCCCCACGCTCAGCCCGATCCCGATCCAGATCGCGGTGAGGGCGACGCGGAGGGTGTGCCGTCCGATCGCGACGGCGTCGACGACCTTGGCGAGCGAATCCACGAGGATGACGACGTCGGCGGCGTCCCCGGCGGCCGTCGCTCCCTTCGCGCCCATCGCGATGCCGATGTCGGCCGCTGCCAGCACCGGGGCGTCGTTCACGCCGTCGCCGACCATCAGCACGGGCCGTGGTTGCATCTCGGCGGCCAGACGCACCTTCTCGGGCGGCAGGAGTTCGGCGTGGATATCGTCGATCCCGACCTGCCGTCCGATCGACGCCGCGGTGGTCTCCACATCCCCGGTCAGCATCGCGAGCCGGTCGACCTCGTGCGTCCGCAGCCACGAGATCACGGCCGGCGCCTCCGGGCGGGCGGCATCGGCGAGGACCAGGACCCCCGCGAACCGTCCGTCCACGGCGACATAGGCGGCGGCCTGTCCCGGCGCGAGCTCCGCCCGTACGGTGTCCGGGGCGAGGGACGCCACATACGCCGGCTTGCCGACGACAACCGCGCGGCCGCCGATCGTCGCGGACACCCCGTTCGTCGCGGTCTCGCTCGCCTCCGTCGCCCCGTGCAGCGCCAGGCCTCGGGCGGCGGCGGCGCGGCGGATGCCGTCGGCGAGCACGTGCGAGGAGTACTGCTCGGCCGAGGCGGCGAGTCGCAGGATCTCATCCGCATCGAAGCCCTGTGCCGGACGCACGTCGACGAGCTCCGGCCTCCCCTGGGTGAGCGTCCCGGTCTTGTCGAACGCCGCAGAGCGCACGCGAGCGATCTCCTCGATCACCGCACCGCTCTTCATGATGACGCCCGACTTCGCCGCCCGGGAGAGTCCGCCGAGGAAGGCGACGGGGGCGGCGATCAGCAGGGGACAGGGCGTCGCCAGCACGAGCACTTCGGCGAACCGCGTGGCGTCGCCGGAGAGCGCCCAGGCCGTCCCCGCGAGCACGAGCGCGACGGCGGTGAACGGGATCGCGAACCGGTCGGCGAGGCGCACGATGGGTGCGTGGGAGGACTCGGCCTGGGCGACCAGGGCGACGATCTGCTGGTACTGGCTGTCGGCGCCAGTGCGGAGGGCGCGGAGGCGGATGGCCCGGCTGCCGTTGATCGCGCCAGACAGCACCTCGTCGCCCGCGCCGCGCGTCACGGGCAGGCTCTCGCCCGTGAGCGAGGATTCGTCGAACGACGCGCTGTCCGTGAGCAGTTCACCGTCCACGGGGATGATCTCCGCCGGGCGGACGAGAAGCACGTCGCCCACGGCCACATCGTCGACCGGCACCTCCCTCGCCGCGTCCGAGTCCGCATCCTCGGGGTGTGTCAGCACATGGGCGCTGCGCGGCGAGCGATCCAGCAGAGCGGAGAGGTCGCGCTTGGCCCGGCGGCCCGCGAAGTCCTCCAGCGCCTCGCCCCCGGAGAGCATGAGGACGATGATGAGCGCTGCGATGTACTCGCCCACCGCGAGTGTCGCCACCATGGCGACGACGGCGAGGATGTCGAGTCCGACGTGGCCGCGGAGCACGTCGCGGACCATGCCGATGAGCGTCCACACGACCACCGCAGCCACGAAGATCGTCGCGACCCATCGGCCGATGGCCTCTTCGCCTGCGGCGTGGAGCGCCCCGACCACGGCGAAGACCAGGACCGTGAGCGTGATGACCGGATACCGCCAGAGGAGTCGGAGGGCGCGCATGCGTCCAGCATCGTCGGAATCGGTGCGCACCGCCAGCATGCCCTTCCGACACCTGTGCTTAAGCGATATAGTCGGCCGCGAGTCGCGACGTCGCGACCCGATCTCGACAACGACGCCGAAGGAGAAGATCCCGTCATGAGTTCCTCACCCGCACGATCGTCCCGCCTGAGAAGAGGTATCGCGGCAGCAGCGGCGTTCGCCGCCGCCGGAGCCGCCGCCCTCGCCGCCTCGACCGCGGCGGTCGCCGATGCCGCCGCTGCCGACCCGAAGCTCGCCGTCTACGTCGAGGTGAACTCGAACGATTTAGCGAACGTCGCGGACTACACGCTCGCCGAGTCGGGCCGTCCCGCGGTCGATCTGGCCATGATCTTCGCCGCGAACATCAACTACGACGGGGAGCAGGCGGTCCTCCACCTCAACGACCGGGTCACCGAGACGCTGCAGGATGCGCAGAACCAGATCCGTCCGCTGCAGGCCCAGGGCACCAAGGTGCTGCTGTCGGTGCTCGGAAACCACCAGGGGGCCGGCTTCGCGAACTTCACGTCGTACGCGGATGCCGACGCCTTCGCCACGCAGCTCGCCGACACCGTGACCGCCTACGGCCTCGACGGCATCGACTTCGACGACGAGTGGAGCAACTACGGGGCGAACGGCACCCCGCAGCCGAACCCGCAGTCCTTCGGCTGGCTGGCCTCTGCGTTGCGCGACCGGCTCGGCCCGGACAAGCTCATCACGCTGTATGCGATCGGCCCGTCCTACACGACCACGGACTTCGGCCTCTTCGACGCCGGCAGCGTGCTCGATCACGCCTGGAACCCGTACTACCCGACCTACGACGCTCCCACCGTGCCGGGCCTGGACGACCGGGGCCGGCTCGGCGCCGCGGCCATCGACCTCGCGAACACGAGTGCCTCGACGGCCGCCGACTTCGCTCGGCGCACGGTGGCTGACGGGTACGGCGTCTATGTCGCGTACAACCTCACCGCGACGAACCAGTCGGCCTACCTCTCCGGCATCACCGAGGCGCTGAAGGGCGAGGCGACCGTCTACCGCGCAGCGGCGCGGTGATTCAGTCCAGATCGAAGAGCTCGATCTGACGGAGCGTGACCTCGGCCTCCGCGCGGATGCGGACGGCCGAGGTCATGACCCGCGTCTCCACAGCGAACGGCGTCGTGCGATCGGGCGCCAGGTCTTCGAGGTGCGTCGTGGTGAGCGGGTGCCAGCGACCGTCGGCCCCCTCCACCTCCCCGCGCAGCACACCGGCCGCGACGGGCTCGCGGCTCGTGAGGGTGATGTCGGTGAGGCCGCGGGGTGAGGGGAATCGCCAGCCCACCCACGAGCCTTCCGGCAGCCGGACGCCCTCGTCACCCCGCGGGTCGCCGTCGTCGAACAGGCGCCGCGCCTCGCGGACATCCGCGGAGGCGACGGCCTCTCCCTCTCCGCCCGTGAGGTCGCGGTGCCACGGCTCCGCGTCGAGCGCGTCCTCCCCGCTCTCCAGCGCGCGCGCCGGGTCCGTGCCGAGCACGAGCTCGAGCACCGCATTTCCCTGGAGTGCGTCGATCGGGAGGTCGGCGGTGGGCAGCGGGCGTCCGTCCAGGCGTGCCTCCTCCACCACGTGGGCTTCGGGGGAGCTCCGTCGCGAGCGGATGCGCAGCGACGAGCCGTCTCCGCGCGCGACCCGGATGTCGTCCGAGAGGGGCGATCCGATGCGCAGAGACCCCGCCGCGAGCTCCAGGGGATACAGGCCGAGCGCGGCCCAGAGCCACCAGGCGCTCATCTCTCCGTTGTCCTCGTCACCGGGGAATCCCTGGCCGATGTGCGCACCGGCGAAGAGACGGCGCGCGAGGCCGTGCACGAGGCCCGCGCTGTGCCACGGCCGGTCGCTGAAGGCGTACATGAAGGGGATGTGGTGGGCCGGCTGATTCGACAGGGCGCACATGCCCGACCGCTGAGCGCGGGCTTCGCGCTGCTCGTGGATGACCGTGCCGTACGCACCGCCGAAGCGCTCGTCAGCGGTCTCCGGCTCCGCGAAGAGGGCGTCGAGGTGCCGGCCGAGTCCGATCCGCCCGCCGTGCAGCGCCGCGAGTCCCGGCCCGTCGTGCACCGTGCCGACCGACATGCCCCAGGCGTTCGTCTCGACGTTGTCGCCACCCCAGACCCGAGGATCGAAATCCGGCGCGAACGAGCCGTCCGCCGCGCGACCGCGGAAGAATCCGGACGCCGGGTCGAAGAGCACGCGCGCCGCGCGGGAGCGATTCGCGAAGTACCGCGCGAAGGCCCGATAGCGCGCGGCCTGGTCCGCCGCGGCCGCCGATGTCGCGAGTCGGGCGGCGAACCGGCCGAGGGCGGCGTCGCTCACGGCGTTCTCGATGCTCCAGCTCATCCCCTCCGGCACGTCGGACGGGATGAAGCCGAGGAAGCGCCCGCGGCCGATGCCCTTGCGACCCCGTCGCGGATCGGGTCCCGGCTCGCACGCGTGGCGCCACCCGCTCTCGAACGCCGTCTCCCGGTCGAAGGGAACGTCCCACCGCGCGGCGTCGGCGAAGATCTGGTCGCTCGAGGTGCCGACCATGCTGTCGACGTACCCGGGGGCGCTCCAGCGGGCCATCCAGCCGCCGCGGCGATACTGGGTGAGCTGCCCGTCCAGCAGGCGTCCGGCCAGCGCGGGGTCGAGGAGCGCGAGCGCGGGCCACTCGGTGCGGTACGTGTCCCAGTAGCCGTTGTTGACGACGAGCTCGCCCTCCGCGACCGGCGCTCCCGTGGTGGTCTCTCCGAAGGCTGTCCGGGGCGCGAACACGTCGGCGAACCGCCATTCCGGCGCGTCCGCGGTGCCCGCGTTCTCCGCCGCCGTGTTCGGATACAGGTGCATCCGGTGGAGTGCGGCGGCGATCCGGGCGCGCTGCTCCTCGTCGGCCAGGCCGCGGAACGGACGCTCGGCCTCGGGGAGCGGGGGGATCGTCACGCGACCGAGCACGCGGTTCCACGCGGCGGCCGCGCAGGCGCGGAGCTCGTCGAAGGGGACGGCGGGAGGGGCCTCGAGGGCGAGGCTGTGCCGAGCCTGCGCGACGGAGAGGAACGAGACCCCGACCCGCACCTCGACAGCGCCCCTGGCGCGGACGAAGCCCGCGACCCGGGCGCGCCCGCTGTCGTCCAGGGCACCCTTCGCGACGTCCGAGGCGCTGTGCACGGTCCCGGCGAAGTAGCAGCGCGGGGCGTTCCCCCAGTCCTCGGACCCCTCGGGGATCCAGCCCTCGAAGCCGGCGTCGGTGAAGGTGAGTCGGCCGTCGTCCGTGAGCTGGTCGATCACGAACCCCACGGCGGCGTGCGGGTCGTCGCACCGCGTGCGGAACGCGGCGGCATGCGAGGTCGCGGTCATCTCGACCTGCAGCCCGTCGCCGAGGTCCGCGGCGTACTCGTGCGGGCGGGCCCGCTCGCTCTCGGGGACGATCCGGCGACGCCGGGCCTCCCTGTCCGACCTCGGCGTCCCCCGGAACGGCATGAGCTGGAGCACCGAGCGATCGCCGATCCACGGGCTGGGCTGGTGCGAGAACTGCAGGGCTCCGAGGCGCCGCCCCTGCGGATCGTCGTGCACGAACGGGCGATAGGGCCAGCGCGGATCCGCCGCGTCGGTCGCGGGCGTGACGAAGGTGAAGCCGTGCGGCACGGCGACCGCCGGGATCGTGTTCCCGCGGGAGAAGCGGGGGCCGGAGTGGGAGCCGCGCCGGGTGTCGACCCGCTCGACGGGTGGGAGGTCGCCGGGGCCAGGGCGCTCCTCGACGCGGACCTGGACGAAGCCGCTGACCTCGGTGGGCACATCCGGCGTGGTCGCGAGATCGGCGGTACCGAAGACGAGCTCGACCGTGCCCGTGCCCCTCCCGACGGCGAGGGGCGCGAGGGCGACGCTGTCGGCGTTCCACTGCTCGGGCATGCTCCACCGGGCGGCGAACTGCCCCTCGGCCGTGAGCGGGAAGTCGTAGCGGTCGCGGACGGCGGCGATGTCGCTCAGCCGGCTGCCGTCGGGGGTCCGGACGTCGACGGCGACCGCGAGCGCGGCCCAGGGGGCGAGGGTCGCGGCGGGGCCGTCGGCGTAGAACGCCCAGTGCAGCACGGTGTCCGGGGTGAGGGCGATGCCGTCGAGGCCGGGGACATCGATCCGCTGCGCGCCGTGGGAGGGGTCGAACGAGTACGCGAAGGCGACTCCGGGGAGCACTCCGGCGTGCGGGCGCGACGACGGAGGATCCGCGGGACCGGAGGCCGGGCGGAGCAGCGGCGCGTTCACCCCTTCAGCGCACCCTCCTGCACGCCCTTGAAGAAGAAGCGCTGCGTGAAAGAGAACATGATGACGATGGGCACGAGCGCGATCATGGTGCCGGCGGCGATGAGTCGGGGGTCGACCGAGAAGCTGCTGTTGAGGTAGGCCATGCCGACGGTCAGGGTGTATTTCGCCGGGTCGGAGAGCACGATGAGCGGCCAGAGGTAGTCGTCCCACGCGCCGATGAACGCGAAGATCGCCACCACCGAGACCATGCCGCGGATGTTCGGCCACACGATGTGGCGGATGCGCTGCCACGTGGACGCACCGTCGACGGTGGCCGCGTCCAGCACGTCCTTCGGGATCATCCGGCACGCGGTGGCGACGAGCAGCACGTTCATGGCGCTGATCGCTCCGGGGAGGAAGACGCCCCACAGGGTGTCGGCGAGACCGAGCGCGCGGATGGTGAGGAAGTTGCTGGTGACCGTGACCTCGCCGGGGAACAGCAGTGTGGACAGCAGGATGCCCATGACGATCCACTTCCCGCGGAAGCGCATGCAGCCCAGGGCGTAGCCGGCGAACGTGGCCAGGATCACGTTGCTGAGCACGGTGCCGAGCGAGACGAGCAGCGAGTGCCAGGCGTAGAGGTAGACGGGGACGATGTCGGCGACCCTCGTGTAGTTCTGCAGCGTCGGATCGCGGGGGATGAGCTCGGGCGGGAAGGAGTAGATGTTCTCCTGCGGTCCCTTGAACGAGGTGGAGAGCTGCCAGACGAAGGGGCCGATGACGAGGAACAGGACGAACAGCAGCAGCGCGTACCGGCCGATGAGTCCGCCGAGCGTGGGCTTGCTGAAGTCGCCGGAGCCGCGGCGGCGGAAGATGCGCTCGCGGCCGGGCCGCGGTGCCTCCTCCGCGGGCGGAGTGCTCTCCACCGGGGGTGTCGTCAGAGTCGTCATGCGGAGACCTTCGCCTTCTTCTCGCGGTTCATGAACGCGATCGCCGCGAGCGGCACGAGCGTGAGGAGGAACAGCGCCACGCTGATCGCGGACGCGTAGCCGATGTTGCCGTTCAGGCCCGAGCCCACCTGGCGGATGAGCATCACGAGCGACATGTCGTAGCCGCCGGGGCCGCCCGTGCTCTTGGAGAGCACGTCGAGCTCGGCGAACACGCGCATGGCGGACACCGCGATCAGCACCGCGATGAGGAGCATCGCCCCGCGCACGGACGGGATCGTGACGGAGAGGAAGCGGCGGAAGGAGCTCGCACCGTCGAGCATGGCGGCCTCGTGCAGCTCCTTGCCCACGTTCCCCAGGGCGGCGAGGTACACCACCATGTAGTACCCGAGTCCCTTCCACACCGTGAGCAGGATCGCGCAGCCGAGCAGCAACCAACGGTCGACGAGGAAGGCCATCGGCTGATCGATGAGGCCGAGGAACTCCAGGGTCTGGTTGATGATGCCCCGGCTGTCGAACAGCCAGGTCCAGATGAGGGCGACCACGACGACCGAGGCGATGACGGGGAAGTAGAACGTGGTGCGGAAGAACGAGATGCCGGGGAGCTTCTTCTGCACGAGGAGAGCGAGGAGCAGCGGGAGGATCGTGAGCAGCGGCACGCACACGACCACGTAGATGAGGCAGGTGGTCAGCGCGTTCCAGAACATCTCGTCGCCGAACATGCGCTCGTAGTTCGCGCCGCCGACGAACTCCGGGGTCCGCAGGGGCCGCGCGTCCGTGAAGCTGAGGACGACGGTGTTCAGGAACGGCCAGAGCGCGAACACCAGCACCCAGATCACGGCGGGGGCGAGGAGCAGCCACGGGGTGAACCACTTGTGGGATCTCATCGTCGACCTCCGCTGCCGGGTGCCGGTGTCCGCGCGCACGCTCACTGGTCCACGCGGTTCGCGTTGGCGTACTCGACGATCTTGTCGAGCTGCGTCTTGGCGTCGGCCTCGCCGTTCACGGCCAGGGCGATCTGCTGGGTCATGTAGGTGGCCATGTCCGAGGTCCACTGGAACGGCAGCGCCTTGGCGTCCTTCATCGCGCCGAACACGGTGTCGATCGCGGCGAGCTGCTTCTCGTCCGTGACGGAGGAGGCGATGTTCTCGACCACCTGGTCGCCGCCGTCGGCCGTGCCGGGGGCGGTGCCGACCGCGAGGGAGGAGAACGCGACCTGGTTCTCCTCGTTCGTCGCGAACTCGGCGAACGCGAGTGCGGCTTCCTTGTTGTCGGAGTCGGCGGAGACGTTGAGGCCCTGCACGTAGAGCGGGGCGACACCGAGGCGCGGGGTGGCGACGGTGTTCTCCAGCAGTGCCGGGGCGTCCTTCTGCAGATCGGTCGTGAAGCCGGTGCCGCCGGTCGTGAAGGCGACCTTCTCCTGGATGTACGCCTCCGCGTTCCCGCCGTAGTCGCCGGTCAGTGCCTCGGCGGGCATCGCGCCCGCCGCGTAGGCGTCGGCGTACTGCTCGATGATCGCGGCGGCCTCGTCGGTGTTGAAGTCGAACTCGCCCTCGTCGTTGATGACCTCCATGCCGGCGGCGGTGAAGGTATCGAGCGCCGGGATCGAGGAGAGGAGCTGGACCTTGCCGCCGGACTCCGTGGCGACGTCCTTCGCGAGCGTGAGCAGCTCGTCGACCGTCGTCGGGAGGTTCTCCTCGGTGACGCCGTACGGGGCGAGTTGGGCGAGGTTCCACCAGGACGCGTCGCTGGAGAGGTACCACGGCAGACCGTAGGTGCCCTCGACGCCGGGGTAATGGCTGTACGCGTCCCAGGCGCCGGCGTTGTACGCCGCCTTCAGGTCCGGATCCGCGGTGTCGAGGTCGACGAGCTTCCCCGCCGCGACGAGGGGGTAGGCGATGTCCGGCGGCAGGTTGAGCACGTCGGGCAGCGTGTCGGCGTTCGCCTGGCTCAGGATCTTCTCCTGGTAGCCGTCGCCGGGCTGGTCGAGCCACTCGACGGTCACGTCCGGGTGCTCTTCCTCGAAGGCGGCGATGAGGTCTTCGAAGTACGGGGTGAACTTCTCGTTCTTCAGCGACCAGGTCTGGAACTGGATGGTTCCGCTGAGCTCACCGGAGGTGTCGATGGGGCCGGCGCCGTCCGAGGCGGCGCCGCCTCCGGTGCAGCTCACGAGCGCCAGGGCGCCGATCGTGAAGGTTGCCAGAGCGACAATGCGTGCGGGAACTTTCATCGTGCTTCTTCCTCGAGGCGGGCGAATCGGCGCGGTCCGACAGAGGGACTACAGCGCTTTAGCAGATGAAACCATCGGATCCGGTCGGTGTCAAGACATCCCTATCGAGGCTGATGCTCAAGCGTTATAGTGGTGCGACATGTCCTCGCGGGAGGGCACGGTCCGAAAGGTGCACACATGACGCAGCGCGGCGCTCTCGACGCCCCACTCCGCTTCGGGGCGAACTACACGCCGTCGACGGACTGGATGCACTCCTGGCTCGACTTCACCCCGGACGACGTGCGCCGCGACTTCGCGGCCCTCGCCGCGCTCGGCCTCGACCACGTGCGCGTGTTCCCGCTCTGGACCGTCCTGCAGCCGAACCGCACCCTGATCCGAGCGAAGGCGATCGACGACGTGCGCGCCATGGTCGACATCGCCGCCGAGTTCGGGCTGGACGCGAGCGTCGATGTCATCCAGGGGCATCTGTCGAGCTTCGACTTCGTCCCGTCCTGGCTGTACACCTGGCACGACCGGAACATGTTCACCGATCCGAGCGCCCTGGACGGCCAGGCGCAGCTCGTGGAGCGGCTGGCCGGCGCGCTGCGGGACGCCCCGAACTTCCTCGGGCTCACGCTCGGCAACGAGACGAACCAGTTCTCCGCGCACACCCACCCCTCGCCGTGGCCGGTCACGACGGATGAGGCGGGCGCCTGGATCGAGGCCCTGCTCGCCGCAGCGGACCGGGGTGCTCCCGGGCTGCCGCACGTGCACAGCGAGTACGACGCGGTCTGGTACATGGACGATCACGGGTTCACGCCGGCGCATGCCTCCCGGCTCGGCGCGATGACGACCATCCACTCCTGGATCTTCAACGGCACGGCGCAGCGCTACGGTGGGCGCTCCGTCGCGGCGGACCGTCATGCCGAGTACCTCATCGAGCTCTCCCGCGCCTTCGCGACGGATCCCGCCCGGCCCATCTGGCTGCAGGAGGTGGGTGCCCCCTCGAACTGTCTCGACGAGAGCGAGATGCCCGGGTTCCTCGAGGCCACCGTGCGCTCGGCTCTCCGCACCGAGAACCTCTGGGGTGTGACCTGGTGGTGCTCGCACGACGTGAGCCGGGAGCTCGCCGACTTCCCGGAGCTGGAGTACTCCCTCGGGCTGATCGACCAGGAGGGGGCGGCGAAGCCCCTCGGCCGCCGGTTCGCGGAGCTCATCCCCGAGCTGCGTACCCGCACCGCGGCTCCGGCTCGTCCGACGGCGATCGTCGTGGACGTCGACGAGCAGGAGGTGCCGGTGAGCCGGGCGGCGCTGAGCCCCGGCGGCGCGGTCTTCCAGGCCTGGGTCGATGCCTGCGCGGCCGGCGACGACCCCGCCCTGGTGACCTCCCGCACCGCACAGGACCCCGCGGCGCTGGAGACACGCGGCATCCAGCGCCTTATCCACCCCGCCCCGTCCGCGTCCGACGTGACGCGCTACGCCTCCGTCAACACCGTCGTCTGAGTCTCTCCCCCGTCTGAGTCGCCGAGACCCCGGGTCGTCGTCGAGACCCCGGGGTGCGTGCGTCGAGAGCCCGGGGTGTCGGCGGGGAGGCGGGGTCTCAGCGGGGTGGTGGCGCGGTGCTCTCGCGAGCGGTGAGCACCGGGGTCGGGCCCTGGACGCTCGGCAGCGTGGTGCCGCCCTCGATCTGCTGCAGCAGGAGCGTGGCCGCCTGCTCGCCGAGCTCGAACGTGTCGCGGGTCATCGCGGTGATCGACGGATTGATGAGACCCGCGATGACGGAGTCGTCGAACGACGCGAGGGAGACGTCGCGGGGAACGGCTCTGCCCATCTCCTGCGCCACGCGGAGGCCGGCGACGGCCATCACGTCGTTGTCGTAGACGATCGCGGTCGGGCGCTGCCGGCCGGAGAGCTGCGCGCGCGTCACGGCGGAGGCACGGGCGGGGGAGAAGTCGGTCGTGATGACCTCGCCGGCGATGCCGTCCGCCGCCATCCGCTCCAGCACCTCGGCGCGCAGGCGGGTGTGCTCCAGTTCGGCCGGACCGGCGACGTAGGCGATGCGCGCGTGGCCGAGGGCGGCGAGGTAGGAGAACAGCGTCTCCGCGACGGTGTCGTCGCCGATCCACACGCTGGGCACCGCGCCGTCCGGGGAGGGCTTCGAGCCGATCATGACGGCGCGCGCGTCCAGGGCCGTGATGCGCGCGCCGCGCGGGTCGTCGTCGCGCGGGTCGATGAGGATGATGCCGTCGACCTGATTCGACGACCGCCACTGCCGATGCACTTCCATCTCCTCGTCGATGTCGGCGACGAGGCGGAGCTGCAGACCGACCTTGCTCTCGGAGAGGCGGGACTCGATGCCGGCGATGAGGTCGGTGAAGAAGGCCTCGGAACCGAGGGAGCGCGCCGGGCGGGCGAGGGCGAATCCGACCGCGTTGGCCCGGGCGCCGACGAGGGCGCGCGCGGCGGAGCTCGGCTGCCAGTGATGCTCCTCGATGATCGAGAGGATGCGCTGCCGGGTCTCCTCGCTCACCCCGGGGCGACCGTTGAGGGCGAACGAGACGGCGCCGGGGGAGACGCCGGCCATGCGCGCGATATCCGCGATGGTCACGCGTTTCCCCGGGGTCATAGGCATCACCCTACTTGATCGATTTAGCCTCTCGAAAGCAGGGGAGATCGTGCCGTAGACTCCCGTGCTAGATCGTTTTAGTAACACGCGCATCGAACCCCATCCCTCACCGTCGAGCCCGGAGAACCCCACCATGCATGACGACACCTCGCTCACCGTCGGCCGCGTCAAGCGGGTCCTCGACGAGCGCATCCGCCCCGCGATCCACTCGGCCGCGGTTCCCCTCACGGTCGAGGCGCACCAGCTCCCCGGAGAGCCCATCGCCCCGGTGGAGGGCCTGGCGCTCTCGTTCGCCCCGGCCGCGGTCGGCGAGCTGTGGGGCCCGGCCTGGGGGACGACGTGGTTCAAGCTCACCGGTCGGGTGCCCGCGGAATGGGCGGGACGCCGGGTCGAGGCGCTCATCGACCTGGGCTTCGACGTGAACATGACGGGGTTCCAGTGCGAGGCCCTCGCGTACCGACCGGACGGCACGCCGATCAAGAGCATCAACCCGCGCAACCAGTGGGTGCCGATCGTGGAGACGGCGGCGGGCGATGAGCCCGTCGAGCTCTACCTGGAGGGCGCGTCCAACCCTGTCCTCCTCGACTACCACCCCTTCCTGCCGACCCAGGAGGGCGACATCCTCACCTCCTCGAAGGAGCCGCTGTACCGGCTGCGGCGCCTCGACCTCGCGGTGTTCGAGCCCGAGGTGTTCGATCTCGCCCTCGACCTCGAGGTGCTGTTCGAGCTGCAGGCGGAGCTGCCTGCCACGTCGCCGCGCCGCATGCGCATCCTGCAGGCCCTGGACGACGCGCTCGACGTGCTCGACCTGCAGCACGTCGTGGAGACCGCCGGCGACGCGCGGGCCCGACTCGCCGACGTGCTGGCCGCGCCCGCCGAGGCGAGTGCGCACCGGATCTCGGCCGTCGGCCACGCGCACATCGACTCCGCCTGGCTGTGGCCGGTGCGCGAGACGATCCGCAAGGTCGCGCGCACCACCTCGTCCATGACCGCGCTCATCGAGGAGCAGCCCGACTTCCAGTACGGCATGTCGAGCGCGCAGCAGTACGCCTGGATCAAGGAGCACCGCCCCGAGGTGTGGGAGCGGGTCAAGGCCGCCGTCGCCGCCGGGCGCTTCCTGCCGCTGGGCGGCATGTGGGTGGAGTCCGACACCGTGATGCCGACGGGTGAGTCGCTCGTGCGGCAGTTCTCGCACGGCCAGCGGTTCTTCGAGCGGGAGTTCGGCATCCGGTCGAAGGGCGTGTGGCTGCCGGACAGCTTCGGCTACTCGCCGGCCCTGCCGCAGCTGATGCGCCGTGCCGGGTTCGAGTGGTTCTTCACGCAGAAGATCTCCTGGAACCAGCAGAACGTGTTCCCGCACCACTCCTTCCTCTGGGAGGGCATCGACGGCTCGCAGGTGTTCACGCACTTCCCGTCGATGGACACCTACAACTCGCAGCTCAGTGGGATGGAGGTCGCGAAGGCCTCGCGGCAGTTCAAGGAGAACCGTCTCAGCTCGCGGTCGATCGCCCCGGTCGGCTGGGGTGACGGCGGCGGCGGCACGACGCGCGAGATGACCGGCAAGGCCGAGCGGCTGCGCGACCTCGAGGGCAGTGCGCAGGTGGTGTGGGAGCACCCGGACGTGTTCTTCGACGCCGCCAAGGCCGAGCTGCCGAACCCCGCCGTGTGGGTCGGCGAGCTCTACCTCGAGCTGCACCGCGGCACGCTCACCAGCCAGCACGCCACGAAGGCTCTGCACCGCTGGGCCGAGCACGCGTTGGTGGAAGCCGAGCTGTGGGCGGCGACCGATGCCGTGCGCACGGGCGCCGCGTACCCGCAGGCCGAGCTCGACCGGCTCTGGCAGGCCGTGCTGCTGCACGAGTTCCACGACATCCTGCCCGGCACCTCGATCGCGTGGGTGCACCGCGAGGCGGTCGAGGCGCTGTCGGATGTGCTGTCAGATGCGCAGGACATCGCCGACGCCGCGCGCCGGTCGCTCGCCGGGGAGGGTGACCGTGAGCTGCGGTTCGAGCCGAGCTCGGTGGGCCGGGGACGCGCGCTCGGCGCCGCGTGGGTCCCTGAGCCCGTCGAAGGGCCGGTCTCGCTCGTCGAGGACGCCTCGGCAGGCTCAGCGACCCACCCGGGGTGGCGCCTGGAGAATGAACTCGTGTCCGTGCTCGTCTCGGGCGAGGGCCTGATTGTCTCCGCCGTCGACAAGGCCACGGGACGGGAGACGGTCGCGCCCGGCAGGGCCGCGAACCTGTTCCAGCTGCACCAGGACTTCCCGAACATGTGGGACGCCTGGGACATCGACCGGTACTACCGCAACAGCGTCGACGACCTCACGGCGGTCTCCTCCATCGAGGCATCCCTCGTGGACGGTGTCGCGCAGATCGTCGTCGTGCGTGCGTTCTCGGAGTCGACGATCACGCAGACCATCCTCCTCGCGCCCGACTCGCGCACGGTGCTGCTGCGCAACGAGGTCGACTGGCACGAGACCGAGAAGCTGCTCAAGCTCGCGTTCCCGCTCGACATCCAGGCGTCGCACACCGAAGCCGAGACGCAGTTCGGCTACCAGGCACGCGTCACCCACACGAACACCAGCTGGGAGGCGGCGAAGTTCGAGACCTCGATGCACCGCTTCGTGCTGGTGCGGGAGCAGGACTTCGGCGCCGCCCTCGTGAACGACTCGATCTACGGGTACGACACGACGCGCGAGGTCGGCGAGGACGGGGTCACCACGACCGTGCGGCTCTCCCTGCTGCGGGCGCCGCGCTTCCCCGACCCGGACACCGACCACGGGCTCCATGAGATCGAGGTCGGCTTCGTGATCGGTGCCGACGCCGCGATCGCGACGGCCGAGGGCATCCGCCTCAACAGCCTGCCCACGGTGATCCGCGGGACGCGCGAGGTCGAGCCGCTGGTGGAGGTGTCGGGCGAAGGGATCGTCGTCTCGGCCGTGAAGCTCGCCGACGACGGCTCCGGCGATGTCATCGTGCGTGTGTACGAGGCGCTCGGGCGCCGGGCGGTCGGCGAGCTCTCCGTCGGCTTCGAGCACCGCGAGGTGCGCGAGGTGAGCCTGATCGAGGACGAGATCGAGGCGCCCCGTCTCGGCGGCGCCCTCCACCTCCGCCCCTTCGAGGTGCGCACGCTCCGCATCGCACGCTGAGCCCCCGGCCTCCTCGCGCCGGGTTCTCTGTGCCGGATCAGAAACGCGCCTCCCCGCCTTTCGGGAGGCGCGTTTCTCATCCCGCCGGGCGGGATCGCTGTCAGGCGGGCGGGAGGCGGAGGACGTCGGGCGACTCGCCGCCGGTGAGGTCGTCGGCGACGCGGAGGCTGCGGGCCAGTTCGTCGAGCGCGCCGATGAGCGTGCCGAAGCGTTCGCGGTCGCTGCAGACGGCGGTCAGGGTCACCAGGTGCGTACCGGTGTCCCAGGTGTAGGTCGCGAAAGGCGGCGCCGAAGGTGAGGGCGGGGTCGGGACCACGAGCTTCTCGCCGACGCCGAGCCGGGTCGGGAAGGAGGTCGTGTCGTCGTACTCCATCGGCATCGACGCGCGGGCGATCCGGATGTCGGGGGTCAGCGCCTGCACGGTCGCCATCGCCACGACGAGGTCGGGCTCCGCCTTCCACGTCCACGCGAGGACCCGGCCGTCGGCCTTCTTCATGAGCATCGGCGCGGCCTGGCTCATCGCCCAGGCTCCGAACCGCGAGCCGGGGCGTTCCGTCGCGCCGACCGCGGCGTTCACCTGGCCGAGCAGCATCCGGATCGCGGCCTTGCGATGCCGGCGTCCCCTCCACCCGAGCGAGTCCGTCACGGGGATCCACAGCTGGGGGTCGGCGTCGGCGTGCAGTCGCATGGCTTCACGGTATCGGCCGAGGCTGAAGGATGGCGGTATGGCTCGGCGTCGGGGACAGGGCCCTCGGGTAGAGTTGCCACCGCCCGACCAGGGCTTCTCCTTGGCCGCCACCCCGTTAGGCATCTCTGTGACCTCCTCCGACGATCCGATCGATGCGTCGCGCGACGCCACCGCCGTGCAGCCCCGTCCGTTGAAGATCCTCCTCGGGTGCGACACGTTCGCCCCCGACATCAACGGCGCCGCCCGGTTCGCCGAGCGTCTCGCCGCCGGACTCGTGCAGCGCGGCCACGAGGTGCATGTCGTGGCCCCCAACCAGGCCTACCGTCGCACCGCACCCCGCACCGAGGTCATCGAGGGGGAGCCGATGACGCTCCACCGCCTGCCCTCCGTGCGGTGGGCCCCGCATGACTGGCTGCGCTTCGTGTGGCCGTGGCGCTCCAAGCACTACGCCCGGAAGGTGCTCGACGCCGTGCAGCCCGACGTCGTGCACATCCAGTCCCACATCGTGATCGGGCGTGGACTCGCCCGCATCGCGAAGCAGCGCGGCATCCCGGTCATCGCGACGAACCACGTCATGGCCGAGAACATCCTCGACCACACGACCATGCCGAAGTTCGTCGACGACCTGGTGCTCAAGTTCGCCTGGGCCGACGCGAAGCGCACCTTCGACCTGACCCGGGCGATCACCACGCCCACGCGTCGGGCCGCCGACTTCCTGGAGAAGACGGTCGAGGTGCGCGGCGTCATCCCGGTGAGCTGCGGCATCGACCGCTCCCAGTACACCCCGGTCATCGCCCCGCGCGAGGAGAACCGGCTCGTGTTCGTGGGCCGGCTGACGGCGGAGAAGCAGGTCGAGGTCATCCTCAAGGCCATGACCAAGCTCGACCCGGCACTGAACACGACGTTCGACATCGTCGGCGGCGGAGACCAGCGCAAGCAGCTCGAGCACCTGACGGCGCAGCTCGGCCTGTCCGATCGCGTGACCTTCCACGGGCGGACCACCGACGAGGAGCTGCGGGCGCTGCTGTCCCGTGCGAGCCTCTTCGTCATCGCGTCGATCGCCGAGCTGCAGTCCATCGCGACGATGGAGGCCATGGCATCGGCACTGCCGATCGTCGCCGCAGACGCCGTCGCCCTTCCGCATCTCGTGCACGACGGTGAGAACGGGCACCTCTTCACGCCGGGAGACGTCGACGACCTCGCCGCGAAGCTCACCGCCGTGCTGACCGCCTCCCCCGGCGAGTACGAGCGGATGCAGAAGGCGTCCCTCGACGGCGTGGCCATCCACGACATCAACCGCACGCTCGACACCTTCGAGGCGCTGTACCGCGACGAGCCGCTGCCCGAGTGACGCGGATGCACGTCGTCTTCTTCGCCGATCAGCACCTCGACTCCCTCGGCGGGGCGCAGGTGTCGATGCGGCTGCAGCGGACGTTCCTGGAGCGTGCCGGGCACACCGTGACGGTCGTCGCGCCTCGTATGCACGCACGGCGTGACGACGCTGCACCGTCGGAGGGGAACGTCGACCTCCCGTCGCTGCCGATCACCCTCGACCGGGAGTACGCGATGACCTGGCCGGGGCGGGCGACCGACCGGGTCCTCGACCGGGCGATGGCGCACCGTCCGCCCGTCGATCTCGTCCACGTGCAGGCCGATTTCTGGGGCGCCTTCATCGGGCACCGCTTCGCCGCCCGCCACGGGATCCCGGTCGTGCACACGATGCACAACCGCGTCGATGTCGGGCTGGCCGCGGTCACCCCGCTGCACCGGCCCGTGCTCGCCGTGCTCAACCTGTGGCGCCGCGCCGCCCTCCGCGGCATCGGTGTGCCGGTCGGTGGCAGCGACGGGTGGTCGTACCTGCGCGGTCTCGCGGCGGGCGCCGCCGCCGTCACGGCCCCGTCCGGGCACTTCGCGCGACGCCTGGAGCAGAACGGCGTGGCGCGGACGGTCGATGTCGTGTGGAACGGCATCGACGATGACGTCCGTGCGCAGACCCTCGCAGCGGCATCCGCCGAACGGGCGCCGGGGCGCCCGCGCTTCGTCTGGCTCGGGCGGATGAGTCCGGAGAAGCGCCTCCTCCCGTTCCTCCAGGCCTGGGTCGACGCGGGCATCGACGCCGAGCTCGAGGTGATCGGCGGCGGCGGACAGCGCGCCGCGGCCGAACGCATCGTCGCGGGGCGTGCGGACGTACGGTTCGCCGGCCGGCTCTCGTATGCGCAGACGCTCGAGCGGATCGCCGCCGCCGATGCGCTCGTGCAGACGTCCATCGGGTTCGAGACCCAGGGCATGACGCCGTTCGAGGCGGCCACCCTCGGCACGCCCTCCGTCGTGTGCGACCCCGACATCGCCGCCGAGCTCCAGGGCGGGCTCTGGGCGGTGCCGACGACGGACCCGGCCGCCCGCGGGCGAACCGTCGAGGCGCAACGGATCGAGGCCCTCGCCGCGACGCTGCGGCAGGCGGCCGCGGACATCGCGGACGGGACCGCGCCGCAGCCGGTGCCCGCCGTGGCGGACGCCTTCCGGCAGTCGTCGCGGACGGCCGCCATGATCGAGGTCTACGAGCGGGTGCTCCCGCGATCCTGAGCGGTCAGAGGAACCCGTAGAAGTTCGACGAGAGCCAGCTCAGCACGATCGTCAGCAGGCCGGCGCCGGAGATGCCGACGGCGATCCCGGCGAGCAGCCGCGGCCCCGGTCGACGTGCAGCGATGAGGCCGAGCACGAGCGCCGCCCCGTAGCCGAGGAAGGTGAGGATGCCCGATGCCCCCTCGATCAGGCCGATCATGCTGTAGGTCCGGTTCGGCATGTAGACGAAGGGCCGCGCCAGGATCAGGAATAGATCGATCGCCAGCGTCACGAGCGCGACGGTGAACGCGGCGCGGCCGAGGCCGTCGCCGGGTGCGCGCGGGGTCGGGGTGCCGTAGGGCGGGATGCCGGTGGATCCGGGGGCGAAACCGGGTGCGGTCGGTGACGGCTGCGGGCTCGCCGTGGGGAAGGCCTGCGGGGACGCGGTCGGGAACACGTGGCCGCCGCCGGGAGCGGGTGCGTACGGTGCCCCCGGGGCGGGGGCCTGGGCGCCGGGGTACTGCGGCTCCGCCGGGAGCGACGGAGGGGGCGGGGCGGCCGGGTCGCCGGCGCCGTCGCGCGAGGGGTGTCCGGGCTGCTGCGGGTCGCTCATGCCCCCGAGCGTAGCCCTCCTCGCGGACGGTCGGGAGGTCAGCGATAGACGTGTCCGGGGTCGGCCTGCGACAGGGCGTCCAGTCCGGCGACGCGGCTCCAGTCGGTGGGAGTGCGACGGTAGCCGTCCCGACGCAGTTCGACGAACGTGGCGACGAGCGCCCAGATGGCGAGGGCGAGGAGGAGGATGAGGAGTAGCATGGCAGAAAAGCTACGCTCGGTGTGATGCTGCCACGAGTGGCGGATCGGGCACTGTGCGGAGGAAAACTGCCATTCCGGGAGATGTGATGAAGACCGTCGCGTGTGTGGTGCAGGACGGCTTCGCGCCGTTCGAGTTCGGGGTCGCCTGCGAGGCGTTCGGCCTCGACCGGTCGGCCGACGGGGTGCCGAACTTCGATTTCCGCATCGTCGCCCCGCGGCCCGGGGTCGTGCGCTCCAAGATCGGCTTCTCCATCAACGTGGAGCACGATCTGTCCTTCGCCGCGGAGGCCGACCTCGTCGTGTTCTGCCCGGTGCCGCGCGAGGTCTGGGGTGACATCGACCCGCTCCTCGTCGACCTGGCCCGCGAAGCCGTGGCGCGCGGAGCGTGGGTCATGAGCGTCTGCAGCGGCTCGTTCATCCTCGCCGCGGCCGGGGTCCTGGACGGACGGCGGGCCACGACGCACTGGATGTACGCCCACACGATGGCCGACATGTACCCCGCCGTCGACATCGATCCGGACGTGCTCTTCGTCCAGGACGGCCGCATCATCACGAGTGCGGGCACCGCTGCCGGCATCGACGCCTGCCTGCACCTGCTGCGACAGGAGCTCGGGGCGGAGATCACCAACCGGATCGCGCGTCGGATGGTGGTGCCGCCGCAACGGGACGGTGGTCAGGCGCAGTTCATCGATCGCCCCATCCCGGTCGCGCCCACGGATTCGCTCGCCGTGGTGGCCGACTGGGCGATGGAGAACCTCCGCGAAGACCTGACGGTCGACCAGCTCGCGGCCCGGGCGCTGATGTCGCCGCGGACCTTCGCGCGCCGCTTCAAGGCCGAGTACGGGGCGACCCCTGCCGCGTGGCTCGGCCGGCAGCGGATCATCCAGGCCCAGCGTCTCCTCGAGCGCACCGACCTCCCGCTCGAACACATCGCGACGGACTGCGGCTTCGGTTCCGCGGCCGTTCTCCGGCAGAACTTCGCCCGCGTGCTGGGTGTGACTCCCACCGCCTACCGCGCCCGCTTCTCCTGCGCCGACGCCCTTCCCGCCGCCTGACCCCGCCCTTCCGTCCCGCTACGGTCCCGCTTCCGTTGCCCGCGGTCGTGCGGGATCGAAAACGTACGCGAG
>NZ_LOSO01000016.1:0-2740 GCF_001595495.1 Microbacterium sp. CH1 | reverse complement strand
CGTGGGCGACACGACCGCTGTGCCTGCCGCAGTCGACGCCGACATGCGCACGAGCGGCCTCAGCCACCTCACCGCCGTATCCGGAGACATCGGTCGTTTGAGAGGTGGGTAATGGCTGGCTGCTATTTTCGCGCGCCTTCAGCCAAGGAGAGCCACCGCTCTCGACTTCTCGCGGGAGCCGATGGCGGCGTTCAAGGGCGGCGTAAACGATGACGGCTCAATCAGCGCTGGACGCGAGTGGATCCGTCGTGTTCACCTGATCCGCACCGCCGCCAGGCTCCGCGGTTTGCCGACGTTATTATCGCGTGGGGGCGTTTCAAAATGGAGGGCAGAGGTCGAGGACGCGGAAAGCGGTCTCCCGGCGTGATGACGCGGGTCGGCGCCGTCGCAGCGCAGAGCCTTTTTAGGGCGGAGGACGCCGCCCTAAAGACCGATTACCCGTGCCTTCATCGCCGTGGCCTGTTCCGCCGTGATTGCGCCTGAACGTTCGAGGGCCACAATGCGCTCAATCTGACTGGTGAGGTCGGCATCGTCGCTCGGTGATGGCGTCGCCGGGGGCGACGAAGAGACCTGCGACGAGCGAGCGTCTCGCTCCATCCCGTCCGCGATCGCATTGATCCGCTGAGCGATCGATCGAGCAGACCCAACGCTCTGAACCGGGATGTTCATTGAGAAAGTCCACTCGCGGGAGCCGACGTGGAACTCGGCTTGTCGAGTATCCGTCTTCTCCTTCTTTCCGAACGCCAACGCGGGAAGGAGGGCGGTGCCCGGAAGCACCGACCCGATGAGACCTGCTGTCATCGATGGGCGTGACGTGACCTGGACCTGGCCGTCCAGGAACACCTGCGCCTGCGTGAACGCGTCGATCGGGCGCGCCTCCGCACCCCGATGAACGCGGTCGTCGAACACCGTGAGTTTCGGGGAGAAGTTCGCGGAGACGACGATCCCGACCATAGTGGGGACGTGTGCTCCCATTGATCGGCGCAATTCGTTCAGCTGACTAGTCGCCAACTCGACGCCACCCTTAATCTTCTGGGATTTGGACCACACCAATAGCGCATGCGACATCGCGACTTCTGCGGAGCGATCGCCGCTCTCTATGACTGTTCCGATCGTTTCTACTCTTCGAGACAGTGCCCTTCGGAATACGTCCTCTACAGCTGCCGTCTTCTCGGCGCGCGTCACTTTACCTGTCGAGAGGGTCCGGCCTGTGGCTGTCTCGAACTCCCGTGCAAGGCGTTCTACAACGAGGGGGGATTGAGCAGTCAACTTGGATGGCACACCAATGAGCATCGCTTTGCGGCCCTCGCGGATGCGGATTCCGGTGGTCAAGACTTCAAGCGTCGAAAGGTCATCCCACGGCACGACCCGCGGCTTATCGCCGACGAGCCCGCGGCCGAGCCAAGTGGTCCCCTCGAGGTGTATACCCTCGGGGCGAATATCGATGATCACGCCGGATGCGGCGAACGGGAAGAGTGCAGCCTCTGGTTGAGGTTCTACAAGCGCCTCCATCGTCGTCGGCTGGTCGATGGGACCTGTGTCGATCCTGCTTGGAGATGTGACCTGTCGGTGCTGATCAAGCCACTGCGTGCCGTCCCAGTACGTTTCCCAAGCCGGTCCATTCGCATACCAGCCCGCTGCAGCTCCACCCACGATGCTCCCCTTCGAGACCGCCCCAATGACGGCATCCCACAGCGAGAACTTACTACTTCAGCGGTCGCCTCCGCTCAAGATTGCCACCCAGATCGTCGTGTGAAAGGACGTCGTCGACCGATCTGGAACGGCAGACAGAGAGGTACCCCGTGGTACGAGGTAGCGGATGGACGGCAGATGGGCACGATCCGGTCGAGACCGATACGCGCGCATGACCAGGGCAGCGGCGGACGAGCTTGAGCAAGTCGTCGAGTTATGACGTGGTTGGACAGGTCAATCGATGCACTATGCCCGATCTGACAGTTGTGGGCGCGCTGTACCGTCGTAGCGCGTGCAGATGATGCGGAAGGCGTGACGTGATGCGATAGAACTGGACGATGCAGACTGCGTCCGACTGGGCGACACTTCGCTCGACGGTTAAGAGGCGTGACGGTCATCTCATGCTTGGGGACGGCGTCGGTTCGATGCCCGGCACCATACACTCGCTAGTCGGTTTCCTCACCGAGGTCTATCCGCGAGGATCGCTCGAGCGGATTGAGATGCTGTGGAGGGCACGTCCATGAGCGTGATGGATACCCGCGCCATCCCCGGAAGGTCATCGGCAGGGCCACGTGAGATCCCTAAGGATCCCGAAGCGGTGCACGCTACCGATCAACGAGCGAACGACTGGCTCAGTCGTGTTCGAGAAGGAAAGCCGGCGGGAGAGGGTACTCGCATTGTGCAATCCGAGGAGACGGGACGGATGATGAGGGCCGGCAACTTCGACGCGGGTGGACTCATTTGGATGGCACCCGCAGCGGCCATCGAGGGGCTGCCCCCCCGACTTCGGCAGAAGCGCTAGCCATTGGATACGCATCTGCTGGAACACGGTGCTACAACTAATCCCACCTTGGTTCTTAACTATGTCCGGGGCGAACTGCGCGATCGTCGTCGCCGCGGTGTTCGGGATCGGCGAAGTGCTCCTCCACACCCTTGACCTCCAGGGTCGTTTTCCTCTGCTCCTGCGGCGGTGGTCGCGGCGGGCGGAGCGGGCGTCGGCGCGACTCTAGCTTGATCGGATGCAGGAGCTGCCGCGTTCGTCCCCGGG
>NZ_LOSO01000015.1:472624-566099 GCF_001595495.1 Microbacterium sp. CH1 | reverse complement strand
CCCGCCCCGCGCGCGGGATCAAGAACGCACCCCACACGCCCTTGGCAGGTGCACTTTCGACCCCGCACCGAAGAGCGGCACGCCCTGCACGGAAGAACACGACTCCCGTGCACCAGAGGTACACCGCGTTCGGGTGCGGGATCAGGAACGGGCCTCATACGCGTCCGGCAGGGGCGTTTCCCGTCCCGCACCGGGGCGGCCGCACGCGGGACGCCGGTGCGGGATCAGGAACGCACGCCAAACGCGTCCGGCAGGGGTACTTTCGATCCCGCTCCGATGAAAGGCACGCCGTGCACGGGAGGGCGCGGCTCCCGCGCACCAGAGGACACGGCTGACTCCCGCGTGCGGGATCAGAAAGGCACCCCATCCGCGTCCGGCAGGGGCGTTTTCCGTCCCGCGCCGGGGCGGCCGCAGGCGGGACGCCCGTGCGGGATCAGGAACGCACCCCAAATGCTTCCGGCAGGGGCGCTTTTGATCCCGCACGGGGCTGGGGGCGGATCCGGGGACGTGACCGGAAGGCGGAGCTGCCGCGGGGACGGAACCGGTACGGGGCATCCGCGGGGGCGGGACTTGCCCGGGAGGGCACGCCGGTTGACTGTCGGTGCGGGATGGACTCCGCGCGCTTGAGGGCTCCCCCGGGCCGGCCGGAGCATGAGGCAAGCGCATCGCGACGACGCGGTGCCCGGGGCGACGAGGCCCCGCCGTGTGCGACGTCAGGACCCTCATGACCGACATCTCCACCGACCCCGCTCTGGACGAATGGCGCACGTACGACGAGTTCGCCGCGGGCATCGACACCTTCCGCCTGCCGAGCACGACGCTCCCCGGAACCGCGCTCACGCTCACCCTCGACGACGACACCACGCTCGCGCTCCGGTTCGACGAGGACTCCGTGACCTGGGAGGGGCTGGGCTCCTCGGGACGCGACCCGTATGACGCGGTCCGCGTGCGCGACGATGTCGTCTTCGTGAACATCCCCTTCGAGACCCGCGAGCGCGAAGCCCTCACCGTCGTGTTCTCCACCACGACCCACCGCGCCACCGTCATCCGCTCCCGCATCGCGGCGGAAGCCGTCGAGGGCACCCCGCAGGTCGGGCAGGACTTCTGGGCCGCGACCACCGACGCCGGCCCCGCGACCGGAGAGGTCCCCGGTCCGAGCCGTGACCTCATCGGCAAGCGGAACGTCTACCGCTACAGTCCCCACCACCTGTACGAGCACGTCTACGTCTCCAGCCAGCGCTACGCGTGGCAGTGCCTCGAGGGCGTCCAGCGCGGTCACGGCGACATGGACCTCTCCACGGTGTGGAAGTTCGCGGACGGCCTCTACCTCTTCTGCTTCCGCGAGTTCCGGATCGCGGTCGCCAGCGTCTGGCTCCACGACCTCGGCTACCAGCTCATGACGACGGGGATCTTCCTCGGACTCAACGGCGACGGCGAGTCCGAGCACTCCCGCGCCGGCGGACACATCTACCCCCTGGGCGCCGTCGCCTACCCCGACGCGCAGCCCGTCTGACCCTTCGACCCTTCGACCCTTCGACCCTTCGACAGGCTCAGGGACCCAGCCTTCGACAGGCTCAGGGACCCAGCCTTCGACCCTTCGACAGGCTCAGGGACCCAGCTTCGACAAGCTCGGGGACCCGGAACGAAAGAGAGAACATGAGCAACGCAGACCTCATCCGCGAGCACTACGCCGCGAACGACCGCGGCGACCTGGACGGCATGCTCGCGCCCTTCGCGGCCGACATCGAGTGGACGGAGGCCGCCGGGTTCCCCTACGCCGGGACCTACATCGGCCCGGATGCGGTCGCCGAGAACGTCTTCGGCCGCATCCAGGAGGAGTGGGACGACTACACCGTCGCGATCGACGAGGTCGTCGACGGCGGCGACGTCGTGGTCGGCATCGGCACCTACTCCGGCACCTACAAGCGCACCGGGCGGTTCTTCGCCGCCCGGGTGGCCCACGTCTGGCGCGTGGCGGGCGGCGAGATCGTCGCCTTCGAGCAGTTCACCGACACGGAGCTCGTGAACCGCGCCCTGCGCGCGCCGTCGACGAGCACCGACACCCAGCCTTCGAGCTGACAGCACGACCCGAACAGGAGAGGCAGGAAGCACATGAACAGACGAGCATCCGGCACCGCGGCGGTCATCGCCGTGGCCGCCCTCGCTCTCGCCGGCTGCGCCGGTGGCGACGGAGCCGGGGACGAGGGCGCCCCCATCGTCGTCGGCTCCGTGAACACGATCAGCGGTCCGGCGACGTTCCCGGAGGCCTCGCAGGCGGCCGCCGCCGTCTTCGACGCGTTCAACGAGGAAGGCGGCCTGGACGGCCGAAAGATCGAGTACAAGATGCTCGACGACAAGGGCGACCCGGCCACGGCCACCGCCTCGGCACGGGAGATCGTGGGCAGCGACGAAGCCGTCGCGCTCGTGGGCTCCGCGAGCCTCATCGAGTGCGAGATCAACGCGAAGTACTACGAGCAGGAGGGCATCCTCTCGGTGCCCGGCATCGGCGTCGACACAGGGTGCTTCGACAGCGAGAACATCTCGCCGGCCAACGTCGGCCCGTTCAACGACATGACCCTCACGCTGCAGTACGGCTCCGAGGTGCTCGGACTCGACGACATCTGCATCCTGCTGGAGATCGCCGGCTCCACCCGCCCGACCTACCAGGCGGCGATCGACACCTGGACCGAGATCACCGGCAAGGAGCCGAAGTACGTCGACGACACCGTGCCGTACGGCGCCTCCGACTACACGCCCTACATCGTCAAGGCGCGCGATCAGGGCTGCAAGGCCCTCGCGATCAACCCGGTCGAGCCCGACGCGATCGGACAGGTCAAGGCCGCGAACGCGCAGGGCTGGGACGACGTGACCTGGCTCTACCTCACGAGCGTCTACAGCGAGAACTTCGCCGACGCGATCGACGACGCGGGCGCCGGCATCTACGTCCCCGCCGAGTTCTACCCGTTCACGGACGACAGCGACATCAACGCGGACTGGCGGGCGCTGATGGAGGAGAACGACATCCCGCTCACCTCGTTCAGCCAGGGCGGCTACCTCGCGGCGACGTACTTCATCGAGGTGCTGAAGAGCATCGACGGCGACATCACCCGGGAGAGCGTCTCCGAGGCGCTGAAGGGCATGGACCCGATCGAGAACCCGATGGTGGGGACGCCCTACGCCTTCGGCACGCAGAACACCGCGGGCTGGCCGATCATCCTGAAGTCGGGCACGAACGCCTGGGAGAAGGTCGCCGACGACTGGCTCCGGATCGGCGAATAGTCCCGCGCTTCGACAGGCTCAGCAACCCACATCTGGGTCCCTGAGCCTGTCGAAGGCCCCCTCACCAGAAAGGACGCCTCATGCTCCAAGGCGCCATCGCCGGTCTCGCCGCCGGCGGCCTCTACGCCGTCCTCGGCGTCTGCCTCACCCTCATGTCGCGCCTCGTGCGCGTGGTGAACTTCGCCCAGGCCGCGACCGGAATGTTCGGCGCGTTCACCGCCGTGTGGTTCGTCCGCGAGATCGGGCTGCCCATCTGGCTGGGCTCGATCCTCGGCGTCCTCGTCGCGGGCGTGCTCGCCGCGGCCATCGGGTTCATCGCCGCGACCTGGCTGTCGGAGGCCTCGACGACGACCCGCTCGGCCATGACGGTCGGCCCGCTCCTGCTGCTCATCTCGCTGTCGTTCATCCTGTTCGGCAACAAGCCGCAGCCCTTCACCCCGATCATCGCCGGCCCCGCGTTCTCCTTCGGCGGCGTGGTGATCAGTCAGGTCACCGTCGCGACGGTGGCGATGGCCGTCGTCACCGCCGTCGCCGTCCGCCTCGTGCTGCGCCGCACCCGGATCGGCACCCAGCTGCGCGCACTGTCGGAGCGGCCCACCACCGCGGAGCTGCTCGGCATCCGCTCCCGGCCGCTGTCGATCGCCGTCTGGTTCGTCACCGGGATCATCAGCGCCATCGCGATCATCATCGTCGCGCCCTCGCAGTCGAACGACGCCACGAGCCTGTCCATGCTCATCGTCCCGGCTGCGGCGGCCGCGCTCCTCGGCGGGTTCCGCCGACTCGACCTCGCCGTCGTCGGCGGGCTGCTCCTCGGCGTCCTCGGCGGACTCGTCGCGCAGATCGACGAAGTGGCGCTCGTGCGCAACTTCCTGCCGTTCCTGTTCATCGTCGTCCTGCTGCTCTGGACGCAACGCAAGGAGGTGTGGGATGCCGCTCGCTGACCGCCCCTGGTTCCGGATCACCTGGCCGTTCGCCGTCGCCACCGTCGGCATCGGCGTGGGCGCGCTCCTCAGCGCCGCCCTTCCCGGCTACTTCGTCTTCCTCGCGATCAGCGCCGTCACGGCCGCGATCGCGATCCTCGGCCTCGGCATCGTCACCGGCTCGGCCGGGATGATCGCCCTCTGCCAGCTCACGTTCGCTGCGGTCGGGGCGTGGATCGTCTCGCTGCTGAACGTGATGCAGGCGCCGGGCGGCTTCCTCGTCTGGCTCGTGCTCGGCGGTGTCGCGGCCGGTCTCGTCGGCATCCTCGTCGGGCTCCCCGCCCTGCGGCTGCGCGGGGTGAACCTCGCGGTGGTGACGCTCGGCTTCGCCGCGGCGGCCGACGTCACGCTCGTGCAGATCCAGTTCCCCGGCTCCGCGGACGGCATCGCGATCGAGCGGCCGGCGCTGTTCGGGAGCGACCGGGAGTTCTTCTTCCTCTCCATCGTCGTGCTCGCCGTCTGCGGCCTGGCGGTGTTCTTCCTGCAGCGCGGACGGTGGGGCGCGAGCTGGAAGGCCGTCGCGTTCTCCGAGCGGGGCACGGCCGCGGCCGGGCAGAGCGTGCGCACCGCGAAGCTCACGGCGTTCGCGGTGTCGGCGGCCCTCGGCGGCATCTCCGGCGGGCTGCTCGCCGGACAGGTGCAGCTCCCCTTCGCCTCGAGCTTCACACCGCTGCAGTCCCTCGCCCTGTACGTGCTGGCGATCATGTCCGGCGCGCACCTCATCGACATGGCCATCTTCGGCGGACTGCTCTGGGTGCTCGTGCCGGAACTGCTCAAGCGCTGGGGCGTGCCGCAGGACTGGGGCTTCGTCGTGTTCGGCGTGCTGGGGGTGCAGGCGCTCACGAGCGGCACGAACCTCGGCCAGGGCATCCGCAACCTCCTGTACCGGCGGGCCGACCGGCGCACGGCCACCGCGGAGCTCACGGCGCTCCCGCCGGACGCGGGAACCGATGCGACGGCGATCACCACGACCACGACGGCCACCGTCGACGAGGCTGCCCTCGACGGCGCCCCGGTGCTCACGGTCGACGGCCTGACCGTGCAGTTCGGTGCGCTCAAGGCCCTCGACGACGTCTCGTTCACGGTGCCCGCCGCCTCGATCATGGGGCTCATCGGGCCGAACGGCGCCGGGAAGTCGACCTTCGTCGACGCCATCAGCGGCTTCCTCCCCCAGCACGAGGGCCGCGTGCTCCTCGGCGACCGCGACCTCGCCGGGCTCTCCCCCACCCGACGTGCGCGACTCGGACTGCGACGGACCTTCCAGCAGGACCGCGTCCCTCCGGCGCTGACCGTGGGCGGCTACGTGCGCTTCGTGGCCAGGCGGCGGCTCGCCGCGGCGGACATCGACGAAGTCCTCGCGTTCTTCGGGTGCCCTCCGGCCCGGGCGCGCCTCTCGAGCGTCGACGTCGGCACCCGGCGGCTCGTCGAGGTCGCGGCGAACGTCGCCGCCCGCCCGCGCCTGCTCATCCTCGACGAGCCCGCCGCCGGCCTCTCGCACGAGGAGCATCTGGCTCTCGCGGCTCGCCTGCGCGAGCTCCCGGGGCGCTACGGCGTGGCCCTCATCATCATCGAGCACGACCTCGACCTCGTCCGCTCGGTGTGCCCGACCCTCACGGTCCTCGACTTCGGCCGCGTCCTGGCGAGCGGCCCGCAGGCGGAGGTCCTCGCGAACCCCGACGTCGTCAAGGCGTACATGGGAGAGACGGAGCTGCTGAAATGAGCGCACTGGTGCTCGACGGCGTCACGGTGAGCCGCGGCGCCGGGCCTGTCATCTCGGACGTCTCGCTGCGGGTCGCCGGCGGCGAGGTCCTGGCCCTGGTCGGCCCCAACGGGGCGGGCAAGACGAGCCTGATCGAGGCCGTGTCCGGCGTGACGCCGCACTCGGCGGGGTCGATCCTGCTGGACGGGGAGCCGATCGACCGGCTCTCCCGCGTGGCGCGAGCCCGGCGCGGCATCGTGCACATCGAGCAGGGGCGGGCCGTGTTCCCGTCGCTCACCGTGCGCGAGAACCTCTCCCTCACGGCGCGCACCGCCGGGGAGATCGAGGCCGTGCTGGCGCAGTTCCCGGAGCTGGAGAAGCGCATCGACTCCCCCACGGCACTGCTGTCGGGTGGGGAGCAGCAGATGGTGGTGCTGGCGCGGGCGTTCGCGGCGAAGCCCCGGGTGCTGCTCATCGACGAGATGTCCCTGGGTCTCGCGCCGGTGGTGTTCCTGCGCCTGATGCCGATCGTGTCCTCGATCGCGGAGTCCGGGGTGGCGGTGCTGCTGGTGGAGCAGTTCACGCAGCTCGCACTCGGTCTCGCGCAGGAGGCGGTGGTCGTCGCCGGCGGCCGCGTGTCGTTCCAGGGTGCGCCGCAGGCCCTCCAAGACGACCCCGCCCTCCTCCACCGCGCCTACCTCGGGGGCTGACTCCCCGTCGACCCACCCCGTTGCGTTCCTCCCGGCCCCTTGCGCGCGTTCGCAGGGGGCCGGGGCACGCGAAAGGGGGTGGGTCGGCGGCGTGGGGGTTAGCCTGAGGGAGTGACCGAGATCCTCCACGCCCGCGCCGCCCTCCTCGACATGGACGGGACCCTTGTCGACTCGACCGCCGTCGTGGAGCGCCTCTGGCTCGCCTGGGCGGAGCCGCACGGGATCGACCCGGAGACCGTGCTCCGCACCGTCCACGGGCGTCAGGGGCACCAGAGCATGGCGATCCTGCTCCCCGAGCGCGACCACGCGATCAACCTCCGCGAGAACGAGGTCATGCTCGCCACCGAGGCCTCCGACGTGGACGGTGTGATCGGCATCCCGGGCGCCGAAGAGCTGCTCGCCGCGCTGCAGCCGTTCCCGCACGCGGTGGTCACCTCCGCCAACGTCGCCCTCATGACCGCGCGGATGGGCCAGGCCGGGCTCACGGTCCCCGAGCTCGCTGTCACGGCGGAGAACGTCTCGGCCTCGAAGCCCGATCCGGAGGGCTTCCTCCTCGCCGCCCGCACCCTCGGCATCGACCCCGGGGACTGCGTCGTGTTCGAGGACTCCGGCGCCGGCATCCAGGCCGCCCACGCGGCAGGCATGCGCGTGATCGGCATCGGCCCGCACGCCGGCGCCCACGCCCCGACCGTGCACGTCGACGACCTCACGCACGTCGCCGTGGTCCCGACCGACGAGGGCTTCGAGCTCCGCATCGACTGACGCGCGGGCCGGAACCGCCCCTCGCCCCTGACCCGCCTGACCCGGCGCTACATCCCGGCGTGGTCGAAGGCGATGGTCGGCACGTCGACCACGTGCGACCCGCCGTCCGCGACGATCACGGCGCCGGTGACGTACGACGACTCCCCCGACCCGAGGAACCGCACGACCGAGGCGATCTCGGCGGGACGCGCCGGGCGGCGCAGCGGCACGTCGGCGGTGACCGTCGCGTAGCCCTCCTCGCGGGAGCCGAGACCGGCGTGCGCCGCGAACTCGTCCATCTCCTCGTCGGCCATCGGCGTCTGCACCCACCCGGGGCAGATCGCGTTGACGCGCACGCCGTGGCGCCCGTAGTCGCGCGCGAGCGTCCGGGTGAGGCCGATGAGGGCGTGCTTGCCGACCGTGTATCCGGCCACCGACGGCCCCGCGAAGAGCCCGGCCAGCGAGGAGACGACCACGATCTGGCCCTTGGCCTCGATCAGCGCCGGCAGCGCCTCCCGCGCCATCACGAACGCGGTGCTGAGGTTGGCGCGGATCGCGGCGTCCCAGCTCGCGTCGTCGGTCTCGGCGACCGGGGAGAACCCGTGCCCCCCGGCGTTCGCGACGAGGACGTCGATGCGGCCGAACCGCGCGAGGATCTCGGCGATCGCGGCCTGTGCCGACGCGGTGTCCGCCGCGTCCGCGACGACGGGGAAGGCCCCGACGGCCTGCTCGACCTCGTGCAGCGGCTCGGGGCGGCGGCCCACCACGACGACGTGCGCCCCTTCGGCTGCGAACCGCTCCGCGACCGCCGCGCCGATGCCCGTGCCGCCTCCGGTGATGACGACGACGCGTCCGGAGACGCTCGATCCGACCACGGTTGCCATGTGTGCTCCTGTGTGTTCTGCGCGCGTGCGCGGTGGGGCCGGACGCGGGTGCGTCAGGCGGGGAATCCCGACCGGGCGGTGTACCCGAAGTCGCTGAGGAGGGTGGTGCCGTTGACCGCCCGGCTCCGCGGGGAGAGGAGGTAGGCGACGTGCACGGCGACCTCGTCGGCGCTCTGCACGGGGAAGGCGGGCTCGACGAACGCCGCGGCGCCGAGGTCGCCCCGGCTCATCGGGGTGTCGACGATGGACGGTGACACCGCGTTCACCCGCACCCCGGTGCCCGCGAGGTCGACCGACAGCGCCCGCCCGAACTGGACGAGCGCGGCCTTCGACGCGGCATAGGGGGCCATGCCCGGCGAGGCCACGACAGCCGAGTCGCTCGCGAGCAGCACGACGGATCCGGCGGCGGACTCCCGGAGCGCCGGGATCGCGTGCTTGAGCACGAGGAACGCGCCGGTGACGTTCACGGCGAGGACGCGGTTCCACGCCTCCAGGCGGGTCTCCTCGATCGGCGTCCCGACCGGGCCGGAGATCCCGGCGCAGCAGACCACCGCGTCGAGACCGCCCAGCGCGCGGACACCGGAGTCGACCGCGGCAGCCACCTGCTGTTCGTCCGTGACGTCGGCGGCGAGCAGCACCGGATCGATGCCGGCCTCCCCCGCCGCGTCCCGGAGCGCGGCGGCGTCCCGGTCGAGCAGCGCGACCCGCACCCCCTCGGCGGCGAGCGCCCGGGCGACGGCACGACCGATGCCGGAGGCAGCCCCCGTGACGAGGGCGGTCGTGCCGTCGAGCTGCAGGTCCATCGCATCCTCCGACCGCGGCCCGGCGCCGCGCGGCGCCGACGAGACAGCGGTGTCGTCCCGGTCATCCTGCTCCGCGGTGCGGAGTGCCCGCACGCTCGACGCCGGGGTGTGCGCGGTGGCACCATCGTCCTTCGCTCACGGTCAAGCGTCGGAACGGGGCGGCGAGCAGACTCGCTCTATCGACGATTCCCCTCGTCGTCGATGCCGTGTCCACACGGCCGTCACCCGAGCAAAGGAGCCGACGTGGCAGAGCAGACCTCCGCACCCACGACGCCGCACCACACCTCCCTCCGCCCCGGCGCCCTCGGTGTCGCGGGCATCGTCTTCCTCGTCCTGGCCGCCGTCGCGCCGCTGACCGGGATCGTCGTCGTCGCCTCCCTCGCCATCGCACTGGGCAACGGCGGCGGCACGCCGATGTCGTTCTTCCTCGTCGCGGCCATCCTGCTGCTGTTCGCGATCGGCTACGCCCAGATGTCGAAGCAGCTCGTGAACGCCGGAGGCTTCTACGCCTTCGTCGTGAAGGGCCTCGGCCGCACCGGCGGACTCGTCGCGGGCCTCATCGCGACGCTCGGCTACAACTTCTTCGTGGTCGGCACGATCGGCACCAGCGGCTTCTTCATGCAGACGATCATCCGCGACCTCACCGGGCTCGACGTGCACTGGCTCGTCTGGGGCCTGCTGTCGATCGTCGTGTGCTTCGTGCTCGCCCGGATCGGCGTCGACTTCAGCTCGAAGGTGCTCGGGGTGTGCCTCGTGCTCGAGGTGCTCATGCTCGTCGTGTTCGACATCTCGGTGCTCGTGCAGACCGGCTACGACATCGCCGCGTTCAGCCCGGAGGCCGTGTTCTCCGGCTCGCTGCTCATCGGCCTGCTGCTCGCGGCGACCGGCTTCCTCGGGTTCGAGGCCACCGCGCTCTTCAGCGAGGAGGCCAAGCAGCCGCTGCGCACGATCCCGCGGGCGACCTACACCTCGATCATCGCGATCGGCGTGATCCTCGGCGTCACGACCTGGGCCGTGGTGAGCGCGACCGGCGTCGCGCAGGCCCAGGCCACGGCGCTGGAGCACCTGCCCACGGGCGACCTCATCTTCTCGCTCTCGCAGCAGTACCTGGGCGGACCGCTCACGACCGTGATGATGGTGCTGCTCCTGGTGAGCCTGTTCGCGGCGATGCTCGCCTTCCACAACTCCGCCACCCGCTACCTGTACTCGCTGGGCCGCGCGAAGATCCTCCCGCAGGCCCTCGCCCGCACCCGCGCGAACGGCGCCCCGCAGCTCGCGGGCATCGTGCAGGCGGGCTTCGCGGCGATCGTGGCGATCCTGTTCGCCCTCGCCGGCGCCGATCCCATCGTCACGCTCGTGCCCGCGATGCTCGGCTTCGGCACCCTCAGCGTGCTGATCCTGCAGGGACTCGCGGCGATCTCGATCGTCGTGTACTTCCGGCGCCGGAACGACCCGCGGTGGTGGAGCACCTTCATCGCTCCGGGCATCGGCTTCCTCGGCATCGCGGCCATCTCGATCCTGGCGATCGTGAACTTCAACATCGTGGCCGGCTCCGAGGAGCTCGCGATCCGCCTGATGCCGCTCCTGCTCGTGCTCGCGCTGATCGGCGGCATCGTCTACGCCGCGTACCTCCGCCGTGCCAAGCCCGCCGTCTACGACGGCCTCGCCACCGATCTGGAGCGGTTCAGCGACCGCTGACGCCCGCGCCGACCCCGTTCTCCGAAGGAAGGAAACCCCATGACGACCCTCAACCCCGCCGACACCTCCACCTGGCTGCCGCTGGAAGGGCTCGCCCCCGGCTTCGACGCCAACAAGGCCCCGCACAGCACCGCCCTGAGCGGTCGTGAGGTCGCCGTCGTCGACGCCCGCGGCACCCGCATCGTCCACCGCTTCGACAACTCGACGGTGGCCTGGGAGTACCAGCCCGGCGCCGAGGACCCGACCGAGGCGGCGTCCGACACCGACGACTACGAGGCGTTCGAGGTCGACGACGAGCTCTACTTCGTGCAGTTCCACCACCGCTACCTCCCGAACGAGGCCGTCTCGCTCGTGCTCGACCTGCGGCACGGACGCTCCCTCGCGGTGATCTCCGAGATCCTCCCCGCGCCCGAGCAGGGCCGCACCCGGGTGCAGCACCACTTCGCCCCCGGCACCATCGAGGGCGCCGACGTCACCGGCACCGAGGCCGCCCCCGCGACCACGCTCATCGGGCGCCGCGTGGAGTGGGTCTACAGCGAGGAGCACGCCTACGAGCACGTGTACCTCTCCCCGCGCTGGTACTCGTGGCAGTGCCTGGCGGGTCCGGAGCGCGGGCTCGCCGACACCGACGAGAACAGCGTGTGGGAGGTGCGCCCCGGGATCTACATCTTCGCGTGGCGCGAGAAGGTGATCCCGTGCGCCTCGGTCACGATCGCCGACCACCGAGACGTGAACGCGATCCGCTCCCACGGCGTGCTGTTCGGTCTGGACGAGACGGGCGAGGTGCCGACGCACTTCACGTTCGGCGCGCACGGCCGCCTGCTGTCGACCACCCACCACACGCCCGCGCTCGAGCCCGCGACCTTCGGAGACGCCTGACATGACCGACGTCGCCGACCTCCTCGTCACCGGCTCCGTGATCCGCACGTCCGACCGCGCCCGTCCGCGCGCCGAGGCCTTCGCGGTGCGCGACGGACGGATCCTCGCCGTCGGCGACCGCGCCGACGTGGAGGCGTTCCGGGGCCGCCGCACGCGGGTCGTCGAGGTCGGCGACGCGGCCGTCTACCCCGGCTTCGTGGACGTGCACAACCACCACGCGCTCGCCGGACGGACCGAGCTCTTCGAACTGTCGCTCGCCCCCTCCCTCACGCTCGACGAGATGCTCGACCGGGTGCGGGAGAAGGCGCAGGCGCTGCCCGAGGACGCGTGGATCGTCGGCGGCGCCGTGGCCACGACCCTGCTGCCGACCCTCGCGAACACCGCCACGCGGCGCCGGCTGGACGAGGCGGCGGGCGGACGGCCGGTGGCGCTCATGGAGGACTCCCGCCACAACCGCTGGGCCAGCACCCGGGCCCTGGAGCTCGCCGGCATCACGGCGGCCAGCATCCCGACCTCCGGGGTCACGCTGCTCGACCCCGACGACGGCACGCCCACCGGCGTGCTCCTGGAGGCCGCGGGCATCCCGGTGCAGGAGGCGTACGACCGCAGCGGCGGACTCACCCCGGAGCAGCATGCCGCCGCGTCCCGCCGTGGCATCGAGCTGCTGAACTCCTTCGGGATCACGGCGTTCCAGGACGCGGGGGTGTCCGTCGACATCCTCGCCGCACTCGCCGGGCTCGACCGCGCCGACGAGCTGCACGCCTGGGTGGTCTCCTCGCTCCTCATCAACGACGAGATCTTCGGGTTCGACCCCATCGGCGCTCCCCTCCTCGACCGGGGCGAGGAGTTCCGCACGCCGCACCATCGCCCGGACTTCGTGAAGATCTTCCTCGACGGCGTGCCGCCCGCACGCACCGCCTCCTTCCTCGACCCGTATCCCGCGGGTCCGGTGCACGGGGCGCACTTCCATGGCGAGTCGACTATGACCCTCGACGAGCTCACCGACTGGCTGCGGGCCGTCGCCACCCGCGGTCTCGGGGCCAAGGTGCACTGCACCGGCGACGGGTCCGCACGCCTCGTGCTCGATGCCGCCGAGCGCCTGCGCGCGGAGGGTTTCACGACACCGGTGCAGATCGCGCACGGGCAGTTCCTCGCGGAGGGCGACATCCCCCGCCTCGCGGCGCTCGACGTCTCCGCCGACATCTCCCCGTTCATCTGGTACCCGGGCGTCATCCCCCAGGCGCTGGCGGACGTGCTGGGAGAGCGTGCCGAGCACTCCCAGCCCAACCGTGCCCTCCTCGACGCCGGAGCTCTCGTGGCCGGCGGCTCGGACTGGCCGGTGAGCGAGTCGCCGAACACGCTCGAGGGCCTGCAGGGGCTGGTGACACGGGCCGATCCGCTGGGCCGCGCCGCAGGCACGCTGTGGCCGGAGCAGGCGATCTCGGCCGAGGAGGCGCTGGAGGTCTTCACGATCAACGCCGCGACGGCGATGGGGCTCGGCGCGGAGACCGGTTCCCTGACCCCCGGCAAGTCCGCCGACTTCGTGATCCTGGAACGGGATGCGATCGGCGGACCGGCGGAGGAGATCGTGCACACCGAGGTCGTCTCGACGTGGTTCGCCGGGCGCGCGGTGCACGAGCGCTGAGCGCGCCACGCCGTACGATGGGCGCATGCGCCGCTTCCCCGCCTCCGTCTACCGGGTCGGGGACGAGCCCGATCCCCGCTTCTCCCTCGCCAACGAGCGCACGTTCCTGGCCTGGACCCGGACCGGCCTGGCACTGATCGCGGGTGGCGTCGCGCTCGAGGTCCTCGGCCTCGACCTGCACCCCGGCTTCCGGCTGGCCGCCTCGCTGCTGCTGATGGTCGCCGGCACGGCCGTGGCGCCGCTCGCCTGGTTCGAGTGGATGCGGGCCGAACGCGCCCTCCGGCAGGGACGACCACTGCCCGGCGCGCTGTCGGCGGTGGTGCTCGCCGTGGTCGTCGTGACGACGGGGCTGCTCGTCCTCGCCGGGGTGCTGTGGCGCTGACGGAGCCCTGCCGATGACCGCCCCCGATACTCCGGTGCCCGACACCTCGGCGCCCGATCTGTACGATCCCGGGCTGCAGCCGGAGCGGACGGAGCTGGCCTGGCGGCGCACGGCCCTCGCGATCGCGGTCGGCTCGCTGCTGTCGCTGCGGGTATTCCCCCTCGTGCTGCCGACCGGCGCCGAGGCGTGGGGCCTCGTCCCGGGCGTGCTGGGCGTCGGCACGGCGGCGCTGCTCTGGATCGCCGCGCGCCGTCGGCAGCGCCGGACGACCGCGGTGCTCACCGCCCGGGCGCGCGGGCCGCTGCCGGGCGGCGCGCTCCCGCTCGCGCTGACGGTGTTCGCGACCGGCTTCGGTCTCGTCGCCCTCGCGCTCGTGGCCGTGACGCTGCTCACGCGCTGACCCGCAGGAGCGCGGGGCGAACGCGACAGATGCCGTGAACGCCCCGCGTCCCCTCGCCGCCCTCCCTCAGTCCGCGAGGAGGAACCGTGCGCCGCGTTCGCCGATCATGGCCGCGGGCGCGTTGGTGTTGCCGGTGGGCACAGTCGGCATGACCGAGGCGTCGATCACTCGGAGCCCCTCGATCCCGCGCACCCGGAGCTGCGGATCGACCACGGACTCCGGGTCGGAGCCCATGCGACAGGTGCCGACTTGGTGGTGATAGGTGATGGCGGTGCGGCGCACCCACTCCTCCACGTCGTCGTCCGCCACGTCCGGCCCGGGGTAGACCTCGACCGCACCCCACTCCTCGGCGAGCGCGGGCTGTGCGCCGATGCGGCGGCACTGGCGCACGGAAGCGGCCAGGGCATCGACGTCCCGGTGATCCTCCAGCGCCGCCAGGTCGATGTGCGGCAGGTCGTCGAGGCCGGGACCGGTGAGGCGCAGCTCGCCGCGGCTGTACGGCGTCACGAGACCCGCCATGAGCGTGAACCCGTCGGTGCCCTTCGGTTCGAGCTCTCCCCACATCGGGACCGAGAAGTGGATGGGCTGCGTGTCCGGCTGCGCGAGGCCGTCGCGGCTGCGCCAGAACAGGTGGCTCTGCGTGACGGAGACCCCCGGCTGCGGCGGGCCGACGGGCTTCTTCTCCGTCGCGAAGATCACCGGCGACAGGAGGTGGTCGTGCAGGTTCTTGCCGACAGCGGGGGCGTCGTGCACGACGGGGATGCCGAGGGCACTCAGCTCAGCGGCGGGACCGATGCCCGAGCGCAACAGGATGACGGGCGTGCCGAGTGCTCCCGCCGAGAGGATGACCTGGTCCGCGAAGACCTCCTCGGCGTCGTCCCCCTCCCCCAGCCGGATGCCGACCGCACGACCGGCGCGCACGATCACGGAGTGGACGGCGCGACCGGTGAGGATCGTCATCCGGTCGGCGACGGGCTGCGCATAGGCGGTCCAGGTGTTGACGCGGCGGCCGTCCGTGATCGTGACCTGCTCCTGCGAGACCCCGTCGAGCGTGCCCCCGTTGTAGTTCGGGTTGCGCGGCAGCCCCTCCTCGACGGCGGCGTCGATGATCGAAGCCTGGATGGGTGCGAGCGCGTAGTCGTCGGTCACGGGCAGCAGGTCGTTCTCGATCGCGTCGTAGATCGGCTCGACCTCGGCCCAGCCCCATCCGGTCGCGCCGGCCGCCTCCCACGCGTCGTAGTCGGAGGCCGCGCCGCGCACCCAGATCATGGCGTTCAGCGCGTGAGACCCACCAGTGACCTTGCCGCGAGGAAGATGCAGCCGACGACCGGCCGCGTGCGGCTGCGGCACGGTGAAGAAGTCCCAGTCCTCGGCAGAGTGCCAGAGCTCGCCCGCCCGCGAGGGGTCGTGGATGGCCGGGTTCGTGTCATAGCCACCCGCCTCGACGAGCGTCACCGCGACACCGGCGTCGGTGAGACGCCGCGCGACGATGGCGCCCGACGTACCGGCACCGACGACGATGGCGGAGCGCACCGCGCCGTTGTTCGCCGCGGTCACGCTCACGCCTTCCGGCCGGGTCCGGAGACGACCTGGGTGACGGCGACGGACTTGAGCCCCTCGACGCCGAACTCCAGCCCGTAGCCCGAGCTCTTCACGCCGCCGAACGGCACCATCGGGTGCAGCCCGCCGTGCGAGTTGATCCACACCGTGCCGGACTGCATGCGCGCGGCGACGGCGCGGGCCTCCTCCGGGTCGCTCGCCCACACCGAGGCGCCGAGGCCCACGTCGAGCGCGTTCGCGAGCGCGAAGGCCTCGTCGACGTCGCTGTAGCGAATGACGGGAAGCGCGGGACCGAACTGCTCCTCCTGCACGAGTGCCGCGTCGTTGTCGATGTCGGCGACGATGGTGGGCCGGTAGAACAGCTCGCCGAGCTCGGTGGCCGGCTCGCCACCCGTGACGATCCGGGCGCCGCGACTGCGCGCATCGTCGACGAGGCGACGGACGATGTCGAACTGCGGGCGGTTCTGCAGCGGTCCGAGCACGTTGCCCTCGTCGAGCCCGTTGCCCATCGGCACCTGCGCGGCGATCGCGGCGAGCGCGTCCACGACCTCGTCGTACACGGAGTCGTGCACGTAGAGGCGCTTCATGGCGGCGCAGGTCTGTCCGGTGTTGATGAACGCCCCCCAGAAGAGGTCTTCCGCGATCGCGGAGGGATCGGTGCCGGGGAGCACGATGCCCGCGTCGTTGCCGCCCAATTCGAGCGTGAGGCGGGCGAGGTTGCCCGCGGAGCTCTCGATGATGCGGCGCCCGGTCGCGGTGGAGCCGGTGAACATGATCTTGGCGATGTCGGGGTGCGAGGCGAGGCGGGCGCCCACCTCGCGGCCGCCGGAGACGCCGATGAGGACGTCGGCGGGCAGCACATCGTTCATCACGGCGAGCATCGCCAGCACGCTCAGCGGGGTGTACTCGCTGGGCTTCGCGACGACCGTGTTTCCCATGCGCAGCGACGGACCGATCTGCCAGATCGTGATCATGAGCGGCCAGTTCCACGGCCCGATGGCGCCGACCACACCGGCCGCCTTATAGACGAGCTCGGCGTGCAGCGTCTCGTCGTCGACGAGCACCTGCGGCTCCAGGACGGTCGTGGCGTTGGTGCGCAGCCAGGCCGAGCAGGCGCCGAGCTCGAACCGCGCGTTGGGGCCGTTCAGCGGCTTCCCCTGCTCCCGCGACAGGAGGTAGGCGAGCCCCTCGGCGTTCGCGTCGATGGCGTCGGCCGCGGCCAGGAGGAGTGCGCTCCGCTTCTCGTGCCCGAGCGCCTCCCACGCGGGCTGCGCGGCCTTCGCGCGGGCGATGGCGTCGTCGAGGTCGGAGACGGTGGCCACGGGCGCGCGTCCGATGACCTCCCGTGTCGCGGCGTCGGGGATCTCGCGCCCCTCGCCCTGCGGGGCCTGGATGCGGTCGAGCAGCGCCGCAGCGGCGGACGCCGCGGAATCGGCGGATCCGGAGTCGACGGCTACGGGAACGGCGGAATCGGACATCGGTGTCTCTCCTTCGAGCGGGTCACGGCGCGGACGCCGGTCTTCTTCTCATTCTCGGTCGGCCCTTCCCGCCGCACTTGTCGCGGAGCGCGCCGGAGATGTCCCCGCGCGAAGGATGCGCTCCCGAGCCGGTCCCGCGTGAGCGAATCGGGCCCCCGTCCGGTGGGTGGAGCCGGGAGGCGCCGGGCGCGGCGTGCGCCATCGTCGCCTCGGATCCCACCACGCCGGCCCTCGCACCTGCGGCACTCCCTCTCGCATGCGGATCTGCCACCCCGAGGTGTCCAGGGTGCGGTGATGGTGCCAGCACAGCGCGACCCCGTTGTCGGTGTGCGTCGGACCCCCGTGCGCGTGCTCCGTGACGTGGTGGATCTCGCACCAGGCGGCGGGGACGTGACACCCGGGGATCAGGCACTCACCGTCCCGCACGCCGATCGCCCGGCGCTGCGCGGGGGTGAAGATCCGGTCGCTCGACCCGAGCCCGACGATCCTCCCGCCGGCCCCCAGCACGACCCGCTGGACCGTCCCTCCGCACGCCGTGTGCGCAGCGACCCGCGTCGACACCGGCGTCTCGATGCCCTCGACCCGCGCCCAGCCGCGCCCCGAGACGTAGTCCTCGGCGGCGACCGTGACCACGAGTGTCGGCGCGGCACCACCCAGCCGCGGCATGTCGTCGTGACGAGCCGCGGTCCCCAGGGCCGCCGCGAGCGCGTCGTGCTGCTTCTGTGCCCGCGTGCGGCCGTCGACCATTCCGCCGGGATCGCCGGCCGGGAGCACGTCGTCGTCGGGGGACACCGCGGAGTCCCGCCGCTCGGCATCGAGTTCCGCGGACGGGACGAAGTGCACGCCGGGAAGCGGCGGACCGTCGACCTTCGGGTTCAGATACGCGTCCCAGATCCGCTGCAGCTGCCCCGCGACCTCGGGCAGCAGTGCGCCCCGGACCGGGATCACGCCGTCCTTGGCGCGCCCCAGCACCACACCCCGCGCTCGCAGCGCGATGTCTTCCGCGGGCTCCGCGCCGTCGGGGTCGAGGTACTGCACGATCAGCTGCGCCCGCACTCGCAGCTCCTCGGGCGTCGGCGCCGGACCGGGCTCGTTCTGGGCGTCATCACTGTTCTCGGCGTCATCACTGTTCTCGCCGTCGTCGCTCTCCTCACCACGCGCGACCTCCGCCAGGTACGCGTCCGCCTCCCAGCGGTCGGCGAGGCGCACGCGAGGGCCGGCCTGCTCGATCGGCCCGGTCGCGGCCAGGAGCCCGGTCACGCCGAGCGCCCCGTCGAGGAGGGCCTCGCGCAGCGCCGGCCACCGTGCGGGAAGCCACTCCCCGGAGGAGAGGTCGACCTCTCGTCGCACCAACCGCGCGGCCTTCACCACCCGCGCGGCGGACGCTCCGTCGGTGCGGAGCACCCGCTGCAGCAGCTCGTTCATCGAGCGACAGCCGAACCGGCCGCAGAAGGCCGGCTCCCCCGACCCCGCCGGACGCGGATCGACGCTCGCGACCGCCTCCACGACCACGGCCTCCACGCGTCGCTGGATCTCGCCCGCGACCCGCAGCAGGTGCATCATCGCCCCGGCATCGAGAGCGCCCACGGTGCCGGACTGCAGCACGCCGTCGAGAGCGACGACCGTGTCGTCGAGAACCGCTGCCGGGGTGCTTTCCATACGACGATTCAACAGAGGGCCACCGACATTGCGAGGCCTGATTACCCCTGTTCAGAGCGATATTCCAGTACGCGCGAAGGACTCCTCCTGCACACGAACAGACGCGCGATCAACCCTCCCCATCACAACACCATCCGCACAGCATGCCGCCGCCGGAATTCGCCGCTTCCCGGCAAGCCCCCCGCACCCCACCCACGACCCGCGGCACCGACGCCCGTCGCACCCCAACGACCCCCGCCGCAGGAAACAAACGTCACACCCGGTCGAAGTCCTCGAAGATCAGGATCGTCCGGGTCGAGCGGATCGACGGGATCGCCTGGATGTCCTCCAGCACGATGCGGCGCAGGTCGCGGGCGTCGTTGGCGCGCACGAGCAGCAGCACGTCGAAGTCGCCGCCGACGAGCGCCATGTGCTCGATCTCCGGGATCGCCCGCAGCCGCGCGCTCACCTCCTGCCACGTGGCCTGCTCGATCGCGAGGGTCACGTACGCGCTCGCGTGATGCCCCAGCAGCACGGGGTCGGTGCGCACGGTGTACCCGGTGATCACCCCGGCGTCGGTGAGCCGCTTGATGCGGGCATGCGCCCCCGCGCGGGAGATGTGCACCGCCTCGGCGATCGCGGTCATGGACGCCCGCGCATCCCGCCGCAACTCCGCGAGGATCGCGCGATCCGTCTCGTCCAGCGCCGCCATGGCACCCCTCTCCCGTCCGGGAAATCCTGACATTTCGGAAGCCATTGTGGCACGTCGCGAGCAATCGTCCACGATCCCGCGACGGATCTTGGATGACTGTCGCACGCGCGGCATGCTGTCCTCATCGAGTTCGGCAAGGAAGGCGGACGGATGCACTCCCACGACATGCTCCCGCGAGACACCGCGGTACGACTGATCGCCGAGGACGGGACCACCCTCCCCGACGAGACCTACGCGCTCCCCGCCGCCGACGTCCTGCTGGCGGCCTACCGCGGCCTCGTCGAAGGCCGTCGCATCAACGATCAGGCCGGCGCGCTCGTGCGCCAGGGCCGCCTCGCGGTCTACCCCTCGTCGCACGGCCAGGAGGCCTGCCAGGTGGCCGCGGCGATGGTGCTCGGCGACACCGACTGGCTCTTCCCCACGTACCGCGACTCGGTCGCCGTGATCGCCCGCGGCGTCGCGCCTGCCGAGGCGATGGTGCTCCTCAAAGGCGACTGGCACTCCGGCTACGACGTGCGCGCGCACCGCGTCGCCCCGCAGGCCACCCCGCTCGCGACCCAGCTCCTGCACGCGGTCGGCTTCGCGCAGGCGGCGAAGCACCGCGGCGAGGACACCGTGGTGCTCGCGCTCTGCGGCGACGGCGCGACGAGCGAGGGCGACTTCCACGAGGCGATGAACTTCGCGGCAGTGTTCCACGTGCCCGTCGTGTTCTTCGTGCAGAACAACGAGTTCGCGATCTCGGTTCCCCTCTCCCGGCAGACCGCCGCCCCCTCCCTCGCCCACAAGGCGGTCGGCTACGGCATGCCGGGACAGCGCGTCGACGGCAACGACGTGGCCGCGGTCCTCGCGGTGCTCACGGAAGCCGTCGACCGCGCCCGCGCCGGTGGCGGCCCCTCCCTCGTCGAGGCCCACACGTACCGCATGCAGGCGCACACCAACGCCGACGACGACACCCGCTATCGCGAGCGCGACGAGGTGCAGGCGTGGCTCGCCCGCGATCCGCTGCTCCGCCTGCGCGCGCACCTCACCGCGACGGGGACGCTGGACGACAAGGCAGAAGAGCGCTTCGCCGCGGGCGCGGAGGAGATCGCCGCCGCCATGCGCACCGCCCTGAACACCGATGCGGAGCTCGAGCCGGAAGACCTCTTCCGCTTCGTGACCGCGACCCGCTCGCCGCAGCGTGAGGAGCAGTGGCAGCTCCTCCGGGACGAGATCGCCCGCTCCCACCCCGCCGAGACGATGACGACCGGAGGCCCCCGATGACCATCGCCGAGCACGAGACGCCGGTCGCGACGGACGCCGGCACCACCACGACCATGACCATGGCCGCCGCTCTCAACCGCGCCCTCGCCGACGCCCTCGCCGCCGATCCCGACGTGGTCGTGTTCGGAGAGGATGTGGGAGCCCTCGGCGGTGTCTTCCGCATCACGGACGGACTCACCGCACGATTCGGCGAGGACCGCTGCTTCGACACCCCGCTCGCGGAGTCCGGCATCATCGGCACCGCCGTCGGCATGGCGATGAACGGGATGCGCCCCGTGGTCGAGATGCAGTTCGACGCCTTCGCCCTGCCCGCGTTCGAGCAGATCGTCAGCCACGTCGCGAAGCTCGGCAACCGCACCCGCGGCGGGGTGCGCATGCCGCTCGTGATCCGCATCCCGTTCGGCGGCGGCATCGGGGGCGTCGAGCACCACTGCGACTCGTCCGAGGCGTACTACGCGCACACGCCCGGCCTCACCGTCGTGAGCCCGTCCACCCCGCAGGACGCCTACTCGCTGCTCCGGGCGGCCATCGCCTCGCCGGACCCGGTGGTCTTCCTCGAGCCCAAGAAGCTCTACTGGTCGAAGGGCGAGGTCGACACCGCCGTGACGGCGGAGATCGGCGCGGCGCGCATCGCCAGGGAGGGCACCGACGTGACCCTCCTCGCGTACGGAGCCTCCGTGCCGCTCGCGCTGGAAACGGCGGAGGTCGCCGCGGGCGAAGGGCGCAGCGTGCAGGTGGTCGACGTGCGCTCCCTCTCCCCCTTCGACGATGAGACGGTCACCGCGGCGGTGCGGTCCACGGGACGCGCGGTCGTGATCGCCGAGGCCCCGGGATTCGTCAGCGTCGCCTCCGAGATCCAGGCCCGGGTGTTCGAGCGCTGCTTCGAGTACCTCGAGGCCCCCGTGCGGCGGGTGACCGGGTTCGACACCCCGTACGCACCGCCGAAGTTCGAGCACTGGTACCTGCCGGACGTCGATCGGGTGCTCGACGCGATCGACACGCTGCACTGGGAGGACGAAGCATGAGCACCCCGGTGAAGACCGCGACCCGCGTGTTCCGCCTCCCCGACCTCGGCGAGGGACTCACCGAGGCCGGCCTCGTGCAGTGGCTGGTGTCCGTCGGCGACACGATCGCGACCGACCAGGCCATCGCCGAGGTCGAGACCGCGAAGAGCGTCGTCGAACTGCCCTCGCCGTTCGCGGGCGTCGTGACGGCGCTGCACGGCACGCCCGGCGACACCATCGACGTCGGGGCCCCGGTGCTGGAGGTCGCCGACCCCGGCAGTGAGGAGACCGCGTCCGCGCCGCAGACACCCGCCGCGCAGCCCGAGCACGAGGCGTACCGGCAGGAGGAGCGTGCGGGGTCCGGCAACGTCCTCATCGGGTACGGCACCTCCGCGTCCGCCTCGACGGGTCGGCGACGCCGCCCCGTGGCGCCACGCCCCGCACCGGCACCCGCCTCGTCAGCACCCGCACCCGCCGCACCCGCCGCGACCGCTCCGGAGTCGCCCGCACCGGCCGCCCGCGACGCCGCGCGACCCGCTCCGGTCGCCGTGCGGTCGCCACTCGTGCGGCGCCTCGCCCGCGATCTGGGCCTCGATGTGCACGCGATCTCCCCCACCGGGGCGGACGGGGCGATCACCCGCGCCGACGTGCTGCGCGCCGCCGTGGACCACGCCGTGGACGGCGTCGCCGCAGCCCCGACGCCGACCTCCGCTCCCGCTCCCACCGGCGAGATCGACGGCCTCCCGGTCCGCAGCCGCGAGCGCCTGTCCCCGCTGCGCCGTACGGTGAGCGCCCGGCTCGCCCGCAGCCGCTCGGAGATCCCCGAGGCCACCGTGTGGGTCGACGTCGACGCCACCGAGCTCTGGGACCTCCGCGCGCAGATGGCTCCCGAGGGCGCGAAGGCCCCGTCGATCACGGCGCTCCTCGCACGGTTCGTGCTGCTCGCACTGGAGGACTACCCGGTCCTCGCCTCGCGGCTCAGCGACGACGGCTCCGAGTTGATCTCGTTCGACGGCGTGAACCTCGGCGTCGCGGCCGACACCGAACGCGGACTCCTCGTCCCGGTCGTCCCGCACGCGCACCGGCTCACGGTCGCCGACCTCGACGCCGCCCTGCGCGAGCTCGCGGCCACCGCGCGCACCGGCACGCTCCCGCCCGAGCGGCTCCGCGGATCGACCTTCACCCTCAACAACTACGGCGGGCTCGGCGTCGACGGCTCTGCGGCGATCATCAACCACCCCGACGTCGCGATCCTCGGCATCGGCCGGATCATCGAGCGGCCCTGGGTCGTGGACGGGGCGATCGTGCCGCGTCGCATCGTCCAGCTCTCGCTCGTGTTCGACCACCGGGTCTGCGACGGCGGGTATGCGGCCGGATTCCTCCGCCGCGTGGTGGAGCTCATCGAGCATCCGCTCCGCGCCTTCGGGCGGGTCTGAGGTCGACCCGGTCCGCGAACCCTCGTGGGCGGAGCGCCGATACGCTACGCTCGGCGATTACTGACCGATCATTCGGTAAGTCATCGCCGACGTACCCGCGTCGGCGCTCCCCCCTCGCAGAACAACGGAGTTCGCATGACCTCAGCCACCGCAGCCGCCTCGTCGACCGGAAGGATGCCCGCCGAGGAGCGGCGCGTCCTCGCCGGCACCCTCGTGGGGACGTCGATCGAATGGTACGACTTCTTCATCTACGCCCAGGCGGCGGGCCTCGCGCTCGCCCCGCTCTTCCTCGCTCCTATCGCGGAGTCGAGCCCCGGGCTCGCCCAGGTGCTCTCGTTCGCGACCATCGGCATCTCGTTCCTGTTCCGCCCACTCGGCGCGATCGTCGCCGGACACCTCGGCGACAAGCTCGGCCGGAAGAAGATGCTCGTCTTCACCCTCGTGATGATGGGACTGTCCACGTCCCTCATCGGCCTGCTGCCGACGTACGCCGCCATCGGCGTCGCCGCCCCGATCCTCCTGATCCTCCTGCGCATCCTGCAGGGCTTCTCGGCCGGCGGCGAATGGGGCGGCGCAGCCCTCATGGCCGTCGAGCACGCACCGACGGCGCGACGCGGCCTCTTCGGCGCGTTCCCGCAGATCGGCGTGCCGGTCGGCATGATCCTCGCCACCTTCACCCTCTGGGCCCTCACGAGCTCGATGTCCCCCGAGGCCTTCCTCGAGTGGGGTTGGCGCATCCCGTTCCTGCTCTCGATCGTGCTCATCGCGGTCGGCTACGTCATCCGTCGCGCGGTCGACGAGAGCCCCGTGTTCGAAGACCTGCGTCGCCGCCGCAAGGAGGCCTCGGCGCCGCTCGGGCAGCTCTTCCGGGCACACACGAAGCAGGTCGTGCTCACGGCCGTCATCTTCATCGCCAACAACGCCGCCGGATACCTGCTGATCGCGTTCTTCGCGACGTACGCCGTCACGGCTCTCGGCATGGAGCGCCCGCCGGTGCTGCTGGCGACCACGCTCGCCTCGTTCGGCTGGCTGATCTTCACACTGTGGGGCGGCGCGCTGTCCGACCGCCTCGGCCGCATCCGCACGTTCCAGATCGGGTACGTCGCCCTCGCGGTGTGGGCTATCCCGATGTGGTTCCTCATCGACACCGCCAACATCGTCTGGTACTTCGTCGCCCTGTTCGTCATGACGTTCGCGCTCGGACTCTCGTACGGGCCGCAGGCGGCGCTGTACGCCGAGATGTTCCCCGCGAACGTGCGCTACTCGGGCGTCTCGATCGGCTACGCCCTCGGCGCCATCCTCGGCGGCGCGTTCGCACCGATGATCGCGGAGGCGCTGCTGAACCAGTTCCACGCCGCGTGGACGATCGGCGTCTACATCGCGGTCGCGTCGATCATCTCGCTCATCGGCGTCTCGCTGGTGAAGGAGACGAAGGGCGTGGATCTCAGCGTCTGACTCCTGGTCCGGGATCGCGGCCGGCCGTGCGCCTGTGCCATAATTACCTTACGATCGGTCAGTAATTCACGACCGGCCGCTCCCGGACCACACCAGGACGACGAAGTCAGGAGATCCGCATGCCAGAGGCCTACCTCGTCGGAGGGGTCCGTACCCCGGTCGGCCGCTACGGCGGCACCCTCTCCGCTGTCCGTCCCGACGACCTCGCGGCGCTCGTCGTCGGCGAGGCCGTGCGCCGCGCCGGGCTCGACCCGGCGCGTACGGAGCTGGACGAGGTCATCCTCGGCGCCGCCAACCAGGCCGGAGAGGACAACCGGAACGTCGCCCGGATGGCCGTGCTCCTCGCCGGCCTCCCCGACACCGTGCCGGGCATCACGGTCAACCGCCTGTGCGCCTCCGGGATGTCCGCCGTCACCATGGCCGCGCAGGCGATCCGCGCGGGCGACGCCGATCTCCTCGTCGCCGGCGGCGTCGAGTCCATGACCCGCGCCCCCTGGGTGCAGGCCAAGCCGGAGAAGGCGTGGGCGAAGCCCGGCGCTGCCTTCGACACCTCGATCGGCTGGCGCTTCCCGAACCCGCGCCTCGCCGCACGCGACAAGGCCACCTTCACGATGCCGGAGACCGCGGAGGAGGTCGCCCGCGTCGACGGCATCACCCGCGCCGAGGCCGACGCCTTCGCCGTCCGCTCGCAGCAGCGCGCCGCCGCCGCGATCGCCGCCGGGCGATTCGCCCCGGAGATCGTCGGCGTTCCCGTCCGCGACGGCGAGGTGCTCGTCGACGAGGGCCCGCGCCCGGATACCACCCTCGAGGTGCTCGCGCGCCTGCGTCCCGTCGTGGCCGGCGGAGAGGTCGTCACGGCCGGCAACTCCAGCGCCCTCAACGACGGCGCCTCGGCCGTGCTCGTGGCGAGCGCCGAAGCCGTCGAGCGCCACGGACTGACGCCCCGCGCCCGGATCGTCGTCGGCACCTCCGCCGCCCTGGCTCCGGAGATCATGGGACTCGGACCGGTCCCCGCGACGGAGAAGGCGCTGCGCCGTTCGGGGCTCTCCCTCGACGACATCGGCGCCGTGGAGCTCAACGAGGCGTTCGCCTCGCAGTCGCTCGCCTGCATCCGGCGGCTCGGCCTCGACGAGGACCGCGTGAACGCCGACGGCGGCGCCATCGCTCTCGGGCACCCGCTCGGCTCGTCCGGCTCGCGCCTGCTCGTGACGCTGATGGGACGCATGGAGCGCGAGGACTCCCGCTACGGCCTCGCCACGATGTGCGTCGGCGTCGGCCAGGGCGCCGCCGTGATCCTGGAGAAGGTGTGAGCGCCGCGGACGAGCCGCTGCTCGTCACCCGCACCGCGGACCGCGTCGTCGCGACCCTGAACCGTCCGCACAAGCGCAACGCGATCGACCAGGCCACGATCGACGCCCTGCACGCGCTGTGCGCCGAGCTGGAGGAGACGCCGCGCACGCTCATCCTCACCGGCGCCGACGGGGTGTTCGCGGCGGGCGCCGACATCGCCGAGCTGCGCGAACGCCGCGCCGACGACGCCCGCCGCGGCATCAACGCCCACGCGTTCGTCCGCGTCGCGGAGCTGCCGATGCCCGTGATCGCCGCGATCGACGGCTACGCGCTCGGCGGTGGCGCGGAGCTCGCGTATGCCGCCGACATCCGCCTCGCGACGCCGACCCTGAAGATCGGCAACCCGGAGACCGGCCTGGGCATCCTCGCCGCCGCCGGAGCGAGCTGGCGCCTCAAGGAGATCGTGGGCGACGCCCGCGCCATCGAGCTGCTGCTGACCGGCCGCACGGTGCACGCCGAGGAGGCGCTCCGCATCGGGCTCGTCTCCTCGCTGCACGAGGTCGCCGACCTCCTCGCCGCCGCCCACGCGGTCGCCGACCGCATCGCCCGCAACGACCCCGCGGCGACCATCGCGACCAAGCGGGTGTTCCGGGCGCCGCGCGACCAGCACCCCGCGGTCGACCTCGAGGAACAGGCCGCGCTGTTCGAGAGCCCGGAGAAGCACCGTCGCATGACCGCCTTCCTGGAACGGAGAGACCGATGAGCACGCCCTCCTCCCCCGAAGCCGCAGCCCCGGCCCGCGTCGGCGTGCTCGGCGGCGGGCGCATGGGCGCCGGCATCGCCCACGCCTTCCTCCTCGCCGGAGCCCCCGTGACGGTGGTCGAGCGGGACGAGGACGCCGCGGCGGCCGCCGCCGCCCGCGTGCACGGGTCGATCGACGCCTCGCTCGCCCGCGGCACGGCGATCGAGACCGCCGAGGCGTACCGGGCGCGGTTCGCGACCGGGACCGACGCCGCCCTGTTCGCGGACTGCACCCTCGTCGTCGAGGCCGTCCCGGAGGAGCTGTCGCTCAAGATCGACGCCCTCACCCGCGTCGAGCGCCACCTCGCCGACGACGCGGCCCTGGCGTCCAACACCTCGTCCATCTCGATCGACGAGCTCGCCGCGGTGCTCGACCGCCCCGAGCGCTTCCTCGGGATGCACTTCTTCAACCCGGTGCCCGCCTCGACCCTCGTGGAGGTGGTCCGTGGCGGCGCGACCGCGGAGACTCTCGTCGCGGACGCGGCCTCCTGGGTCCGCGCGCTGGGGAAGACGCCCATCGTCGTCGCCGACGCCCCCGGTTTCGCGTCGTCACGTCTGGGCGTCGCCCTCGGCCTCGAGGCGATCCGGATGCTCGAGGACGGCGTCGCCTCCGCGGCCGACATCGACGCGGCCATGACCCTCGGCTACAAGCACCCGGTGGGACCGCTTCGGCTCACCGACATCGTCGGGCTGGACGTCCGGCTCGGCATCGCCGAGTACCTCGCGGCACAGCTCGGCGCGCGCTTCGAACCCCCGGCCCTGCTGCGCCGCCTCGTGGCGGAGGGACACCTCGGCCGCAAGAGCGGACGCGGCTTCTACGAATGGGACGACTGATGAAGGGAACCCCCATGACCGAGATCCTCCCCAGCTACGTGCAGGGCTCCTGGTGGACGCCCGCCTCCGACGCGGACGCCACCGAGGTGCGCGACGCCTCGACCGGGGAGACGGTCGCCCGCGTCTCCACCACCGGTCTCGACCTCGGCGCGGCGCTCGACTTCGCCCGCACCACCGGTCAGGCCGCGCTCGGCGAGCTCACGTTCCACCAGCGCGCCGTGCTGCTCAAGCAGCTCGCGCTCGCGCTGACTGCCCGCAAGGAGGAGCTGTACGCGCTCTCCAGCCGCACCGGCGCCACCGCACAGGACTCCTGGGTCGACATCGACGGCGGCATCGGCGTGCTCTTCGCGTACTCCAGCAAGGGCCGCCGGGAGCTGCCGAACGCGAAGGTCTACGTCGACGGCGCCGTGGAGAACCTGTCGCGGGACGGCTCCTTCCTCGGTCGGCACATCTACACCCGGCTGCCCGGGGTGGCGGTGCAGATCAACGCCTTCAACTTCCCTGTGTGGGGCTCGCTGGAGAAGTTCGCGCCGGCCTTCCTCGCCGGTGTCCCCACGGTCGTGAAGCCCGCCACCCCCACCGGGTATCTCACCGAGGCCATGGTGCGCGTGATGGTGGAGTCGGGTCTGCTGCCCGAGGGGTCGCTGCAGCTCGTGTCCGGCAGTGTGCCGGACCTCTTCGACCACCTCCGCCTCGGCGACCTCGTCGCGTTCACCGGCTCGGCGTCGACGGCGGAGCGGCTGCGGGCGCACGACGCCGTGCAGACCGGCGGGGTCCGCTTCACCAGCGAGACCGACTCGATCAACGCCTCGGTGCTCGGCACGGATGCGGCCTCCGGCACCCCGGAGTTCGACGCCTACGTGAAGCAGCTCGTCGCGGAGATGACGTCGAAGGCCGGACAGAAGTGCACCGCGATCCGGCGGGCGATCGTGCCGGAGGACGCGGTGGACGACGTGATCGCCGCCGTGCGCGACCGGCTCGCCGCGCGGATCGTCGTGGGCGACCCGCGCGCGGAGGGCGTGACGATGGGACCGCTCGCCTCGACGGCTCAGCGCGACGAGGTGCTCCGGCAGGTGGCGCGGCTCCGCGAGGGTGGGGGCGAGCTGGTGATCGGCTCCCCCGAGACGCCGACCGTCCGCCGCGCGGACGGCAGCGAAGGCCCCGCGGAAGACGGCGCGTTCGTGGCGCCGATGCTCCTGCGCTTCACCGATGCGACGAGCCCCGCCGTGAACGAGATCGAGGCGTTCGGCCCCGTCTCCAGCATCCTCGGCTACCGCACGCTGGACGAGGCTGCGGAGCTCGTGGCCCGCGGCGGCGGCTCGCTCGTGACGAGTGTCGCGACGCACGACCCGGAGGTCGCGACCACGCTCGCCGCGGGGATCGCCGCGTACAACGGCCGCGTACTCTTCCTCGACCGCGACGACGCCCGCAGCTCGACCGGCCACGGCTCCCCGCTCCCGAACCTCGTGCACGGCGGCCCCGGTCGCGCCGGCGGCGGCGAGGAGCTCGGCGGCATCCGGGCGGTGCTGCACCACATGCAGCGCACCGCGGTGCAGGGCTCCCCGGAGATGATGACCGCGCTCACCGGCGTCTGGCACCAGGGGGCCTCGGCCCGCCCGTTCGACACCGACGACGGCGTGCACCCCTTCCGGAAGTCGCTGGCGGAGCTGCGCATCGGCGATCAGGTCGTCAGCCCCTCGCGCACCGTCACCCTCGACGACATCGAGACCTTCGCGGCGTTCACGGGCGACACGTTCTACGCGCACATGGACGAGGCGTCGGCGGCGGCGAACCCGTTCTTCCCCGGACGCGTGGCCCACGGCTACCTGCTCGTGTCGTGGGCGGCGGGGCTCTTCGTCGACCCGGCTCCCGGCCCCGTGCTCGCGAACTCCGGGCTGGAGAACCTGCGCTTCGTGACCCCGGTGTCCCCCGGCGACGAGATCCGCGTCGAGCTCACCGCCAAGCAGATCACGCCGCGGGAGACCGACGAGTACGGCGAGGTGCGCTGGGACGCGGTCCTGAAGAACCAGGACGACGAGCTCGTCGCGACCTACGACGTCCTGACTCTCGTCGCGAAGGAGCTCACCCCCGCCTGATCTCGAGACCCCGGGTTCTCGTCGAGGCCCCGCCCTTCCCACGCGGAGACGGCGGGGCCTCGGCGCGAAGACGGGGTTTCGGGGTCAGGGGTGGCGGAGGCCGTCGAGGGCGATCGCGACGACGTCGTCGGCGAGGCGGTCAGCGCCCTCGCGACCACCGGGGCGATACCACTCGACGATCGAGTTGATCATGCCGAACGTCAGTCGGGCGACGACGGCCGCATCGATGTCGGAGCGCAGGGCACCCTCGGCCTGCGCCTCCGCGACGAGGGCCGTGATGCGGCGGTCGAACGCCCGCCGTCGGGTGAGGGCCCGGCGCTCCACATCGGTGTTCCCGCGCACCCGCAGCAGCAGCGTCACGGCGGGAAGCTGATCGACGAGCACGTGCACGGCACCGCGGAGCACGTGCTCCAGGCGGGCGACGGCGTCGGTCGCCTCGCCCGGAAGCGGGTCGTCGACGACGGCCTCCAGCCCGCTGAGCGCGCTGTCGAGGGCCCGGTCGAGGATCTCGTCCTTCGACCCGAAGTGATGGTAGATCGCCGACTTCGACAGCCCGAGGCGCTCGGCGAGCATCCCGATCGAGGTCGCGTCGTAGCCGTGCTCGTTGAAGGCGGCCACCGCGACGGCGAGGATCCCCTGCTGGTCGTACCCGGGGCGGCCGCGCCGCGTGGTCTGCATCTCGGACATCCCCCTCAGTCTCGCACCGCCCGCCGCGCGCATCGCGGAGGTCGACGCCGACACCCCCGCGTGTCAGCGCAGGTCGTAGACGCGCTTGTACTTGCCCTCGCTGCGCGGCAGCGCCCCCGGCTCCTCGAGCCGCACGGCGACCGACGAGCCGATGAACACCTTGATGCGCTGCACCAGCACCTGCGCCGCCGCCTCGCACGTCTCCACGGACAGGTCGGGGTGCCGCTCGATGCGCACGGTGAGGGCGTCCATCCGGCCCTCCTTCGTCAGCTCCAGGATGAAGTGCGGCGTGAGCTGCTCAATCCCGAGCACCAGCTCCTCGATCTGCGTCGGGAAGAGGTTGACGCCGCGCAGGATGATCATGTCGTCGTTGCGCCCGGTGACCTTCTCCATCCGCCGCATGCCAGGACGCGCCGTGCCGGGGAGCAGGCGGGTGATGTCGCGCGTGCGGTAGCGGATGACGGGGAACGCCTCCTTGGTGAGCGAGGTGAAGACGAGCTCGCCCCGTTCGCCGTCCGGCAGCGCCTGCAGGGTGTCGCCGTCGATCACCTCGGGCAGGAAGTGGTCCTCCCACAGATGCGGGCCGTCCTTGGTCTCGAGGCACTCGTTGCCGACGCCCGGCCCCATCACCTCGCTGAGTCCGAAGATGTCGAGGGCGTCGATGCCGAGCCGCTGCTCCAGCTCGTGCCGCATCTCGTTGGTCCAGGGCTCCGCGCCGAGCACCGCGACCTTGAGCGAGGTGGACCGCGGGTCGATGCCCTGCGCGGCAATCGCGTCGGCGATCGTGAGGAGGTAGCTCGGGGTGCACAGGATCGCGTCCGGCTCGAAGTCGCGGATGAGCTGCACCTGCCGGGCAGTCTGTCCGCCCGATATCGGGATCACGGTGGCGCCCAGGGCTTCGATGCCGGCATGCGCCCCGAGCCCGCCCGTGAACAGGCCGTACCCGTAGGCGTTGTGCACCTTCATGCCGCGCCGGATGCCGCTGGCGCGGAGCGACCGGGCCACCAGCGTCCCCCAGCGGTCGAGGTCGCCGCGCGTGTAGCCGACGACGGTCGGGCGGCCGGTGGTGCCGCTGGACGCGTGGATGCGGGCGACGTCGGCCATCGGCACCGCGAACATCCCGAACGGGTACGTCTCGCGCAGGTCGTCCTTGGTGGTGAAGGGCAGCCGGTGCACGTCGTCGAGCGTGCGGATGTCGTCGGGATGCACGCCCGCCTCGTCGAACTTCCGCGTGTAGAGCGGAACGTTGCGATAGGCGTGCTGCACGGTCCACCGGAGGCGCTCGAGCTGCAGGCGCTCGATCTCGGCGCGGCTCATCCGCTCCTCGGGGTCGAGCTCGTCGGTCGTCGGCGGGCGGAGGGCGGAGGCGGGGGCGGTCATCGTCGACACGGGGACTCCTCGGAACGGCGGATCAGAAGGTCTGGGAGGTGGTGCGGGAGCGGCCGCGGAACTCGGCGACCGCGTCGCCCTGCTCGTCCACGACCGTCACGTCGTAGAGGCCGGAGCGACCGGTGCGGGTGCGGCGGATGGCCGTCGCGGTGAGCGTCTGCCCCACGACGGTGGGCTTGAGGAACGAGATGTCGGCACCGGCGGCCACCGTCACCCGATCGTCTTCGTTGCAGGCGATCGCGAAGGCGGTGTCGGCGAGCGCGAACACGAGCCCACCGTGGGTGATCTGGAAGCCGTTGGTCATGTCCTCACGGACGCGCATCGACACGACCGCGTGCCCCGGGTCGTCGCGTTCGACCACGAGCCCGAGCATCGCCGAGGCCCGGTCGCGTTCCATCATGGCCCGGTTCGGCCGCACGGCCTCCGCCGTATCCGTCGCCTCCGTCATCGCCGACCTCCTCGTCGCGCTGGGACGGGACGACCGCGTCCCGTCCGCCCATACTAACTGAACGATCGGTCAGTAACGCAAGAAGGCAGGACGCAGGAGCCGTACGGCTCAGCCGGCGCCGCCCCCACCGAGCACGAGAGCTGCTGCCTGCCGTGCCTTCGCAGCGGTCGCCGCGCGGCTCGCACTCTCCGCCGCCCGCCGGCACTCGCCCGGGCTCACCGCGTCGAGCGCGGCCGCCACCCGCCCGAGGGCGCGCGGCGTCATCGACAGCGAGGTCGCTCCGAGCCCGACCAGCACGGGGGCGAGTGCCGGGTCACCGGCCGCCTCCCCGCAGATGCCGACGGCCTTGCCCGCCGCGCGTCCCGCCGCCCCGACCGTCCCGATGAGCCGCAGGACCGCCGGCTGCCAGGGATCGTTGAGATCGGCGAGCGCACTGGACAGCCGGTCCGCGGCGAGGGTGTACTGCGCGAGGTCGTTGGTCCCGAGACTCACGAAGTCCACGACCTCGAACAGCTCGGCGGCCAGCAGCGCCGCCGCCGGGGTCTCGATCATGATCCCCGCTCTGTCCAGCCCCGCGGCACGGCACCGCGCGGCGAACTCCGCGGCCTCGTCGACCGTGGCGACCATCGGGGCCATGACCTCCACCTCGGCGGATTCCGCATCGGCCGCCCTGGCCAGCGCGCGGAGCTGATCGTCGAGGAGCGCGGGTCGGCGACGGGAGAGGCGCAGGCCCCGCACACCGAGCGCGGGGTTCTCCTCGTCGTCGTCGTTCGCGAACGGCAACGGCTTGTCGCTCCCCGCATCCAGCGTGCGCACGACGACCTTCCGCCCGGGGAATGCGCGCAGCACCCCGCGGTATGCCTCGACCTGCTCCTCGATGCTCGGCGCCGCTGTCCGGTCGAGGAAGCAGAACTCGGTGCGGAAGAGTCCGACCCCCTCGGCGTGCGCCGCGGCCGCGCTCCCGGCATCCGCGGCGCCCCCGACGTTGGCCAGGAGCGGCACGCGGGTCCCGTCCGCGAGACGGCCCCGTCCGTCGAAGGTCACCACGACGGCCGCAGCCCGCGCCTCGGCGATCTCCGCCTCGTCCGGGTCGACGTGGACCGTGCCGCGATCCCCGTCGACGAGGAGCATGGCGCCCTCGGGGATGCCGGTCGCGCCTGGCACTCCGACCACAGCGGGCAGTCCCAGTGCCCGCGCGATGATCGCCGTGTGCGACGTGGGCCCGCCGTCCGCGGTCACGAGAGCGACGCAGCTCCCGCCGTCCAGCGCTGCCGTGTCGGCGGGAGCGAGGTCGGTCGCGACGAGCACGAACGGCTCATCGCGCTCGGGGACCCCGGGCATGTCCACCCGGAGGATCTCGGCGATCATGCGGTCCCGGACGTCACGGATGTCGGCGGCGCGTTCCGCCATCCTCCCGCCGAGCGCTGCGAGCGCCGCCTCGTGTGCCGCGGACGTCTCCCAGACCGCCCGCGCCGCCGTCCGCCCCTGTGCGCGCACGAGGGCGGTGGCTTCGGCGACGAGCTCCGGGTCTGAGGCGAGGAGCCGGGACGCGTCCAGGATCGCCCGCGCCTCTCCGCGGGCCCGTTCGGCGCGCGAACGCAGCTGATCGGCGACGGCGACCGCCGCCCACTCGATCGTGGAGACCTCGGCCTCCCGGCCCTCCGGCGGGACGACGGTCTCGGCATCCGGTTCCGGGAGTGCCGGTGCGAGGGACACCGCCTTCGCGGCCACCCGTCCGGGACTGACCCCACGGCCCTGCAGCACGGTCCCGGAGACGATCTCCGGCGGCGGCGCGGACTCGTGGTCGGCCCCGATTCCCGTCTGGTCGTCCCAGGCTGTGCTGAGCGCAGGCGCGGGCGCGGTTCCGGGGCTGCCGGCGGCGCCCTCGTCCGTCTCGACGCCCTCGCCGAACCCTCCCTGGAAGAGCGAGACCAGGCGGTCGATCGCCGCCTCCGCGTCCGCTCCCCGACCCGTGAGCTCGAACTCGGTCCCCTGCCGCGCGCCCAGTGCGAGCAACCGGGTCAGGCTCCCGGCCGCGGCTTCCGGGCCGTCCGGCAGCCGCCGCAGACGCACGTCCGCGCCCGCCGCCGCTTCCGCGATCAGCGCGGCGGGCCGGGCGTGGATGCCGAGAGGGTTGCGCACCCGCACACGACGGGACACCGTCTCCCCGGCCGGCTCCGACCCGTCAGGAGCGCGCTCCGCGGGCGACGTCTCGATGTCCTCTGCCGTCGCATCGTCTGTCGGGCCGAGCTGACCGGTCTTCGCGGCCAGCGCCGAGGCGGCTTCAGCGGCGACCGCATCGAGGTCTCCCCCGGCCGCCGCGGCCACCACCGCGGCGAGGAGCCCCTCGACGAATGGCGCGGGCGCGAGCCGCACCGGCACGTCGCTGCTGCGCAGTTCGAGCGCGAGCTCGGCGCTCAGCACGGCCGACCCGAGGTCCATGAGCACGAGCACGCCGTCGACCTCGGCGGCGAGTTCATCGATCGCCGCCGAGACCGCGACGGCGTCCGTCCCGAGGATGGGCGCGCCGTCCGCGTCCACGCCGGCCCCGGCCGCCACGCGGACCCGCACGCCGCCGCCCGGCACCATCTGCAGGGCGAGTTCGAGCGCCGCCTCCCCGAGCCGGGCGCTGTGGGAGACGGCGACGATCCCGATCATCCGGCGTCCGCGAGGGCCGCCGCGAGCGCCTCGAACAGGAGCGCGGTCGAGGCGGCTCCGGGGTCGAGGTGGCCCGCGCTGCGTTCACCGAGGTAGCTCGCCCTGCCCTTCCGGGCGACGAGCGGCACCGTGGCGTCGCGGCCGGCGGCCGCGGCATCCGCCGCCGCCCTGGCGGCGGCCGCGGTATCGGCTCCTCCGGCGAGGGCCGCGTCGAAGGCGTCCACCGCGGGCGCCATGGCGTCGAACATCGTCTTGTCGCCCGCCTCGGGCTTGCCCCGCGCGACGATGCCCTCGAGGCCCGCCCGGAGCGCGGCAGCGAGCGCCGATCCGTCGAGCGACGTCACCGCACCGGCGGACATCCCCATGCGCAGGAAGAACGTGCCGTAGAGGGGGCCGCTCGCGCCGCCCACCGAGCTCACCAGGGTCATGCCGACGGTCTTGAGCAGCTCGTCGATCGTCGCGGGCGTCGTCGCCGCGAGCTTCTCCCCCACCGCCGAGAAGCCCCGCGCCATGTTCGCGCCGTGATCGGCGTCCCCGATCGCGGAGTCCAGTTCCGTGAGCCAGTCCCGCTGCGCCGTGACGGCTTCCCGGTACCGGGAGATCCAGTCGACGAGGGCGTCGGTGCCGACGGCCGCCATCACGCGCCCCACCGCAGGCCGGGGGTGATCACCGGGGCGTCCCACAAGCGCAGCAACTCGTCGTCGGCCTTGAGCACCGTGACGGAGCATCCGGCCATGTCGAGGGAGGTGATGTAGTTGCCGACCAGGTTGCGCGCGATCTGCACGCCGGACTTCTCCAGGATCGACGCGACCTCGCCATACATGAGGTAGAGCTCGATCAGGGGCGTGGCCCCCATGCCGTTGAGCATCACGATCGCGGGGCCGGTGGCGTCGAGGTCGCCCAGGATCGGCTCGACGAGCTGCCGCGCGATCTCCGACGCGGGGGCGAGCGGCTCACGGTGGCGGCCCGGCTCGCCGTGGATGCCGATGCCGATCTCCATCTGGTCGTCAGGGAGGTCGAAGGTGGGCTTGCCCGCGGCCGGGACCGTGCAGCTGGTGAGGGCCATGCCCATGGAGCGCCCCTGACCGTTGATGCGCTTCGCGAGGTCGACCACGGCTCCGAGGTCGCGGCCCTCCTCCGCAGCGGCCCCCACGAGCTTCTCTAGCAGGACCGTGAGGCCGACGCCTCGGCGCCCCGCGGTGTAGAGCGAGTCCTGCACGGCCACGTCGTCGTCCACGACGACCGTGCCGACCTCGATCCCTTCCATGGCGGCGAGCTCCGCGGCCATCTCGAAGTTCAGCACGTCGCCCGTGTAGTTCTTGACGATGTGCAGCACGCCGGCGCCGCGGTCGACCGCCTGGGTGGCGACCTGCACGCGGTCGGGGGTGGGCGAGGTGAAGACCTCGCCGGCGACGGCCGCGTCGAGCATCCCGGTGCCGACGTAGCCGCCGTGCAGGGGCTCATGGCCGGATCCGCCGCCGGAGACGACGGCCACCTTGCCCTGAGCCTTCGGTGTCGCCCGGGTGATGACGTGGTTCTCCAGGTCGACCGAGAGTTCGGGGTGTGCGGCGGCGACGCCCTTCAGGGACTCGACGAGGACGTCCTCCGGGGCGTTGATGAGCTTCTTCATCCTGCGATCTCCTTTGATGCGGCGTGAGTCTCGAGCGAAAATCCGAAAGGAATTCGTCAATGTCGAATATGCTCGGAGCCTGCCGGGTTGTCAAGATCGATCCGGCGACCGGAGACCCGGCTCGACGACGACCGGAAGGAGCACGGGCATGATCCAGGCGATCGATCGCGCGGCGAAGATCCTCGACCTGCTCCAGGGCGCCCGCCACCTCGGCATCACGGACCTCGCCGCAGCCCTGAGCCTGCCGCCGTCGACCGTGCACGGCCTCGTGAAGTCGCTGCGCGCGCACGGCCTCGTCGCGAAGGAGCGCGGCGGACAGCGGTACATGCTCGGCCCCACGCTGCTGCGACTGAGCAACGTGTATCTCGACACCCTGGACGTGCGGGCGCGGGCGATGCGCTGGACGCAGGACCTGGCGCGGCGGACGGAGCTGTCCGTGCGTCTCGGCGCCCCGCACCTCACGGACGTCCTCGTCATCCACCACAACCTCCGCCCCGACGACAGCCCGCAGATGCTGGAGACGGGGATGGCGGTCCCCGCGCACGCCTCCGCGATGGGGAAGGTGCTCCTCGCGTACGACCAGGGCTTCCAGCAGAGCGTGTTCGCCGAGCCCCTGCGCAGCCTCACCGGCGACACGGTCACCGACGTGGCGCGACTGACCCTCGAGCTGCCGGGGATCGCGGAGCGCGGGACGGCGGCGGAGAGCGATGAGGCCGTCCTCGGTGAGTCGTCCCTCGCGGCACCGATCGCCGACGCCTCGAACACGATCGTCGCCGCGGTGGCCGTCGTGCTGCCGACCGCGGAGGCACCGGCATCCGACGCCGTCGTGCACGCGCTCCGCGAGACGGCACGGAACATCTGCCGCGAACTCGGCGCGACGTCCTGGCCACCGCCCGTGGCCCCCGCCGAGGACTGACGGCGGGCGCGTCCACCCTCGATCCCGGCGGTCAGCCGCGCAGGGCGAGTGCGAACGGCAGCACGGCCGTGGCCCCGGCCTGCCGCACCGCGCGCGCCGCGACCGTCAGGGTCCAGCGACTGTCGATGAGGTCGTCGACGAGCAGCACCGGGCCGGCGGGTACCTCGAGATGCGCCGCGTCGAAGCGGTCCCACACCCCCGCGAGCCGGAACACGCTGTTCCCGCCCGCCTGCCCCGAAGGCCCTCCGCCGCGCCACTCCAGCGCGCCGAGGTACGGCAGCCGCCCGATCTCGGACAGCCCGCGGGCGAGGGAGTCGACGAGCTGCGGATGCGACCGCGACGGCATCGCGACCACAGCCACCGGCCGCTCCGCCCAGTCCCACCCCGCGAGCACGCGCACGCAGGCCTGCAGCAGCGCCGGGCTGATCGGCGCGTCCGGGGCACCTGCCGCGAAGATCTCGCGCAGCGTGCCGCCCCAGCCGAGGTCGGTGAGCCGGGCGAGGGCACGCCCCTCATCGGCCTGCTCTCCCGCGGGGATACGGCCGCGCACCGGCACGTCGAGGCGGTCGGCGCCTGTCGGCCACGCGCGACGCGGCTCGACCGGCACGCCCACCCGGTCGAGGGAGGCGGCCGCCTGCGCGCTCGCCGTCTGCGCGACCTCCGCCGGGAACCACACGCCCGCGCAGTTGTCGCACCGGCCGCACGGAGCCGCGGTGTCGTCGTCGAGGGCCCGCTGCAGGAAGGCCATCCGGCAGCCGTCCGTGCGCTCGTACTCGAGCATGTGCTCCTGCTCCGCCACCCGCTCGGCGGCGATACGCTCGTAGCGTTCGGCGTCGTACGTCCACGGCTGTCCCGTCGCGACCCACCCACCCTGCACGCGACGCACGGCACCATCCACGTCGAGCACCTTCAACAGCAGCTCGAGGGGCGTGCGGCGGATGTCGACGAGTGCCTCCAGTGCCGGCGTCGAGATCGGCCGGTCGCCGAGCGCCGCGATCACCCGTTCCGCACGCTCCCGATCCGGCATCGACGCGGTCGCGAAGTAGTGCCAGATCTCACGGTCTTCGACACCGGGGAGCAGGAGAACGTCGGCGCTCTCGCTGGCACGCCCCGCTCGTCCCACCTGCTGGTAGTACGCCACGGGCGAGGACGGCGCGCCGAGGTGCACGACGAATCCGAGGTCCGGCTTGTCGAACCCCATGCCGAGGGCGCTGGTCGCGACGAGGGCCTTCACCTCGTTGCGCTTGAGCATGCCCTCCGACTCCGCACGCTCCTCGGGGTCGGTCTGCCCCGTGTAGGCGCGCACGTCATGGCCGTGATCGCGCAGGAACCGTGCGGTGTCGACCGCAGCCGCCACCGTCAGCGTGTAGATGATCCCGCTGCCGGGGAAATCGTCGAGGTGGCTGAGCAGCCAGGCCAGACGGCTCGCCGAGTCCTTGAGGCGGAGCACCCCGAGCCGCAGCGAGGTGCGGGCGAGCGGCCCCCGGATCGTGAGCACGGGCACCGCCTCCGCTCCGCCCGCGCCACTCGGCAGCACCCCGAGCTGCTCGGCCACGTCGGCCACCACACGGGAGTTCGCCGTCGCGGTCGTCGCCAGCACCGGCACGTCGGCGGGCATCTGCGCGATGAGGTCGCGCAGTCGGCGGTAGTCCGGACGGAAGTCGTGCCCCCAGTCGCTGATGCAGTGCGCCTCGTCGACGACGAGCATGCCGAGCCGCGCCACCAGCGCGGGCAGCTGCTCCTCGCGGAAGGCGGGGTTGTTGAGCCGCTCCGGCGAGACGAGCAGCACGTCGACGTCGTCTCCGGCGAGCCGCTCCTGCACCTCGGCCCACTCGTGGGCGTTCGTCGAGTTGATCGCCACGGCGCGCACGCCCGCGCGCTCGGCCGCGGCGATCTGGTCGCGCATGAGCGCCAGGAGCGGGGAGACGAGCACGGTCGGGCCGGCTCCCTGCCGGCGGCGGAGCAGGGTCGCGACGAAGTACACCGCCGACTTCCCCCACCCGGTGCGCTGCACCACGAGCGCGCGGCGACGCCCCTCCACCAGCGCCTCGATCGCCTCGAACTGGCCGTCGTGGAAGTCGACGTCAGGACGGCCGACGAGTTCGCCGAGGGCGGCGCGGGCGGCCTCGCGGAGGGGAACGGCGGTCGGAGAGGTCATGCCCTCCACTCTGCCGCAGACCTCGGACAGGACTCCGCCCGCCGCCCGCTCTCGGTGGATGACCGGTGGGAAGGCCGTAGCGTGGAGGAATGATCACCCGCGAACTCGCCGTCGCGCTCCGCGATGCCGGCCTGAACTGGAAGCCCGCGGAGGGTGACCGGTTCCAGCTCGATCTGCCCGACGAGGTGGAGCTGGAGGCCGAGGCCGACGTCTTCACGGTGAGCGCGATGACCATCGAGGCGCGGCAGACGCCGGCCGGCACGGACCTCGCCTTCAACGGCACGACGGAGTGGGCGCTCGACGCCGTGACCCTCGCCGATGCGGTGTGGCTGCCGCGCGAGGACCAGCTGCGTGACCTGCTCCGCGGGACGTTCCGCGCCCTCACCCGCCTCCCCGACACGTTCCGCGTCGAGATCGAGCTCGGCGGCGCTCCCCTGCTGTTCGAGCACCCGGACCCGGCGGAGGCCTACGGCCGCGCGCTGCTGGCGCTGATCTCGCGCTCCCGCTGACACGCCCTGTTGAATCGGGCCGTCGCGTGTGTCAGAATTACCTAACGATCGGTCAGTAAAGAAGGACCGGAGCCCGAGGAGTCGACGATGACCAGTCCCGCAGACCTGTCCCTCGTGGACGGCGAGACCTCCGACGAGGAACGCCTGTTCGACGAGCTGATCGCGAACGAGCAGCGCATCGAGCCGCGCGACTGGATGCCCGAGGCCTATCGCAAGACCCTCATCCGGCAGATCTCCCAGCACGCGCACTCCGAGATCATCGGCATGCAGCCCGAGGGCAACTGGATCACCCGCGCCCCGAGCCTCAAGCGCAAGGCGATCCTCATGGCGAAGGTGCAGGACGAGGCCGGGCACGGGCTCTACCTCTACTCCGCCGCGCAGACGCTCGGCATCACCCGCGACGAGATGATGGAGCAGCTCATCTCGGGCAAGGCGAAGTACTCGTCGATCTTCAACTACCCCACCCCGACCTGGGCCGACATGGGCGCGATCGGCTGGCTCGTCGACGGCGCCGCGATCTGCAACCAGGTGCCGCTGTGCCGCGCCTCCTACGGTCCCTACGGGCGCGCGATGGTGCGCATCTGCAAGGAGGAGTCGTTCCACCAGCGCCAGGGGTTCGAGATCCTGCTCTCGCTCATGCGCGGCACCGACGAGCAGCGGCAGATGGCACAGGACGCGGTGGACCGCTGGTACTGGCCGAGCCTGGCGATGTTCGGGCCGCCCGACGACCAGTCCCCCAACTCCGCCCAGTCGATGGCGTGGAAGATCAAGCGCTTCTCCAACGACGAGCTGCGTCAGCGGTTCGTCGGCATGCTCGTGCCGCAGGCCGAGATCCTCGGCGTCACCCTCCCCGACCCCGACCTGCGGTTCGACGAGGAGACCGGTCGCTACGAGATGGGCGAGATCGACTGGGACGAGTTCTTCCAGGTGCTGCGCGGCAACGGCCCCTGCAACGCCGAGCGTCTGGAGCGCCGCCGCACGGCGCACGACGAGGGCGCATGGGTGCGGGAGGCCGCCGCGGAGTACGCCCGCAAGCAGCACTCCCGCCCGAGCCGGGAGCGTGTCGAAGGGGCGGTGGCGTGATGGCGACCCCCGGACACGTCGAACACGAACCGTGGCCCCTGTGGGAGATCTTCGTGCGGGCGAACCGCGGACTGAGCCACGTGCATGTCGGCTCGCTGCACGCCCCCGACGCCGACATGGCCATCCGCAACGCGCGCGACCTCTACACTCGCCGGGGCGAGGGCGTGTCGATCTGGGCGGTCCCGGCCGAGGCGATCACCACGAGCGACCCCGACGCCAAGGGGGCGTACTTCGAGAGCCCGGCCGGCAAGAACTACCGGCACGCGGTGTACTACACTGCCTCCGAGGGGGTGCCGCACCTGTGACCCTTCGACAAGCTCAGGGACCCGGCTCCGCTCAGGGACCCAGCTCCGCTCAGGGACCCAGCTCCGCTCAGGGACCCAGCTCCGCTCAGGGACTCGGCGATGCTCAGGGAGCCGGCGACGTCCACGGGGAGGCGCACGGCGACGTCTCCGTCGACGAGCTGCGGCTCAGCGAGGAGCTCGCGGGCGCCGGCACGACCGCGGCGAGCGCCGACATCGCCGAGTACGCCCTGTGGCTCGGCGACGACGCCCTCATCCTGTCGCAGCAGCTCGGCGCCTGGATCTCCCGCGCCCCCGAGCTCGAGGAGGACGTGGCGCTCGGCAACATCGCCCTCGACCTGCTCGGCCACGCGCGCTCCTTCCTGCACTTCGCGGGCACGTGGGACGGCCGGTCCGAGGACGACCTCGCGTACTTCCGCGACGAGCCGGAGTTCCGCAGCGCCTGGATCGTGGAGCAGCCGAACGGCGACTTCGCGCAGACCATCGCGCGCCAGCTCGTCGCCTCGGTCTACCTGGTGGAGCTCTACGCCGCCCTCCGCGCGAGCTCCGAGCCCACGTTCGCCGCGATCGCGGAGAAGGCGCTCAAGGAGGTCGACTACCACCGCGACCACGCCGTGCAGTGGTCGCTGCGCCTGGCGGGCGGCACGGAGGAGTCGCGGCGGCGGATGATCCGCGCCCTCGCGGATGTGTGGCCGTACGTCGACGAGCTGTTCCGCGACGAGCCGCTGATCGACCGGCTCGGCGACGTCGCCGTGCGCCCGTCGACCCTCCGCGCTCCGTTCGACGCGGTCATCGCCACCGTGTTCGCCGAGGCCGAGCTCACGGTGCCGGAGGTTCCGGCGTCGTCGGCGGGCGGCCGGAACGGCGCGCACGCGACCCCCTTCGGCCACCTCCTCGCCGAGATGCAGGTCCTGGCGCGACGACACCCGGGGGCGTCATGGTGACCCGGACCGCCGCCGACGCGGAGGCCCAGGCCTGGCGGATCGCCGCCGGCGTGCCGGACCCGGAGGTGCCGGTGCTCACGATCGAGGACCTCGGCGTGCTGCGGGCGGTCGAGCTCCGCGGCGAGCGCGTGGTCGTCGACATCACGCCGACCTACAGCGGGTGCCCGGCCATGGACACGATCCGCGACGACGTGGTCCTCGCTCTCACGGCCGCCGGGTTCGCCGACGTCGAGGTGCGGCTCGTGCTCTCCCCCGCGTGGACCACCGACTGGATGAGCGACGCCGGGAAGCAGAAGCTCCGCGAGTACGGGATCGCGCCGCCCAGTGGCCGCGCGGCCGTACCCGCCGGTCCGATCCGGCTCGCCCTCAGCGTGCGCTGCCCCCGCTGCGGCTCGCTCGACACCCGGGAGGTCTCCCGCTTCGGCTCGACCTCGTGCAAGGCGCTGTACGAGTGCCGTGCCTGCCTGGAACCCTTCGATCACTTCAAGGTGCACTGATGTCGCTGTTCTCCCCGGCTCCGGCGACGACGCCGGTGCCCTCCCCCGCCTCCCCCGCCCGCGCGCGGAGCCGCGCCCGGTTCCACACGCTCACCGTCGAGGAGGTCCGCCCGCTCACCGAGGACTCCGTCGAGGTGACCTTCACGGTGCCCGCGGAACTCGCCGACGACTACGACCACCTCCCCGGACAGTACGTGGCGCTGCGGACGATGCTGGACGGCGTGGAGGTGCGGCGTTCCTACTCGCTGTGCCGGGCGCCCGAGCACCGCACCGACGGCATGCCGACCCGTCTGAGCGTCGCCGTGAAGCGCGACGAGGGCGGGACGTTCTCCACGTGGGCCCAGACCGGCCTGCACCCGGGCTTCCGCATCGACGTCATGAGCCCCCAGGGCACGTTCACCTCCGGCCTCGACGACCTGGACGAGAAGCACGTCGTCGGCATCGCGGCCGGCTCCGGGATCACGCCGCTGATGGCCCTCGCGCATACCGTGCTCTCCCGGTCGCAGACCTCGCGGTTCACGCTCCTCTACACGAACCGGTCGACGCTGGACGTGATGTTCCTGGAGGACCTCGCCGACCTCAAGGACCGCTACCCGACGAGGCTCACGCTGCACCACGTGCTGTCCCGCGAGCAGCGGACCGCGCCGGTGCTCTCCGGCCGCATCGACGAGCCCAAGCTGCGGACGATCCTCGACGCGCTGATCGACCCGGCCGACGTGGACGAGTGGTTCCTGTGCGGACCGCTCGCGCTCGTCGACCTCTGCCGGGAGGTGCTGGCCGACGTGGGCGTACCCCGCGAGCACGTGCGCTTCGAGCTGTTCACGACCGGCGACGAGCCGGTGCGGGCCGCCCGGCCGGTCACGGTGCGCTCGGGCGAGAAGACGGTACGGATCGAGGTGAACCTCGACGGCGTGTCCTCGACGGTGGAGAGCCCGGTCGCGGCGCGCGAGTCGGTGCTGAACGCCGCGCTGCGGGTGCGGCCGGACGCGCCGTTCGCGTGCGCGGGCGGCGTCTGCGGCACCTGCCGCGCGCGCGTGCTCGAGGGCAGCGTCACGATGACCGAGAACTACGCCCTGGAGCCCGACGAGCTGGAGCGCGGCTACGTGCTCACCTGCCAGTCCCATCCCACCAGCGACCGCGTGGTCGTGGACTACGACGTCTGAGGAGTCCTGATGATCGATCTCGCCATCGCCGACGACGTCGCCACCGTGGTCCTCGACGCCCCCGCGAAGCTCAACGCCTTGGACGAGGCCGCCCTCGCGGAGCTCGACGCCGCGTACCGGGAGGCCGAGGCCGCCGGCGTGCGCGCGCTGCTGCTCCGCGGTGAAGGGCGCGCGTTCTGCGCCGGTCGGGACATCTCCGCCGTCGATCCGCGCGACGACGACGTGCTCGGCTATCTCGGCGGGCGGGTGACACCGCTGCTGCAGCGGATGTCCCGCTTCCCCGCGCCGACGTTCGCCGTCGCCCACGGCGCCTGCCTGGGCGTGGGACTCGGGCTGCTCATCGCGACGGATGTCGTGTACGTCGCGGAATCGGCGAAGATCGGCTCCCCGTTCGCGGCGCTCGGCGCGACCCTCGACTCCGGCGGGCATGCGCTGTTCCTCGACCGGCTCGGCCCGCACAAGACGCTCGACCTCATCTACACCGGCCGGCTCATGAGCGGCACGGAAGCCGTGCGCTCGGGGCTCTTCTCCCAGGTCCTCCCGGACGACGAGGTGCTCGCCTCCGCGACAGCCGCTGCGGGGAAGGCCGCCCACGGCGCCACGGCCGCCTTCCGGGCGAGCAAGGACCTCATCGCCCGCATCCGCGACGAACGCCTCACCCTGTGGGAGTCCATCGACGTCGAGAACGCGGCGCAGGCCGCCCTGTGCGACACCGAGGACTACCGCGAGGGCTTCGCCGCGTTCCAGGAGAAGCGGAAACCGGAGTTCCGCGGGCGCTGACGCCACGGCCCGGTCGTCGCTGTCAACCGTCTCGTGCGGTGTCCGACCCCGGTGGGAGGATGCCCGCATGCTGCTCTCGGAGCTCGTCACCACCACCGACCAGGTCGCCGCGACCTCGTCCCGTCTGGCCAAGATCGAGGCGATCGCCGCGCTGCTCCGCAGGGCCGACGTCGACGACATCGCCCCTCTCGTGGGGCTGCTCCTCGCCACGCCCCGCCAGGGTCGCCTCGGCGTGGGCTGGCGGGGGCTGACCGCTCTCGCGATCGAGCACAGCGCGACCTCGACCCTGACCATCGCGGAGGTCGACCACGCCTTCGACACCCTCGCGCACACGTCCGGCTCCGGATCGGCCGGTGTCCGCAGCGCGCTCCTGCACGATCTCGCCGCCCGCGCGACGGCTCCCGAATGGGACTTCCTGACCAGGGCCATGCTCGGGGAGCTCCGCACCGGAGCGCTGGGCGGCGTGCTGCTCGACGCGATCGCCCGTGCCGCAGAGGCTCCGGCCGCGACCGTGCGACGGGCCGCCATGCTCTCCGGCGACCTCGGCGAGACGGCGCTGCTCGCGCTCACCGGTGCCGAGGGAGCGCTCGACGAGGTCGGGCTCCGGGTGGGTCGCCCCGTGCTCCCGATGCTCGCGGCCACCGCGCCGACGCCCACGGCCGCCCTCGAGATCACCGGACGCGCCTCGGTCGAGTACAAGCTCGACGGCGCGCGCATCCAGGTGCACCGCCGCGGCGATGAGGTCGGCATCTACACGCGGAGCCTCGCCGACGTCACCCACCGCCTGCCCGAGATCGTCGAGGTCGTCCGCGGCCTTCCCGCGCAGGAGGTCATCCTCGACGGCGAGACCCTGGCGCTCGACGAGGACGGCGGTCCCCGGCCGTTCCAGGAGACGATGTCCCGGTTCGGTGCGGATGCCGCGCGCGAGCTCGCCCTGCGGCCCTGGTTCTTCGACGTCCTGCACGTGGACGGCCGCGACCTGCTGGACGAGCCGCTGTCAGTACGCCAGGAGGTCCTGGCCGAGGTCGCCGGCGAGTGGCGCATGCCCGGCATCGTGACCGACAGCGCGGAGGAAGCCGAGCGCCTATCCCGCGAAGCCCTGGCGGCCGGTCATGAGGGCGTGCTGGTGAAGGCCGTGGATGCGCCGTATGCCGCCGGTCGCCGCGGCAAGTCCTGGGTCAAGGTGAAACCGGTCCTCACGTTCGACCTCGTCGTGCTGGGCGCCGAGTGGGGGTCGGGGCGACGGCGCGGATGGCTGTCGAACCTGCACCTCGGCGCGCGGGACCCGGATGGCGACTTCGGCGACCCCGGCGGCTTCGTGATGGTGGGCAAGACGTTCAAGGGCCTCACCGACGCGCTGCTGCAGTGGCAGACCGACGAGTTCCCGGCGCACGAGACCCATCGCTCCGCGTCGACGGTGTTCCTCCGGCCGGAGCTCGTGGTCGAGATCGCGATCGACGGCGTGCAGCGGTCCCCGCGTTACCCCGGCGGCCTCGCCCTCCGCTTCGCCCGGGTCAAGGGGTATCGCCCGGACAAGACCGCTGCGGAGGCCGACACGATCCAGACCCTCCTGGCCCTGCGGCGCGGCGCGGCGGACGACGCCTGATCAGGCCGTGGGCGGCAGTCCCTCGTCCTCCTGACGCACGGTGCCGCGGAACGACCAGGGGAAGTCGATCCAGAGGTCGGTGTCCTTCCACGCGAAGTCCGGCTGGATGATCGTCGAGGGCTTCGTGTAGACGGTGACGGAACGCACGTCGGCGCCCTTCTCCTGCAGCAGCTGCACCGCGAGCGCCAGCGTGCGACCGGAGTCGGCGACATCGTCCACGAGCAGCACGCGGCGGCCGTCGAGGTAGGCCATGTCGAGCTCAGGTGGCAGCACCTCCGGGGCGTCCCGCACGGTGCCGATGCCGGTGTAGAACTCGACGTTGATGGCGCCGCAGTTCTTCACGCCGAGTCCGTACGCGATGGCGCCGGCCGGGAGCAGGCCGCCGCGCGCGATCGCCACCACGACCTCCGGCTCGAAGCCCGTCGCGATGATGTTCCGCGCCAGATCGCGCGTCGCCGCGCCGAAGCCGTCCCACGTGAGCGTCTCGCGCTCGATCGATGCATCCGTCATCGGTCCATTCTCGCGCATCCGCTGCGTCCGGGCCGCCGCTAGACTGAGCAGGTCCGGCCCCGCCGGTGCCTGAAAAAGAGGCACGAAGCACCTCGCATCGCCGCGAGGGCGAGACACATACGGATCCCCCTTCTCCGTCCCTGTCTCGAAAGGCTTCTCCATGCCCTCCGTCTCCGCGCACGTCGCCCTCACCCTCGCCCAGCACGTCGATGCCGTCTTCGGTGTCATGGGCAACGGCAACGCCTACTTCCTCGACGCCCTCGAGACGCAGACCGACGCCACCTTCACCGCCGTCCGTCACGAGCAGGGCGCGGTCGTCGCGGCCGATGCGCACTTCCGCGCCTCCGGCCGCATCGCCGCGGGCACCTCCACCTACGGCGCCGGCTTCACGAACACGATCACGGCGCTGGCCGAGGCCGTGCAGGCGCACGTGCCGCTCGTCCTCGTCGTCGGTGACGAGCCCACATCGGGGCCGCGGCCGTGGGACGTGGACCAGATCGCTCTGGCCTCGGCGGTGGGCGCGCGCACCTACACCGTCGGGCGGACGGATGCCGCCGCGACCACCGTCATCGCCGTCGAGCACGCCCTCACCTATCGTGTGCCCGTCGTGCTGGCCATCCCCTACGACGTCGCCGCCCTCGAGGCCGGCGCGGTGCCGACGGCCCCGGCTCCCCGGCTCCCCGCGCCGCTCGCCCCGCGCGGGGACTTCGCCGAGGGCATGCTGGATGAGATCGCCGCCGCCCTGCGCGACGCCGAGCGTCCGTTCCTCCTCGCCGGGCGCGGGGCGTGGCTGGCCGGCGCGGGCGAGGCTCTCGGCGCCCTCGCCGCGCAGACCGGGGCCCTCACCGCCTCCTCCGCCCTCGGCCGCGGCATCTTCCCGGACGCCCGGTACGACCTCGGGGTCACCGGTGGCTTCGGCGCCGAGGGGGCGATGGAGCTCGTGCGGACCGCCGACGTCGCGGTGGTCTTCGGCGCGAGCCTCAACCAGTTCACGATGCGCTTCGGCGACCTGTTCGCCCCGGGCACCCGGGTGTACCAGATCGACACCGCTCCGTCCGCGACCCACGCCCACGTCGGCGGCTTCGTGCGCGCCGACGCCCGCCTCGCCGCCGAGGCCCTCGTCACCCGCCTCTCCTCCGGCTCCTCCGGGCACGACTTCGGAGATGCCGTCGGACTCGCCGAGGCCGTCCCCGACTCCGGCGGCGTGTCGGGCGCGGACTCCGCAGTTGTGCCCACCCGCCCGTGGCGGGAGACGGTCGATGTCGCCGCGGCCCGCGCGTACGAGCCCGGAGACGAGCTCGCCCCGGACGGCCGCCTCGACCCGCGTTCCGCCGCGCGCCGGATCGCCGAGCTCCTCCCCGACGACCGCGTCGTGGTGTCGGACGGCGGGCACTTCATCGGCTGGGCGAACATGTACTGGCCGGTCGCCGCGCCCGACCGGATGATGATGATCGGCACCGCGTTCCAGTCGATCGGACAGGGCTGGCCCAGCGTGGTGGGTGCGGCCCTCGCCCGTCGGGACACGACCATCGTGCTCACCTCGGGCGACGGCGGCGGGCTCATGGCGATCGCCGACCTCGAATCGGCCGTGCGGGCGGCGGGCGGACGCGGCATGGCCGTGGTCTGGAACGATGCCGCGTACGGGGCCGAGGTCAACCTCTACGGGCTGAAGGGCCTGGCCGAGGGTCCGATGCGCATCCCCGAGGTCGACTTCGCCGCGTTCGGGGCGGCGGTCGGTGCGGAGGGCATCGTCGTGCGGACGCTGGACGACCTGGATCGCCTCGCTGCGTGGGCCGAGGAGGACCCGGCGACCCGACGCTTCCTCGTCCTCGACCTCCGGATCTCCGGCGACGTGATCGCGCCGTACCAGCAGGAGATCATCCGCGTGAACTCCTGACCCGTGCGGGCCGATAGGCTCCCGGAATGACGGATGCTCATGAGGTCCTGCGCTACAGCGCCTTCGCCGCGACGCCGGACGGCGGCAACCCCGCCGGGGTCGTCTTCGACGCGGACGGGCTCGACGAGGCGGACATGCAGCGGATCGCGGCCGAGGTCGGCTACTCGGAGACCGCGTTCGTGCAGGACGCCGCGGCGAACGGCTCCCGTTTCCGCGTGCGCTACTGGTCGCCGGCTGCGGAGGTGCCGTTCTGCGGGCATGCGACCGTCGCGACCGCGGTGGCCCTCGCCGAGCGGCAGGGTCCGGGGACGGTCGTGTTCGCGACCGCGGCCGGAGACGTGTCGATGGAGTCCTTCGCGGACGCGGACGGCCGGGTCACGGTGTCGTTCACGAGCGTCGAGCCGGAGGTGCGCGACCTCGACCCCGTCGTGCGTGACCGCCTCCTCGCGCTGCTGGGGATGGAGCCGGCCGATGTCGACCCGCGCTTCCCGGTCCGCGAGGCGTTCGCGGGCAACTGGCATCCGATCGTCTTCGTCGCCGACCGGGAGCTCTTCCACCAGTTCCGCTTCTCCCCCGCCGAGGTCGCCACTCTCATGCGCGCGCAGGGCTGGCACGGCACGGTGACGGTGCTGCACGCCCAGGATCCGGCCGAGATCCAGGCCCGCAACCTCTTCCCCGTGGGGCGCATCACGGAGGATCCGGCGACAGGGTCCGCGGCCGCTTCGGTCGGCGCCTATCTCCGCGCCCAGGGCTATCCGGGCGACGCCGTCCGGATCCATCAGGGCGCCCACGTCGGTCGCCCGAGCGAACTCCGCGTCGCGATCCCGTCCACCGGCGGCCTCGTCGTCTCCGGCGGAGCCACCCGCCTCCCCTGACCTCCGGACGTCCCTCATCCCGGACCGCCTGCACGACCCGGTTCCGTCTGCACGACCACACCCCACCCCTCGTCGTGCATCCGTCGCCCGGTCGTGCACCCGTCGCCCGACTCCGGACCTCCCCGACAGGCACACCCGCACGACCCGGTTCCGCCCGCACGACCCCGGGCCGCCCGCACGACCCGGGGCCGCCCGCACGACCCGGGGCCGCCCGCACGACCGATACCCGCCCTCGGTCGTGCATCCGTCACCCGGTCGTGCATCGGTCGCGGCCGACGAGACATCGACCGCCCGGGCACGACATACGGCACGTGGGCATGACGCACAGGAGGACGATCCGGTGACGGGTGCACGACCACGACTCACCCCAGGTCGTGCACTCGTCTCCAGGTCATGCATCCGTCACCCGGTCGTGCACTCGTCCCCAGTCGTGCCACTCCGCCCCGACAGGGGACCCGCGTCCCGAGCCCGCCTACACCTGCACGACTCCGTTCCATCTGCACGACCAGACACTGTCGCCGGTCGTGCATCCGTCCCGAGGTCGTGCATCTGTGACCGCACACGACCCCGAGCCCCCGGAACCGAACCAGACCCGGGACGAACCCGAACCAGACCCGACCCCCAGAACCAGACCCGACCCCCAGGACCAGACCCAGACCCGGCCCGGGGACCGTCGTCACCCCTGAGCGCTGTAGTCCGGGAGCTCCTGCAGGGTCCAGGTGTTGCCGTCCGGGTCGTCGAAACGCACGAAACGGCCCCAGTCATGCTCGTCCACGCCCTCGGCCTCCACCCCGAGACCCCGCAGGTGTGCGAGAGCCTCGTCGGCGTCGGGGACGACCACCTGGATGGTGTTCTGCTGCCCCGGCTCCAGGCCGCTGGTCAGCCCTGTGCCGAAGGCGATCGAGCAGGCCGATCCCGGCGGGGTCATCTGCACGAACCGCAGCCCCTCGCACGGCACCTGATCATGGTCGGCGTGGAAGCCGATCTTCACGTAGAAGTCCTTCGCCCGGTCGACATCGCTGACCGGCACGAAGATGAGTTCGATCTTCCAGTCCATCACGCACTCCTCCTGTCGGGCTCCGTCACCCGTCGGCCCTCACAGTACGCGCGGCCTCCGACACCCGCCAGAGGCGGACGACGCCCGGAGACCTCAGCGCGCGGGAAGCAGCGCCCCGTCCAGGAAGCCCGCCAGCTCGTCCACGCCGTCCAGCGGGAGGATCGCTGCGACGTACTGGTCCGGACGCACGACGATCACGACGCCGTCACGGGACAACTCCCGCGCCTCGAAGATGTCCGTGCCACACCACTTGCTCGGGCCGGCCGCGTAGACCTTCTCCCAGTCGGTGAGTCCGAGCGGGCCGGTCTTCGGCTGGAAGAGCTCGGGCGTCGTCGTCACCTCGACCTCCTCGAAGGGCTGCTGGTACACGGCCTTCACGTCGAATACGGCATCGGCGTCGGCATCCGTCGGCGTGAACCGTGCGAACACGGGCGCCGCCTTCTCCGCCCACGCGGCGAGCGCTTCGCCGGTCCGGTCGCCGAACGCGTAGACCCGCCACCGGCCGTCGGCCTTCGCGTGGTGTCCGAGGTGGACGACGTTGCCGTCCCCGACCCGCACGACCTCCGCCGACTGGAAGCGCTTGCCCAGCGGGTACCCGACGGCGAGCGCCTGGTGGGCGTTCGTGCCGGTGATCATGGAGGACGTGTACTGGGTCATGAACCCGGACGGGAACTCGGCCGTCGCCAGGTAGTACGTGGCCAGCTCGTTCGGGTCGGAGATCTCCTCGGGCTTGCGCGCCATGAGGCTGGACCACTCGCGGTCGAAGTCGATGAGCTGCTGCGCGACGGGACGGCGCTCGGCGCCGTACGTGGCGAGCAGCGACTCGGGCGCACGGCCGCTCAGCACGGACCCGAGCTTCCAGCCGAGGTTGAACCCGTCCTGCATCGACACGTTCATGCCCTGGCCGGCCTTGGCGCTGTGGGTGTGGCAGGCGTCGCCGGTGAGGAAGACGCGCGGGCTGCGGTCGGCGCCGGGGTCCACGTCGTCGAAGCCGTCGGTCACACGGTGGCCGACCTCGTAGACGCTGTGCCAGGCCACCTGCTTCACATCGAGCGTGTAGGGGTGGAGGATCGCGTTGGCGCGCCGGATGATCTCCTCGATGGGCGTCTGGCGCACGCGGTGGTCGTCGTCCGCCGCGACCTCGCCGAGGTCGATGTACATGCGGCTGAGGTAGCCGCCCTCCCGCGGGATGTGCAGGATGTTGCCGGCCTTCGAGTTGATCGCGCACTTGGTGCGCCAGTCCGGGAAGTCGGTGTTGACGAGCACGTCCATGACGCCCCAGGCGTGCGCGGCGCTCGCGCCGACGTGCGTGCGTCCGATCGCCTGACGCACGCCGCTCCGGGCGCCGTCGCAGCCCATCACGTACTTCGCCCGGACGACGCGTTCGTCGGCCGCGCCGACGTGCCGCACGCGCACCTCGACCGGGTACTCGCCCTCCTCGTGCACGGTGAGCCCGAGGAATTCGACGCCGTAGTCCGGCACGATCCGTCCGGGGCCGTCAGCCGCCGCTTCGGCGAAGTAGTCCAGCACGCGGGCCTGGTTGACGATGAGGTGCGGGAACTCGCAGATGTCGTAGGCGTAGTCGGCGGTGCGGGTGGTCCGCACGATCTGATCGGGGTGCTCGGGGTCGGGGCCCCAGAAGTTCATCCAGCCGATGTTGTAGGCCTCGGCGATGATGCGCTCGGCGAAGCCGAAGGCCTGGAAGGTCTCCACGCTGCGAGGCTGGATGCCGTCGGCCTGCCCGAGGACGAGGCGGCCCTCGCGCTTTTCGATGATGCGGGTGGTGATGTCGGGGTACTGCGACATCTGTGCCGCGAGCAGCATGCCCGCGGGCCCGGAGCCGACGATGAGGACGTCGACCTCGTCGGGCAGGGCGGCGGGGCGGTCGATCCCGGTGCCAGCGGCGTCCTGCACGCGCGGGTCTCCGGACACATAGCCGTGGTGGTGGAACTGCATCGTCGTCGATTCCTTCCGGACGTCTTCGTCGGGTGTTGCGTCCAGGAACACGGTGTTCTATATTCGAACACAGTGTTCTACTATTGAACACAGCCTAGACCGGTGCCTTGCGCATCGCAAGGAGAGCCATGTCCGAGCGCCCCGCCGCCCCCGCCTCGCAGACGCTGAGCCGCGGCATCCGCATCCTCGAGGTGCTCGCCGACGCCCGCGGCGCGCTGACCATCGACGACATCGCCGGACGCCTCGAAGTGCATCGCTCCATCGCCTACCGCCTCCTCCGCACCCTCGAGGATCACGGTCTCGTCACCCGCGACGCGAGCGGCGCCGTGAGCCTCGGCGCCCGCATGGCCGCCCTCGCCGCCGGCGTTGCCCACGACCTCCAGGCCGAGGCCCTGCCGGAGCTCACCGCCATCGCGAACGAGCTCGGCATGACCTGCTTCCTCGCCGTCCTCGACGGGGCCGAGTGCATCACCCTCGCCAGCGTCGAGCCGCGGCACGCCGTCGCCAGCGTCGCCCAGCGCCCCGGCGCGCGGCACTCCGTCACGGTCGGCGCCCCCGGGAAGGCGATCCTCGCGCAGCTCGACGGCGCGGAGGTCCCCGTCGCCATCTCCCCCGCCCTGCGCGCCGACGTCGACGCCGCCGCCGCGCGCGGCTACGCCACGAGCCACGACGAGGTCATCCCCACGGTCCAGTCGGTCGCCGTCCCGCTGCGTCTGCGCGGTCAGCGTCCCGCCGCGATCGCGGTCGTGCACGTCGCGACCGACCTGGACGACGGGGAGATCGCCGCGCGCCTCCGGCGCTCCGCCGACCTCATCCGCGAGGCCCTCGAGGGCTGAGCCGGAACGCACGAGAGCGCACGCCCCTCAGGGACGTGCGCTCTCGTGGCAGGGAGGTCAGACCTTCGCGAGCCCGCGGATCGGGCTGACGGACTGCTCCTCCTCGTGGTCCGGACCGAGCGGGATGCCCGAGCGGTCGCGCAGCAGGAGCGTGGCGACGAGGCCGAGGAGGGTCATGCCCGCGAGGTACCAGGTGACCGCCTCGGTGGAGCCGGTCTGATCGACGATGAACGTCGCGATCGTGGGCGCGAAGGCGCCACCGGCGATCGCGCCGATCGCGTACGAGATGGAGACGCCGGAGAACCGGATGCTCGCGGGGAACAGCTCGGTGTACAGCGCCGCCTGCGGCCCGTAGGTGAAGCCCAGGCCGATCGTGAGGATTGCGAGACCGGCGAACAGCAGCCCCACCTCGCCGGTGTTGACGAGCGGGAACAGCGTGAACACGCCGACGAGCTGGAGCACCCAGCCGATGAGGTAGGTCGTGCGACGGCCGATGCGGTCGGACACCCAGCCGGCCAGCAGCGTGGTGAGCAGCCAGGTGACGGCCGATCCGGTGACCGCCCACAGCACGGGCCCGCGCTCGAGGCCGATGGGCCCCTCGGGGTTCGTGGCATAGCCCTGGATGTAGCCGCCGGTGGTCATGTAGCCCACCGCGTTGTTCCCGGCGAAGACGAGGGCGGCGATGATGACGAGCAGCAGGTGCTTGCGGAAGAGCTGCACGATCGGCATCTTCGCCTTCTCCTTGCGCTCGGCGAGCTCGGCGAACACCGGGCTCTCCTCCACGCGACGGCGGACGTAGTAGCCCACGAGGATCAGCACGACGCTCAGCAGGAACGGCACGCGCCAGCCCCACGCGAGGAACTGGTCCCCCGGAGCGATCGCGGTCATCAGCGCCATGACGCCCGAGGCGAGCAGCAGGCCGAGCGGCACGCCGATCTGCGGGGAGGCGCCGAAGATGCCGCGCTTCTTGCGCGGGGCGTGCTCGACAGCCATCAGCACCGCGCCGCCCCACTCGCCGCCAGCCGAGATGCCCTGCACGATGCGCAGCAGCACGAGGAGGACCGGCGCCATCACGCCGATGGTCTCGTACGTGGGGAGCAGACCGATCAGGGCGGTCGCGGCCCCCATGAGGATCAGCGTCCACATCAGCACGGCCTTGCGGCCGAGCTTGTCGCCGTAGTGGCCGGCGAGGAACGCGCCGAGGGGCCGGAAGAGGAAGCTCACACCGACCGTGGCGAAGCCGACGAGAGCGCTGTTGGCGCCGAGCGGCGCGAAGAAGAGCTGTCCGAAGACGAGCCCGACCGCCGTGGCGTAGATGAAGAAGTCGTACCACTCGACGGTGGTCCCGACGACGGTGGCGAAGACGACACGACGCCGGTCGGCCGCCGTCGCGATGGTTCCGGTGGGCGTGAACCCACCCTGTGACTGCCCGCTCATGGGGTGTCTCCTTTGTGCTTGTGACCGCGTTGTCACGGCGCGCCCGGACGTGAATCCGATCTGCTTGCCGAGGGGTGAGACGATGATATATGATTTCGGATACGACGCACAACGCGTCCTGACGAGCGCGAGGAGGCGCATCCGTGACGGACACCATCGCCCGCCCGGGGAAGATCATCGCGATCCACCTGAGCTACGCCTCGCGGGCCGACCAGCGCGGTCGACGCCCCGCCCACCCCTCCTATTTCTTCAAGCCGGCCAGTTCGGTCGGGGTCTCCGGCGGCACGGTCGAGCGCCCCGCCGGCACCGAGCTGCTCGCGTTCGAGGGGGAGATCGCGCTGATCATCGGCGCCCCGGCCCGCCGGGTCGCCCTCGCCGACGCCTGGGACCACGTGCAGTGGGTGACCGCCTCGAACGATCTCGGTCTCTACGATCTGCGCGCCAACGACAAGGGCTCCAACGTCCGCTCCAAGGGCGGCGACGGGTACACCCCGCTCGGTCCGGAGCTGATCGACGCCCGCACGGTCGACCCGGCGGCCCTCCGCGTGCGCGCCTGGGTGAACGGCGAGCTCCGCCAGGACGACACCACCGCCGGCCTCATCTTCCCGCTGGCCCAGCTCGTCGCCGACCTCTCCCAGCACTTCACGCTGGAGACCGGCGACGTGATCCTCACCGGCACCCCCGCGGGCTCGTCGGTCATCGTCCCCGGCGACGTGGTCGAGATCGAGGTCGACGCCCCGGACGCCCCCGGCGCCCCCACGTCCGGCCGCCTGGTCACGACGGTCACGCAGGGGGATGTCCCCTTCGACGGCGACCTCGGCTCGCTCCCCGCGGTGGACGACCTCCAGCGCACCGAGGCCTGGGGCTCCCGCGAGCTCGCCGGCCTGCCCGCCGAGGACACCGCGCCCACGCTCACCCCCGAGCTCCGCGCCCAGCTCCTCGAAGCCCCCACCGCCGGCCTCTCGGCCCAGCTGCGCAAACGCGGACACCACTCCTGCTTCATCGACGGGGTCTCCGCCAACCTCCCGGGCACGAAGATCGTCGGCACCGCCAAGACCCTCCGCTTCGTGCCGTTCCGCGAAGACCTGTTCCGCACCCACGGCGGCGGGTACAACGCCCAGAAGCGCGCGTTCGACGCGGTCGCCGAAGGCGAGGTCATCGTCATCGAGGCCCGCGGCGACGCGACCACCGGCACGCTCGGCGACATCCTCGCCCTGCGCGCGCAGACCCGCGGCGCGGCGGGCGTGGTCACCGACGGCGGTGTCCGCGACTTCCAGGCCGTCGCCGAGATCGGGCTTCCGGTGTTCTCGCAGGGTGCGCACCCCTCGGTGCTCGGCCGCAAGCACGTGCCGTGGGACGTCGACGTGACGATCTCGTGCGGCGGTGCCACCGTGCAGCCCGGCGACATCATCGTCGGCGACAGCGACGGCGTGATCGTGATCCCGCCCGCTCTCGCCGCCGAGGTCGCCGCCGACGCCGTGGCCCAGGAGATGGAGGACGCCTGGATCGCCGAGCAGGTCGCCGCCGGGCACCCGGTCGACGGCCTCTTCCCGATGAACGCCGAATGGCGCGCCCGCTACGAGCAGGCGACCGGCACCGGAGCGGAGCGGAAGTGAGCACGGTCGAGAGCGCCAGCAAGTCGGAGCAGGCGTACGCCTGGATCCGCGCGCGCATCTCGGCGCATACCTACGGTCCCGGCTACCGCCTGGTCCTCGGTCCGATCGCCGAGGAGCTGGGGATGAGCGTGGTCCCGGTGCGCGAGGCGATCCGCCGCCTGGAGGCCGAGGGGCTCGTGACCTTCGAGCGCAACGTCGGCGCCCGCGTGACCCTCGTGGACGAGGGCGAGTACGCCCACACGATGCAGACGCTCGGACTCGTCGAAGGGGCGGCCACCGCGCTCTCCGCTCCCCTGCTCGACGCGGACGCGCTCGCGCAGGCCGCGGAGGTCAACGAGCGCATGAGCCGCCTGCTCGACCACTTCGACCCGCACACGTTCACCGAGCTCAACCGGCAGTTCCACTCCGTGCTGTTCGAGCCGTGCCCCAACCCGCACCTGCTCGACCTCGTGCACCGCGGCTGGGCCCGGCTGTCCGGCATCCGCGACTCGACCTTCGCCTACGTGCCCGGCCGCGCCCACCACTCGGTCGACGAGCACACCCAGATCCTCGAGCTGATCCGCGACGGCGCCGAGCCGCTGGAGATCGAGCTCGCCGCCCGCAACCACCGGTGGCGCACGAGGGACGCGTTCCTCGACGCCCTGCACACCCGTTCCGTCCCCGCCGAAGGAGAAGCATCATGACCGACTCCCGCATCCCCGCCGACCTGCCCGACCACATCCAGCACTACATCGACGGCGCCTTCGTCGACTCGATCGACGGCGACACGTTCGACGTGCTCGACCCGGTGACGAACCAGACCTACACGACGGCCGCCGCCGGCAAGAAGGCCGACATCGAGCGGGCCGTCGCCGCCGCCAAGCGCGCCTTCGACGAAGGCCCCTGGCCGCGCATGCTCCCCCGCGAGCGCTCGCGCGTGCTGCACAGGATCGCCGACATCGTGGAGTCGCGCGACGCTCGGCTCGCGGAGCTGGAGTCGTACGACTCCGGCCTGCCGATCACGCAGGCCCTCGGTCAGGCCCGCCGCGCCGCGGAGAACTTCCGCTTCTTCGCCGACCTGATCGTCGCCCAGGCCGACGACGCCTTCAAGGTGCCGGGCAAGCAGATGAACTACGTCAACCGCAAGCCGATCGGCGTCGCCGGGCTCATCACCCCGTGGAACACGCCGTTCATGCTCGAGTCCTGGAAGCTCGGCCCCGCGCTCGCCACCGGCAACACGGTCGTCCTCAAGCCGGCCGAGTTCACGCCCCTCTCCGCCTCGCTGTGGGCGGGCATCTTCGAGGAGGCGGGGCTGCCGCAGGGCGTCTTCAACCTCGTCAACGGCCTCGGCGAAGACGCCGGCGACGCGCTGGTGAAGCACCCCGACGTGCCGCTCATCTCCTTCACCGGTGAGAGCCGCACAGGGCAGATCATCTTCGGCAACGCCGCGCCGTTCCTCAAGGGCCTGTCGATGGAGCTCGGCGGCAAGTCGCCCGCCGTGGTCTTCGCGGACGCCGACCTGGAGGCCGCCGTCGACGCCACCATCTTCGGCGTCTTCTCCCTCAACGGCGAGCGCTGCACCGCCGGGTCCCGCATCATAGTGGAGCGCTCGATCTACGACGAGTTCGTGGAGCGCTATGCCGCGCAGGCGCAGCGCGTCAAGGTCGGCTACCCGCACGACCCCGAGACCGAGGTCGGCGCGCTCGTGCACCCCGAGCACTACGACAAGGTGATGTCCTACGTCGAGATCGGCAAGACCGAGGGCCGCCTGGTCGCCGGCGGCGGTCGTCCCGAGGGCTTCGAGGAGGGGAACTTCGTCGCCCCGACGGTGTTCGCCGACGTCGCCCCCGACGCCCGCATCTTCCAGGAGGAGATCTTCGGCCCGGTCGTCGCCATCACCCCGTTCGACTCCGACGAGGAGGCGCTGGCGCTCGCGAACAACACGAAGTACGGGCTCGCGGCCTACATCTGGACGAACGACCTCAAGCGCGCCCACACGTTCGCGCAGTCCGTCGAGGCCGGCATGGTGTGGCTGAACAGCAACAACGTCCGCGACCTGCGCACGCCGTTCGGCGGCGTGAAGGCGTCGGGCCTGGGCCACGAGGGCGGCTACCGCTCCATCGACTTCTACACCGACCAGCAGAGCGTGCACATCACGCTCGCCTCGACCCCGCACAACCCCACGTTCGGCAAGAAGGCCCTCGCCGAAGACGTGGCCGAGGCGTCGGAAGACGCCGAGAGCTGACCCGATCCCCTGACGAGCAAGGACGCCGACATGACCGACAAGACCGCCAAGACCCTCACCTCCTCCGGCTACTACGTGAGCCAGGAGGCCCCTATCCAGAGCGACAACCCCGTCGCGACGCCGAAGAGCACCCCGCCGGACATCCTGCGCTGCGCGTACATGGAGCTCGTCGTGACCGACCTGGCCGCCTCGCGGCAGTTCTACGTCGACATCCTGGGCCTGTACGTGACCGAGGAGGACGACGAGGCGATCTACCTGCGCTCGACCGAGGAGTTCATCCACCACAACCTCGTCCTGCGTCAGGGGCCCATCGCCGCGGTCGCCGCGTTCTCGTACCGGGTGCGCGCCGCGGAGGACCTCGACCGCGCCGTGGAGTTCTACACGGAACTCGGCTGCGACGTCCGTCGTCAGGAGAACGGCTTCGTGAAGGGCATCGGCGACTCCGTGCGCGTCGTCGACCCGCTCGGCTTCCCGTACGAGTTCTTCTACGCCACCGAGCACGTGGAGCGCCTGTCCTGGCGGTACGACCTGCACACCCCCGGCGAGCTCGTGCGCCTCGACCACTTCAACCAGGTCACCCCCGACGTGCCACGTGCGGTGCGCCACTACCAGGACCTCGGTTTCCGCGTGACGGAGGACATCCAGGACGACGAGGGCACCGTGTACGCCGCGTGGATGCGCCGCAAGCCCACCGTGCACGACACCGCGGCGACGGGCGGCGACGGCCCGCGCATGCACCACGTCGCCTTCGCGACGCACGAGAAGCACAACATCCTCGCGATCTGCGACAAGCTCGGGGCGCTGCGCCGCTCCGACGCCATCGAGCGCGGCCCCGGCCGGCACGGCGTCTCCAACGCGTTCTACCTCTACTTGCGCGACCCCGACGGCCACCGCGTCGAGATCTACACGCAGGACTACTACACCGGCGACCCGGACAACCCGGTCGTCACCTGGGACGTGCACGACAACCAGCGCCGCGACTGGTGGGGCACCCCGGTGGTGCCCTCCTGGTACACCGACGCCTCGCTCGTGATCGACCTCGACGGCAACCCGCAGCCCGTCGTCGCCCGCACGGACTCCAGCGAGATGGCCGTGACGATCGGCGCCGACGGCTTCTCCTACACCCGCGCGGACGAAGGCGAGACCTCGATGCCCGAGTACAAGCAGGGCGAGTACAAGCTCGGCCACCAGCTCTAGGAGACGCTCATGCTGTCTGAGGAGACCATCGCGCAGATCGCCGCGGAGCTCGCGGAGGCCGACCGCACGCACGGGGTGATCCCGCGCATCACCGCGCGGTACCCCGAGGCGACCGTGGAGGACTCCTACGCCATCCAGGGCGTGTGGCGGGATTCGCAGGTCGCGGCCGGCCGTCGGCTGGTCGGGCGCAAGATCGGCCTGACCTCGAAGGCCATGCAGCAGGCGACGGGGATCACCGAGCCCGACTACGGCGTCATGTTCGACGACACCGTGTACGAGTCGGGCGCGGAGATCCCCACCGGGCACTTCTCCAACGTCCGCATCGAGGTGGAGCTCGCGTTCGTGCTCAAGGAGCCTCTTGAGGGCCCCGACTGCACGCTGGAGGACGCCCTCGCCGCCATCGACTACGCCGTGCCGGCCCTCGAGGTGCTCAACTCGCACATCGAGCTCGAGGGCCGAACGATCGTCGACACCATCAGCGACAACGCCGCGTACGGGGCGATGGTGCTGGGGACGGTGCGCAAGCGCCCGGACGAGATCGACCTGCGGTGGGTGCCCGGCGTGCTGTCCCGCAACGGGGAGATCGAGGAGACCGGTGTCGCCGCCGGCGTGCTCGGCCACCCCGCGACCGGGGTCGCGTGGCTCGCTAACAAGTTCCATCAGCACGGCGCGCGTCTGGAGGCGGGCGAGATCATCCTGGCAGGATCGTTCACACGCCCGATGTGGGTGTCGCGCGGCGACGAGGTGCTGTGCGACTACGGACCGATGGGGACCATCACATGCCGCTTCGTCTAGACCCGTCCTTCCGCGCGCAGCTCGCCGCGTCCGATCGTCCCTTCGTGGGGATGTGGGTGTGCTCCGGCAGCCCGCTGCTCGCCGAGGTCGCCGCGGGCTCCGGGCTGGACTGGCTGCTCATCGACATGGAGCACTCGGCGAACACGCTCGAGTCCGTGCTGACCCAGCTCCAGGCGGTCGCGGCCTATCCGGTGACCCCGCTCGTCCGGGTGCCCTTGAACGATGCGGTCGCGATCAAGCAGGTGCTCGACCTCGGTGCGCAGAACCTCATCGTGCCGATGGTGTCGTCCGCCGACGAGGCCAGGGCCGCCGTGGCCGCGACCCGCTATCCCCCCGAGGGCGTCCGCGGCGTCGGCAGCGCCCTCGCCCGCAGCGCCCGCTGGAACCGCGTCGACCGCTACCTGCAGGAGTCCGCGCAGCACGTGTCGCTGACGGTGCAGATCGAGACGGCCGCGGGGGTCGAGGCTGCCGCTGACATCGCCGCGGTCGACGGGGTGGACGCGGTGTTCGTCGGCCCCTCGGACCTGTCCGCGTCGATGGGCCTGCTCGGACAGCAGACGCATCCGGACGTGGTCGCCGCCGTGGAGTCCGTGTTCGCCGCGGTCCGTGCCGCCGGGAAGCCCGTGGGCGTGAACGCCTTCGACCCCTCCGCCGCCGACGCGTATCTCGCGGCGGGGGCGGACTTCGTGGCCGTCGGCGCCGACGTCGCCCTCCTCGCCCGCGCCTCCGAGGCCCTCGCCGCCCGCTTCCTCCCCCGCTCCGACACCTCCGGCCGCCCCAGCTACTGACTTCGAGTCGCGCACCTGGCTCCATCCGCGGCCGGAATGGGGCCATGTGCGCGATTCGAAGCGGAGTGGCGGATTCATAGCAATCCCGGCGAGACTGTGGGCATGACCTTCCCCCCGCTGCAGCCCCTCGCCGACCGTGCCGCCCTCTTCACCGCGCTCCGCCAGGACGCCCTCTCCGCGGCCGCCGATGCGCTCGGCGAGCACCGGTGGGACGCCGACCTCGCGGCGGGAACGCTGACCTTCACCGCGAACGACGACCCGACCCGGCAGCTCGTGACCCGCGCGCACCTCATCGCCACGATCGCCCCCGGCCCCCGCTCGCTGCTGTGGGCATGGGCGCACCCCCAGGGCGACCCCCAGGGTGTCGCGGCGCAGCTCCGCGCGTACGGCGAGCAGCACGGGATCGCCGAGCTCACCACCCCCGAGGTCCCGTTCCCGGCCGATGCCTCGGGCGACGCGGAGTGGATCGCCCGCGCGGCGCATACGATCGGCGGCGTGGCGGTCGAGCTCACCGGTCGCTCCCCCTACTACTCGGCCCCCGTCGACGGCGGCACCCGCGCGGTGTTCCTGCTGGACGCCCCGCTCGCCCCGCTCACGGTCGCCGACACGGTGGTGGCCCTGCCCCGCACCCTCGCGCAGACGCCCCTCCCCGACGCCCGCACGGCGGTCTGGGACCTCGCGCGTCTCGCCGGCTGGACCCTCACCTGGACGGACGAGTCCTTCTCCGGCGCCACGGTGACGGATGCCTCGGGCACCGCGACGATCCGCTTCGACGAGCAGGCCCGGATCAGCGGCGTGGAGAGCTCGCTGCACGGCCAGGTCTGAGTCCGCAGAAACGCACGAACGCCGCAGGGATCCCCGGGATCCCTGCGGCGTTCGCGTGAATCTGCGACGCGGTGCGGAGGTCAGACCGTCCGCTCGGCCGCCTCGACGACGTTGGTCATGAGCAGGGCGACGGTCATCGGCCCCACCCCTCCCGGATTCGGCGACAGGTACCCGGCGACCTCGGCGACCTCGGGAGCGACGTCGCCGAAGACGAGGTTCTTCCCGGTCTCCGGATCGGTCTCGCGGGTGACCCCCACGTCCAGCACCGCGGCTCCGGGCTTGACGTCCTCGGCGCGGATGAGGTGCTTCACGCCGGCCGCCGCCACGATCACGTCGGCCTCCCGCAGGTAACGCGGCATGTCGACCGTGCCGGTGTGCGTCAGCGTGACCGTGGCGTTGAGGTCGCGACGGGTCAGCAGCAGCCCGATCGAACGCCCGATCGTGACACCGCGACCGACAACCACGACGTGCTTGCCTTTGAGGTCGTAGTCGTTGCGCAGCAGCAGCTCGATGACCCCGCGCGGGGTGCATGGCAGCGGCGTGTGGATCGGCGCGTTGACGTTGAGGACGAGGCGCCCGAGGTTGGTCGGGTGCAGCCCGTCCGCGTCCTTCGCCGGATCGATCCGCTCCAGGATGGCGTCGGTGTCGAGGTGCTTCGGCAGCGGCAGCTGCACGATGTACCCGTGGCAGGCGGGATCGGCGTTGAGCTCGTCGATCAGCGCCTCGACGTCGGCCTGGGTGGCGTCGGCCGGCAGCTCGCGCTGGATCGAGTTCATCCCGATCGCCTCGGACTGCCGGTGCTTCATGCCCACGTAGAGCTGCGAGGCGGGGTCGGCTCCCACCAGCACCGTGGCGATGCCGGGGGTGACGCCCTTCTCCTTCAGCACGGCGACCCGCTCCGTCAGCTCGGCGCGGATCTCGGCCGCCGCCGCCTTGCCGTCGAGGACGACCGCGGTCACTGCTGCAGGTCCGGGTAGAGCGGGAAGGCCGCGGCGAGCGCGTCCACGCGGGCGCGGAGCGCCTCGATGTCGGCACCGGGGAGCAGCGCGAGGGCGATGATGTCGGCCACCTCCGTGAACTCGGCGTCGCCGAAGCCGCGGGTCGCGAGCGCGGGCGTGCCGATGCGCAGACCCGAGGTCACCATCGGCGGACGCGGGTCGTTCGGCACGGCGTTGCGGTTCACGGTGATGTGGATGTCGTGCAGGAGGTCTTCCGCCTGCTTGCCGTCGATCTCGGCGTCGCGGAGGTCGACGAGCACGAGGTGCACGTCCGTCCCGCCCGAGCGCACGGCGATGCCGGCGTCCTTCACGTCCTGCTGCGACAGGCGCTCGGCGATGAGCTTCGCCCCGCGCAGCACGCGCTCCTGGCGCTCCTTGAACTCCGGCGTGCCGGCGAGCTTGAAGGCGGTCGCCTTCGCCGCGATCACGTGCATGAGCGGACCGCCCTGCTGGCCGGGGAAGACCGCGGTGTTGATCTTCTTGGCGAGGTCGGCGTCGTTGGTGAGGATGAAGCCCGAGCGCGGGCCGCCGATGGTCTTGTGCACGGTGGAGGAGACGACGTGCGCGTGCGGCACCGGGTTCGGGTGCAGGCCGGCGGCGACGAGGCCGGCGAAGTGCGCCATGTCGACCCAGAGGATCGCGCCCACCTCGTCGGCGATGGCACGGAACGCGGCGAAGTCCATCGTGCGCGGGTAGGCGGACCACCCGGCGATGATGACCGTGGGCTTGTGCTCGATGGCGAGGCGGCGGACCTCGTCCATGTCGATCGTCGAGGTCTCGGCGTCGACCCCGTAGGCCACGATGTCGTACAGGCGGCCGGAGAAGTTGATCTTCATGCCGTGCGTGAGGTGGCCGCCCTGGTCGAGCGAGAGGCCGAGCAGGGTGTCGCCGGGGCGGGCGATCGCGTGCAGGACCGCGGCGTTCGCGGACGCACCGGAGTGCGGCTGGACGTTCGCGAACTCGGCGCCGAACAGGCTCTTGGCGCGGGAGATGGCGAGCTCCTCCGCGACGTCGACCTCCTCGCAGCCGCCGTAGTAGCGGCGGCCGGGGTAGCCCTCGGCGTACTTGTTGGTGAGCACCGAGCCCTGCGACTGCAGGACCGAGACGGGGACGAAGTTCTCCGAGGCGATCATCTCGAGGAAGGTCTGCTGACGCTTCAGCTCGCGATCGAGGACCTCGGCGATCTCCGGGTCGACCTCGGAAAGCGGGGCGTTGAAGTAACGGTCGGTCATGACGTGCTCCTTTTGACGACGGATTCGAAAAGGGTGTTCCTATCGGCCCAGGCGCGCGGTCGAATTCCGTGGTCAGTCGCTCCCCGGTGGTTGTCCACCCAGACGCCAGTCGCGACGGTTACGAGCATAGCCGATGCGAGCCGCCGCGCACGCGGCCGTTTCGGTCATCGTGCCCACCGTCTGCAGAATCGTTTCGATCCCCCTGTTCCCTTGCGGCGTTTCGACGGCTAGGTTTTGTTCATGGTCCTACCTCTTGATCTGCCCCTCGTCCCTGCTCCGGTGTCCGCGAAGGCCAGGGAGGGACGTCTGCCGCTCGCCGCGACGACGCGCGTGCTCGGCACCTCCCCCGCCGCCGGACAGCTGATCGACGCCGTCGAACGCCGCACCGGCCTCCGCCTCACCGCGGTGGACTCCGGCCCCGCCGAGATCGAGCTGTTCGTCGACGCGGCCTCCTCCGCGCCGGAGGGCTACACGCTCGAGGTCGGCGACCGCGCCATCCTCATCGGCGCCGATGAGGCGGGGCTCTTCTACGGGGTCCAGACGCTGCTGCAGCTGCTCCGGGAGGACGACGCCGGCTGGGCGCTGCTCCGCGCCGACATCGCCGACGCCCCGCGCTTCGCCCGCCGCGGCGTGATGCTCGACGTGGCGCGGCACTTCTTCGGCGTCGACGACGTGAAGCGGCTCATCGACAGCACCAGCGCACTGAAGTTCAACCACCTGCACCTGCACCTCACCGACGACCAGGGCTGGCGCGTGCACATCGACTCCTGGCCGCTGCTCACCGAGCGCGCCGCCGCCACCGCGGCCGACGGCGCCCCCGGCGGCTTCTACACCAAGGACGACTACCGCGAGATCGTGGCATACGCGGCGGCGCGCCACATGATCGTGATCCCCGAGGTCGACCTCCCCGGCCACACCCACGCGATCGGCGTGGCCTACCCGGAGCTGGTCGAGGCCCCGGTGCTGAACGACGCGCTGGTCGCCCAGTCCGAGCAGCTCGGCCAGCCGCTCCCTGTGGCCGGAGAGCCCTACCTGGGCTGGGGCGTCGGGCACTCCAGCGTGCGCATCCACGAGGAGGAGACGTACCGGTTCGTCCGCGACGTCGTCCGCGAGCTCGCCGAGATGACCCCGGGGCCCTACATCCACATCGGGGGCGACGAGTCCCTCGGCACACCCCAGGCCGACTTCGACCTGTTCGCGGAGCGCGCGACGGCCATCGTCGTCGAGGAGGGCAAGACCCCGGTCGCGTGGCACGAGATGGGGTCGGCGGCCGGCATCGCCCGCGGCACGATCGGGCAGTACTGGGGCATGACGACGCCGACGGGCACGCATGCCGAGGAGGCCGCGCACTTCGTCGAGCGCGGCGGAGCCCTCATCATGTCGGCGGCGGATGCGACCTATCTCGACATGAAGTACACGGCCGAGTTCCCGCTCGGACTCACCTGGGCCGCCATCATCGACGTCCGCCGCGCGTACGAGTGGGAGCCGACCGCCGTCCTCGACGTGCCGGACGAGGCGATCCTGGGGATCGAGGCGCCGCTGTGGTCCGAGACCACCCGCACGCTCGACGAGGTGGAGCAGCTCGTGTTCCCCCGTGCCGCCGCGCAGGCCGAGATCGCCTGGTCGCCGCGCGAGGGCGTGGGCCGCACGTGGGATTCCTTCCGCGCCCGGGTCGGCGCCCTCGCGCCGCTGTGGAAGGCTGAGGGGGTCGATTTCCACCCTGCCCCCGAGATCCCCTGGAGCGCCCGTTGAAGACCCTCTCCTCCGCGACCGGTTCCCTCGTCATCCACTCCGCCCGCCTCGTCGATCACGGGGAGATCGTCGAGGACGGCTGGGTGCGCATCGAGGACGGCGTCGTGGCGTCCCGCGGCTCCGGAACGGACTGGGAGCCCGCGACGGAGGTCGTGGACGCGACCGCCGTGGCGGGCGCGGGCGCGCTGCTCACGCCGGGCTTCGTCGACATCCACGGTCACGGCGGAGCGGGTGCGGCGTACGACGACGGTGTGGACGCCATCCGGACCGGGCGGGATCTGCACCGCGAGCACGGCACCACCAGGGCCGTCATCTCGCTCGTCACGGGCACGATCGACGACCTCGCCCGCAGCGTCGCCCTGATCGCTGCCCTGACCAGGACCGACCCCGACGTCCTCGGCTCGCACCTGGAGGGCCCGTTCCTCGACCCCGGGCACCACGGCGCCCATGAGCCCTCGCTGCTGCGGCACCCCGTCCCGGCCGACGTGGCCCGTCTGCTGGATGCCGGAGAAGGCACCGTCCGTCAGGTCACCATCGCGCCGGAACTCCCCGGCGGGATCGACGCCGTCCGTCAGATCGTCGCGGCGGGTGCCGCGGCCGCGGTGGGGCACACCGACGCCGACGCCGCGATGGCCGTCGCCGCCTTCGAGGCCGGCGCCTCGCTGCTGACCCACGCCTTCAACGCGATGCCCGGAATCCACCACCGCGCCCCCGGTCCGGTGCTGGCTGCGGCCGCCGACCATCGGGTGATCCTGGAGGCGATCGCCGACGACGTGCACCTCGACCCGCACGTCGTCAAGCTCGTGTTCGACGCGGCGCCGCAGCGCGTGGCGCTCATCACCGACGCCATGGCCGCGGCCGGGAGCGCCGACGGCACGTACGACCTCGGTGCGGTCAAGGTCACCGTCGAGAACGGCGTGGCCCGCGCCGACGACACCGGCTCTATCGCCGGCTCCACCCTAACCCAGGACGTCGCGCTGCAGCGGGCGGTGGCGGCGGGCGTGCCGCTGCCGGAGGTCGTGCGGGCGCTCACGGAGACCCCGGCCCGCGCGATCGGACGTGACGCCCACCTCGGCGCGCTGCGCCCCGGCCTGCTCGGCGATGCGGTGCTCCTGGACGCGGAGCTGCGCGTCGCGCGGGTCTGGACGGGACCGGCGCTGCCCGCCTAGGACGACAGCGCTCCGCGCGACGCGCAGCACTGCGGTCTCCGGTCGATCGGACAAGACGGTGTCACCGGACTCCCCAGATCGGTGACGTGCGTCTCGCAGGTGTGGGAGTGGTGGGCCGCCGTTCTCCCCAGATCGGCGGCCCATTCCCTCCCGCTCGAGCGGGCGGGGCCGGGAGCTCCTCCCCCGAGGATCCCGACCCGCCCACTGGTGCAGTACCCCCCGCACCAGCGCCGGAACTCCGCCCCCCGGTGGAGTCCATTTCGGCTGTCTCTACGGGATGAGACGAAGGGCGGCCCGGTTCATTACGCGGTTCTCGGAAAAAAGTTCAGAGAGTTCTTCCCGGGCATCACCGCCGGGACGCGGAGGCGTCCCCGAGCATCTGCTTCGAGTCCTCCCTGGGGGTGGCCACGACACCTGTTTCGCGAGACAATGGAGGGACCGCGTAATGAAAGACGCCTTCTCGCGTCTCTCCTCCTGGGGACGGTTGTGTGCCCCGGGACCAGATGGATGACCGTGCACCGAGAGAACACCACACCAGACGACACCATCGGCGATGCCGACCTGATCCTCCGCGTCCGCTCCGGCGACAAGGGGGCGTTCGGCGAACTCTGGAGGCGGCACTACCCCTCCGGGATGGCGGTCGCACGGTCGGTGACCTCGTCCATCGATCCGGACGACCTGGTGCAGGAGTCCTACACCCGCATCTACCAGGCGATCCTCAAGGGCGGCGGCCCCAACGGCTCGTTCCGCGCGTACCTCTTCACGAGCATCCGCAACACCGCGGCCGCCTGGGGACGCGCGCGCCGCGAGACCGCGATCGACGAGCTCGACACGGTCGCCGACCCGGACAGCACCGAGCACGCCACGAACGAGGCGCTCGACCGCAGCCTCACCGCTCAGGCGTTCCGCAGCCTCCCCTCGCGGTGGCAGGAAGTGCTCTGGTACACCGAGATCGAGCAGATGAAGCCCCAGGAGGTGGCTCCGCTCCTCGGCATGAAGGCCGGCGCGGTGTCGCAGCTCGCCTTCCGCGCCCGCGAAGGGCTCCGCGAGGCGTGGATCCAGGCGCACCTGCGAAGCGCGAGCCCCGGTTCCGAGTGCCAGTGGACGATCGAGCATCTCGGCGCCTATTCGCGCGGCAACCTCGCCACCCGCGACCACCGTCGCCTGGAGCTGCACCTCGACGAGTGCGCGCGCTGCATGATCGTCGCCGCCGAGGCCAAGGACGTCTCCAAGCGCCTCGCCCTCGTGCTGCTCCCGCTCGTCCTCGGCGCCACCGGCGCCTCCGGGTACCTCGCCGCCCTCCAGGGCGGTGCGCCGGTCCTGGCGGTGGCGGGCGCGGCGTCCACCATCCCGGGCGCGGTGTTCGTCGGCGACGGCGGTATCGGACACGCCGCGGCGGCCACCTCCGGTGCCGGCGCCGCGGGTTCGGGAGCCGGCTCCGCCGGCGGTGCGGGCACGGGCGCGAGCACGGGCGGCGTCTTCACGGGCATGGGCGCCGTCGTCGGCGCCGGGTCGGCGGCCCTCGTGGTGGCCGGAGTCGTCGCCGCGGCGGCCATCGTCCCCGGGCTCGCGGGCGCGAATCCCGCGACCTCTCTGCCGAGCGCCTCAGACACCGATCCGTCGTCGATCGCGACCGACATCGCCCCGGACTCCTCGCTCGACCTCGACGAGCCCGTGGTCATCGAGACGCCGGATGCCACGCAGCCGCCGTCTCCCCCCGCCGAGGAGGAGACGGCCCCGCCGGTGTCTTCGGAGGCCGGACCCGATGCGGCTCCTGCCGCCCCCGTGGCGGTGCCCGCGCTGCCCGAGGCCCCGCAGCCACCGGCCGCTCCCGCCGGTCCTGGCGCCGCGCCGGAGCCCGAGTCCCCCTCGCCGGAGACCGAGGTCCCCCCGCTCCCGACGGAGCCGCCCACGTGGAGCGCAGCGGATTTCTGGCTCGACGAGGATCTGCACTGGCATTACCTCGTGCCGGTGGCGGGCACGCCAGGGCTCATCGTGCAGGCACTCCTCGGAGATGATGAGGACGGCCCCCGCGTCGTCCTGGGCGAGGACGGCACGGCCACCATCGAGCTCCGCCCGTCGCACTTCGAGGTCCTCATCGCCCCCCTCGTGCCGGTGACGTTCCGCTATCTCTTCCCGGGTGACGAGGTCGGTCCGTCGACCGTCACCACGCTCTACGACCTGCAGCCCGAGGCCGCAGGCGCGGACGAGCGCACGGTGGCCACCGCTCCTGTCGAGCAGACGGCGGTCGTCGAGGAGCCCGCTTCGATCGAGGCACCGACGGCCGCCGCCGAGGAGTCCGCGGCCCCGGCCGACGAGACCACCACGATCGTCGAGGCCACCCCGGCTGAGACCGAGCCGACGGACCCCGCCCCGGCACCTGAGGCGGCCCCGGCCACGCCCGCTCCGAGCGCGGGCGCGCTCGTCGAGGAGGCCCCGACCCCGGCCGAGGACGCTCCGGTCGCAGAATAGACTGGACGCATGACCCCGGATTCCGCCCCTGTCGCCGGCGTCGACCGTCCGGCCCTCACGGCCCTCGACATCGTCCGCGTCGTCGTCCTCATCGCGGCGATCGCCTCGCTCGCCCTGTGGGGGTTCGCGAGCTGGGACCTGCCGTGGAACATCGTGATCGGCGTCGGCGCCCCCGTCGTCGCCCTCCTGCTGTGGGCGCTGTTCCTCTCCCCGCGCCCGGTGCTCCGCGTGCACCCCTTCCTCCGCGCGGTCGTCGAGCTCTTCATCTACGTCGGCGTGACCATCGCGTGGTGGTCCATGGGCCAGGCCCTCATCGGCACGGCCTTCGCGCTGGTGGCCGTCGTCGCCGGAGTCCTCAGCGGACGCCGCGCTCTGGCATGAGCGCACGGTCGTGAGCGTCGTCTCGCTGCTCCGCGACGCCCTCGGGGCGCGCGTGGACGTCAGCGAGCAGGCGCGGCGCGAGGCCAGAGCCGACCGCTCCGGTCATGCCGCGGTGGGCCTCCCCCTGGCCGTCATCCATGCCGAGAGCGTGGACGACGTGCAGCAGACCCTGCGCATCGCCACGGCCACGCGCACGCCCGTGGTCGTTCGCGGTGCCGGGACCGGGCTCGCCGGGGCCGCCAACGCCGGTGAGGGGGAGATCGTCCTCTCCCTCCGCCGGATGGACGCCGTCCTCGAGGTGCGGCCGGACGACCTCCTCGCCGTGGTCGAGCCCGGCATCCTCAATGCCGACCTCAACGCGCACCTGGCGGCCCAGGGACTCTGGTGGCCGCCCGACCCCGCCAGTCGCGACATCTCCACCGTCGGCGGCAACATCGCGACCGGAGCCGGCGGACTGCTCTGCGCGAAATACGGCGTCGTCCGCGATGCGGTCCTCGGCGTCGATCTCGTCCTCGCCGACGGACGCCTGCTCCACCTCGGGCACCGCAGCGTGAAGGGCGTGACCGGGCTCGACCTCACCGCCCTCGTCGTGGGGTCGGAGGGAACGCTCGGCGTCGTCGTCGGGGCCACACTCAAGCTGCGCCGCCTGGTGCCGGGCGAGACCTGCACCGTGACGGCGACCTTCCCCGGCGTCCGGGCGGCGGCCGCAGGCTCCGCGGCCGTCACCGCCGCGGGGATCCAGCCCGCGATCATGGAGCTCATGGATGCCGCGAGCCTCGCCGCCGTCCACGCCCTGCTCGCCCTCCCCGCGCCGACCCCGGGCGCCGCACAGCTGACGATTCAGACCGACGGTCCGGCCGCGCGTGCGGAGGCGCACGCCATCGCCGCGATCCTGAGCGCCCACGAGGGCGTCCCCGTGGTCTCGCACGACCCCGTCGAGGGCGATCGCCTGCTTGCGATCCGGCGGTCGATGCACGCCGCGATGGCGTCGCTGGGAACCACCCTCATTGAGGACGTCTCGGTGCCGCGGAGCGCCATGCCCGCGATGTTCGACGAGATCGCCCGGATCGAGCGCCAGTTCGACATGGTGATCCCGACCGTGGCCCACGCCGGCGACGGCAACCTGCACCCGAACTTCATCTTCGAGGGTCCGGAGACCCCGCCGCAGGTGTGGGCGGCGGCCGACGAGCTCTTCCGCGCCGCGATCCGGCTGGGCGGCACCCTCACCGGCGAGCACGGCATCGGCGTCCTCAAACGGCGCTGGCTGGCTGACGAGCTCGGCGACGACCAATGGCGCCTCCAGCGCGACATCGCCGCGGTGTTCGACCCCCTCGGCATCCTCAACCCCGGAAAGGTCTTCTCTCCCGATGCCTGACATCCACGTGAGCGCGGCCGTGATCGTCGATGCGCAGGGGCGGGTCCTCGTCGTCCGCAAGCACGGCACCACCCGCTTCATGCAGCCCGGCGGCAAGCCGGAGCCGGGCGAATCCCCCGTCGAGACCCTCATCCGCGAGCTGCACGAAGAGCTCGGGCTCGAGCTCACGGACGCCGACCTCCGGCCCCTGGGGCGCTTCGTGTCGGCGGCCGCCAACGAGCCGGGGCACCGCGTGGTGGCCGACGCGTTCTCGGCCACGATCGATCCCGACGGGGTCCGCGTGCAGGCCGAGCTCGCCGAGCTGCGCTGGATCACCCCGGAGGACGCCGCGGCGCTCCCGCTGGCCCCGCTGAGCGTCGAGCATCTGCTGCCGCTCGCGTGGCCGGCCGGAGCGCGCTAGCGCCTCGGATCAGATGCCCTGCCAGGCCGGCTTGTTCGCGAACGTGTAGCGGTAGTAGTCGGCGAGCTGCAGCTTCGACGCGGCGGCCTCGTCGACGACGATGGTCGCGTGCGGGTGCAGCTGGATGGCCGAACCAGGCAGCAGCGCGGTGAGCGGCCCCTCGACCGCACCGGCCACGGCCTCGGCCTTGCCCGCGCCGAACGCCAGCAGCACGAGGTGACGCGCTTCCAGGATGGTCCCCAGCCCCTGCGTGATGCAGTGCATCGGGACGTCGTCGATCGAGTCGAAGAACCGGGCGTTGTCCTCCCGGGTCTGCTCCGTCAGGGTCTTCACCCGGGTGCGGGAGGCGAAGGAGGACCCGGGCTCGTTGAAGCCGATGTGCCCGTCGGTGCCGATGCCGAGGATCTGCAGGTCGACCCCGCCGGCCGCGGCGATGGCCGCGTCGTAGTCCTCACCCGCGTGCTGGATGGTCGCCTCCGCGCCGTTCGGCACGTGGATGCGCTCCGGGTCGAGGCCCAGCGGCTCCACCACCTCGCGGGTGATGACCGAGCGGTAGCTCTCCGGGTGGGAGGGGTCGATCCCGACGTACTCGTCGAGCGCGAAGCCCCGCACCTGCGAGACGTCCCGGCCCGCGAGGCGGCTGCGGAGAGCCTGGTACACCGGCAGCGGCGTGGATCCGGTCGCGAGTCCGAGCACCGCGTCGGGGCGGCGGTCGATGAGCTCGACGATCTCGGTGGCGACCAGGGCGCCGGCGGCCTCGGCATTCTCGACGATGACGACCTCAGCCATGCGGAACGATCTCCTTCTCAGAAATGGATGCGCCCACCAGAGCGGCGCCGAAAGCGGCGGCGGGGGAACCCGCGGGGAGCAGTTCGATTCTCTCATCCAGCCGCAGGGACTTCAGGAACGGTGACGCCTGCGCGCCCGCGTGCAGGGCCGCGCGGATCCCGTCCGCGAGCCGGCCACCGAGCGCGGTGAGACCGCCGCCGATGACCACCGTCTCGACGTCGGCCGAGAGCACGAGCACGCGCACGGCCGCCGCGGCCCCGAAGAACAGGTCCGCCTGCAGGGCGAGGGCGTGCGGATCGCCCGCGTCGGCTGCCTCCACGATGTCCTTGATCGGGAGCGCGCCGGGGCGTCCCCAGGCCTTGGCCAGCGCCCCGCCGCCGCAGAACGTCTCCACGCAGCCGCGCTGTCCGCAGCCGCACAGACGCCCGCGGGGGTCGACGGAGAGGTGCCCGACCTCGCCCGCGGTCCCCCGCGCCCCGCGCCAGATGCGGCCGTCGACGACGATGCCGGCCGCGACGCCGGTGCCGAGGTTCAGGTAGGCCATCGATCCGGCGACGTCGCTCAGGACGGCGGCGCCGAGCGCGGCCGCCTTCACGTCGTTCTCCACCCGGAACGGGACGCCCAGCGCCTGCTCGGCGCGCGCCGCGAGGTCGAGGGATTCCACGCCGAGGTTCACGGCGTGCAGCACACGCCCGGTCTCCGCCTCCACGAGGCCGGGGATGCCGATGCCGGCGGATCCGACGGCGGACAGCGGCAGCCCGCTCTCCTCGGCGAGCGCGGCGACGGTCGAGACGATGCTGTCGACGACGGCGTCCTCTCCCCACCCGGTCGGGCGGCGGAGGCGGGCGAGGATCGTCCCCGCCGGGTCGACGGCGACGGCGTCGATCTTCGTGCCGCCCACGTCGAGGCCCACGCGAAGGGGCCGACCGGCGCGGTCGGCGGAGGCGGGGACGATCATCGGATGCCGTTCCCGGTCATGGTCGCGGAGGTCACGACACCCCCAGCTGCCCGGAGAGCACCATCACCGCGGCGCCCCGGAGCACGATGTCGTCCTGACGGGTGAGCCGCACCATGACGTCCTCGAAGACGCCCTCGAGCGTGCGGGCGTGGAGCGTCTCGACGGCGGCGTCGATGAGCGTGCCGTCCAGCAGCTCGGCGGGTCCGGAGAGCACGACCTCGGACAGGTCGAGGGCGGCGACAATCGGGGCGATCGCGATCGCCATGCGGGTCCCGGAGTCGCGGAGGATCTCCTCGCGCGCGGCCGGGTCGGCGTCGAGCGCCTCCTGCATGCGACTCACGCTCAGCCAGGCCTCCAGGCAGCCGATCTTGCCGCACGCGCAGCGGGGGCCGCCGTCCGTGCCGACGACGACGTGACCGATCTCCCCCGCCGCAAAACGGCTGCCGAGGAGCGGCTGGCTGCCGGTGATGAGCCCGGCACCCACGCCGCGGCCGATCTTGATCAGCATGAAGTCGGCTTCCGCCTCGCCGAACGTGTACTCCGCGAGCACAGCGGCGTTGGCGTCGTTGCGCGCCAGCACGGGGAGGTCGAGCTCGGCGCTGAGCTTGGCCTCCAACGGGAAGTCGGTCCAGCCGAGGTTGGGCGAGCTGAGGACGAGGCCGTCCGGGCGCACGACACCCGGGGTGCCGATGCCGACGCCGAGCACCGGCTGCGTGGCGATCTCGACGAGGGTCTGCGCGAGGCCGCGGAGGGCGTCGTACGCGGCATCGCCGTCGGGCGTCGCGGGACGCGGAACCTGACGCCGCTCCAGCACGTCGCCGTCGAGGCTGAGCACGGCGCCCTCGAAGGCGGTCGGACCGGACAGGTCGAGTCCGATGATCTGATGCCCCACGCGGTCGATGTCGATGAGGATCGGCGGCTTTCCGGGGCCCACCGCCTCGCGGACGCCGATCTCGACGACGATGCCGTCGGCGATGAACTCCGCGACGAGGTCGGAGATCGTGACGCGCGTGAGGCCGGTCTCGCGGGAGAGGTCGGCGCGGCTCATCGCCCCCGAGTGATAGAGCGTCTGCAGCACGAGGGCGCGGTTGTGACCGCGCGCGTGCTCGGGGAGCACCTTGGTGCGCGAACGGAGATGCCGCGCGGGGCCGAAGGCGTGCGCGTTCGCGGCGACGAAGTCTGTCGTTGCCGCGGGGCGCTGATCATCCGAAACGGACATGTTTGTTAGTAGACCTTACGAACAGGAATTGTGCAACTGTTCCGCGCGATTCCGCGGGCAGGGTTACCGAAACGTGACATCATGCCGACCACGGATCCTCGTCAGCGGCCCGGCGGAGCAGGCGCTCGACGAGGCCGGCGACGATCGCCTCCCGTGTCTCTACGGTCATGGGCTTGCCGGGGACCCCCGGGCGCCGCTGCTCGGGCGACGGACCGTCCAGCGGACGATACCGCACCCCCGCCGCGGCGAGGCGCCGCAGGTGCGTGGGCAGCCGCCGCGCGAAGTCGGCGAACGGGGCGGGCTCTCCCCCGTCCCAGAGCCGTTCCGCGATCGCGGCGAGACGCGGGAACATCGCGAAGTCGACCCGGTCCCTGCTCGGCAGGTGCTCCGTCCACACGTTCGCCTGCCCGCCGACCGCCCCCTCGACGACCTGGAAGGAGTACGCGCGCTCGATGGTCAGCGGCGGACCGACGCGGATGGGCTCCTCGGTCGATTCCGACTGCGGGTAGTCGAGGTAGACCTCGAGATCCGGACACCCCACGACCGGGATCCCCCGGCGCAGCGCCTCGCGCATCGCGACCGGTCCGCGCCAGGCGAGGATGCGGACGCCCTCGGGCACCTCGCCCTCCAGCACCTCGTCCCAGGCCAGCGCGGTCCGACCGCGGCGGCGGACGTGGTCGACGAACTGCGCCGTGAACCACGGCTGCACGTCGTGCGCCGTGGCCAGCCCGAGCTCCTGCATGCGCGCGGCGGCGGCCGCGCTCTCCGCCCACTCGGTCACCGGGACCTCGTCCCCGCCGATCCCGATCCACGGGGACGGGAACACGTCGCACAGCGCGTCGATGGCGGCACGGCCGAAGGCCAGCGCCTCCGGGGTCGGCGCGAGGGTGCGGGCGTTCACGCCGAAGCGCTCCCACGGCCCGGTGGGCGGCGTCCCGACGTCGAGGTTGCCGAGCTCTGGATAGGCGGCGAGCGCGGCCTGGATGTGTCCCGGCAGCTCGACCTCGGGCACGAGCGTCACGAAGCGCTCCTCCGCGTAGCGCACGAGGTCGCGCAGCTCGGCGGAGGTGTAGAAGCCCTCGTGCACGCCGGGCTCGACCGTGGCCTCCGGTCCGTGACCGCGTTGGGTGGCCTCGCGCCGCGCGCCGACCTCGGTCAGACGCGGGTAGCCGGGCACCTCGAAGCGCCAGCCCTGGTCGTCCGTCAGGTGCAGGTGCAGGATGCTGAGGTGGTGATCGGCGAGCAGGTCGATGAGGCGACGCACGTCCTCCGCAGGGCGGAAGTGCCGCGCCACGTCGAGCATCGCACCGCGCCAGGCGGAGGCGGGAGAGCCCTCCCAGCGCCCGGCCGGGATGATCGCGGGGAGGGCGGGGTCGTGGTCCGGGTCGCGGAGCTGCCGCAGCATCGTCGCGCCGCGGAAGACTCCTTCTGGCGTCGCCCCCGCGATCTCGATCCCGGAGGCCGTCACGGTCACCCGGAAGGCCTCGGCCCCGTGGCGCCCCGCGGCGGAGGCCGCGGCGCCCAGCTCCTCGTCGATCACGAGGCGGATCGCGGGCAGTATGTCGTCCGCTCCCCCGCCGCCGAGCCGTGCGACCGCGGCCGCCAGCTCCAGCGCGCCGAGGATCGGGGTCGAGGGCGTCCACCGGAAGCCCGGAGCCAGGGAGACGATCTCTGCGGGGATGTGCGGCACCGTCGCCCGCGGCGCGGACGGAGGCATCCGCAGCGCACGGCCGGCGACGGCACCCGTGGGGTTGCCGTCGATGACGACCGGCACACCGCCGACGAGCACCTCTTGCACGCCCTGCGGCGCGCCGTGCGGGTCGTCGAAGGTGGCTCCGGCCGCGATCGTCGCGGGATCGAAGAGCACCAGGTCGGCGGTGGCGCCCTCGCGGATCACCCCGCGCGGTGCGTCGCCGCGGTCGAGGCCGAGGCGGGCGGCCGGGTTGCCGGAGAGATGACGGACCGCTTCCTCGAGGCTCAGCACCCCCAGCTCCCTGACGTAGTGCCCGAGGTAGCGCGGGAACGTGCCGCGGCCGCGCGGGTGCGGGCGCGCGCCGATGAGGATGCCGTCGCTGCCGCCGGAGTGCCGCGGGTGCCGCATGATGGCGCGGACGTTGTCCTCGTCGCCGATGTGCATGAGCACCCCCGTGGCGCCCGCATCGGCGAGGATCGTGTCGATCACGACGTCGACGGCGCGCTGCCCCGTCTCCGCCGCGATGTCGGCGATCGTCCGGCCGACGAGCCCGGCCAGATCGGGGTGGGCCGTTCCGGAGATCTGGATCGCCGACCAGTCCGCCGTCTCGCCGTGGAATCCGTCGCAGCCGATCTCCTCCAGCTCGACCCGGACCGCCTCGCGCCCCTCGGCGTCGAGAGCTCCCAGGACGCCGAGCAGGTCGCCGGTCGCCGCCAGCCGGCTGGGCAGGAGGGCGGCGAGGGTCGTCGCCCCCGGGAGATAGGGATAGGTGTCCAGGGTCACGTCGACGCCGTCGGCCGTCGCCGCGTCGACGAGCGCCAGCAACTCGGCGGCGCGACCGCGGTTCGGGGTGAAGTTCATGGTCGCGTGGGTGAGATGGACCGGGCACCCGGTGCGGCGGCCGATCTCAATGGCCTCGCGATACGCGTCCAGCGCCGCCCGCCCGTAGCTGCGGGTGTGCGGCGCCCAGTAGCCGCCGCGCTCCGCCACCACCCGGCAGAGGGCTTCGAGCTCCGCGGTGTCGGCGTACATGCCCGGGGTGTAGGTCAGGCCGCTCGACATGCCGAAGGCCCCCGCGTCCAGGGCCTGCCCGAGAAGGTCGGCCATCTCCGCGATCTCGGCAGGGGTCGCCCGGCGGTCGTCATGTCCGACCACCATCATCCGGAGGTTGCCCTGCGGCACCAGCACCGCGGCGTTGGCCACCGCGGCAGCGTCGATCGCCTCCAGGAAGTCGTCCATCGACCGCCACGGGACCTCCGCCGGCCGCCCGTTCCAGCCCGCGATCTGGGCAGGGATGACGGCGGCGGTCGCCTCGTCCAGCGGCGCGTAGCCCAGGCCGTCCTGCCCGAGCACCTCGGTCGTGACCCCCTGCCGGATCTTGGCGTCGTGCGCGGCGCCCTGGAGCACCGCGAGGTCGCTGTGCGCGTGCATGTCGATGAAACCGGGCGCCAGGACGAGGCCGGACGCGTCGACCTCGACCGCGCCCTCCGGCAGCTCGAGCGTCGCCCTGTCGCCGTCGCGGACGACGGCGACGACCCTGGCCCCCTCCACCGCGACGTCCGCGACGACGCGCGGGGCACCGGTGCCGTCGACGACGGTCGCCCGACGATAGACGCGCACCAGGCCGGCGGTGGCCTTCTCGGCGCTCAGAAGCATGTCGCCACCGCGTCGATCACCCGGGGGTCCTCGGCGTCGGGGTCGTCGATCACGGCGACGACGCGCCATTTGTCGAACGCGGTGCACGGATGCGAGAGACCCAGCCGCACGACCTCCCCGACCGCGACGGTCGCCCCGTCGGCAAGCCGGAGGAAGGCGTGCTGGTCGTTCAGGGCGGTCACGGCGCCGGCGACCGACTGCGGCACCGGGAGGTCGATGTCGAACGGCACGTCCCGCCGCCCGGCGTCGAGCAGGGCGAGGCCGGGTTCGGGCTGGGAGACCACTCGCGACCACGCGTGCATCGCGGACCGCAGCGGAGCGGTGTCCGTCAGCGGACCGAACGGCGACATGCGGGAGTAGAAGCCGTCGTCGTGGATCTGGAACGCACCGGAGCGCAGCACGACCTCGGCGTCCCCTCCCGCGGCGCCGAGGACCGCGGCGGCGCGATCGGGGAAGGAGCTGCCTCCCGCGCTGAGCACGGGCCGGAGGTCGTCGGGGTAGTCCAGTCGGTGATGCAGTTCGACGAGCGTGGCCAGGAAGCCGTCCACCGCGGCGACCGAGGCCGCGGAGCGGTCGGGACCGAAGGGCCCCTCGTAGCCCGTCACTCCGGCCAGGCGGAGGCCAGGAGCGGCCGCGATCGCCGCGGCGATGTGCTCGCCCTCCGCCACCGTGCGCGCGCCCGTCCTGCCCTGCGCGCCGCCGAGCTCCACGAGCACGTCCAGCGGTCGCGGGGCGCCGGCGAGGGCGTCGGCGAGGATCGCGACCCCGGCGAGGGAGTCCGCGCCGCAGAGGATCCGCAGGCCCTCGTCGGCAGCGAGCATCGCTCCGAGCTCACGGGCCGCGGCGCCGTCCGTCACTCCGTTGGCGATGAGCACCGTCGGCACACCGGCGTCGACGGCGACGCGGGCCTGCCAGGGCGTGGCGACCGAGATCCCCCAGGCTCCGGCATCGAGCAGCCGCTGCCAGAGTGCGGGCGCCATGGTCGTCTTGCCGTGGGGGGCGAGGCGGACGCCCTCGCGGGCGGCCCAGCCGAACACCGTGTCCTCGTTGTGCGCGATCGCGTCGGCATGCACCGTGAGCACCGGGGTGCCGAGGTCCGACAGGCGCAGACCGGCGGCGCCGACCTCCGACAGACGCAGCCCCGCCGCGTGGGCCGGAAACCCCTTCGCCCAGGCGCCGAGGACGGGATCCGGAATTTGTAGAGGCATCTAACAAGGCTACTAGGCTGGCGGCATGACCGCGAAGACACGAGTTTCCACCGACGCCGCCCCCGCTCCCGCGCACACCTTCTCGCAGGGCGTCCGCAAGGGCCCGATCGTCCAGGTCTCCGGCCAGGGCCCCGTCGACCCGCAGACGAACGAGTACCTGTACCCGGGCGACGTCGCGGCGCAGACCACCCGCACGCTCGAGAACGTCAAGGCCATCGTGGAGGCCTCCGGCGCCACGTTCGACGATGTCGTGATGCTGCGCGTGTACCTCACCAAGCGCGAGGACTTCCCGATCATGAACGAGGCGTACGGCGCATTCGTCGAGGCCCACACGACCAGCGGCGTGCTGCCCTCGCGGACCACCGTCTTCACCGGACTTCCCCGCGAGGAGATGCTCGTCGAGATCGACGGGCTCGCCGTCGTCGACTGACCTCCGACACCCCAGGCGAACGGGGAGGCACCTTATCAGGACCGTTGCCTCCCCGTTACCAGCCATCCCGTACCATGGACGACAGGACACGTCGAGACTGCGGGGGGTGTAGTTCGTGACCGATCTGATTTCCACACCGGGCACTGCGACGGGGGCACAGCCCGACGATGCGACACCGACGAGCGTCCTGACGCCGGAGGCGACGACCGACACGGTGCCTCCGCAGACCGGCGAGCAGCCCCTGGCCTGGGCTCCCGTCGAGCCCGCCCCGAAGAAGCGCCGCCTCGGCCTGTGGATCGGTCTCGGCCTCGGCGTGGTCGCGCTCGGTGCCGGCGCCGCCTCGATGATCCTCATCGCCCCCGGCACCACCGTCGCGGGCATCCCGGTCGGCTGGATGACCCCCGGGGCCGCCGCCGATGCGATCAGCTCCCGCCTCGCGCAGACCGAGGTCACGCTCACGGGCGAGGGCGACGACGCCGTGCTCACGGGCGCCGACCTGGGCGCGACCGCCGATGCCACCGCGCTCGCCGACGCCGCGTTCTCCGCGCACCCGATGTGGAACCTCGGCGCGTGGATGGGCGACCCCGTGCCGGCCGACATCGTGCTCGACCAGGAGACCGCCGCCGCGGCTCTCCGCAGCGCCGTCCCCGGGAGCTTCGTCGACCCGGTCGACGCCGGTGTCGTCTTCGACGCCGCGACGGGGGCCTACACCGTCACCCCGTCTACTCCGGGAACGGGCATCGACGTGGCCGATCTGAACGCGGCCTTCGTCGAGGCCGTGGGCGACGGCCGCACGACGTTCGAGTACCCCGGCGGTCCGGCCGAAGCCGCGCCGGCCGTGTCCGACGACGACGCCACGGCGACGGCGACCACGCTCAACACCATGCTCTCGACGATCGGCTTCTACGTCGGAGAGGAGCGGACCGTCCCCGTCTCCCCCGAGGTCGCGGCCTCCTGGCTGACCGTGGTCGACGACGACGGGCAGCTCCGCATCGAGGCCGACCCCGAGGCGATCCAGGCCACGGTCGACACGCTGCCCGCCGCCGTGGACCGCGCGCCCGTCAACGCGACCAACATCGTCGACTCCGCCGGTACGGTGCTGCGCGCCGAGCAGGAGGGCGCCACCGGACGCGCGCTGGGCGACACCTCGCAGATCGCCGACCAGTTCGCGACACAGCTGGCCGCGGGCAACGGGGCGTTCGCTCTCCCGGTCAGCGAGACCCCCTTCGAGACGACGAATCTGTTCCGTCGTGCCGAGATCGACCTGAGCTCGCAGCGGGCGTACCTGTTCGAGAACGACAAGGTCGTGCAGTCCTGGGCGGTGTCCACCGGTCTCCCGGGGACTCCGACACCGACCGGCAACTTCAAGGTCTTCGCACACACCGCCATGCAGGACATGGGCTGCTTCGAAGGGGCGCCGTACTGTACCGAGGACGTGCCCTGGATCACCTGGTTCGCCCCGAACATCGGCTTCCACGGCACCTACTGGCACAACAACTTCGGCAACCGGATGAGCCACGGCTGCGTCAACCTCCCGGTCGACCTCGCCAAGTACGTCTACAACTGGTCCCCCGAGGGTCTCGAGGTGTCCGTCCACAACTGACCCGGAGCCCTGCACCGGGCGAGCCCGGCAGGGGAAGACAGCAGAAGGGGGCGGATGCCGCAGCATCCGCCCCCTTCTCGTCGTCTCAGCGCAGGGCGTCGACGATCTCGTTGAGCGTCGTGGACGGGCGCATGACCGCCTCGACGAGCTTCTCGTCCGGACGGTAGTAGCCGCCGATCTCCACCGGGGAACCCTGGACCGCGTTGAGTTCGGAGACGATCGTCTCCTCGTTGGCGGCGAGCTTCTCGGCGATGGGCGCGAAGGCGGCGGCGAGCTCCGGGTCCTTCGTCTGCGTCGCCAGCTCCTGCGCCCAGTACAGGCCGAGGTAGAAGTGGCTGCCGCGGTTGTCGATCGTGCCGAGAGCACGGCCGGGCGAGCGGTCCTCCTCGAGGAAGGTGCCGGTCGCGGCGTCGAGCGTCTCCGCGAGCACGCGGGCCTTCTCGTTGCCCGTGCGGTCGGCGAAGTGCTCGAGGGAGGCGGCCAGCGCGAAGAACTCGCCCAGCGAGTCCCAGCGCAGGTAGTTCTCCTCGACCAGCTGCTGCACGTGCTTCGGAGCCGAGCCACCGGCGCCCGTCTCGAACAGTCCGCCGCCGGCGAGCAGCGGCACGATCGAGAGCATCTTGGCGCTCGTGCCGACCTCGAGGATCGGGAACAGGTCGGTGAGGTAGTCGCGCAGCACGTTGCCGGTCACCGAGATGGTGTCCAGGCCGTGACGCATGCGGGCGAGCGTGTACCGCGTCGCCTCCTCCGGCGCGAGGATCGTGATCGTCAGGCCCTTGGTGTCGAGCGTGGCGAGACCCTGGTGCACCTTCGCGATGATCTGCGCGTCGTGCGAGCGGTTCGCGTCGAGCCAGAACACGGCCGGGGCACCCGTCGCGCGGGCGCGGCCGACCGCGAGCTTGACCCAGTCCATGACCGGGATGTGCTTGGTCTGCGTCGCACGCCAGATGTCGCCCGCGCCGACCTCGTGCTCGATGAGGACGGTGCCCTCGCTGTCGAGCACCTGGACGATGCCGTCCGCCGTGATCTCGAACGTCTTGTCGTGGCTGCCGTACTCCTCGGCCGCCTGCGCCATGAGACCCACGTTCGGCACGGTGCCGATGGTGGCGGGGTCGAGCGGGCCGTTCGCGATCACATCGTCGATCACGGCCTGGTAGACGCTCGCGTAGGAGGAGTCGGGGATGACCGCGATCGTGTCGGCCTCCTCGCCGTCCTTGCCCCAGAGCTTGCCGCCGTTGCGGACGAGGGCGGGCATGGACGCGTCGACGATGACATCGCTCGGCACGTGCAGGTTCGTGATCCCCTTGTCGGAGTTCACGTACGACAGGCGCGGCCCTTCGGCGATGGCCTTGTCGAACGCCGCGGCGATCTCCTCGCCACCCGCGACGGTGGCCAGGCCGGCGAGGATCGAGCCGAGGCCGTCGTTCGCGCTGAGCCCGGCCTCGGCGAGCTGGGTACCGTACTGGTCGAAGACGTCCTTGAAGAACGCCTTCACGACGTGACCGAAGATGATCGGGTCGCTGACCTTCATCATCGTGGCCTTGAGGTGCACCGAGTAGAGCACGTCGTCGGCCTTGGCCTCCGCGAGGGTGTCGGCGAGGAACGCGTCCAGCTCCTTCGCGGACAGGAACGTGGCGTCGATGATCTCGCGCGGGAGGACCTTGAGCCCCTCCTTGAGGACCGTGACGGTGCCGTCCTTCGCGGTGTGGCGGAAGGAGAGGACGTCGTCGTGAGCGGCGACCCACGAGCGCTCGTTGTGCTTGAAGTCGTCGTGGCCCAGGGTGGCGACGCGGGTCTTGGAGCCCTCCGCGAACGGCTTGTTGCGGTGCGGGTGCTTCTTGGCGTAGTTCTTCACCGCCAGCGGGGCCCGGCGGTCGCTGTTGCCTTCGCGCAGCACCGGGTTCACGGCGGAGCCCTTGATGCGGTCGTAGCGGGCGCGGATGTCCTTCTCCTCCAGCGACGAGGGCTCGTCCGGGAAGTCGGGGATGTCGTACCCCTGCTGCTGCAGCTCCGCGATGGCCGCCTTGAGCTGCGGGATCGACGCCGAGATGTTCGGCAGCTTGATGATGTTGGCCTCGGGGAGGGTGGCGAGGCCGCCCAGCTCCGCCAGCGCGTCGCCGACCTGCTGCTCGGGGGTGAGCTTCTGCGGGAAGGCGGCGAGGATGCGGCCGGCCAGAGAGATGTCCCGCGTCTCGAACTCGATGCCCGCCTGGCCCGTGTAGGCCTGGACGATCGGCAGGAACGAGGCGGTGGCCAGTGCCGGTGCCTCGTCGGTGTAGGTGTAGATGATGGCGTCGTCGGTCACCGGGAGGTTCTCCGTTCACGAGGTCTATTTGTCTCGATACCAAGATACCTGAGCGGCGTCGGCCCCGAAGCGGCGGCCCCGAGGGAGGCACCCGGTCCGTGAAAAGTCCTCCCGAGTGATGAATGCGGTGACCGGAGGGGCTAGCCTGGGGACATGTCCGAACTGCGCATGGTCGAACTCTCCGCCGCGACGATCGTCGCCGTGAACAACCTGTCGCTCAAGCCCGGACAGGAGCAGTTCCTCGCCCCCGTCTCGTACGGCATCGCGGCCACCGTCATCAACCCGCAGACCTCCTGGCAGCGGGTGATCCTGGACCGCAACGAGGTCGTGGGCTTCGTGAGCGCCAACTTCGATGACGAGGCCCCGGAGGAGCACTTCCGCTCCGTGCTGTGGCGCATCAACGTCGACGCGGACGACCAGGGTCGCGGTGTCGGCCGCTTCGCCGTGGAGAGCCTCATCGACGAAGCGCGCAACCGCGGCGTCGACCACGTCAACGTCATCTACGAAGCCGGCGAGGACGGCCCGGAGGCGTTCTTCCGGCGCGTCGGCTTCACCCCCGTCGGGGAGACGGCCTACGGCGAGGTCATCGCCGAGATCCGGGTCCCCTCCTGAGACCGGCGGCGGGGTCTCGAATCCCCTCCCCCATCGAGACTCCGTCGCCCTCGGATTCCGCCGGGCGGCGCGACCTCGATCCCTCTCAGCGCTGACCGCTGTCGCCGGGAGGCGTGCCCTTCCCCCGGCGGCTGTTCCACGCGGCGAGCGCAGACGCGGCAGCTCCGGCCGCCCGGTCGATGGCCTCCGCAGACCGGTGCAGCATGTCCTGTGCGGCGTCCTGCCAGGCCGGAGTCGGCGGCGCCTCCCCCGTCTGCACCTTCGCGGCGTGCTCGGCGGCCTCGAACGCCCGCTCCAGCTCGGCGACGGCGTCGCGGTAGGCCGCGTACTCGGCGGCGGTCACGCGGCCCGTCGTCTGCCGACGCGCCTCGACCGCCGCGCCGGCGGCCCGGAGGTAGGCGGCCGTCTCCGGGCGCTTCACGTCCGTCATCTCGGGATAGGTGATCTGCAGCGCGGGGTCGGTCTCGTACCGCATCCACCGCGCCGTCACTGCCTCGTGCTCCGCATACAGCCGCTCCAGCGGCCGCGGGGCGGAGCCGGCGGGGATCGCGGCCCGGGCGGCGTTCACCCTGACGCGCCGGGCGCGGACGTCGGCCGCCGCCGCCCTGGCATCGCGTTCACGCTCCTTGAGCATGCGCCGGGCGCCGGCCACCTGCTCGGCGCTCGCGCGCTGCGCGGCCCGCTCGGCGGAGACCCTCGCGAGGTCGGCTCGTGCCACCTTCAGCGCCGTCCGTCGGACCACCGCGCGCTGCTGCGCCTCGCGGAGGTCGTGCCGTGCGGCGTCGTACTCCAGACGGCGGCCGCTGCGGGTGTTGCGACGACGCACCCCGATCGCCCCCGCGGTCACCCCGGCGGCGGCGGTCGGCGCGAGCCACCACCACTCCGCGACGAGGAGGAAGGGGTCCATCCTTCGATGCTACCGATCGCGGCGCGCCCGCGCCCCGACGCAGCGGCCCCGGCATCCGTGCGGATGCCGGGGCCGCTGTCGCGTCAGCGCGTCAGACGAGCGTCTCCTGCCAGGCCGCGTGCAGCTGGGCGAACTTCCCGGTGCCGCCGATCAGGGCGGCCGGGGTGTCGTCCTCGATGATCCGGCCGTGCTCCATCACGAGCACCCGATCCGCGATCGCCACCGTAGAGAGCCGGTGCGCGATGATGATCGCCGTCCGGTCGGCCAGCAGCGTCTGCAGCGCGTCCTGGATCAACCGCTCGGACGGGATGTCCAGCGAGGCCGTCGCCTCGTCGAGGATCAGCACCGCCGGGTCGGCGAGGAAGGCGCGGGCGAACGAGATGAGCTGGCGCTGCCCCGCCGAGACACGACCACCGCGCTTGTTCACGTCGGTGTCGTACCCGTCCGGCAGCGCAGAGATGAACGCGTCGGCGCCCACCGCCCGTGCCGCCTCGCGGATCTCGTCCAGCGTCGCGTCCGGGCGCCCGAGCGCGATGTTGTCGGCCACGGTCCCGCTGAACAGGTACGCCTCCTGCGTGACCATGACGATCGCCCGGCGGAGATCCTTCGGGTGCAGCGACCGGAGATCGACGCCGTCGAGCGTCACCGTCCCCGCGGAGGGGTCGTAGAACCGCGAGATGAGCTTGGCCAGCGTGGACTTGCCCGCCCCCGTCGTCCCGACCAGCGCGATGGTCTGCCCGGCCGGGATGTCGAGCGAGAAGTTGGGCAGGATCGTCTTGTCCTCGTTGTACGCGAACGTGACCTCGTCGAAGCGGATGTGCCCGCGGGACTCCCAGAGGTCGACCGGCTTCTCGGGGTCCGGCACCGTCGGGACCTCCTCCAGGACGCCCGACACCTTCTCCAGCGCCGCGGTGGCGGACTGGTAGGAGTTGAGGAACATCGCGATCTCCTGCATCGGAGCGAAGAAGTTGCGCACGTAGAGCACGGCGGACAGCAGCACGCCGACCGTGAGCGCTCCTTCCGAGACCCGGATGCCGCCCCACAGCACGACGACGCCGAGCACGAGCGCCGCGACGCCCATGAGGCCCGGCTCGAACGTGCCGAACAGCAGCATCGAGCGACGGTTCACATCCCGGTACTCGCCGGCCACACCCTGGAAGGCCTCGTCGTTGCGCGGCTCCTTCCGGAAGGCCTTGACCGCGCGGATGCCCGTCATGGTCTCCACGAACTGGACGATCACCTTCGCGCTGATCACCCGGGACTCGCGGTACACGAGCTGCGAGCGCGAGTAGAACCAGCGCATGAGGAAGAACAGCGGGATGCCGCCGATCGCGAGGATCAGACCGGACTGCCAGTCCCACACGCACAGCGCGATGAAGGTGAAGACACCGAAGAGCACGCCGGAGACGAGCTCGTTCAGGCCGCCGTCGAGGAGCTCCTTGATGGAGTCCAGGTCGCTCGTCTGGCGCGAGATGATCCGCCCCGAGGTGTACGACTCGTGGAACTCCAGGCTCAGGCGCTGGGTGTGCAGGAAGATGCGCTTGCGCAGGTCCAGCAGGACGGCCTGAGTCAGCTTCGCCGCGATGATGACGTACCAGGCGATGAGCACGGCGGCGAGAGCACCCGCGAGCAGGTAGATCCCGCCGACGACGAACGTCGGCATCCAGTCGGCGTCGTCGAGCACCGCGGGGAGCGCCCGGTCGAGGCCGATGCTGATGAGGATCGGCCCCGCCACCTGCAGCGCCGTCGAGATGACGAGCACGGTCGCGGCGAGCACGATCTGCGGCTTGAGCGGACGCACGAGCGAGCCGAGCAGCCGCAGCGAGCGGCGGCGGATCGCCCTGCTCTCCTCCGTGGTGAGGCGGGAGCGGTCCTCGTCCTGGGTTCCGGTGAGGGAGCTCATCGCTGCACCTCCTCTCCTGCGAATCGGGGGGCGCCTCCCGGCGCCTCGTCATCGGCCTCCTCGCGGATGCCGTCCTGCACGGTCTCGTGGATCTCGGCCTGCTCGTCGCGGATGATCGGGATGGCACCGGTGCGGGCGGCCTCTTCGGCTTCCAGACTGGAGATGACATGCCGGTAGTGGCGGCTCGTCCTCAGCAGCTCGGCGTGCGTGCCGACGGCGGTGATCCGGCCGTCCTCGAGCAGCGCCACGCGGTCGGCGAGGGCCACGGTGGACGGACGATGCGCGACGATCATCGCGGTGGTGTCGGCGAGCACGTGCCGCAGCGCCTCCTCGACGAGCGCCTCGGTGTCGACGTCCAGCGCCGACAGCGGATCGTCGAGGACGAGGACCCGGGGGTTGGCGGCCACGGCACGGGCCAGCGCGAGCCGCTGGCGCTGTCCGCCGGACAGGCTCAGTCCCTCCTCGCCGATCACCGTCTCGACGCCCTCGGGGAGCGTGTCGACGAAGGCGGCCTGGGCCACGTCGAGCGCCTCGCGCAGGACGCGCTCGGCTTCGGGGCTGTGCACGTCGAGGTCAGCGCGTCCGAGCAGGACGTTCTCGCGGACCGACGCCGAGAAGAGCGTCGCGTCCTCGAACGCCATCGCGATGTGCTCCCGGAGCTCGGCGAGCGTCAGGTCGCGCACGTCGACGCCGTCCAGAGTGACCCGGCCTCCCGTCACGTCGTACAGCCGCGTCGGCAGCGTCGTCAGCGTCGTCTTGCCGCTGCCGGTGAGCCCGACGAGCGCCATGGTCTCCCCCGGCCGCAGCACGAGGTCGATGCCGTCGAGCAGGTCCCGCTCGTCGGCGGCCGCGTCCTGGTACCGGAAGTGCGCGTTCTCGAACGCGAGCTCGCCGCGCGGGTTCTCGATGTGCACCGGGTTCTCCGGATCGGTGATGGTGTTCGTCTCCGAGAAGATGTCGAAGACGCGGTCCGTCGCCGTGCGCGCGTCGAGCATGAACGAGAACAGGAAGCCGATCGACTCGATCGGCCAGCGGAGCACGACGGCCATCGCGAAGAAGGCGAAGAGCTCCGCCGACGTGATCGCGTCCTGCGAGATGAGCCAGATGCCCGACATGAGGCTGAGGCCGAAGGCGATCTGCGGCATGAGGTCGAGCCAGAACCAGATCGAGGCGATGGCCCCGGCCTTGCTCATCTCGGTCTCGCGCAGCGTCTCGGCCTGACGGCTGAAGCGGCGGAGGGCGTGCGTGCCGCGGCCGAACGCCTTGAGCACGCGGATGCCGTGCACGCTCTCCTCGACGCTGGTGGCGAGATCGCCCGCCTGGTCCTGGCTGCGGCGGGTGAGCGCGCCGTAGCGCTTCTCGAACAGGTAGCCGCGGATCCACAGCGGGATCGCCGTCACGAGGAAGATCGTGCCCAGCAGCCAGTGCCAGCGGAACAGCAGCACCGAGCCGATGAGGATCGTCAGCACGTTCACGACCAGCAGCACGAGGCCGAAGGCGAGCCACCGGCGGATGAGGCCGATGTCCTGCATCATGCGGCTCAGCAGCTGCCCGGACTGCCACCGGTCGTGGAACGCGACGGGAAGCGTCTGCAGGCGCGAGTAGAGCTCGGTGCGCATGCGGTACTCCACCTGCGTGGCGGGGAAGAGCACGAACTGCCGGCGGAGCCACACCATGAGCGCCTCGCCGAGGCCGAGGGCGAACACGGCGAGCGCTCCCCAGATGATCGCGTCGAGCGCTCCGGACTGCACCGGCCCGCCGATGATCTGCTCGAGCACGATGGGGATCATCAGGGCGATGAGCGCGGCCGCGAGCGCGCTGGCGGCACCGCCGGCGAGGCGCCAGATGACGGGCTTCACGAACGGCTTGAGCCGCCACAGCGCGGCGGGCGTGGAGAGGGAGGACGAGGGGGACGGGTTCTGCGCGGAAGACGAGGAAGACATGTCTCTCAGAGGAGTCGAAGGGGAGAAGAGCGGGGAACGGATGCGAGAGCGGGCTCACGGAGCCCGGCATCCGGTGCAGAAGAGGGGCGGAGGCTCTAGGAGAGCGGGCGCGCCGGGGTCGAGCCGAGGGTGGCGATCCGCGCGGTGGCGATCGTGGTCATGGTGTCCTCCTCAAGGCTCGGCGAGGTCGTCCGGTTGGCGCGACAGCCCATCAGCCTATTCCTGTGAACCAGCTGAGCGCAAGGGGAATTCCCGGGACGCCGAAGAGCCCGCTCCGTGCGGGGCGGGCTCCTCGTATCGGAGGTCAGCGGGCGGCGCGCTCCCGCGCCAGAAGGCTCTCCTTCACCGGGAGCCCCCACGCGAAGCCGCCGAGGGAGCCGTCCGTGCGGAGCACCCGATGGCAGGGCACGAACAGCGCCGGGGCGTTGCGGGCGCAGATCGACGCCGCGGCCCGCACCGCCTGCGGATTGCCGAGCCGGGCCGCGAAGCCGGTGTAGGTCAGGGGCTCCCCCGGCGCGATGCCGCGGAGCGCCGCCCAGCCGGCGAGCTGGAGGGCGGTGCCCGTCTGCGCGACGGCGACCCCGTCGATCGCCGTGACGTCACCCGCGTAGTACGCGCCGACCGCGTCGGCCGCCTCCGTCTCGGCGTCGCGCACGGTGTCGGGGCGGACGCGGGCGGGAAGACGGCCGAGGATCGCCTCGACGTCGTCGGTCCACCCGGACACGAGCACCCGCTGGCGCTCGTCGGCGAGGATCGTGAAGGGACCATCGGGGGTGTCGAGGGTCTGGATGAGAGCGGTCATGAGGTCTCCTCGGTGTCGGATGCGATGTCGCGGGCGGGCCGGACGGCGGACCTGCGCCGCGGTCCGGCGGGACGGATCGGGGCGGCACGCCACAGATGCGCGCTGAGGTAGCTGCGCCACGGTGCGGTGCGCTCCGCCCAGGCGGTGAGGGTCTTCGGGTCGGCGGGCAGCCCGGACGCGGCGGCACCGGCCCGGAGAGCCACGTCGCCGGGGAGCAGCACGTCCGGATCGCCGAGCACCCGCATCCGCACGTAATCGGCGGTCCAGGGTCCGATGCCGGGCATCGCGAGGAGGGCGGCGCGCTGCGTCGGGCCGTCATCGCCCACGGTGAGGGTCAGGCTCCCGTCCGCCAGGGCCGCGGCGGCTCCCGTCACGGCGCGGATCCGGGCGGCGGGTCCGCGCAGCACCTCCGCGCCGTGCGCCGCGATGGCCGACATCGTCGGGAACAGCAGTCCCTCGGGGGTCCGCTCCCCCAGCGCGTCGGTGAGGGCGGTGAGCGCGGTGCGGGCGGCGACAACCGTGATCTGCTGCCCGATCATCGCGCGGATGAGCATCTCGTGCGGATCGGCAGCGCCGGGCACGCGGATGCCGGGGGTCCGCGCGACGAGGGGCGCGAGCGGCGGGTGCGCCATCAGCGCCTCCTCGATCGCAAGAGGGTCCGCATCCAGGTCGAAGATGCGGCGCGCGGTCGCCACGAGCGGTGCGAGGTCGCTGAGCTGCGCGACCCGCGCACGGAGGCGGAGACGGTCCGCCTCGTCCTGACGCACCTCGAACCACGCGGGGCCGCCCGGCATCCGGAGGTGCCGGGAGAACGAGGTCGCCGTGGTCTCCTCGACGCCCGTCACGGCTCGCGCGGCCATCCACGCGAAGACCCCGGCCGCATCCAGGGGGCCCCGGTACGGCAGGACGAGGTCGATCGTTCCGGGTACGGCCGCGGAGGGCGTGCGGCGGCGGGCGCGCAGCTCCCCCGGCGTGAGACCGAACACCTCGCGGATCGTGTCGTTGCTCTGGCGGACGCTGTGGAAACCGGCGGCGAAGGCGACGTCCGCGATGGGCATGTCGGTGCCCACGAGGAGCATGCGGGCCGTGTGGGCGCGGTGCGCTCGCGCAAGTGCAAGCGGCCCGGCGCCGAGCTCGGTCGTCAGCAGCCGCGTGAGGTGACGGCTCGAGTAGCCGAGCCGCGACGCGAGTCCTGGCACGCCCTCGCGCTCGACCACGCCGGACGCGATCAGGCGCATGGCCCGCGCGGCCGTGTCTCCGCGGACGTCCCACGCGGGCGACCCGGGGGCGGCCTCCGGCAGACACCGCTTGCACGCGCGGTAGCCGGCCTCGTGCGCCGCGGCACTCGTCGGATAGAACGTGACGTTCTGCGGCTTCGGCGTGCGCGCGGGGCAGCTGGGCCGGCAGTAGATCCCGGTCGAGCGCACGGCGGTGACGAACTGCCCGTCGAAGCGGGTGTCCCGAGCGCTGATCGCCCGGTAGCGCTCGTCGAAGGAGGGGTTCATGTCCTCCACTCTCTCACCCCCGCACGGCTACGGCTGGCGGAAATCGGACATCGCGGTTCCCTCCCCCGAGACCCCGCCTACGCGCCGAGACCCCGGCGTGCAGACGTGCGCACGCCGGGGTCTCGGCGGAAGACCGGGGTCTCGGTCAGTGGAAGAAGTGACGCTCCCCCGTGAAGAACATCGTGACACCGGCCTTGCGCGCGGCATCGACGACCTCCTCGTCCCGCACGGAGCCGCCGGGCTGCACGATCGCCGTGACACCCGCGTCGATGAGCACCTGGGCACCGTCGGCGAACGGGAAGAACGCGTCGGACGAGGCGACGGATCCGGCGGCACGATCACCCGCACGCTCCACCGCGAGGCGGCACGAGTCGACGCGATTGACCTGGCCCATGCCGACGCCGACCGTCGCGTTGTCCTTCGCCAGCACGATCGCGTTCGACTTCACGGCCCGGCAGGCCTTCCACGCGAAGATCAGGTTCTCCATCTCCTCGTCGCTCGGACGCTCCCCCGACACGAGCTCCCAGTTCTTGGCGACGGAGACGATGTCGTCCGGGAAGCGGTCCGCGTCCTGGAGCAGGAGGCCGCCGGACACGAGACGCACGTCCATGCGCTCCTGCTGCCAGTCCTCGGGAAGCTGCAGCAGACGCAGGTTCTTCTTCGCCTTGAACACCTCGAGGGCCGCGGGCTCGAACGACGGCGCGACGATGACCTCGGTGAAGATGTCCTTGAGGTTCTCGGCCATCTTCAGCGTCACGGTGCCGTTCGCGGCGATCACGCCGCCGTACGCCGACACGGGGTCGCACTCGTGGGCGCGGAGGTGCGCGCTGGCGATCGGGTCCAGGGCGTTCGGGGCCGTCGTGGCGATCCCGCAGGGGTTCGCGTGCTTGATGATCGCTACCGCCGGCTTGACCATGTCGTAGGCGGCGCGCAGGGCGGCGTCCGCGTCGACGTAGTTGTTGTACGACATCTCCTTGCCCTGCAGCTGCGTGGCCTGGGCGATGCCGTGGCCCCCGGCGCGGGTGTAGATGGCCCCGCGCTGGTGGGAGTTCTCCCCGTAGCGGAGGGTGGCGAGGCGCTCGGCCTGGATCGTCAGGTGCGCCGGGAGGTCGCCCGGGTCGTTGAGCGTGCCCTCGGCGAACCACTGCGCGACGGCCGTGTCGTAGGCCGCGGTGTGCGCGAACGCCCGCGCCGCGAGCTCCCGCCGCTGGGCGAGAGACGTGCCGCCCTGCGCCGCAGCCGCGATGATCGCCGGGTAGGACTGCGGCGACACGACGATCGCGACGTTGGCGTGGTTCTTCGCCGCCGCACGCACCATGGCGGGGCCGCCGATGTCGATCTGCTCCACCACGTCGTCACCCTCGGCGCCGGAGGCCACGGTCTCCACGAACGGGTAGAGGTTGACGACGACGAGCTCGAACGGCGCGATGTCGAGGTCGGCGAGCTGCCGCTCGTGGTCCTCCAGGCGCAGGTCGGCGAGCAGGCCTCCGTGCACCTTCGGGTGCAGCGTCTTGACCCGGCCGTCGAGCATCTCGGCGACACCGGTGACCGCGGCCACGTCGGTCACCTCGAAGCCGGCGTCGCGGATGGTGGACGCCGTCGAGCCGGTCGAGACGATCTCGACGCCCGCCTCGGCGAGCGCGGCGGCGAGCACGAGCAGGTCGGTCTTGTCGCTGACCGAGACGAGAGCGCGCCGGATCGGCACGGTGTCGC
>NZ_LOSO01000015.1:393542-472438 GCF_001595495.1 Microbacterium sp. CH1 | reverse complement strand
GGTCAGGGCGAGGTCGCCGGTCGCGATGCGCCGGACGACGTCGATGAGGAGCCGGCGCTCGACCGGCTTGATGCGCTCGTGCAGCGAGTGCTCGGTGTCGTCGGCCCGGATCGGCACGCGCTCCTGGGCGAGGATGGGGCCGGTGTCGACCCCGTCGTCCACGACGATCACGCTGGCGCCCGTCTCCCGGACGCCCGCGGCGAGGGCGTCGCGGACGCCGTGCGCTCCGGGGAACTCCGGGAGGTACGCGGGATGGGTGTTGATGATCCGCGGCGCATAAGCGGCGACGAGGGAAGACGGCAGCAGGCGCATGAGGCCGCTGAGCACCACGAGGTCCGGCGACCAGACGGCGAGCTGACGGCCCAGCTCCTCGCCCCACGCCTCGCGGCTCTCGTGCTCGTGCCACGGCACGGTGAAGCTGGGGATGCCGAACTCCTCGGCATGGGCCAGCCCGTCGGCTTCGCGATCCGCCCCGACGACGACGACGCGCGCCGGGAAATCGGGGTGACGAGCGGCCTCGAGGAGGGCGCGAAGGTTCGAGCCGGCGCCCGAGATGAGTACGGCGACCGTGAGCACGCGCCCAGTCTACCGGCGTGCCGCACAGGCGCCGTCCCGACCCGGGGCCGGTCAGGGCCGCGAGGGGCGACCGTCCTCGACGGGTCCGCGCGGTGTCCCGCGGTCGCGCAGCGCGTCCAGCGGCGCGGTGTCTTCGAAGGACGCGAAGCCCGGGTGCGGGCTCCGGTCGTCGCCGGCGTCCTCGGAGGCCAGCGTGGACATCTCGGCGATCCAGCGGTCCGTGCGCTCTTCGGCGAGTTCATCCCGGTGACGGGGCGACAGCAGCAGGATCGCCGCACCCACGAGGACCTCCGCGCCGAGGGACAGCGCGAACGGCAGCACCGCCGGACCGACCGTCCCGAGGCGTCCCGGCCCCATCGACCCGTTCGCGAACATCGCGGCGAGCGCGGCGACACCGGCTGCGACCGCAGCGATCCCCACGGCGATCGCGGTCCGCTGCGGGATGCCGAGCGGTGTCCCCTCCCACACCAGACGCGAGCGGACGGCCCACCCCGCGAATGCGCCGGCGGCCACGGGGATCAGGACCACGATGAGCATCCAGATCGAGGAGTTCTCCGGCAGCAGACCGAACGCCGGGATGCCGGGCACGACGCCGAGCTGGGTGCCGGCGGGCGACACCGCGGTCCCCGCACCGACCGCGAACCCGGGGCCGGCCAGCCATGCGGCCGCCCACACCACGAAGGTCGGCAGGTACGCGAGCTGCCCGAGGGTCAGCACGGTCGCCCCGAGGGCGTCGACCCGCGCCGCCTGGAACAGCGCGACGACCTCTCCGCCGCGTGTGAGGACCGACAGGGCGACGGCCAACGCGGCGGCCCCCGTCACGCCCACGAGCGCGAACGCGGCGCCGCGCACGATCGAGGACGGCACCGGCGCCCAGTCCTCCCTGGCGTCCATGACGTCGTGGAGACGGTCGAGCAGTCCGCCGTCGCCGTCCTCCCATGCCACCCGCACGGCGCCGCACACCGCGCCCACGAGGTACACGGCGGGCGGCAGCAGAATGGCGAGAGCCAGCGGGACCCGCGCGGCCCCGAGCGCCGACGTGAGGGCGACGACCGTGGAGATGACGGCGAAGACGACCGTCCCCGACAGCGACCCCAGCAGCCACGCCCCGGAGCGCGCCGCGCGGCCCCCGGAGCGCGCGGCGAAGAGCAGGGTGAGGAGCAGGAAGGCCAGCGGCGTGACCGAGACGACGAACCGCGCGGCGTCTGCGGGGATCGCCAGGGCGACGAGCAGCGTGTCCGGGATCGCGATCTCCAGGGGGACGCCGTGGCCGAACTCCCAGAGCGTGCCGGTGAGCGGCCAGAGCGCGCCCCAGTCGGCGGTGATCCCGAAGGCCAGCGTCCAGAGGAGCGTCAACGGCGCCATCAGCACGACGAGCCCGATGGCCGCCGCGATGGCGGCATCGAGGGCGGCGAGGAGCGCGACGAGGAGGCGTTGCATAGCGCTTCCGAGACTACGACGAGTTCCTTCCCGTCCCCCGTGGGCGCGCGCGGGGGCGGCGACACGGTAGCGTTTCTCCGGAGGTTTCCCGATGACAACTGCCCCGCCCGCCCCGGCGTCCACCGGCCCCACCGGTACCCTGGACCGCTTCTTCGAGATCAGCAAGCGCGGATCGACGATCGGCACCGAGATCCGTGGAGGCCTCGTGACGTTCGTCACGATGGCCTACATCGTGATCCTGAACCCGATCATCCTGTCCGGAAAGCCGGACGTCGCCGGCGACATGCTCGACTTCAACGCCGTCGGCGCCGCGACGGCCCTGACCGCCGGCATCATGACGATCCTCTTCGGCGTCGTCACCCGTCTGCCGTTCGGTTTCGCCGCCGGTCTCGGCATCAACGCCTTCGTCGCGTTCTCCGTCGTCGGCCAGGTCACCTGGCCCGAGGCGATGGCGCTCGTGATGATCAACGGCGTCGTGATCGTGCTCCTCGCCGCCACCGGGCTGCGGAAGGCGATCTTCGACGCCGTGCCGTTCCAGCTGAAGATCGCGATCACGGTCGGCATCGGCCTCTTCATCGCGTTCATCGGTTTCGTCAACTCCGGCTTCGTCACCGCGACCGGCGCCTCGTCCCCGCCCGTCGGCCTCGGCGTCAACGGCTCCGTGGCCACCGTGCCGAGCCTGCTGTTCGTGATCACGCTGCTGCTCACCGGCATCCTCGTCGCACTCCGCATCAAGGGCGGCATGCTCATCGGCCTCATCGGCGGCACCGTGCTCGCGGTCGTCGTCGAGGCGATCTGGCACATCGGCGCCCGCGGCGTCGACGATGAGGGCAATGTCGTCAACCCCGGCGGCTGGGGTCTCACCGTCCCGGCGCTGAACGGCTCCCCCGTCAGCGTCCCCGACCTGAGCCTCATCGGCGCCGTCGACTTCTCGTTCGACCTCGGCAAGGTCAGCCTCGTCGCGCTCGTGATGATCGTCTTCACGCTCCTCTTCACGAACTTCTTCGACGCCATGGGCACCATGACGGGCCTGGCGAAGGAGGCGAACCTCGCCGACGACAACGGCGACTTCCCGCGCATCAAGTCGGCGCTGGTGGTCGAGGGCGTCGGCGCGATCGCCGGTGGTGCGACCTCGTCGTCCTCCAGCACCGTCTTCATCGAGTCCGGCGCCGGCATCGGCGAGGGCGCCCGCACCGGACTGGCGAACGTCGTGACGGGCATCGTGTTCCTCATCGCGATGTTCCTCACCCCGCTAACCTCGATCGTCCCGACCGAGATCGCCGCCGCGGCTCTGATCATCGTGGGCGCCATGATGATGGCGCAGATCCGGCACATCGAGTTCGGCGACTTCCGGGTGCTGCTGCCGGTGTTCCTCACGGTCTCCGTCATGCCGCTGACGTACTCGATCGCCAACGGCATCGGGGCGGGCTTCGTGAGCTGGGTGCTCATCCACGCCTTCTCCGGCAAGGCCAAGACCATCAGCCCGCTGCTGTGGGTCGTCGGCGCCGGCTTCCTCATCTTCTTCGCCCGCGGTCCCATCGAGGCCCTCTTCGGCGTCGGGATCTGACCCGGTCCGGACGACACACGGAGGGGCGGGTGCTGCGGCCCCCGCCCCTCCGTCGTTCCGTCTCCGACCCGCTCCCTCGGCGTCGGATGCACGATCCTGCCGCGCCTGCACGACCCCTCCGCCCACACCATCGTGCATTAGTGCTCCGTTCGTGCGAGCGGGGCGAGCCCGAACGCGGGTCAGGCGTAGGCCGCGGCGAACTCGGGCGACGGCTCGATCGGCTCGATGACGTCGATCAGGACTCCCCCAGGGGCCTCGACGATGAAATGCCGCTGGCCGAAGGCCTCGTCGCGCAGCGGCAGCCGTACCGGGAGGCCCCGCTCCTCCACGAGGCGGGCGTGCGCCGCCGCCGCGTCCGGAACCTCGACATTGAGCAGCATCCCGCGCACCGGCTCGCGGAAACCCGGCGGGATGGTCTCGTGCCTGCGGTCGAGGATCGCCAGCTCGCCGCCGTCGACGCGCAGGCTGATGTACCAGTCGGCTTCGAAGGAGGACTCGAAGCCGAGTTCCTCCCGGTAGAACCGGGCGGCTGCGGCGACATCGTCGACCATCAACACCGGGTAGAAGCTCGTGATCTCCATGCGCACTCTCCTTTACATACAGCGTGTCTGTATTTCTAGCGCTACGATACATACAGACCGCACGTAAAGGAACCCCATGCCCCGAGCATCCGCCGCCGACGCCGCCGAGACGGCGCGGCGAATCCTCGACGTCGCCACGGCGCACTTCGCCGCCCGCGGCTACGCGACGGCTTCCGTCGATGACATCGCTCGAGCAGCCGGCGTGACGCGCGGCGCCGTCTATCACCACTACGAGTCGAAACCCCGACTCTTCACCGCGGTCGCGGCCGCCCAGCAGGAGCGCGTCACCGCGGCCATCCTGGCCGCCACGGCGCAAAGCTCCGCTGCAGCCGCACTCCGGGACGGCAGCCACGCGTTCCTCGATGCCATCACCGTCGGCACCGCCGCGCGGGTACTACTCGTCGACGGCCCCGCCGTTCTCGGCTGGGAGCAGTGGCGACGCCTGGACGCGACCGGCCCGGAGCAGGAGCTGCGGGCTGGGCTGCGAGAGGCCGGCATACCGACGCCCCTCCGTGACGCGCTCACCGCCGCCCTCTCCGGTGCCATGAACGAGCTCGCGCTCTGGCTGGCCGCCCGACCCGACGACGTGGCGGCGCGACACCAGGCACACCGCGCTCTCGACGCCCTGCTCGATGCCGTGGACGACGCGAGCTGAGCGAGGATTCCCCGGGGGCATGACGAAGGCCCCGGGGTGGAGCCCGGGGCCTTCAGGTCAAGCGTAGCTCAGATCAGAGCGACTCGATGATCTCGCGCATGAGAGCAGCGGTCTCGGACGGCGTCTTGCCGACCTTGACCCCGGCGGCCTCGAGGGCCTCCTTCTTGGCCTGCGCGGTACCGGCGGAACCGGAGACGATCGCACCGGCGTGACCCATGGTCTTGCCCTCGGGAGCCGTGAAGCCCGCGACGTAGCCGACGACGGGCTTGGTGACGTGCGCCTTGATGTACTCGGCCGCACGCTCCTCGGCGTCGCCGCCGATCTCGCCGATCATGACGATGGCCTTGGTCTCGGGGTCGGCCTCGAACGCGGCGAGCGCGTCGATGTGCGTGGTGCCGATGACCGGGTCGCCGCCGATGCCGATGGCGGTCGAGAAGCCGAGGTCGCGCAGCTCGAACATCATCTGGTAGGTCAGCGTGCCCGACTTCGACACGAGACCGATCGGGCCCTTGCCGGTGATGTTGGCGGGCGTGATGCCGACGAGCGCCTCACCGGGGGTGATGATGCCGGGGCAGTTCGGGCCGATGATGCGGGTCTTGTTGCCCTTGCTCTGCGCGTAGGCCCAGGCCTCGGCCGAGTCGCCCACGGGGACGCCCTCGGTGATGACGACGAGCAGCGGGATCTCGGCGTCGATGGCCTCGATCATCGCGTCCTTCGTGAAGGCGCCGGGGACGAAGGCGATCGACACGTCGGCGCCGGTCTCCTTCATGGCCTCGGCGACCGAGCCGAAGACGGGGAGCTCGACGGCGCTGCCGTCCTTGTCCGTGTGCGAGACCGTGGTGCCGGCCTTGCGGGCGTTGACGCCGCCGACGACCTGGGTGCCGGCCTTGAGCATCAGGGCGGTGTGTTTGGTGCCCTCGCCGCCGGTAATGCCCTGGACGATGACCTTGGAGTCCTTGTTGAGGTAGATCGACATGTTCTGTTCCTTAAATCCTGTCGAAGCGTCAGGCGTTGGCGAGCTCGGCGGCCTTGTCGGCGCCCTCGTCCATCGTGGCGGCCAGGGTCACGAGCGGGTGCGCGTAGTCGGCGAGGATCGCACGACCCTCGTCCACGCGGTTGCCGTCGAGGCGGACGACGAGCGGCTTGGAAGCCGTATCACCCAGCGTCTCGAGGGCGCCCTTGATGCCGTTGGCGACGGCGTCGCACGCCGTGATGCCACCGAACACGTTGACGAACACGCTCTTGACCTGCGGGTCGCCGAGGATGACGTCGAGGCCGGCGGCCATGACCTCGGCCGAAGCGCCGCCGCCGATGTCGAGGAAGTTGGCGGGCTTGACGCCGTTGTGGTTCTCACCGGCGTAGGCGACGACGTCGAGGGTCGACATGACCAGGCCCGCGCCGTTGCCGATGATGCCGACCTCGCCGTCGAGCTTGACGTAGTTGAGGCCGGACGCCTTGGCCTTGGCCTCGAGCGGGTCGGCGGCGTCCTTGTCCTCGAGCGCCTCGTGCTCGGGGTGACGGATCTCGGAGGCGTTGTCGTCGAGCGTGACCTTGCCGTCGAGCGCGATGATGTCGCCGTCTTCGGTGCGGACGAGCGGGTTGACCTCGACGAGCGTCGCGTCCTCACCCTTGTAGACGTCGTAAAGCTTCACGAACACGTCGGAGACCTTCTCGACGAGGTCCTCCGGGAAGTTCGCGGCGCGGGCGATCTCGACCGCCTTCTCCTTGTCGATGCCGGTCAGCGGGTTGACCTCGACGCGGGCGAGCGCCTCGGGCTTCTCGACGGCGAGCTGCTCGATCTCCATGCCGCCCTCGACGGAGCAGAGGGAGAGGTAGGAGCGGTTGGCGCGGTCGAGCAGCACGGAGAAGTAGAACTCCTCGGCGATGCGGGCTCCCTGCGCGACCATGACGCGCTTGACGACGTGGCCCTTGATGTCGAGCCCGAGGATGGCCTTCGCGGCCTCGTACGCCTCGTCGGGGGTCTTGGCGACCTTGACACCGCCGGCCTTGCCGCGGCCTCCGGTCTTGACCTGGGCCTTGACGACCACGACACCGCCGATCTTCTCGGCAGCCGCCTTCACCTCCTCGGGGGTGTCCGCGACGATGCCGGCGAGGACCGGCACTCCGTACTTCTCGAAAACGTCTCGTGCCTGGTACTCGTACAGATCCACTGTGCTTCCTTCACTGGGCTGCGGTCTGGTCTGGTGATTCTCTCGATGTCGAGACATCGACCAGTCCCCCAGCCTACTACCGCAGGCTGAGCGCTCCGACGCCCCGACGCCCTCCCCGACGCGCCGACGCCTCCGGTACGATTCTTGAGCGTCGAGGCAGGGGAGACGAGATGACGGACACCTTCGACTGGTCGGATCCGGTGGCGACACGCGCGCGCATCGAGCAGCAGGTGAAGGACGCGGAGCGCCGCGCCGCGCAGGCCGCGCAGGTGCGCGACGACATCGCGGGCGTGCGCGAGCAGGCGGCCTCTCCGGGCCGCGACGTCACCGTGACGGTGGACGCCTCCGGGCGCCTCGCCGACGTCGCGCTCACGGATGCCGCTCTGCAGCGCTCCCCCGCCGCCCTGGGCGCCCTCATCGTCACCCTCGCCGCCACCGCGCAGAAGGCGGCGGGCGCGCGGGCGGTCGAGATCGCGGCGGAGGCCTTCGGCGCAGAGGACGCGGCGGTCGCGCATCTGCGTGAGGAGATCGCCGAGCTCCCCGATCCGAGTCAGGACGGCCGACCGCAGATCGAGTACCGCTGATGGCCGAGCTGATCGCCGTCGACACCGAGACCGTCCGCCAGCACGCCCAGCGCGTCGCGCAGATCGCCGCGGACGTCCGGCTCGCCGAGAACGCCGCCGGCTCGATGAACGTGGGCGGCGGCGCCTTCGGCGTGATGTGCGCCTTCCTCGTCCCCCCGGCGCAGATCGTCTCGTCGATCGCCGCCGGGGCGATCACCGCCGCCGCGACGATGCTGGAGAAGTCCGAGGAGCAGCTCCGCGGCCTGGCGGACGACTTCGACGAGGGAGAGCAGCGTCAGCTCGATTCGATCCGCGGGCTGCTGTCGTCCGTGGAGGGCGCTCGCCGATGACCCCGCCGAACCCGCTGGTGGCGGGACCGATCGACCCGACGACACCGTTCAGCGGAGCCGGTCTGCTCGAGGACGGCTACGACCTCGTGAACGCGATCGAGAGCGGGGACTGGGTCTCCGGCGGACTCGCCTCCTTTTCCGCCCTCGCGAACACCGTGGCCACGGCCATGGACCCGCTCGGCTCGCTGATCGCCGCGGGGTTGGGGTGGCTGATGGACCACCTCGAGCCGCTCAAGGGCTGGCTCAACGACCTGACCGGCGATGCCGGCGAAGTCGCCGGTTTCGCGGCGACCTGGGGCAACATCGCGCAGCAGCTGCAGCAGGCGGGCGAGACCCTCGACGCCCGCCTCTCCGACGTCAGCTCGATGTCGGGCGAGGCGATCGCGGCCTACCTCCGGCTGCAGTCCGACGTCGCCGCCCACATCTCCGCGGCCGCCGCCTGGGCCGGCGGGATGAAGACCGGCATGGAGACCGCGTCCATGCTCGTGCAGATCGTGCACGAGCTGGTCCGCGACACCCTGTCGCAGCTGGTCGGCTCCCTCATCTCCTATGCGAGCACGCTCGTCGTGTCGCTGGGCACCGCCACCCCGTACGTCATCGCGCAGGCCACGAGCCGCGTCTCGGCCATGACCGCCCGGATCTCCGGCACCGTGCTCAAGCTCGTGGACGCCGTGACGGCCCTCACGAAGCACCTCGACGAGCTCAAGTCGCTGTTCCAGCGCCTGGGCGACCTCTTCTCGCGCGGCCCGGGCGGTGGGCACGGGCCGTCCGGCCCCGGTGCCCCGCACAGTCCTGACGGCAGTTCGCCCGGCGGCTCGTCACCCGGCGGCTCCGGCCCCGCGGGCCCCAGCGTGCGCGATCAGAGCACACTCACGGACGAGCAGATCCAGACCTACCTCGACCGCAACTACCCGGAATACGCTGACGACTTCGCGGACAACGGCACGCTCCCGCCCGACGTCCAGATCCCCAAGGGACCGGACGTGCTCCAGCCCGACGGGAGCATCGACTGGAGCCAGGTTCCCGGCGAGGGGTACGTGCTGGACTCGGGCGGGGAACCGATCCGGCAGCCGCACACTCCACAGGTGGGAGACGTCCTCGACCGCTACGGTCCTCCGGAGGGCCGCTACACGTCCCCGGTGCCCGAGAACGGCCCGTACACCTACGATCAGCGGTCCCTCCCGTATGTGGAGAATCCGGCCCACTACCACCGCTATGAAGTGGTCGGCGACATGTCCGATCTTCGGAGCGTCTACGACCGCGCTCCGCAACACGTCAAGGACGAACTCCTGGCGGGCGGGTTCAAGCCCGAGTATCTGGGTTCGCAGGGCTACCGAGGAGACATCGCGCCCGGGTTCGGCTCGACGGGTGGCGGGGTGCAGGTCCAGCTTCCCCTCACGGCCGCACAGTTGATCACACTCGGCGTATTGAAGGAGATTCCATGACCGAGCTCACCTCCGACGACGTGCAGCGCATCATCGCCGATGAGAAGCTCACCGCCACCGCGAACTGGTTCGGCCCCACCGGTCGACCACAGTCATCGGCGTGGATCGACCGCGCCGGCGACGCATGGATCGTGTGGGAGACGGACGAGCGCGGCGGCAGATTCCACGATCCCGTCCGCTTCGACTCGGAGTCGGAGGCGTTGGACTTCTTCCTGCGGATCGCGCGCCGCTACCGGGCGTCGGACTCGCACGCCGTCCGGAGGATCGAGGGGGAGACCTCATGACCGCGCTCCGCACCACCCTCGCCGCGGATGAGGCGCAGTCGGAGACCGAGGCTCTCGACCAGTTCTTCCGCATGGCGCGTGCTCACAAGGCCGCCGACGCGCACGCCGTCCGACGGATCGAGGGCCGGGAATGACGGAGCTCTGGATCGGGCCCGACGGCGTCGCGATCGATCGCGAGCCCCTCCCCCGCGGCGCGGAGGTGTGGGACATGTACGGGCCTGTCAACACGCGCTACGTCTACCTCGTGGAAAACGGACGGCCGGCCGCCTACCCGGAGCGCTCCCTGCCCTGGGTCGAGAACCCCGCGGCGTACCACCAGTTCCTCGTCGTCGGCGACTGCGTCCACCTCCGCGCGGCGTACGAGCGCTCGGAGGACGCCGTCCTCCGACGGGACCTGGACGACCTCGTGGACATCGGCTACTACCGCTGGGACGCCCCGATCTTCCGCGGCACGGTGGCCCCGGCCTTCGGCGACCCCGGCGGCGCGACCCAGCTCCTGCTGCCCCTCCCCCTCACGTTCTACCTGCGTCTCGGCCTGGTCCGGGAGCTGGCCGTCCCCGGAGCATCCGCATGAACCGCGACACCGTCCTCGCCGACCTCCGCGCGCGTGGCTCCGTCGGCTTCTGCTTCTTCGACGACCCCCGGGGCAAGACGAACACCGTCGTGGTGTCGTACGGCAGAGAGGGTTTCCAGACCTGGATCCAGGACGAGCGCGCCCAGCCGATCGAGGGGTCGCTGCGGGTGTTCGCCGCAGAGCAGGAGGCGCTGGCCGACTTCGCCCATCGCGTGCAGCTCTGGAACCGTGTCAGCGGCGTGCTCTCGCCGGGGCCGTCGGGCGCGAGCCCTACGGCGGTCTAGGCTTTCGCCATGCACGAATCCGCAGAGCTGCGCACAGGGGGCGTCGTCGCCGCCGCGCTCGAACTCTTCAGCGCCCAGGGGTTCGACCAGACGTCCGTGGAGCAGATCGCCAGGGCCGCCGGCGTCTCCCGGTCGACCTTCTTCCGGCAGTTCGGCGGCAAGGAGGACGTGGTCTTCGCCGATCACGAGGTCCTGCTGGAGCAGCTCCGCGAGTTCCTCGACGAGGGGCACGACGATCCGTGGGGCGCGGTCTGCGCCGCATCGGAGTCCGTGTTCACGCACTTCGCGAACGACCCGGAACTCGCGCGACGCCGCTACCAGATCGTGCGGGAGGTGCCGGTACTCCGCGAACGCGAGATCATCACCGTGTTCCGCTACGAGCGGCTGTTCGACGAGTACCTGCGCAGCGCCCTGCCGGGGGTGGATCCGCTGGACGCGGTGGGCTTCGCCGCGCTCGTGACGGCGGTGCACAACCACGTGCTGCGGCAGCTCCTGCGCGGACGGAAGAAGGTGCCGCTGTCCACCCTCCAGTCCGCGCTCGCGGACGCGCGTCAGCGGTACGGCGTGGGCGAGGCCGCCGACGCGGGCGCTCCCGACGACGTGGTCGTGGCGGTCTTCCCCCGCTCCATGCCGATCGCCGAGGTGACCAGGAGGCTCCGCTCCGAGCTCGACTGAGCCGACCGGAGCGGTCGTGGTACCGAGTATCGAGGAGTACGATACCTGGTGTCACGAAGGAGCACCCATGAGCACTGAAGCCTCCCCCTTCCCCGGCGAGCGCGTCTCGTCCTACGACGTCACCGGGCGGCAGGACAGCGACTACTACGCGGTCTTCGCCGACATCCCCGCCGCCGACCGGGAGGCCTGGGACCGCGCGAAGGCGTACGTCGACGAGGTCGCCCCGCAGATGGCCGAGGCGTGGGACCGCGCCGAGTACCCGCTCGACGCCGCCCGCCGCATGGGCGAGATGGACCTCGTCATCGACGGCGTCGACCACCCCGCGCTGACCCGGCTCTCCCCGCTCGCCGCGGGCCTGGTCAACATGGAGATCTCTCGCGGAGACGGATCCCTCGGCACGATCCTCGCCGTGCAGGGGGGCCTCGCGCTGCGGACGCTCGCGCTGTTCGGTTCGCCCGCCCAGCAGGACCGCTGGCTCACGGCACTCGCCGACGGCTCGGTGCTCGGTTCCTTCGCCCTGACGGAGCCCGACCACGGCTCCGACTCCGTCTCGCTGGAGACCGTGGCGCGCCGCGACGGGGACTCCTGGGTGCTCCGCGGTGCCAAGAAGTGGATCGGCAACGGAGCCTCGGGCGGGATCACGTTCGTCTGGGCGCGGGTCGACGACGAGTCCGCCGCCGAGCACGGGGCGGTGCGGTGCTTCCTCGTCGAGCAGGACGCTCCCGGATACACCGGCACCGTGATCCGCGGGAAGGCCTCCCTCCGCGCGATCCATCAGGCCCACATCCGCCTGGACGACGTGCGGGTGCCGCGGGACGCGGTGCTGCCGGGGACGAAGTCCTTCAAGGACGCCTCGACCGTGCTGTACGCCACCCGGTCCGGGGTCGCGTGGTCAGCGCTGGGTCACGCGACGGCCTGCTACGAGGCGGCGCTGGCCTACGCGAAGGAGCGCGTGCAGTTCGGCAAGCCGCTCGCGAAGTTCCAGATGGTGCAGGAGCGGCTCACGCACATGCTGGAGGATCTGACGGCGATGCAGCTCTACTGCCGCCGCATGGCCGATCTGGAGCAGGCGGGAGCGCTGCGGCCGACGCAGGCCTCGCTCGCGAAGTTCCACAACACCCGGGCGGCCCGGCGGATCGCCGCGACGGCGCGGGATCTCCTCGGCGGCAACGGCATCCTCCTGGAGAACGGCGTCATGCAGCACATGGCCGACATCGAGGCCATCCACACCTACGAGGGCACCGAATCCGTGCAGGCCCTGCTGCTCGGCCGCGACATCACCGGGATGAGCGCCTTCGCCTAGCCCTTCGAATCGCGCACTGTGCTGGATTCGGCGGCCGGATGCAGCGAAGTGCGCGACTCGAAGCAGAGGGGCTCAGTCGCAGCCGCAGCCGCCGGCGGGGGTCTTCACCATGAAGCACACGTCGCACACGCCGTAGTCGCGCTCGACGGGCTTCGGAGCCGCGGGCGTGCGGGGAGCGGCGGGGGTGCGCGGCGTCGAGGAGCGCTTGGCCTTGACCGGGGTCTGCGGGGCGAACTCGCTCGGGTGCGTCACGTAGAAGTAGGGCGCGCGTCCCTCGCTGGGCTGCAGGCGGAGGCGGGTGGACCCGACGGTCACGACCTCGTCCTCCGTGAAGCCGTTGGTGTACGTGCGGCCGATGTGCAGCGCCGCCCCCTCGCGGCGGATCGCCTCGATGTAGCGACCGCGGTCGATCAGCGAGGTCACCCCCGCGGCCTCGACGATCTCGGTGATGAACGCGTGGTTCACCGGATCGATGCGATGGGCGCGGAGCGCCTCGGGAAGCGAGCGGTACGGACGGGAGGTGCCGGCGGGGGTCGGGCCCTGGACTTCATTCATCCCTTCCAGGATCGCACGGCGCAACCCCCTCCGCTGACCGCGGGCTCGCGTGCGAGACTGGCCGCATGGCACGCGCGACGATCATCGGATCCGGACCGAACGGCCTCGCCGCCGCCGTCTCCCTGGCCCGCGCCGGCTACCAGGTGCGCGTGCTCGAGGCCGCGGACACGGCCGGAGGCGGCCTGCGCACCCAGGAGGCCACGCTCCCGGGCTTCCGTCATGACGTCTGCTCGGCCGTCCACCCTGCGGCCGTGGCCTCGCCGTTCTTCCAGGCGTTCGGGCTCGACGAGCGGATCGAGTGGATCCGCCCCGAGATCTCGTTCGCCCATCCGCTCGACGGGGGCCGTGCCGCCATCGCCTGGCGCGACATCGAGCACACCGCCACCGACCTCGGCATCGACGGCGACGCGTGGCGGCGCCGGCTCCGCCCCCTCAGCACCCACATCGACGGCGTCACGGACTTCACCGGGAACCAGCTCCTCCGCCTCCCGCACGATCCGATCACGGCGGTCCGCTACGCGATCCGCATGCTGGACCAGGGCACTCCCCTGGCGCGCGCCGCTTTCCGCACCGAGGAGGCGGCGGCGCTCATGGCGGGAGTCGTCGCGCACGCGAACTCCCCGCAGCCCACGCTCGCGGGGGCCGCGGCCGGGCTGCTGCTGGCCGGACTCGCCCACGCCGGCGGCTGGCCGTACCCCCGCGGCGGCTCGCAGGTGATCGCCGACGCCCTCATCGCCGACCTGGAGGCTCACGGGGGCTCGATCGAGACCGGCACCCGGGTCACCGATCTCGCCGCGCTGGACTGGGGCGACCCCACCCGTGGCGACGTGCTCCTGCTCAACACCTCCCCCCGACTCGCCCTCACCCACCCGGACATCCCGGCGTCGTATGCCCGTGCACTCCGTGGGTACCGCTACGGCGCCGCGGCGGCCAAGGTCGACTTCGCGCTCGACGGCCCCATCCCGTGGACGAACGAGCACGTGCGGAAGGCGCCTACCGTGCACGTGGCCGGGACGAGGGACGAGGTGTGGAACAGCGAGAACGCGGTCGCCGTCGGTCGCGTGTCCGAGCGCCCCTACGTCCTGGCCGTCCAGCCCTCGCTCTTCGACTCGACCAGGGCACCCGACGGCAAGGCCGTGCTCTGGGCGTACATCCACGTGCCGAACGGCTCCGACCTCGACCCGACCGAGCTCATCACCGCGCAGGTCGAGCGCTTCGCGCCGGGCTTCCGCGACCGGATCCTCGCCCACCACGCGGTGCCGGCGTCCTCCCGCGAGGCGATCAACCCGGCCGAGATCGGCGGCGACATCTCCGGCGGCATCTTCGACATGCGTCAGGCCCTGCGCCGCCCCGTCCTCTCCCCCGCGCCGTGGCGCACGCCGATGCCGGGCGTGTACCTCGCGTCGGCCTCCACTCCGCCCGGGCCCGCGGTCAACGGCATGGCCGGGTGGCACGCGGCACACACCGTGCTCCACGACGCCGGCACGCCCGCGGAACTCGACGACCTGTTCGGCTGATCCGGCTCTTTCCCCCGCTCGCCGCCCGGTCCAGGATGGGTGCATGCGCTACGAGATCCCGGCCCCCATGCTCGCCAAGGCCGTCGCGGCCGTCCCCGACCCCGACAAGACCCCGGGCGGGCTGCTCTACGAGCCGAAGTGGGACGGGTTCCGGGGGCTCATCGCCTGGGACGGCGAGACGGTCGAGATCGGGTCCCGCGGGGCGAAGCCCCTCACGCGCTACTTCCCGGAGCTCGTCGACGCGATCCCTGAGCTGCTGCCCGTGCCCTGTCTGCTCGACGGCGAGATCGTCGTGGCCACGGGTCCGCACGGCGCGCAGCGTCTGGACTGGGAGGCCCTCAGCCAGCGCATCCACCCGGCCGCCTCCCGGGTCGCGAAGCTCGCCGTCGAGACCCCGGCCCTGTTCATCGCGTTCGACCTGCTCGCCTCCGGCGAGGACGACCTGCGCGACCAGTCGTTCGAGACGCGGCGGGCCCGACTGGAGACGCTCATGGAGTCCGTGGAGCACCCGCTGCACCTGACCAGGACCACCCGCGACCAGGACGCCGCCGTCCGCTGGCTCCAGGAGTTCGAGGGCGCGGGGCTCGACGGCGTCGTGGCCAAGCCGCTGGCGCAGCCGTACGCCCCGGGGAAACGCACCCTCTTCAAGATCAAGCACGCGCGGACCGCCGACGTCGTCGCCCTCGGCTACCGCATCCACAAGTCCGGCACCGGGGTCGGGTCGCTGCTCGTCGGGCTCTACGACGCCGAGGGGACCCTGCGTCAGGTCGGCGGCGTCGCGGCATGGAGCGATGCGAAGCGGAAGCAGCTCGTGGAGGAGCTCGCCCCGTTGGTCGAGCGCGACGAGGACGGCGCAGCGGTGACCGGCGAGGGCGAGCGCTCGCGGTTCAGCGGGTCGAAGGACGTGTCGTTCGTGCGGCTGCGTCCCGAGCGGGTGCTGGAGGTGCGGTACGACCAGCTCGAGGGCGCCCGCTTCCGTCACACCGTGCAGTTCGAGCGGTGGCGGCCGGACCGCGACGCCCGTTCCTGCACGTACGACCAGCTCGACACCGTCGAGGGCTACGACCTCGCCGACGTCCTGAGCTGAGCCCGCTCAGTCGTCGACGGGGTTGCCGTCGGCGTCCCAATTCGCGGCGTTCTTCTTGCTCGGCTGTACGCGCGGCGGCTCGCCCGGCATCTTCGGGAACTCCGGGGGGAAGGGCAGCTCCCCGAGGCCGTTCGCCGTGTCGCGCTCCCACCACTCCAGGAGCGTGTCGATGCGCCCGGGCTTCGCCTGCATGTCGGCCCACGGGTCGCCGACCTCTTCGAGCCGCTGGGGGATGCTGCGCACGGTGAAGGCGCGCGGGTCGAGATCGTCGAGCTCCTCCCAGTGCACGGGCGTCGCGACGGTCGCACCGGGGAGGGCACGCGGACTGTACGCGCCGGCCATCGTGCGGTCGCGGTTGGCCTGATTGAAGTCGACGAAGAGGCGCTCGCCGCGCTCCTCCTTCCACCAGTTCGTCGTGACCCGGTCCGGCATCCGGCGCTCAAGCTCCCGGCCGGCGGCGATCACGGCATGACGCACGTCGAGGAACTCGTGGGTGGGCTCGATCGGGGCGAAGACGTGCAGTCCCCGGTTGCCGCTCGTCTTCGCGAAGGCTTCCAGGCCGGCCTCTCGCAACACCTCCCGCAGGGCGTGGGCCGCGGGGACGGCCTCGGCGAAGCCGGTGCCCGGCTGCGGGTCGAGGTCGATCCGCAGCTCGACGGGGTTGTCGGAATCGGTCGCCAGCGACGCCCAGGGATGGAAGACGATGGTGTTCATCTGCACCGCCCACACGATCGCGCTGGTGCGGTTCAGGACGATCTGAGGATGGCGCCGGCCGCTGTTGTACGTGACCGTGACGGCGTCGACGAAGTCCGGAGTGCCCTTAGGCGGGTTCTTCGAGAAGAAGCCCTCCGGTCGCGGTCCTCCGGCGGACCCCACGCCGTCCCGGAAGCGCTCCAGAGACACCGGCCGGTTGCCGTTCGCCGCGAGGAACGGCACCGACACGAGCTGCACGTACTCGGCGAGCTCGGCCTTGGTGATGCCGAGGTCGGGCCAGACGACCCGGTTCGGGCTGGAGAGCGCGACCTCACGCTCTCCATCGGTGTCGGCGACGGTCAGGGTCACGCGTTCAGAGGCCATGCTCCGACCCTAGGGGGCGGTCACGACCCGCGGAACCCCCGACGACTCCGGGTGCGCGCGCCGTCAGTCCTCGATCCGCACCGCGCGCACGAGCACCGGCGCGAGGGCGTCGCGCTCCACCACCATGGAGGGCCCTGCGGAGTCGATGATGACGCCGGCCATCTCGGAGTGGCTCGACAGCACCTTCGCGAGCTGGTCCGGCTCGAACGGCAGCGGGCGATCGCCGCGGCCGAGTGCGATGACCTCCAGCGGGTGCGAGAAGAGCTGGAGGAAGCGGCGGCCGTCGGCGGTCTGCGCCTCGGCGATGCCGACCTGCCCGGTGCCGGATCCGTCGTTCACCGCCACCCACATGCGGGTCGTGGCGAGAGCCTCGCCCACCTTGGCGGGCGAGTCCTGCTCCCGCGGCGCCGCGAGCAGGGACTTCACGGTCATGTCGACGTCGGCCTGCTCGAGCGTCTTCTGCAGGAGCTCGGTGGGGAACACCACACGATGCGGCGCGGACGCGTTGTCGATGATGAGACCCGCGAAGTCACCGGAGACGACCTGCTGCATGACCGAGGTCGTCGGCTGGGCGACAGCGGAGGTCGCGGACGGATCGGCTTCGAGCTGCACGGAATCCCGGACGGCGGCCGCCGAGCTGAACGCCAGCATGAACTGACGCTCCCCATCGCGGACCACGGCGACGGCGAGCGGCTTGCCCTCGCTGATCTGCGCGCGGGCATCGCCGTTCACGCGGATGTAGAGGTGCCCCTGGAGAGCCTGGCGGAGCACCCCGAGGAGCTGCTCGTTCGAGGCCCCCGCCTCGATCTGCGCCAGGGACTCGCGCAGGAGGACGTTGTCCTTCATGCCGGCCACGGTCTCGGTCTGCTCCGGCGGGAGCGCGGGAGCGAGCGGGAGCTTCCGCTCGGCCGCCGGTGCCGCGGGCTCCGCGGTGGAGCTCGGCGGCGTCGGCGCGGCAGCGGGCGCCGCGGCTGCCGCCGCGGCCTCCGGATTCGGAAGCGCGACCTCGGGCCCGGCTTCGGCGCCGACACCGCGGAACGCCTGCACCGAGATGCCGACGGTGGGCGAGGCCTCGGCCGTCGGAGCCTCCGACTCCTCGGTCGCCGTGCTCGCGTCCTCCTCGCTCTCGGTGGCCGGAGCGGCGGAGGGGGCGGGAGCGACGGCGTCGTCGCCGGACTTCTTGCGGCGGGAGAAGAGGGCCATGGGAGCCAGCCTAACCCTGTCTCCCCGCCCTCTCCGCCGCGACGTCAGAGCTTCTGGATCGGGGCGACCTTGATGAGCAGCTTCTTCTGCCCTGCCGTGTCGAACCGGACATGGGCGATGCGCTTGGCGCCTTCGCCCGTGACGGCGTCGACCCTCCCCTCGCCGAAGTCGTCGTGCCGGATGCGGTCGCCGGCGGCGAGCTCGAGGTCGCCGTTGTCGCGCATCTTGGCGGTGACACGGTTGGGGATCTTGTCCATCGCCGTGGAGAGCGGCTTGAGGGACTCGCGGGGCAGGGCCTTCACGCCGAAGCGGTCGCCGGACCCACCGGAGCGACGGGCGTTCAGCGCACGCGACTGCATGCCCCCGCGGGAGTTCACGTCGCCAGGGGACTGCCGCCAGTCGATGAGGGAGGCCGGGATCTCCTGCAGGAACCGGCTGGGCATGGCGACCGTCACCTCGCCGAACTGCGCGCGGGTCATCGCCAGGGACAGGTGCAGGCGCTTGCGGGCGCGGGTGATGCCCACGTAGAACAGGCGTCGCTCCTCCTGCGGTCCCCCGGGCTCCCCCGCCGAGATGCGGTGCGGGATGAGGTCTTCCTCCACGCCGGTGACGAAGACCGCGTCGTACTCCAGGCCCTTGGCGGTGTGCATCGTCATGAGCGAGACCGATCCGGACTCGTCGTCGAGGTCGTCCGCGTCGGAGACCAGCGCGACCTCGGTGAGGAAGTCGGTGATGGTGCCTTCGGGGTTGTTGCGCGCGAAGTCGCGGGTCACGGCCACGAACTCATCGAGGTTCTCCACGCGGGCCTCGTCCTGCGGATCGCGGCTGGCGCGCAGCGCGTCGAGGTAGCCGCTCTTGGAGAGCAGCAGGCTGAGCCCGTCCGCCACGGAGGTGGGCGGCGGCACCTCGCCCGTCGGCGGCAGCATGATCGCGGTCGCCTCGGCGAGCACGGCGTCGAGCTGGGCGATGGCGGCCTGGATCTTCGGGCCGACGCCGAGCTGGCCCGGCAGCGACAGGGCGTCGCGGAAGGAGATGCCGTGCTCCTCGGCGAAGCGGGCGATGGCGGTCTCGGTGACGTCGCCGATGCCGCGCCGCGGCTTGTTGAGGATACGGCGCACCGCCATCTCGTCGGCGGGGTTGGCGACCGCCACGAGATACGCCAGCGCGTCCTTGATCTCGGCGCGCTCGTAGAACTTCGTGCCGCCCATGATCTTGTACGGCACGGCCGAGCGGATGAAGATCTCCTCCAGCGCGCGGGACTGCGAGTTCGTGCGGTAGAAGACGGCCATCTCCGCGTACGGCATGCCGGCGCGGTGCAGGGCCTCGATCTCGTCGGCGACGAACTGGGCCTCGTCGTGCTGCGAGTAGCCGGTGAAGCCGATGATCTTGTCGCCCTCGCCGCGGTCGCTCCAGAGCTTCTTGTCCTTGCGGTCGAAGTTGTTGCCGATGACGGCGTTCGCCGCGGAGAGGATGTTCTGCGTCGAGCGGTAGTTCTGCTCGAGGAGCACGACCTTCGCCCCCGGGAAGTCGCGCTCGAACTCGCTGATGTTGCGGATGTCCGCGCCGCGGAAGGCGTAGATCGACTGATCCGAGTCGCCGACCACCGTCAGCGACGCCCCGGCCTCACCGGCTCCCGGCGCCGGCTCGGGGTCGGGCTCGAAGATCATCATGCCGTTGGCGGCATACGGCTCCGGTGTCGCGCCGACGCCGGAAACCGGACGGGTGAGCTCGTGGATGAGCGCGTACTGCGCGTGGTTGGTGTCCTGGTACTCGTCGACGAGGATGTGCCGGAAGCGGCGGCGGTAGGTGTCGGCGACCTGGGGGAACGCCCGGAACAGGTAGACCGTCTGCCCGATGAGGTCGTCGAAGTCGAAGGCGTTGGCCTTCTGAAGCTGGCGCTGGTAGTCGGCGAAGACCTCGACGAAGACGCGCTCGGCCGGGTCGCTCATGTTGGCCTGTCGCGCGTAGGACTCGGCATCGGAGAGCTCGTTCTTGAGCTTGGAGATGCGCCCCTGGACCGCCGCCGGGGTGAGCCCGTAGGCGTCGGCCTCGTGCTCCTTGACCAGCCGCTTGAGGAGGGCGCGGGAGTCTCCGGAGTCGTAGATGGTGAAGTTCTTGGTGAACCCGAACTGCTGCGCCTCGCGGCGGAGGATGCGCACGCACGCGGAGTGGAACGTGGAGATCCACATGCCGCGCGCGGCGTCGCCGATGAGCCCCTCGACGCGCTCGCGCATCTCGCCGGCGGCCTTGTTGGTGAAGGTGATGGCGAGGATCTGGCTCGGCCACGCCTCGCGGCTGCGCAGGAGCGAGGCGATGCGGCGCGTGAGCACGCTCGTCTTGCCCGAGCCGGCGCCGGCGACGATGAGCAGCGCGGGGCCGCGATACGTGACGGCCTCGAGCTGCTGGGGGTTGAGGCCGGTGAGGAGGTCGTCCTGCGCGGGGGCGCCGGAGGACTGCGGGCCGACGGATCCGGGAACGATGAGAGGGGCTTCGGTCATGACCTCTCGAGTCTAGGCGGCGGCACCGACATCGAGGTCCCGGCCTCCCGGGTCTCGAGCGCCAGACGCCCCGCCAGCAGCACATAGGTCGCCGCGAACGAGCGCCGCAGCCACGCCATCACCGTCGGCCGGGTGAGGACGCGCGTGCGCATGGTCGCCGCGAAGATCCCGTACGCCGCGAACACGACGAAGGTGACCGCCATGAAGACCAGGCTCAACATGATCATCTCTGCAGTGGCCCCCGCACCTCCGGCGGGAACGAACTGCGGCAGGAAGGCGAAGAAGAAGATGGTCAGCTTCGGGTTCAGGAGGTTGAGGAGGACGGCGGTGCGGACGATCCGCCACGACGACGCGGGCACGGCGTCCTCCTCCGCCGGCATCAGCGAGGAGTCCCGCAGCGTCCGCCACGCGAGGTACAGCAGGTAGGCGACACCGAACCACTTGATGACCTCGAATGCGACGGCGGAGGCGTGCAGGATCGCAGCCAGACCGGTGATCGCGGCGACCATATGCGGGACGACCCCCAGCGTGCAGCCGAGGGCGGCGACGACGCCGGCCCTCGCGCCCTGGGAGATCCCGATCGCCACGGAGTACACCGCTCCTGTTCCCGGGGTGGCGACGACCACCAGGGTCGTGAGGAGGAATGCGATGCTCATGCGGCCCTTCCGTCGCGGCGGTCGGTCCGCGTGTCCTGTCTACCGGCTCGACGCATCACGCGCATCCCCTCTTCCGCTCAGGCGATCCGCGTGCCGGGCGGCAGCCGTCGCGCCGGCGTCCGTGTGCGAGCCCACGCTCCCGCGAACAGCGCCCCGGCGAGCACGACCTGCACCCCGAGCCCCACGAACCAGCTGGGCACGGTCTCGTCGATGACTTCCTCGGCTGTCTGGGAACCGCTCTCCGGGTCACAGTCGTCCCACCGCTGCTCCAGCGGCGGGAGCTGCGCGCTGCGGACGCCCCACTTGATCTGCCCGTACAGATCGACCGGGTAGCCGTCCTTGCTGAACTCGGTGGGGGTCGCGTCGGCGAGCACGACGAACGGGTTGGCGGCGAGCGCCCACCACACGAGGTCGAACCGCGGCGCCTCGTACGTGTAGCTCTCCCAGCTCTCGCAGTCGACGTTGCCGTTGTTGTCGTAGGGGCGGCTGTAGTTCGTCGCCTCGCTGCGCACGGCCAGGCCGCCGAGCGCGAAGACGATGATCGTGCCGATGACGAGTGCCGAGACCACGAGGTAGGTGGACGCGACGGAGAACAGCGGGCGGGCGATGAGGCCGCTCAGCCCCACGCCGATCGCGGCGACGATGACGATCTCGGCGGCGAGGATGAGCAGCGCCACGAACAGCACGATCGGATCGGTCCCGCCTGCCAGCAGCGACGCCGCGAGGAAGGGAACCGCCACCAGGAGGAACGCGCCGCCCGTCGCGATCGCCGCGATCAGCTTGCCCAGCATGATGTCGCCGGTCGACGCCGCGGTGACCTGGATCGGCGCGAGCGTGGCCGCCTCCCGGTCGCCGTTGATCGCGTTGCCGCTGAGCGTGGGAGAGACGAGCACGACGAGCAGCAGGACCACGTTGACGACGATGGACGACACGCCCGCCCCGACGTCCTCCCCCCAGGAGTACACGGCGAACGACAGGCCGGTGACGCCGAGGAGCACCAGCGCGAAGACGCCGAGGAGCACGTACCAGCCGACGCTCCGCAGCCGCTGGGTCAGTTCCAGGCGCGCAATGACGCCGATGTTCGCGAGGCTCATGCTCCCGCCTCCGTTCCGTGGGGTGCCGCAGGCGGCGGGGGCGGCGGGGTCGTCGACGCGGGCGGCTGCGGGTGCCGGAGCGCAAGGAACGTGTGCTCAAGATCGCTCTGCGCGGGTGCGAACTCCGCGACCGGGAGCCCCGCCTCCACGAGGAGACGCAGCGACTGGGCGGCGGCGTTCTCGCCGGGGAAACCGACGAGGACGGCGCCGCGGTCCACGGCGAGAGACTCGGGCGCCAGCCCGAGAGTCGACGCGACCTGCCACGTGTCCGCGTTCAGGCGCTCCGCGGTGGCACCGGCGAGCCGCACCCGCCAGGCGCGGACCGTGCTCTGCGCCGGAGCGGCATCCACCACGGCCCCGCCGACGAGGAAGACGGCGTCGTCGACGACCTCTTCCAGCTCGGACAGCACGTGGCTGGAGATGAGGACCGTGCGCCCTTCGGCCGCGAAGCGGCGCAGCAGCACCCGCAGCTGCACGCGGGCCTCGGGATCGAGGCCCGACGCCGGCTCGTCGAGAAGCAGCACCTGCGGGTCGTGGACGAGAGCGCGGGCGAGGCCGAGCTTCTGCTTCTGCCCGCGGGAGAGCACCTTCGCGGCGGAGTCCGCGAGTTCTCCCAGGCCGACGAGACCGAGGAGGTGCTGCGCCCGCCGCTCCGCGTCCGCGCGGTCGATCCCGTAGAGGCGGGCCGTGGTCACGATGGTCTCGCGGGCCGTGAGGGAGGGCCAGGCGCCGAGGGCGTCCGGCATCCACCCCAGCACGCGACGCGCCGCGAGTGGATCGGCTTCGGGGTCGATGCCGCCGATGCGGATCGAGCCGCTGTCGGGGGCGAGCAACGAGGCGAGCATCAGGAGCAGGGTCGTCTTGCCCGCGCCGTTCGGGCCCACCAGGCCCGTCACCCTTCCCACCTCCGCGCGCAGCGTGGCCCCTCGCACGGCCTGCACGTCCCCGAACGCCCTGCTGACGTCGTCCACCACTATTCCGGTCATGCGGTCAGTCTGGCATCGCCGGGCGCGAGCGCCGGGGACCTCCGGGCTGATGCCCAGCCGTGCCGCCTCGCGGGTGACACAATCGCAGTATGCGCACGATCCTCAACATCATCTGGGTCATCCTCGCGGGCTGGGCGCTCTTCCTCGGCTACGTGCTGGCCGGCCTGCTGCTGTGCATCCCGATCATCACGATCCCCTGGGCCATCGCCTCGTTCCGCATCGCCGCCTACGCCATCTGGCCGTTCGGGCGCGAGGTCGTCAGCAAGCCGACGGCCGGCGTCGGGTCGTTCGTCGGGAATGTGCTCTGGGTCATCCTCGCGGGATGGTGGCTCGCGCTCGGCCACATCGTGTCGGGACTCGCGCTGTGCATCACCATCATCGGCATCCCGATGGGCATCGCCGACTTCAAGATGGTCCCGGTGTCACTCATGCCCCTCGGCAAGGAGATCGTCTCCACCCGTCAGGGCGCGTTCGACCGCACGCTCTGACCCGACGGGTCAGCTGCGGAAGAACGCCACGCCGAGATCGGGGTGGTCGACGAAGACGCCGTCCACGCCCTGCCGGGCGATCACGCCCCACTCGGCCTCGTAGTCCCCGAACGCGCTCTTGCCTCCCGGACCGCGGTAGGGCGCCGCGAGGAAGGCGTTCTCCGGACGGCAGGTCCAGGTGAAGAGGGTCAGGCCGCGGGCATGCACATCGGCGACCAGCGTCGTGCCCGGCACGAGGAGCATCTTCTTGTCGACGCTGATCCCGTCGATCTGGCCGACCAGGCGATCCAGATTCCCTGGGGTCACGGTCTCCGGGTAGCTCAGGGCCTTCGATCCCTCGGCGACGAGCAGGTCGTACGGCTGTCCGGCCGCCTCGATGAGGTACACGAAGCTCGCATCGACGCCCGCGGCGCGGAGCTGCCCGAGCACGGTCGACTCGAAGCTCTCCACGATCAGCGGCAGCTCCCCCGCCGCCCATCCGGCGTCGCGCAGCTCCCGCGCGATGAGGGGCGCGAGGTCGAGTCCGATGCTCGCGAAATGCGTGGCGTGCTTCACCTCGAGCACGACGCCGATCGACCGGTTCTGCTCCTGCGCGGCCGCCCGCACGAGGTCGAGGACGTCGCGCAGGCGCAGGATGGGTTCCGTGCCGTCGAAGGAGGCGCTGGACGCCCGGACCTTCGGCAGCCGCTCCCGGCACCGCAGCGTGGACAGCTCCGCCCAGGTGAAGTCCTCCGTGAACCAGCCGGTCAGTGCGGCACCGTCCACGCGCCTCGTCGTGCGGCGATCCGCGAACTCCGGGTGATCGGCGACGTCCGTGGTGCCGGAGATCTCGTTCTCGTGCCGCACGACCAGGACGCCGTCTTGGGTGGCGACCACGTCCGGCTCGACCGCGTCGACCCCCATCGCGAGAGCGAGCTCGTAAGACGAACGGGTGTGCTCCGGTCGGTGGCCCGGGGCACCGCGATGCCCGATGACGAGCGGGGATTTGCTGGGCACGCTCACAGCGTAAGGCACCCCGGGAGTGTCGCCTCACGGGTATCGTGGAGGAAAGCGACCTACGACCCCCCTTTTGGAGTGAGGCCCACCTGATGAGCAACTTCGCTTTCAACAATCCTGCTTTCCAGCAGCAGGACCCGCGCAACGTCGCGACCTACCCGGGCGCCCCCCAGGGTGCTCAGGGCGCCCAGGCCGCGTCGCTCCAGCACGGTGCGATGGATGCCGCCGCCAACGCGCAGCTCGAGGGCATGTACGCCGCCCCCGCTGCCGGCTCTCTCGAGACCGACCGGATGTCCGTCGAGGACACCGTGTGGAAGACCGCCGGCCTGTTCGGCATCCTCCTCGTCACCGCCGCCATCGGCTGGGTGCTGACCCTGGGCGGTATCACCGTCCCCGAGCGCGACCCGTACAGCGACTACGCCCCCAACCTGCTGCCGTGGATCGTCGGCGCGCTCGGCGGTTTCGTGCTCGCGATGGTCATCACCTTCACCTCGCGCAAGAAGGTCCGCCCCGCGCTGATCTTCGCCTACGCCGCCTTCGAAGGCCTGTTCATCGGTGGCATCTCCTCGTACTTCGAGGTGCTGTGGCCGGGCATCGTGTTCCAGGCGACGCTCGCGACCGTCTCGGTCGTCGGCGTGACCCTGGCCCTGTTCGCGAGCGGCAAGATCCGCGCGTCCAAGAAGGCCACGAAGATCTTCATGATCGCGATGATCGGCTACCTGGTCTTCTCGCTCCTGAACCTCGTCCTCATGTGGACCGGCGTTCTGCCCCGGGACCAGGCGTTCGGTATGTACAGCGCCGAGATCGCGGGCATCCCGCTCGGCCTCATCATCGGCGTCCTCGTCGTCATCATGGCGGCCTACTCGCTGGTGCTCGACTTCGACCAGATCCAGCAGGGCGTGCGCAACGGCGCTCCCCGCACCTACGGCTGGCTCGGGGCCTTCGGCATCATGGTCACGGTCGTCTGGCTCTACGTGGAGATCCTCCGGATCATCGCGATCGTCCGCGGCAGCGACTGACTCTCGCCGCGCACCAGAGGCCCGTCTCCCTGCGGAGGCGGGCCTCTTGCCATATCCGGGAGGGAGCGCGCAAGGGGTTGGCACGCGATTCCGCGGCCGGGCACAGTAGGTGTCACGAAGCCCCGGCACCCCGGGGCTCCTGACCCAAGGAGCTGACCATGAGTTTTCTCGGCTTTCTTCTTCTCGGCCTCATCGCCGGAGCCATCGCGAAGCTGATCCTGCCCGGCAAGCAGGGCGGCGGATGGTTCATCACCCTGCTGCTCGGCGTCGTCGGCGCCCTGCTCGGCGGCTGGCTCGGCAGCCTGATCCTCAACCGTCCGCTCACCGAGTTCTGGGACCTCGGCACCTGGCTCCTCGCCATCGGCGGTTCGATCATCGTGCTGCTGATCTACGGTCTCATCGCCGGCCGCGGCCAGCGGGTCAACGACTGACGCAGACCCCACTCGACGCGCTCCGCGTCACCCACGCCCGTCCCTCACGGCTGCGAGAGCATCCGTGAGGGGCGGGTCTTTTCGTGCCGCGGACGGTCAGCGCTCGGGCCCTCGTGCTTTGCGCTCCAGTAGCTCGCGCTCGCGGTCGTTGCCCGCCAGTGCCGCGGCGGTCGCGAACTCGCCGCGCGCCTCGCTCTCCCGCCCGAGTCGGCGCAGCAGCTCGCCCCGCGTAGCCGGGAGCAGATGGTAGCCGCGCAGCGCGCCGGACCCGGCCAGGTCGTCGAGCAGCCGCAGCGCGGAGGCGGGCCCGGTGGCCATGGCCACGGCGGCCGCGCGATTGAGCTCCACCACCGGGGACGGGGTGAGCCGGCCCAGCGCCTCGTAGAGGACGACGATGCGGTCCCAGTCGGTCTCGTCCACGGACGGCGCGACGGCATGGCATTCGGCGATGGCGGCCTGCAGACTGTAGGGGCCGCGTCCGCGGCCGAGCCCGTCCACCCGCGCCAGGGCTGCTCTCCCCCGCGCGATGCGGCTGCGGTCCCACCGCCGACGGTCTTGATCCGCGAGCAGCACCGGGTTTCCGTTCCGGTCGGTCCGCGCCGGGAAGCGTGCGGCCGTGAGCTCCAGGAGCGCGAGCAGACCGTGCACCTCCGGTTCCCGGGGCTGCAGCGCGGCGAGCACCCTGGCGAGCCGGATGGCCTCGTCGCTCAGCTCCGGCCGCATCCACTCCGGACCGCTGCTGGCCGCGTGCGCTTCGTTGAAGATGAGATAGAGCACCCCGAGGACAGCGCCGAGCCGCGCCGCATGCTCCTCCCGCGGTGGCACCTCGAACGGCGCGTGCGCGGCCGCCAGCGTCTTCTTCGCGCGCACGATCCGCTGCTGCACGGTCGCCGTGGGGACGAGGAAGGCGCGGGCGATCTCCTCACTCGTCAGACCGCCCACGACCCGCAGCGTCAGCGCGACCTGGGCCTCCCGGGAGAGCACCGGGTGGCACGCGATGAAGAGAAGGCGCAGCACATCGTCGTCCACGGCATCCGGGTCCCACAGCAGCTCGGGCCCCTGCGCCTGCTCCTGTTCCAGGTCGTGCGCGATCAGCGCCAGGCGGTCGTCCAGCCGCTCGCGGCGGCGCCATCCGTCCACCGCCTTCCGCTTCGCCACGGCCGTCAGCCACGCGGCGGGGTTCTGCGGCACGCCCTCGGCGGGCCATTGCCGCAGCGCGGTGACCAGGGCCTCCTGCGCGAGATCCTCGGCCAGGCCGAAGTCGCCGACCATCCGCGTCAGTGCGCCGACGATGCGCGCGGACTCGATGCGCCACACCGCCGCGACGGCCCGCTCGGCCGCCTCCTGCGCGGAGGCGGCCGAGCTCGTCACGGGGTCGGGTGAGCGGTCCATCAGCGGAGCGGCGTCACGCCTGCTCGGCGCGGCGGGCCTGCTCCTCCCGCCAGCCCGCCTCCTTCTCGATCCACTCGTTGTCGGCGGGGAAGTCCTCCGGCCCGGTCACCCGGCGCACCTCGAGGAACGATCCCGGTCCGAGCGGCGCCCGGCTCGCCCATTCCGCGGCCTCCTCCCGCGAGGAGACCTCGATGATCCAGAAGCCGTTGAAGAGCTCCTTCGTCTCCCCGTAGGGGCCGTCCGTGAGGAGCGGCTTCTCGGCGCTGAAGTCGACGACGAAGCCCTCCGCCGCGTCGGTCAGGCCCTCTCCGGCGACGAGGACGCCCGCCTTCATCATCGACTCGTTGTAGCGGCCCATGGCCTCGATGACCTGCTCGAAGGGCATCTCCTGATAGGCCGCCACCGCGTCGTCGGTCGCGCGCATGATGAGCATGAACTTCATGATGTTCTCCTTGTTCCGAAGGGCCGTTCCTCGACCCTCTCATCACAGACGTCGAACGGGAACGGCGGAGATCGACATCGGGGCGGAAATTCCTCCCGGGCTTCTGCCGAGAGCCCCATCGGCATAGAGTTTCATTTCAACCCCTTTCAGTGGAAATTCTTTTCCAGATCGAACGAGGACTCGATGAAGAGACGCATCGCCGCCACCGCCGCGGCCGCCCTGCTCCTGCTGGCGCTCCCCACGACCGCCGGTGCGGCACCCGACGAGGAGCCGCTGACCCGGTACGTGAAGGACGCCTCCGGCACCTCCGGCTACGGCACGGAGCCCGTGTACACCTATCCGGGATCCGGCGAGCAGGTCGCCATCCCCACGACGCTGACGCCGGAGAACCGCCGCTTCTCCAGCGCCTGGGTCGGGACGATCGGCAACCTGAACTTCGGCAAACCCGCCGACGCGGCGGACTTCGACGCCCGCTACGCGACGGTGCTCGACGACTTCGCCTCCTGGAACATGAACGCCGTGATCTTCCAGGTGCGTCCGCTGCTGGACGCCTACTACCCGTCTGCACTCAACCCGTGGTCCGAGTTCCTCACCGGCACCCAGGGCGCCGATCCCGGCTATGACCCGCTGCAGCGCATGGTCGAGGCCACCCACGCCCGCGGCATGGAGTTCCACGCGTGGCTGAACCCCTATCGCGTGACCAACGCGAAGATGACCTCGCCGGGGATCCTCACCGCCCTCGGCCTCACCGCGGACCAGGTGAAGGCACTCTCCATCCCGCAGTACATCGCGGCACTGAACGACGCCGGCATCCTCGCCGACGACAACTTCGCCGTGCAGCACCCCGACTGGGTCCTCTCGTTCGAGGAGAAGCTGTTCCTCGACCCCGGCCAGCCCGAGGTCCCCGCGTACGTCGCGGCCACCGTCGCCGAGATCACGGAGAACTACGACGTCGACGCCATCCACTTCGACGACTACTTCTACCCGTACCGGATCACCGTCGACGGCCAGAACGTGTTCTTCGGCGCGCAGGGCGAGGACCGTGCGACGTTCGAGGAGTTCGGCCTCACAGCGGGCTATCCCGACACCGTCGCCGGCATCGAGGCGTGGCGGCGCGACAACATCACGGGTCTGATCACCCTCGTCGGCGACGCGATCGACGCCGGCAACGCGGCGCGCGGCACCGCCGTGCAGCTCGGCATCAGCCCGTTCGGGATCTGGGAGCACGAGGCGCTCGACCCGGCCGGGTCCCACACGCCCACGAGCTCGTCGCAGACGTACAGCCAGGCGGTCTTCGCCGATACCCGCGGGTGGGTGCAGGACGAGCTGATCGACTACATCGTGCCGCAGATCTACTGGAGCTTCGATCAGGCAGCCGCCCCCTACGGGGAGCTGGCGCAGTGGTGGAGCGACGTGGCCGCCGGCAGCCGCACCCAGGTCTACGTGGGGCATGCGCTCTACAAGCACGTCAACAACGGGGGCTGGGAGCAGGCCTGGATGAACCCGGAGGAGGTGCCGAACCAGATCCGGTACAACCAGAAGCTCGACGGCATCGAGGGCAGCGTCCTGTTCAGCTACAACGACATGAAGCCGAGCGACCTGGCCGCTCTACCCGCGGATCAGCAGCCCAAGCACCAGGCGAAGAACACCGCGATCGAGCTCCTCGAGGGCGAGGCCTTCGCCCACCCCACGCTCGTTCCGGCCAAGCCCTGGCTCTCGGACGGACAGGTGGCCGCCCCGGTGGCCCCCGAGGTCGTCGACGGCGAGCTCCGCTGGCAGGCCGGCGACGCGCGGGAGGCCCGCCAGTATGCGATCTATCGCGGTACCGGCGATCCGGCGCAGATCGTCACCACCCCGGGCGCGCTGGTCGACACGGTCTGGGCAGGCGGTGCGGCATCGTTCCGCTTCCCCCTCCCCGCCGACGAGGCCCCGGCCGCCGCGCGCGCCGCGACGGAGACCTGGGTGGTGACCGCGCTGGACGCGGCCGCCGTCGAGAGCGCGCCGGTTGCTGTCGCGGTGCACGAGCCGGTGGATCCCACCGATCCGGGAACTCCGACGGATCCCACCGACCCCGCCACGCCGGAGGGCCCGGACTCCGGAGCCGGCGAAGACGCCGCCGCCTCTCCCGTCGGCGGCGCGTCGCGCGGCGACCGCGGCGACCTGGCCACGACCGGCGGCGATGTCCCGATGATGGCGCTGCTCCTGGGCGGACTGCTGCTGACCGCCGGCGCCGTCACGGTCGGAGTGACCGCCTTCCGGCGGCGCACGCGATAGGACCGTCGACCGCTGGGGCGTCGTCCGCGACTCCCCGGCGGTCGGCCGGGCCGCGGACGGTCAGCGCCGCGAGGGAGCCCGGACGGCCGCGGCGATCGTCGCGGTCAGCGCCTCCACGGAGCGCGCCGGGCTCCAGGCCGCCGCGACGAGCGGCGCCTCCGTGCGGAGCGCCGCGAGCCGGTCCGGATCGGTCAGGAGGTCCCGCAGGGCCTCCCCCAGCGCCGTGACGTCACCGGCGGGCACGAGCACACCTCCGCCGGCGCCGAGCACATCGCGGATGCCGTACCGCACGTCGTACGACACCACAGGGGTGCCGTGCAGCAGCGCCTCGACCACGCCGAGCGGCTGTCCCTCGAACGCGGTCGAGGTCACCAGGACGGACGCACGATCGAGCACGGTCGCCGGATCGTCGGTGTACCCGCAGAGCCGCACGCGGTCGGCGCCGTCGAGCTCGGCGATCAGCGCCGCCAGTCGCTGCTCCTCCGCACCCGTGCCCCAGACCTCCATCCGGGTGCCCGGCACGCCCGCCGCCAGGAAGGCGCGGATCGCGTGGTCGACGCGCTTGCCCGCCGCGAGTCGGCCCAGCACGACGACGAGGCCGTCCTCGCGCAGACTCTCCCGACGTTCCACGGGCTCGATGGGGTTCGGCACCACGACGTGGTTCGCGGAGGATCCGAATCGCGCCACCACGTCGTCGCGCTGCGTGGCCGTCGGCCAGATCACCGCGTCGAAGCGGTCGGCCAGGCGGAACCACCGCGTCCAGAGCGTGTTCATGGGTGCGTCCGGCGTGTAGGGAGCCTCAACGTGCATGGTGTGGATGGGGTGCAGGATGCGCACGCGCGGGTCGTCCCAGTCGGCGACCAGTTCGCCGAGCTGACGGGATTCGCAGATCACGACGATCGGCCGGTCGTCCAGCGCCGCCGTGACGTGGTCGAGCCAAGCGCCGTAGAGCCCGCGGAAGCCGTGCAGCGCCCCGACGACCGCACCGCTCTCGTCGTGGACGAGGACGGGCTCGTCCGTGAGGTGCCAGTCCGGGTCGCCGGGGATCACCGGGAGGGCCACGAAGGGACGACCCTCCGGGTCCGCGAGCACCCGGTACTCCACGTCGGGGTCGGCCGTCACCGCGTCATCGGCCGCGTCCCGCAGCCAGGCGGCGGCTCCGCCCTCCGGGGCGACGGCCTCGTCGAAGAGGTTCCGCAGACGATCCGGGTCCGCAAGCGCGCCGCGGTCGGCGAACACGCGGCGATGCTCGGCGTGATCGGCGATCGTCCCCGGATCGAAGGTCAGCAGCTGCGGACCCCGGCCCTCGCCGGCGCCCGCTCCGGCGAGCAGCCGGGCTCGCGCGAGTGTCGCGATCGTGTACCCGCCGTCCAGCCCCGGGATCAGACGGCTGGACAGCACCAGGTACTCGGCGTCCGGGAGGACCGGTGCCGAGACCGGGGGCATCGCGCCCCCTACTCCCACTCGATCGTCCCCGGCGGCTTCGACGTGACGTCCAGAACGACCCTGTTGACGTCGCGGACGCCGTTGGTGATCCGGTTCGAGATCTTCGAGAGCACGTCGTACGGCAGACGGGTCCAGTCGGCGGTCATCGCGTCCTCGCTGGAGACCGGACGCAGCACGATCGGGTGGCCGTAGGTGCGGCCGTCGCCCTGCACGCCCACCGAGCGCACGTCGGCGAGGAGCACGACCGGGCACTGCCAGATCTCCTGGTCGAGGCCGGCCTTGGTCAGCTCCTCGCGGGCGATGGCGTCGGCCTCACGCAGAATCTCGAGACGGTCAGCGGTGACCTCACCGATGATCCGGATGCCGAGACCGGGCCCCGGAAACGGCTGACGCCCGACGATCGCCTCGGGGATGCCGAGCTCGCGGCCGATCGCGCGGACCTCGTCCTTGAACAGGGCCCGCAGCGGCTCGATGAGCTCGAAGTCGAGGTCGTCCGGAAGACCGCCCACGTTGTGGTGCGACTTGATGTTGGCGGTGCCCGCACCGCCGCCCGACTCCACCACGTCCGGGTAGAGCGTGCCCTGCACGAGGAACTTCACCGGGGCGCCGCCGTCGGCCTTCGCCTCCTCCACGAGGTCGAGCTGCACCTTCTCGAACGCGCGGATGAACTCGCGGCCGATGATCTTGCGCTTCTCCTCGGGGTCGGTCACGCCCTGGAGGTGACCGAGGAAGGTCTCCGCGGCGTCGACCGTGATGAGCCGCACACCGGTGGACTCGACGTAGTCCTTCTCGACCTGCTCGCGCTCGCCCTTGCGGAGGAGACCGTGGTCGACGAAGACGGCCGTGAGCTGGTCGCCGATGGCCTTGTGCACGAGAGCGGTCGAGACGGCGGAGTCCACGCCGCCGGACAGCGCGGAGATGACCCGGGCGTCGCCGACCTGCTCGCGGATGCGCTCGATCTGCTCGGCGATCACGTTGTCGGGGTTCCAGTCGGACGCGAGGCCCGCACCCTTGTGGAGGAAGTTCTCGAGCACGCGCTGACCGTGGTCGGAGTGCTTGACCTCCGGGTGCCACTGCACGCCGTAGAAGCCGCGCTCCTCGTTCGCGAAGGCGGCGACCTTCGTGGCCTCCGTCGTCGCGAGCACCTCGAAGCCCTCCGGTGCCTTCGCGACCTGGTCGCCATGGCTCATCCACACGTTCTGCTCGGTCGGCTGCCCGCTGAGCAGCGTGCCGCCGTCACCGGAGATGACGGCATCCGTGGCGCCGTACTCGCGGAGGCCGGTGTGCGCGACCTCGCCGCCGAGGGTCTGGGCCATGTACTGGAAGCCGTAGCAGATTCCGAGGGTGGGGACGCCCAGATCGAAGACCGACGGGTCGAGCTTCGGCGCGCCCTCCTCGTACACCGACGAAGGTCCGCCGGAGAGGATGATCGCGACGGGGTTCTTGGCGGCGATCTCCTCGGCCGTGGCGGTGTGCGGCACGATCTCGCTGTAGACGCCGGCCTCGCGGACGCGGCGGGCGATGAGCTGCGCGTACTGGGCGCCGAAGTCGACGACGAGCGCGGGGCGCTGCTGGGTCTCGGACTGTTCGGTCAACGGACACCTTCCGGGGCGATCGCGGAGGCCTCGGCGGCCTCCCGGGTGGCGAGATAGGTCTTGACTTCACGGGCGACGATCGCCTCCATGAAGAACGACAGCAGCGGGATGACGCCGCCGAGCGCGAGGAGGATGAACCGGCGGAACGGCCAGCGCATCAGGCTCCACATGCGGAAGCACGCGAAGAGGTAGACCACGTAGAACCAGCCGTGGGCGACGAGGATGAACAGCGAGATGTTGAAGCCGTCCCCGAGGGAGGTCATCTCGCACGAGTTCGTCCACGGCGCGAACAGCGACCACCACTGGCAGTCCGGCCCCGCGATGACGCCGGCGAACCAGAGCGGGCCGCCCGATCCTCCGGCGAAGAGCTCGAGGTGGATCGGCGTGTACTTCAGCACCATCTCGGCGAGCAGCAGGAGCAGCATGACTCCCGTGATGATCGACGCGATCTGGTAGAACTTCAGCGCACCGCGGATCGCCGGAAAGCTGGCGACTTTCGGTTCGGGCATGCCCCCAGTCTAGTCGGCGGCGGGCGAGGCCCCGACCCCGCGGAAACGACGGAGGCCGCCGGGTCGCCCCGACGGCCTCCGCCTCGTCAATCGCCGATCGGCATCAGAACCATCCGGTCAGGAGGTCCCACAGCCAGTCGACGATGTCCTTGATGATCCCGCCGATGCCGCCGGCGCGGTTGACGGTGACGGAGGCCGTGGCCTCGTCCCCGTCGGCCTGCGCCACCGCGACGGTGTACTTGCCGGGCTGGGCGTTCTTCGGCACCGTCACCGAGGTGCTGAAGGTGCCGTCCTCCCGGACCTGCACCGTGCCCACCTGGACGCCCTGGCCCTTCTTCGGCCGGAGCTCCACCGTGACGGTCTCGCCGGGCTGGTAGCCCTCGCCGGTGACGTCGAGCTTCTTGCCCGCGGCCACCTTCGAGGAGCCGAGCGCGATGGTCCCCGCGAACTCCTCCTCGCCGGCGATCGTGAACGGCACCTGCACCGTCGTGCCCGTCGCCGGGACGTCGACCGTGAGTTGCTGGTCACCGAACACCCCGGACGGCACCGTGAAGGTGAGGGTGGCGCGGCCGCCCTCGTCGGTGGTGTCCACGATGGTGGGGTCGACCGTGCCGGCCGCGAGCTGCGTGTCGCCGAGCGACAGCGTGACCGCTCCCGGCGCCGCCTCGCCACCGCTGAACGCCAGCGAGGAGAGCGAGACCGTCACCTGGTCGCCGGCGCGGTAGCCGTCGGCGTCCGCCGGACTGACGGTCACACCGACCGCACGCTGGGCGAGGTCCGGCGAGGCCGTCTTGTTCGCGTCGAACCAGTCGACCATCGACTGGAGGTCGATCTTGCCGGTGTCCCGCTTGCCCGCCCCCTCCTTGAAGGTGGCGAAGTTGTCGCCACCCGCCGCGAGGAAGGAGTTCGCCGCCACCGTGTACTCCCCGTTCGGGTCGATCGCGGTGCCGTTCAGCGTGATCGAGGTGATCCGCGAACCCGCGGCCGCCGTCGGGTCGTACGTGTAGACCAGACCCTCGGAGACGCCGAGCTTGAGGAACGGTCGGGCCGATCCGGCGGGCTGCCACTGCTCCTCCAGCACACCCTTCAGCTGCGTGCCGGTGAGGGTCAGCGTGACGAGCGTGTTGGCGAACGGCTGGACGGTCGCCGCCTCCCGATAGGTGACGTTGCCGTCGGGGTCCTCGGGGTTGCTCGACGCGTAGGTCAGGTTGGCACGGATGCCACCCGGGTTCATGAGAGCGATGTCCGCACCCGTGGACCACTTCTGCACGTCGGCGACGAAGTTGCCGATCGTGGACTCGCCGCCGCGGTTCTCGGAGCCGTTGGTCTGCCGCGCGCGGTTGAAGTCGGCGGTGATGTCGCCCACCTTCACCGCTCCCAGCACGTCGGCCTCCGCCTTCGCCTTGTCGACGATGGCCTGCACCTCCGGCACCGCCGGGTACAGCGGCTTGCCCGCGGACGTGAGGGGCTTGATCTCGTTGGTGATCGAGAGCAGCTCCTTCGTCTTCGGGTCGACCTGGATGTTCATGAGGCCGAGGTTCTCGCCGTACTGCCCCGCCGAGACGACCGGTCGGCCGTCGATGACGTGGTTGTAGGCCAGGTGCGTGTGCGCCGAGACGATCGCGTCCACGTCGTCGTCGACTCCGTAGACGATCTCGCCCAGCGGCGAGTCCTCGGTGATCGCGGACAGCGCGGTGCTCTCCGCACCCTCGTGCACGAGCAGGATCACGACGTCCGCTTCGCCGTTGGCCGGATCCCCGTCACGCAGGTCGTCGGCCACGGCGTTCACCGAGTCGGCGATGCTACGCACCTCGAGATCCGCGATGCCCTCGGGCGAGACGAGCGAGTCGAGATCCTCCGTGACGGCGCCGACGAAGCCGACGCGCACGCCGTCGAGTTCCTTGACCCACGCCGGGGCGAGCGCGGGCTCACCGGTCTCGGTGAGGAACACGTTCGAGGAGATGTACTCCCAGTCCGCGCGCTCCTGCACCCGGTCGCGCAGGTCTTCCCAGCCCTGATCGAACTCGTGGTTGCCCGCGGCGCTCACGTCCAGGCCGGCGGCGTTGAGCGCGTCGATGGTCGGGTTGTCGTCGTTGATGAAGGAGGTGAACGTCGACGCACCGATGAGGTCGCCGGCTCCGGCGAAGATCGTGTTCGGGTTCGCCGCGCGGAACTGCTGCACCGCCCCCGCGAGCACGGCGGCGCCGGCCGCGGCCCCGTCGGCCTCGATACGGCCGTGGAAGTCGTTCACCGTCACGACGTCGATGTTCACCGGTGGGATCTCCGAGGAGACGCCGACGAGGATCGGGTCGTGGTCGCTGGACCGGTACGGGGTGCCCTCCTCGGTGGCGCCGAACGCGTAGCCGCGGTCGCTCCACTCCGGCGAGTTGATGCCCCACACACCGGCGCCCGTGATCGAGGAGACGAGCGACGGCGAGGCGATCACGTGGTCGAGCGAGCCGAGCTCCCCGTCGAACGTGTACGTGTACTGCCCTGCGGCCTTGTCGGCGGCCACGTCGCTCCACCCCTGCGAGGTGAACACGTCGATCGGGTCTTCCTGCCCGTAGGCGTTGAAGTCGCCGATCAGCAGCATGTCGCTGCTGCCGCTGCTCTCGGCCAGCTCATCCGTGAAGGCGAGGACGGCCTGCGCCTGCTTCACGCGGTCGGCGTTGAAGAACCCCTGGCCGTCGGCCGGCTCCGCGCCGGCACCCTGAGGCGGGGACTTCGACTTCAGGTGGTTGGCGACGACGGTGACGACGCGGCCGTCGATGTCGAACGCCTGCGCGATCGGCTCGCGGGCGTTGCCCCACACCGACTCGTCGGTGACGGTGGCGCTGTCGCCCACCGTGCTCACGGCGTCCTTCTTGAAGATGATCGCGTTGGTGATGTAGTCCGTCGTCGCCGGGTCCTGCAGCGCCTTCGGCGTGCGGACGTAGTCCCACACGTCCGCGCCCGCGTCGGCGTTGAGGCCCGCGACGAGGTCCTTCAGGGCGGTGTCGACGGGCTTGCCGAGCTTGACCGAGTTCTCGATCTCCATCAGCGCCACGATCTCCGCGTCGAGGCCGTTGATGGCCGAGACGATCTTGGACTTCTGGATCGCGAACTGGGCGGCGTTCGCCGCACCGCGGGCATCCGCGTTCTCGCTCTTCAGCGTCGTGAAGTAGTTGTAGACGTTGAACGACGCCACCTGCGCGTCGCCGCCCACCTCGGGGGCCTTCGCGGGGCGCGGGTTCGTCGGCTCGAAGGTGACCTTGCGCTCCGCCGGGGAGGCGTCGTCGATCGGGACGACCGGCTGCAGGCGCCAGTCGTCGAAGCCCCACTGGAGCACGTAGCCGTTGGACCCGAAGTCGACGGTGTCGCCGTTGCGGACCACCGTGTCCTCCGTGAAGTACGGCTGCTGGCCCGGGTGGCCGTTGTTGGTCACCTGGATGGACCAGGCGTCGTCGAGCAGGATGCGGTTGGCGCGGTTCTCGGCCGCGATGGCAGCCGCGTCGGCCCCGGGACGCGTGGTCTCGGTGCTCTTGACGTTGAGGTCGTCGCCGGCGTTCAGCCACAGCGCCCCGTAGTTGTACAGCTGGTGGCTCGACGCGAGCCGATAGGTGCCGGTCGGGGCGACGTACATGTTCTCGTACTGCTCGCGGTCGGCACCGCGCACGGTGTCCGGGAGCGGCGTGAGCGCAGGCACGCCCACACCGGCGGTGACGACGGAGACGTCGGCCACCGCAGCGGGAGCGATCTGGGTCTGGCCGTAGTACTCGCTCACGGTGCCGGTCACCGAGACGAGGTCGCCGATCTCGAGCGTGGGCGCCAGCGCGTTCAGGAAGACGAACACGCCATCCGAGGCGCCGGGAGTCGCGTCGGTCTCGCCGCCCGAACCCTGCGTCTGGATCACGATGCCCTTGTAGCCGCCCGTCCGGTGATCGGCGGTGACGACGCCCTCGACGCGGACGCGCTGTCCGGCCAGCGGCGAGACGTCGCCGGTGCCCTGGACCTCGGCGATCGTGGCGGTCGTGGGCTCCGTCCCCGGCTCCTCGCCCGGGTCGGTGCCGGGATCGGTGCCGCCGGAGTTCTGCGGGGTGATGGTCGCCGACAGCGCGAAGTCCGTCTTGTTGTCGTCCGCGTCCGCGCCGTCCGTGCGGTTCAGCGACCGGACGTCGGTGTTGCTCGTGGGAGCGGTGGCGGCTGCCGTCTCGAAGGTGTTCGAGGTGCCGTAGCCGAGGAGGTCGATCACGCCGTCGACGCCGACCGCCGACCCGGGGGTCAGGGTGACCGCCGCGGTGCCCTCGACGAGTGCCAGCGTGCCGTTGGTGCCGCTCGGGCTCAGCGTCGTGGTGGCGTCGGGGGTCGGAAGGGCGGCGCCGTTCGTGCCATTGCTGTTCCCCTGCACGAGGAAGTAGCCGCCCGCGGGGATCGTCCCCTTCAGCGGTGCGACGCCGTTGAAGGCGCCGGTCCCGGTCGCGGAGCGGTACTGCAGGGACAGGCCGTCCAGGGTGACGGGCGCCGCCGTGGGGTTGTACAGCTCCACGAACTTGTTCGTGAACGCCGCCCCGGCGCTGCCGCCGGACAGATACGCCTCGTTGATCACCACCCCGGTGCCGTCGGTGTTCGCCGACGCGGGCGCGGCCACCAGCGAGCCGAGGCTCAGGGCGGCGACGCACGTCGCGGCGAGAGCGCCCACGCGCCCTCGGATTCTGCGGTGCGAGACGGGGGTCAGGGTCTCCCCGTGCTCAGGAGCGGACATCATCGGTGCTGTCTCCTCGATCGTGTTCCGGCGCTGCTCAGGACGCTGTCATCGCACACATCGGGAACTCCCAGCGTGCGCACATGGAGCGAGCATACGGAGCGGTTCGGACATCCTCAACGGAGTTTTCCCATTGGTCACCGAGCGCTCACCGAATGGCCGCGACACCCCCTGACGAAGGTTCACACCGGGCCGAGCCGACGCGCAGAAGCGCAGCATCAGACGCGCGGATGCGCAGCGGGTGTCAGGGAGTCGCGGAGCCCTGCGCCTCGTCGAACTCCTCCACCTCGCGCTCCCAGGCATCCTTCGCCAGGCGGTACCAGAGGTAGAACGCGAAGCCGGCGAAGATGACCCACTCGGCGGCGTAGAACACGTTGAGCCAGTTGACCGGCGACTGCTCGTCGGGCGCCGGGGAGGCGATGTCGACGAGTCCCGCGGTCGCGGTCGTGGAGGCCAGGTAGGGACGGTAGACGTCGAGCTGCTCGGTGTCGTGCCAGCGGCTCAGGAGAGCGGCCGGCGACATCCGGTCCATCTGCTCCGGATCCGAGCGCGGAGGCACCGCCGGCCCCTCATCCGAGATGATGCGACCGGCGACGGGGACCACGCCGCCTTCCGCCTCGGCTTCGAGGCGCTCCACCGCGGCATCGGCGGCCTCGCGATCCGGCGCCCAGCCGATCGCCACCGCCAGCGAGACGCGCTCGTCGACGCGGAGCTGACCGGTGACCCAGTACCCCTCGGCGCCGTCGTTGAAGCGGCTGCCCACGACGAGGAAGTCTCCGGGGATCCAGACGCCCTCGGTCTCCACGCGCTGTCCGACGAGGGGCTCGGGCAGGTACTCCCCCGGCTCCGCGACCTCGTCGAGCGGTCGGACCTGCTCCGTCGCCCCCGGCGCCGGAGGATCGGTCTCGATCGCCCGCTCCAGCTGCCACTGTCCGAGCCAGGCGAACACGCCGGCGACGACCAGGCACAGCAGCAGCATCGCGATCCAGCGTCCCCGCAGCATGACCTCACGGAGGGTCGGCGGGAAGGGAGCAGGTGCGGTCACGGTGATGCGGAGACCTCAGGCCTCGTACGGAGCCAGCACGACCTCCACCCGCTGGAACTCCTTGAGATCGGAGTATCCGGTGGTGGCCATCGACTTGCGCAGCGCGCCGATGAGGTTCGCGGTGCCGTCGGCGACCGGAGCGGGACCGTAGAGGATCTCCTCCAGCGTGCCGATGCCGCCCACCTCGACGCGTCGTCCGCGCGGGAGCTTGGGGTGGTGTGCCTCGGGACCCCAGTGGAACCCCTGGCCGGGGGCGTCCGTGGCACGGGCCAGGGCGACACCGAGCATGACCGCGTCGGCGCCCATGGCGAGCGCCTTCACGATGTCGCCCGAGGTGCCGACGCCGCCGTCGGCGATCACGTGCACGTAGCGCCCGCCGGACTCGTCGAGGTAGTCCCGACGCGCGGCCGCCACGTCCGACACCGCGGTCGCCATGGGGGCGTGGATGCCGAGGGTGGCACGGGTGGTGGACGCCGCACCGCCGCCGAAGCCCACGAGCACGCCGGCCGCGCCGGTGCGCATGAGGTGGAGCGCCGCGGTGTAGGTGGCCGCTCCGCCCACGATCACCGGCACGTCGAGGTCGTAGATGAACTTCTTGAGGTTCAGCGGCTCTGCCACGCTCGACACGTGCTCCGCGGAGACGGTCGTGCCGCGGATGACGAACAGGTCGACCCCGGCCGCGGCGACGGTGTCGTAGAACTCCTGCGTGCGCTGCGGGGTGAGGGAGCCGGCGACGGTGACGCCCGCCTCCCGGATCTCGGCAAGGCGGCGGGTGATGAGCTCGGGCTTGATGGGCTCGGAGTAGAGCTCCTGCATGCGCACGGTCGCCCGGTCCTCCGCGAGGCCCGCGATCTCGGAGAGCAGCGGCTCCGGGTCCTCGTAGCGGGTCCAGAGCCCCTCCAGGTCGAGCACCCCCAGACCGCCGAGCTGCCCGAGCATGATCGCGGTGCGCGGGCTGACGACCGAGTCCATCGGCGCACCGAGCACCGGGATCTCGAAGCCGAAGGCGTCGATCGTCCACGCGGTGGACACGTCCTCCGGGTTGCGCGTGCGCCGCGAGGGCACCACCGCGATGTCGTCGAACGTGTACGCGCGACGCGCGCGCTTTCCTCGGCCGAGCTCGATCTCCATGGTCACCCGTCCAGCCTACCCGGCGCCCGGCGGCCTCCGCGGCGGTCAGCGCGCACGCGCCACCCGCCGCTCGTCCCACACCGGCTCGTCGGACTCGTAGACCTCGCCGTCCGTGCCGAACACGAGGAACCGGTCGAAGGAGCGCGCGAACCACCGGTCGTGCGTGACCGCCACCACGGTGCCCTCAAAGCGTCCGAGCGCCTCCTCCAGCGCCTCGGCCGACTCGAGGTCGAGGTTGTCGGTGGGCTCGTCGAGGAGGAGCAGGGTCGCGCCGGAGAGCTCGAGCAGGAGCACCTGGAACCGCGCCTGCTGTCCCCCGGAGAGCGACTCGAACGGCTGCTGCGCCTGACGGACGAGGCCGTACCTGTCCAGGGCCGAACTCGCCGCGTCGCGGGGCATCCCGTCTCGGAGGTCGTCTCCGCGGTGCAGGATCTCGAGCAGGGTGCGGCCGACGAACTCCGGATGCGCGTGGGTCTGTGCGAAGAGCCCCGGCACCACGCGGGCGCCCAGCACCGCACGCCCCGTGTGCGCGACGGGACGGAGCTCCCCCGCGACCGCGGTCACGTGCCCGAGGGACGGGTCCGGGTCGGTGCCGCCGCGGGCCAGCAGCCGCAGGAAATGCGACTTGCCCGACCCGTTGGAGCCGAGCACGCCGACGCGGTCGCCGTACCAGATCTCGGTGTCGAACGGACGCATGAGGCCGGTCAGCTCCAGCCGGTCCGCGACGACGGCCCGCTTGCCGGTCCTGGCGCCGCGGAGGCGCATGTCGAACTCCTGCGCCGGGGGCCGCTCCTCGGGCGGGCCCGCCTCCTCGAACTTCCGCAGCCGCGTCTGCGCCGCCTGGTAGCGGGACGCGAAGCCGTCGTTCGCGGCCGCCTTGACCTTGAGGTTCGCGACGAGCACGCGGAGCTTCTCGTGCTGCTCGTCCCACCGCCGGCGCAGCTCGTCGAGCCGGTCCATCCGGTCGGTGCGCGCCTGGTGATAGGTGGCGAAGCTCCCGCCGTGCACCCAGGCGGTCGACCCCGCCGCGCCGGGCTCCAGCGTGATCAGCCGATCGGCGGCCCTGGCGAGGAGCTCACGGTCGTGCGAGACCAGCAGCACGGTCTTGTCGGTGGCGCGCAGCCGCTCCTCGAGCCAGCGCTTGGTCGGCACGTCGAGGTAGTTGTCCGGCTCGTCGAGCAGCAGCACCTCGTCCGGGCCGCGCAGCAGCGCTTCCAGGGCGAGCCGCTTCTGCTCGCCGCCGGAGAGGGAGGTGAGCTCGCGGTAGCGCGCCCGCTCGAACGGCACGCCGAGCGCCGCCACGGTGCACTGGTCCCACACCGTCTCGTGCTCGTAGCCGCCGGCGTCCGCGTACTCGGCGATCGCGGAGGCGTAGGCCATCTGGGTGTCGTGCTCGTCGCGGTCGATGAGGGCGTTCTCCGCCGCCTCCAGCGCCTCCGCGGCGGCACGGAGGCGCATGGGAGCCACCCGCACGAGCAGCTCGTGCACGGTCTGGCCCGGCTCGCCGTGTCCGACGAACTGGTCCATGACGCCGAGGCCTCCGTCGATCGTCACCACCCCGTCGTCGGCCGGCTGCTCGCCGCGGATGATCCGCAGCAGCGTCGTCTTCCCCGCCCCGTTCGGCCCGATGAGAGCACTCGTCGAGCCCGCCCCGACACGGAACGACACCTCGTCGAGAAGCGGTCTGCCATCGGGAAGCGTCAGCGAGATCCCGGATGCGTCGATGTACCCCACAGGCGTGGCCGTCCTTCCGCCCGCGGACAGCGAGCCGACCAGGCTATCAGTCCGCGCGGCTGAGGGTCTGCAGCACCTCGGTCTTGGGCGCCGCTGGGAGGAAGAAACGGAACTCGGTGCCCACCCCTTCCTCGCTGGTCACGTCCATGGACCCGCCGTGGGCCAGCACGATCGCCCGCGTGATCGTGAGCCCCAGCCCCACCCCCGGCACGGCGTTGCGGGTGGCCGTCGAGGCCCGGAAGAACCGGGTGAAGAGCATGCGCTGCTCGTCCTGCGGGATCCCGACCCCGGTGTCGGCGATGGCGACCTGCACCCCGCCGTCCAGGCGACGCACGGCGGCCGTCACCCGACCCCCGCGCGGGGTGAACTTGATGGCGTTCGAGAGAAGGTTGTCCACCGCCTGCCCGAGGCGTCCGGGATCGACGAGCAGCGGGATAGGCTCGTCGCCGACCTGCAGGTCCAGCTCGATCCCCTCGCGCTGCGCGTGCGGTCCCGCCGAGGCCACGGCCGAACGCACGAGCGCCGCGACGTCTGCCTCGTCCCGTTCCAGGGGGAAGCGCCCCGACTCCACCTGCGCCGTGAAGAGCAGGTCGCCGACGAGGTTCAGCAGGCGTTTCGCGTTGCGCTCGATGATGCCGACGAACTCCTGCTGGTCCTCCGTCAGCGGCTGACCCGGATCGTTCTGCAGCAGGTCGAGGAAGCCGATGATCGCGCTCAGCGGCGTCCGCAGCTCATGGGAGATCATCCCCACGAACTCGTCCTTCATGCGCGCGACCTCGACGGCTCTCGTCTCATCGGTGAGCACGAACAGGTAGCCCTGCTGCGCGCCGGACGGATCCTTGTGCGGCGTCACGGTCACCCGGGCGGGTACCGTCGTGCCGCCCGCGGTCTTGACCTCGATGTCGCCGTCGACGGTATGCCCGGCGTCCGCCTGGGCGAAGAGCTCCCGGAGTCCGTCCGAGACGCCGGTGCGCGCGGTCGGATCGCTCACCGCCCCCGCGTCCCCTTCGCGTGCGGCGGTGTCCTCGGCCAGCATGGTCAACGCCGACGACGAGAAAAAGCGATCGACACGCACGTCGTCGAGAGCCTCGTCATGAGAGAGCCCGAGCAGGCGGACGGCCCCGGGGTTCCACGCCGTGACGCGCCCCTCGCGATCGGTGCCGATCACGGCCTGCGCGGTGATCGACGCCCACAGGCCCTCGAACGAGTCGAGCAGCACGCGGTACTCGTGCTCCTTCTGCCGCAGCTGCACGATCATCGAGACGTTCTCGGACAGCGCCTTGGTCCGCTCCGTGACCAGCTCCTCCGCCTGCTGCACCCGCAGGCGCTGTTGCCGGGAGAGCTCATTCACCACGGCCGCGACGGCCGCGAAGACGAGAGGCCCGACGACGCCGCGGAGCCACACGACCGCGTTCGTCGGCGGTTCGATGACGTAGGGGATCAGCAGCGCGAAAGACGTGAACGCGCCGACGACGAAGACCCAGCGGATGCCGGGCGCCGCTGCGATCCAGATCACGGGGAGCAGCACGAGCGAGCCGAAGAGCGACGCCGCCCCTCCCGTCCCCGCGCGGAAGAGACCCAATCCCAGGATGTCGACCATCGGGACCAGGAGCACGATCCAGCCCTCCCGGATGTGCAGCGCGCTGAGCACTCCGGCATGGAGCGTCGCGACGAGGACGATCGCGAGGCCGGCCAGGGCGAGGGTGAGATCGGTGAACGGCAGGCTGGGGATGGCCCAGGTCATCACGCCGGCGATCGCGGCGGCGACGAGCGTCGGGATCTGCTTGACGATCGGGTTCGGGTTGTCGACGACCCGATACCAGCGGTTCTCGGCGCGCTCCAGCGGTGTCGCCCTCATCGCGGGACCCGTTCCACGGCGCGATGCAGGTCGGCCCCGGTGATCGGCTTCGGCAGGGCCGCGTCCGCCGGCGGGTACTCCGCGACGTCCAGCACCGAGCTGACGATGAGGAAGCACTCCGGATAGCGTTCGTGGATCAGGCGGCAGCAGGCCTGCCCGGAGATGCCGGGCAGCAGCAGGTCCAGGACGGCGACCTGGGGGTCGATGTCCGGGAAGGCGGCGATGGCCGACTCCGCATCGGGCGCGACGAACACGTCGAAGCCCTCCCGGTCGAGGTACCGCCCCAGGAGGGTCGCCTGATCCGGAGCGTCCTCGACGACCAGGGCGAGCGGCCGTCCGGTCATCGCAGGAGCAGCTCTCGGACGACGACGATCACGACCACGACGGCGAGGGAGATGAGCGCCTGCGGGATGAGGCGGCGCTCCTTCCTAGCATCGGCCGCGATCTCCTCCACCTCGGCGTCGTGCGATGGTGCGTCGGTCATGAGTCGACCCGTCCGATCTTCTCGGTCTTGATCCAGGAGGCGTCCGCGCGACGCCACTCCTTGAGGTACGAGTCGGCGGTGATCGCGCACAGCAGCGATCCGTACCCGCAGACGTAGAGCAGCAGGCCCGCGAAGAAGCGTCCGGCCGGAAGCGGCTCGACCGCCCGCGCGAGCCAGATGCCGAGCATCGACACCGGCCCCCAGAGGGCGAACGCCATCAGCCACAGCACACGCGTCTGCTCCGTCGACTCCTGCCCCGCCGCGCCGATCAGGCCGTCCAGGGCCCAGGGGAACAGCGCCAGGGCCATGAGGATCAGCGCCCCGAGCCCCGGGAACATGATCGCCTCGCGCCAGGACTGCCGCCCGATGCGCGGATCGAGCTGGACGGAGTAGAGCATCGAGAAGATGTAGATGGCCGCCGCGGCGATCCACATGAACCGGAACACGAACTCCGCGACGTCGCTGTGCAGGAGCAGGAGGACGATCATCGCGGTGGCGGCGAGGAGCAGGAGCGCCGGCATCAGCAGGATCGTGAACCAGGCCAGCCCGAAGGGGATGCTGCCCAGGTTGTGGTCGCGACTCGGACGGAACCAGAGCTTCTTGTAGATCGAGGTGAGCTGCACGTTGCCGCGCGCCCAGCGCAGCCGCTGCTTCCAGAGACTGTCGATCGTCCGCGGCTCCTCGGCGAGCACCACGGCGTGCGGCTCGAACACCATCCGGCGGCCGTGGAGCTGACTCTCGAAGGTCGTCATGGTGTCCTCGGCGAGCGTGCCCGTCGGGATGCGTCCGCCGATCGCCTCGAGGTTCGCGCGGGAATGCAGCTGGGCGCCCCCGGCGAGGCAGGCGATCGCTCCCCCGACGTTCTGCGTGCGCCGTGCCGAGAGCTGGCCGATGACGTACTCGATCGCGATGAACCGGGTGAGGTAGTTGCGGTCCCTGCTGCCCTCCGCGATGTAGGCCGTGACGGCCCCGACCTCCTCGTCGGCGAGGTGCCGGGTGAGCTTGCGCAGGGAGTTGCGCGCGAAGATCACGTCGGCGTCCATGATGAGCACCGCCTCGGTCCACGGGTCGGCGAGCACGACGTCGAGGCCGTGGTTCAGCGTGTGCGCCTTGCCCTCGCCGCCCTTCTCGCGTCGCAGGTGGACGACCCGCCCCGGATAGGTCGCCGCCTTCTGCTGGACGATGGCCGGGGTGTCGTCCGTGGACGCGTCGTCGACGACGAAGACGCGGAGGCGCTCGGCGGGGTACTCGAGCTGGAGCAGCCGCTCGATCGCGGGGCCGATGACGAGGCCCTCGTTCCATGCCGGGATGACCACGGCCACGTTCGGGTGGTACGGGGCGGCCTTGCCGTAGTGATTGCGGAAGGCGTGCAGCGGCAGCATGAGGAACTGCAGACCGGTGTTGACGACCGGCAGCGTGCCGATCAGCACGCAGAGGAGGAGGATGACGACGACGACCGTCTCGATCCAGGTCAGTTCGGGCATCAGTGTCCTTCCGTCCCGGTGAGCAGCGGGACGATGCGGGAGTACCGGCCGACGTCCGCGGCCACGTGGCTGTCGGTGGAGGCCACGATGCCGGCGCCCGCGCGCTCCAGGGCGTTCAGCGCCTCCGCGCCGGGGCACACCCACTTCTCGTTGACCTCGACGAGCGTGTCCGTCTCGGCGGCGGCTCGCGCCCACGCGTCGAGGCGCTCGACCCCGAGCTCCTCCTCCGCGAGACCGATCTTCGGCAGGATCGAGAAGCAGTGCGCGAGCTGGTTGCCCGGATGGCGGCGCATGGTGGCGATGACGGCGTCCACGAACTGGTCGAGGACGTCGGCCTGCGCCCAGCCCGCGGCGATGCGCTCGCGGACCGCGGTGGGTCCGAGCGGCCCGTCCACGCCGGGGAACTGATGATCGGCGATGAGGATCCGGTCGATGCCCGCCGGAAGCGCCGGGATGTCGAGCGCGCCCGAGGCGTCGAGGATCTTCGCCTCCACTCCGGTGAGCACCGTCAATCCGTCCGGGACGGGCAGGCGGCGGACGGCGGCGAGGTACTCGGGTACCCAGGTCGTGGTCTGCCGCACGTGGTCGACGAGACGGACGGTGTCGAGACCGACGGCCGCAGCCGCGGCGACGTTCTCCTCCAGGGTGGAGACCGCGTCGTCGGAGAACGTGGAGTGGACGTGGTGGTCTCCGCGCAGGGCGGGATGACTCACAGCTCCTCCTGGTGACCGGCGTGCGCCGACACGAGCAGGTCGTCGACCTCGACGATCACGTCCTCCAGGAAGCGCACGGAGGCGACCTCACGGAAGGGCACCTGCACCGGGATCTCCCGGCCGAGGAAGAGGTCGGCGACGAGCGACGGGATGTCGACCCCGGCGGCGATCGTCAGCGGGAGCGCCCCGGGGAAGCGCGGGTTGACCTCGAGCAGCACGGCCCGCCCGTCCCGATTGCGGCGGAGCTGTACGTTGGCGACGCCGACGAGGCCGATCGCCCGCGCGATGGCGGCGGCGGTCTCCTCGAGCTCGGGGTCGCGGAGGGTGCGGCCGGCGATCGCGACCCCGGAGTCCACACGGGCACGGGTGCGCGGCACCGCGGCGACCACGCCGCCGGAGGCGTCGGCGATCACATCGACCGAGTACTCCTCGCCCGGGAGGAAGTCCTGCACGATCAGGCCCTCATCCGTAGGGAGGGCGGCGAGCGCCTCCGCGTCGGGGACGAGGCGCACACCGCGGCTGCCCGCGCCCTGCCGGGGCTTGGCGAACACGGGGAACTCCCACGCGACCTCCGCGGCATCCGGGCCGGCGAGCACGGTGCGCGGCACACGACCGGTCGGCGCGCAGCGCTCCGCGAGGGCGAGCTTGTCGAGGGCGGTGTGCAGCGTGTCGGCGGGCGGCGCGGCGAGGACCGCGGGGGCCAGCTCGTCCCGGCGGTCCGCGAGCGCGATCAGCTCCACGTCGACGGTGGAGATCACGAGGTCGAGACCGTCCTCGGCGACCATGCGCGCGATCGCCGGCACGAAGTCCGCGTCGCGTCCCGGGGGGACCAGACGACGCTGCGCCGGCGGGACGAGGTAGATGCCGCTCGCCCAGCCGTCCATGTCGGCCGCGAAGACCGTCAGATCGGACCGGCGCAGCAGGGAGCGGATCACCGCGACCCCGGCGGGGCCCCCGGCTCCGGTGACCAGTACGCGCTTCGTCATCAGCTCTCCCGTCGGGTCAGTTCATGGGCGCCGATGAACTCGGCGGTCTCGCGCACGACCTCCAGCGGCTCGACGGCCACGCCGCCGCCGAACCGCGACCAGTAGCGGGCGGTGGCCGTGACGAACTCCGGCTCGAGGTACTCCCGGTTCGCCGCGGCCTGGGACTGGAAGCACTCCAGCAGCCGCAGCTTGTCGTCGAGGAAGCGGTCGATGCGGACGAAGCGCGTGGGCCGGTAGTCGATGGTCGCGGAGGGGCTCTGGTAGCACGCGACCGTGCCGACGCGGCGCGTCGCGACGATCGTCGCCTCGTTCACGGCGCGGTGATCCTGATGACGGTCGTGGTGCGAGTGCGTGTAGACGATGGTCGGCTGGATCTCCTGCACGACCTCCTCGATGAGGCGGACAGTCGACCCGCCACCGGAGATCTCGGTGTCGACGAGGTCTTTCACGAACAGCCGGGCGCCCACCTGCTCGGCGGCGGCGAGGGACTCGTGCTGGCGGCTGTCCGCATCACCGCCGCGCGCTCCGCGGGAGAGCGTGAGGATGGTGATGCGATCGCCGGCGGCCGCATGGGCCGCGAGGATGCCGCCGACACCGATCTCGACGTCGTCCGGGTGCGCTCCGATCGCGAGGACGACCTCACCGGTCTTCGCCTCCGCCGTCCGACGCCGGGACTCCTCGACGAGCCGGGTGACCGACTCCACGAGCCGGGCGTTGTCGAGCGGCTTGGTGAGGAACTCGTCGGCCTGCGCCCGGAGCGCGGAGACGGCGTACTCGACCGAGACGTGCGCCGTCATGACGATGACCGGCACGGTGGGCATGAGGCGGCGCAGCTCCGCGAGGAGCTCCAGACCGCTGAGTCCCGGCATCTCGATGTCGGTGACGACGACGTCCGGTTTCACCGCCGCGGCTCTCTCGAGCGCCGACCGGCCGTCGTCCGCGAGATCGACGACGCAGCCCGCACGCCGTTCCAGGACGGTCTTCACGAGCAGGGCGACGTCGTGGTCGTCGTCGACGACGAGGATGCGAGGGGGGACCTCAGCCATGTACAGCTCTCCTTGGGGAGATTCCCTGCCGAGGGGGTTCGGCGATGCGACCGCGGTGCCTTCATCACCGGGCCGCAGGGAAAGTCGAGCGGGGTACGTCGATTCTGGCACAGGGCTCCACCCCCGGCCCGCAGCGCTTCAGCCCGCGCGCGCCGCCCGCTTCTCCTCCTGGTAGAGCCGGATCGCCTCGTACCGCTCCGCCGATCGCGCCCGCCTCTTCGCCGCCTGCTCCTCGCGGTTCTTGGGCGGCGCCGAGGTCACGAGATCGTCGAGCAGCCGCCGCGTGGCCACGGCGATCTCGGCCACCGCGCGATCGAAGACCTCACGGTTCGCCCGCGACGGCGCCGTCGCCCCGGAGATCTTGCGGACGAACTGGAGTGCGGCCTCGCGGCACTCCTCGTCGGTGGCCGCGGGCTCGAGGTTGTTCAGAGGCACGATGTTTCGGCACATACCGGCACCGTACGCGCGGCCCGCGGCCCGCGGAAGGGGGATGGCACGCCCGTCCCGCCGTCGCTACGCTCTGGGCTACCACCGGAACCGAGGAGAGATCATGACCGACGCACCGCCGCCCGACGCCCCGCCGCCCTACAACCCGCCGCCGCCCCGCAGCACGCCCTCGCCGTATCCCGCCGCCTCCGCTCCCCCGCCCGGCGCCCCCTCCGCGCAGGACGTGCCGACGTCGCCCCCGGGGCGGGTGCTGTCGATCATAGGCCTCGTGCTGGCGTTCCTGCTGCCGCCGGTCGGCCTCATCCTCAGCATCATCGCCGCCGTGCAACTCGGCAAGGCGAAGGCTCCCAAGGGCATCGCGATCGCCGGCATCATCGTCGGCGCCATCCTGACGATCTTCGCGATCATCGGCATCATCCTGCTGGCGACCGTGCTGGCCGGCGTGATCGGGACGTGCGCCGAGCTCGGCCCCGGGGTCTGGGACGTCGGCGGCGTCACCTACCGCTGCGGCTGACCGCACCGCGAACGACGAGGGGCCGGATGCAGCGCATCCGGCCCCTCGTGCGTCCCCGACCGGGGGTCGCGGTCACTTCTTGTAGTTCGGCGCTTCGACGACGATCTGCACGTCGTGCGGGTGCGACTCCTTGAGTCCGGCCGAGGTGATGCGCACGAACTTGCCGCGCTGTTTGAGCTCCTCGATGGTGCGGGCGCCGACGTAGAACATCGACTGCCGCAGGCCGCCGACGAGCTGGTAGGCGACGGCCGAGAGCGGGCCGCGGTAGGGGACCTGGCCCTCGATGCCCTCCGGGATCAGCTTGTCGTCGCTGGGCACGTCGGCCTGGAAGTAGCGGTCCTTCGAGTAGGACGTCTGCTTGCCGCGCGTCTGCATGGCACCGAGCGAGCCCATCCCGCGGTACTGCTTGAACTGCTTGCCCGACTGGAAGACGATCTCGCCCGGCGACTCGTCGGTGCCGGCGAGGAGCGAGCCGAGCATCACGGCGTCGGCACCGGCGACGAGCGCCTTCGCGATGTCGCCCGAGTACTGCAGGCCGCCGTCGGCGATCACCGGGACGCCGGCGGGGCGCGCCGCGAGCGAGGCCTCGTAGACGGCGGTGACCTGCGGCACGCCGACACCGGCGACCACGCGGGTGGTGCAGATCGAGCCGGGGCCCACGCCCACCTTGACCGCGTCGACACCGGCGTCCACCAGCGCCTGCGCGCCCTCGCGGGTGGCGACGTTGCCGCCGATCACGTCGATGTGGGCGAACGACTCGTCGGCCTTGAGACGCTTGACGAGGTCGATCACGCCCTGCGACTGCCCGTTGGCGGTGTCCACGACGAGCACGTCCACTCCGGCGTCGCGGAGGGCCTCGGCGCGCTCCCACGCGTCGCCGAAGAAGCCGATCGCCGCGCCCACCCGCAGCCGGCCCTGGTCGTCCTTGGTGGCGAGCGGGTACTTCTCGCTCTTGTCGAAGTCCTTGATGGTGATGAGTCCGGCGAGCTTGCCGTCCTCATCGATGAGGGGCAGCTTCTCGACGCGGTGCTTCGCGAACAGCGCGATGACCTCGCCCGCGGCGACGCCGACGGGGGCGGTGACGAGGTTCTCCCTCGTCATGACGTCCTTGACGAACGTGCTCTGACGCTCGAAGCCGGAGACGAAGCGCATGTCGCGGTTCGTGATGATGCCCACCAGGCGACCCTCGTCGTCCACGACCGGGAGACCGGAGATCCGGTACTTGGCGCACAGCGCGTCGACCTCCTCCACCGTCGCGTCCTGCGTCGTGGTGATCGGGTCGGTGATCATGCCGGACTCGCTGCGCTTCACGCGGTCGACGTGCGCGGCCTGGTCGGCGATCGAGAGGTTGCGGTGCAGGATGCCGATGCCGCCCTCCCGAGCCATGGCGATCGCCATGCGGGATTCGGTCACCGTGTCCATCGCGCTGGAGAGCAGCGGCGTCGCGACGGAGATCCGTCGGGTGATCCGGGACGACGTGTCGGCCTCACTGGGGATGACGTCGGTGTGCCCGGGGAGCAGCAGCACGTCATCGTAGGTCAGTCCGACGAAGCCGAAGGGATCGTGCTGGTCCATGGAATCTCCTCCTGCGCGAGTGGCGCGGATCCGGGTGCGAATGGGGGGTCGACGTCGGCCGGTGCGCGGGCGTGACCCGTATGGAGATTCTAAGCGAGACACGCCCGAGAACATTCCCAGGGCCCCGTCGTTACCGGACCGTTGGCCGGGACGATAGGTGATTCGCCGATCGCCCATTACGCTCAAGTGCGTCGTCCATCCCCGCGGTTCGACCCGAGCCCGCGGAGACAGCACTCACAGTGGAGGTTGCGTGGGACCCACAGCACTCGCCGGACCGCGAAAGCGCCCTTGGGCCTTCGCCTTCTTCGGAATCCTGATGGCGCTCGCGGCATCGCTCCTGCTCCCTCCCTCAGCGGCCTCCGCCGAGACCACGGACGACGGGCAGGAGGTCACCGACTTCTACTTCGCCGGTGTCGTCACCGACGGCGACGAGCCCGTCGAGGGCGTCGTCATGACGATCGAGGGCAACGGCTTCGACGCCGAGACCGAGACGGACGCCGAGGGCAAGTGGCGCCTCTACGTGCCGGAGAAGGAGACGTACACCCTCACGGTGGACGAGTCCACGCTTCCGGACGGCGTGATCGTCGACGCGACGCAGCTTCCCGAGGGCATCCAGCCCGTCGCCGGCACGACCGCCTCGTTCGAGCTGGAGTTCGGTCTCACCGGGACGAAGATCGTCAACCTCTTCCTCGGCGAGGGCGAGCGGGTGACCGTCTCCTTCCTCGATCAGCTCCTGTCGCGCCTGGTGGGCGGTCTGAACTTCGGACTCCTGCTGGGGCTCGCCTCGATGGGCGCCGCGCTCATCTACGGCACCACCCGGCTGTCGAACTTCGCGCACGGCGAGATGGTGACGTGGGGTGCGGTGATCACCCTCGTCGTCACCTCCTTCTGGCAGCTCCCGCTGTGGGCCGGCATCATCGCCGCGGTCATCGGCGGCGCGGCGCTCGGCTGGGCGCTGGACGCCGGCATCTGGAAGCCGCTGCGGCGCCGTGGTCTGGGCGTCGTCCAGCTCATGATCGTCAGCATCGGCCTCTCGCTGGCCCTGCGCTACGGCCTGCAGTACATCATCGGCGGCAACACCTACCAGCTGCCCGGCGCGAGTCCGGAGCCGATCCGCCTCGGTCCGATCTCCCTGTCGTACATCGACATGATCGGCATGGCCACGAGCATCATCGTGATCCTCGGCGTCGCGTTCTTCCTCACCCGCACCCGCATCGGGAAGGCGACGAGGGCGATCTCGGACAACCCGCAGCTCGCCGCCGCCTCCGGCATCGACGTGGACAAGGTCATCCGCGTCGTCTGGATCCTCGCCGGCACGCTGGCCGCGATCTCCGGCATCCTCTGGGCCTACTTCCGCCCCGGCGTGAAGTGGGACATGGGCATGCAGATGCTGCTGCTGATGTTCTGCGCCATCACGCTCGGCGGTCTCGGCTCCGCGATCGGCGCGCTGATCGGCTCGATCATCGTCGGTCTCGCCGTCGAGGTCTCCACACTCCTCGGGGTGCCTACCGACCTCAAGTACGCCAGCGCCCTCGTCGCGCTGATCATCATCCTGCTCGTGCGACCGCAGGGCATCCTCGGACGCAAGGAAAGGTTGGGCTGACGCATGGACTTCGGAAGCATCTTCGGCAACACCGCCTCCTACCTGTTCAGCCCGACGACGATCGCCTACGCGCTCGCGGCCACCGGCCTCGCGGTGCACTTCGGGTACACGGGTCTGCTCAACTTCGGCATGGCGGCGTTCATGGCGATCGGCGGCTACGGCTACGCGATCTCCATCCTCACCTTCGGATTCCCGTGGTGGCTGGGCGTGCTCGTCGGCCTGACCGGCGGTGCGCTCTTCGCCCTGCTGCTGGGCATCCCGACCCTGCGGCTGCGCGCCGACTACCTCGCCATCGCGACCATCGCGGCCGCAGAGGTCGTGCGCCTGATGTTCGTCACGGAGCTCTTCAAGGACTGGACGAACTCCGCGGGCGGTCTGTCCGGGTACCACCAGAGCTTCCGCGACGCCAACCCGTTCCCGCCGGGGACGTACGGCTTCGGCCCGTGGACGTACAACGCCAACGACCTCTGGGTACGGGTGTTCGGACTGCTCACCCTCGCTCTGACGATCCTCGTGGTCTGGGCGCTCATGCGCAGCCCGTGGGGCCGGGTGCTCAAGGGCATCCGCGAGGATGAGGACGCCGTGCGCTCGCTCGGCAAGAACGTCTTCGCCTACAAGATGCAGGCCCTCGTGGTCGGTGGCGTGATCGGTGCGCTGGGCGGCATCGTCTTCGTCCTGCCGTCGGCGGTCATCCCCGGCAGCTACTCCACGTCGCTGACGTTCTTCCTGTGGACGATCCTGCTCCTCGGCGGCGCGGCCACGGTGTTCGGCCCGACGCTCGGCGCCGTGCTCTTCTGGGTGGTGTTCGCCTTCCTCGGCGCGCTCCTCCCCGCGATGGCCACGGCCGGCTACCTGCCCATGACGAGCGCTCAGGCCGACGTGGTGCGCTACATCCTCATCGGCATCGTGCTGATGCTGATCGTCGTGTTCCGCCCGCAGGGCATCCTGGGGAACAAGAGGGAGATGACCTTTGTCAAGTGAGAACGACGCGGCCGTCACGCCCGCGAAGAGCGCTCCCCGCGCGAAGACCACCGGCCTCGCCGCGGGTCCTGCCGCCCCCGGAGTCAAGAAGGTCGACCCGATCCTCGTCGTGGACGCCGTGCAGCGGCGCTTCGGCGGCCTGACCGCGGTCGACGTCGATCACCTCGAGATCCCCCGCGGCGCCATCACGGCGCTCATCGGCCCCAACGGTGCCGGCAAGACCACGCTGTTCAACCTCCTGTGCGGCTTCGACAAGCCCAACAGCGGGACGTGGTCCTACGACGGCAAGAACCTGTCCGGCATCCCGTCGTTCAAGGTCGCCCGGATGGGACAGGTGCGCACCTTCCAGCTCACCAAGTCGTTGTCGCTGCTGACCGTGCTGGAGAACATGAAGCTCGGCGCGAAGGACCAGCGCGGCGAGGGCTTCTGGGCGGGCCTGTTCCCCTTCCTCTGGCGGAAGCAGGAGCAGGAGATCGAGCAGCGCGCGCACGAACTCCTCGTGCGCTTCAAGCTCGACGCCAAGGAGCAGGACTTCGCAGCGTCGCTCTCCGGCGGTCAGCGCAAGCTGCTGGAGATGGCCAGGGCCCTCATGAGCGACCCGAGCCTCGTCATGCTCGACGAGCCGATGGCCGGGGTGAACCCCGCCCTCACCCAGTCGCTCCTCGATCACATCCTCGACCTCAAGGACCTCGGGATGACCGTGCTCTTCGTGGAGCACGACATGCACATGGTCCGTCACATCGCCGACTGGGTGGTCGTGATGGCTGAGGGGCGTGTGGTGGCCGAGGGGCCGCCGGAGACCGTCATGGAGGACCCCGCGGTCGTGGACGCCTACCTCGGTGCGCATCAGGACGTGGACCTCGGTGCCGTCACCGGCCGTCTCCCGGTGATCTCCGACGCCGATGCGGAGCGCATCCGCGAGCAGATCGAGACGGAGGTCGAGGCCGAGGTCGAGGCCGAGGACGCCGCCGAGGAGGACAAGGCATGAGCACCGCAACCCCCGCCGAAAGCGCCGCCCGGCCCGATGATGTCGTCGTCGAGCTCAAGGACGTGCACGCCGGCTACCTTCCGGGAGTCAACATCCTCAACGGCGCGAACCTCGTCGCCCGCCAGGGTGAGCTCATCGGCATCATCGGCCCGAACGGCGCCGGGAAGTCGACCCTCCTCAAGGCGATCTTCGGCATGGTGAACGTCCGCGAGGGCGACATCACGGTCAAGGGCGAGAGCATCGTCGGCCTCAAGGCCGACAAGCTCGTGCGCCGCGGTGTGGCCTTCGTGCCGCAGACGAACAACGTGTTCCCGTCGCTCACCATCCAGGAGAACCTGGAGATGGGCCTCTACCAGAACCCGAAGATCTTCGCGGAGCGGCTCGAGTTCGTCAGCAGCATCTTCGCCGAGATCGGCAAACGCCTGAAGCAGCGTGCCGGCTCGCTCTCCGGCGGTGAGCGGCAGATGGTGGCCATGTCCCGCGCGCTCATGATGGACCCCTCGGTGCTGCTGCTCGACGAGCCGTCCGCCGGCCTCTCCCCCGTGCGGCAGGACGACGCCTTCATCCGCGTCTCCGACATCAACAAGGCGGGCGTCACGACGATCATGGTCGAGCAGAACGCCCGGCGGTGCCTGCAGATCTGCGACCGCGGCTACGTGCTCGACCAGGGCAAGGACGCCTACGAGGGCACCGGCCGGGAGCTGCTGAACGACCCGAAGGTCATCGGCCTCTACCTCGGCACCCTCGGGACCGACGCGGCCTGAGACACGGCCCAGGAACGACGAGGGCCCCGGATGCCGACGCATCCGGGGCCCTCGTCGTCGCTGCGTTACTTGATGCGCGAGGTGACGTTCTCGGAGTCGAACTCGTAGACGCCGATGGCAGCGCCCTTCGGGTCGTTGTTCTCGTCGAACGTGATCTCACCGGAGAGGCCGTCGTAGTCCGGCGTGCCGCCGTCGTTGATGATCGCGGCGCAGTCGGCGAAGTTGTCGCACTTCTCGCCGTCGCCGTCACCACCGGAGACGGTGATCATCTCCGCGGCGATGTCCGGGCCTTCGACCGAGCCGGCCTTCAGCGCGGCCAGAGCGATCAGCACCACCGCGTCGTAGGCCTCGGACGAGTACGTCACGGCGTCGATCGGGTCGTTGCCCTCGGCCGTCCAGACCGCGTTCAGCTGGTCGAGGAAGTCCTGCGGAAGCTCGGCGCCGGCGCGGGTGCCCTTCGAGCCCTCGAGGCTGATCGGGATGTCGGTACCCCAGTCCTTGAGGTTGCCGTCGACGAGGTACAGCGAGCCCGTGTCCACCCCGGCGTTGCCGAGCAGCGGAGCGATGGTCGCGAACTGGTCGTAGGAGACCACGGCGACCGCATCCGGATTGGCCGCAGCGATCTCCGAGACCTGCGCGTTGAACTGACCGTCGCCCTGGTTGTACGAGGCGTCGGCGACGACCTCGCCGCCGGTGCTCTCGAACGTGGCCTTGATCGCCTCGAACAGACCCGTGCCGTAGGGGTCGTTCTGGTAGATGATGCCCAGCGTCTTGTGGCCGTCCTCGGCGATCTCGTTGCCGAGGACCTCGCCCTGGAGGTTGTCGCTCGGGGCGGTGCGGAAGTACATCGGGTTGATGCCCGTGAAGTCCGGCGAGGTGTTGGACGGGGACACCGTCAGGATGTCCGCGCCCGCGTTGCCGTCGAGGATGAGCTTGGTGACGCTGGAGGACGCCGCGCCGATCATGGCGGTGATGCCGTCGTTGCGCAGGTTGGTGATGGAGGTCTCGTAGGCCTTGTTGTCGAGGTCGCCCTCGTCGGCCGTGCTGAGGTCGATCGTGATGCCCGCGTCGGCCTCGTTGATCTGGTCCACGGCGAGCTGGACGCCGGCCTCCATCGGCGCGCCCAGGAACGCGAGCGTACCGGTGGCGGGCAGCAGTGAGCCGAGCTTGAGCGTCAGGTCGGCGGCGGGCTTGTCGCCACCCCCGTCCGACGGCTCCGCGTCCGGCGTGCTGCTGCAGCCCGCGATGATGAGGGCGGAGGCGCTGACCAGCGCGATCCCGGCGAAGATCCTCGCGCTGCGCGAGCCCTTCAGTGCGTTCATGATGCTCCCTTGCGTAAACGAACGTGGACGGTGACCACAGTCGGGTGCTCTAACACTAGGGCGTGCACCCCGCGCGCAGGAGGGGCAAGTATCTCGGTGCGTTAACGATCCAGGACCGCTGTTTCCGCCTGTGGGCGGGCGGGATCAGGGCACCGCCGCGGGGGTGTCCCGCCGGCCGCGCCGCGCGGCGAGCAGCAGATCGACGACGAAGACCCCGATCGCGATCCACACCAGGACGAACCCGATCCAGCGCTCCGGCGGCATCGGCTCGTGCAGCACGACGACCCCGATCACGAACTGCAGGATCGGGGTGAGGAACTGCAGCATGCCGATGACGGTGAGATCGACGCGACGCGTGCCGGCCGCGAACAGCAGCAGGGGCACGGCCGTCGCCACTCCCGCGAACGCGAGCAGCACGGCATGCGGCCAGCCCGCAGTCCCCATGGTCAAACCGGCCGGCGTCGTCGCCACGATCACAAGCTGCACCACCGCGATGGGGATCAGCCAGAACGACTCGAGCGTCAGCCCGCTGACCGCGTCGACGGCGGGGCCGATCTTCTTCTTGAGGAGCCCGTACAGGCCGAAGGAGGCCGTGAGCGTCAAGGCGATCCAGGGGACGTGGCCGTACGCCACGACGATAACCACGACCGCGATGGCCGCGATCCCGACGGCCGCCCACTGCAGCCGGCGGAGGCGCTCCTTGAGCACGAAGACGCCGAGCAGAACCGTCGTGATCGGGTTGATGAAGTAGCCGAGCGCCGTCTCCACCACGTTCCCGCTCAGCGTGCCGAGGACGAAGACCTGCCAGTTGACGTAGATGAGAAGGCCGGCCAGGGCCGTCCACCCCAGCAGCCGCGGACTCCGGACGATGGCGAGGAAGGCGGCCCATCCCCTCATGACCGTGAGCAGCAGGAGGCAAAAGACGAAGGAGAGCAGCACCCGCCAGGCCACGACCTCCCAGGGACCGGTGGGCTGCAGGAGGAGGAAGTAGAGCGGCAGGACGCCCCACAGCAGATACGCGCTGCCGGCGTAGGCGACGCCCGCCGTCCGGGTGGCGCGGGTCGTCTCAACAGTCACCGCACAACCCTATGCCTGCGCCGCCGGGCGACGCGCCGTCCGGGGCGCAGAAGAGGGCCCGGATGCCGAAGCATCCGGGCCCTCTCCGGACCGGGTTCCGTCCGGCGAGCGGAGGGAACCGGGTGTGCGATCAGCGGACGACGACCGCCAGGACGTCGCGAGCCGACAGGACGAGGAACTCGTCCGCGCCGAACTTCACCTCGGTGCCGCCGTACTTGCTGTAGAGCACGCGGTCGCCGACGGCGACGTCGAGCGGAACGCGGTTGCCGTTGTCGTCGATACGGCCGGGGCCGACCGCCACGACCTCGCCCTCCTGGGGCTTCTCCTTGGCGGTGTCGGGGATGACCAGGCCACTCGCGGTGGTCTGCTCGGCCTCGACCTGCTTGATGACGATGCGGTCCTCGAGCGGCTTGATGGAAACCGACACGGTCTACCTCTTCTTTCTTGACGCTGACACGAAAGACTCGTTCGCACTCTCAACCCGAGAGTGCTAATGCCAGTGTAGGCGGTCGGCTGGCACTCATGCAATGCGAGTGCCAACCCCGATCCGGCGGCGACCGCGTCCTAGGGTGGGAGGGTGGAGATGTCCGAGCTGCGCGCCCTGCTGACCCCTGCCGGCCTCGAGCTGCTCGATGCGCTCGGGCCGGTCACCTCCACCGCCGAGGCGGCGACCGCGGTCTCCCGACTGCGGGCCGCCGGACACTCCCCCGACCTCGTCTCCGCCGTCGTCGGCCAGGCGCACCTGCGAGCCAAGGCCACGGCGAAGTTCGGCCCCTTCGCCGCCCGCATGCTGTTCACCCGCGCGGGCCTCGAGCAGGCCACCCGCCTCGGGGTGGCCGCCCGCCACGCCCAGCGGATCCGCCGGGCCGGCCTCACGAGTGTCGCCGACCTCGGCTGCGGGATCGGCGGCGACGCCCTCGCATTCGCCGGCGCCGGACTGGCGGTGCACGCCGTGGATGCCGACGAGGTGACCGCGGCCCTCGCCGCCTACAACCTCGCCCCGTTCGGCGACGACGCCACGGTGCGCCACGCGACCGCGGAGGAAGCGCTCGGAGAACCGATCCCCGGCCAGGCGATCTGGATGGACCCCGCCCGCCGCACCTCCGGGCACAGCGAGACCCGGCGCGTCTCCGCCGACGACTACTCGCCGTCGCTCGACTGGGCGTTCGCCGTCGCCGCGCAGCGCCCCACCGGGATCAAGCTCGGCCCCGCCCACGACCGCGACGCCCTGCCCGCGGACGCGGAGACGCAGTGGGTCAGCGCCGACGGGAGCGTGGTCGAGCTCGTGGTGTGGTCGCGCGAGCTCGCGAGGGAAGGGGTGCGGCGCTCCGCCCTCGTCATCCGCGGCGAGCGCTCGCACGAGCTCACCGGATCCGCGGATGCCGAGGATGCTCCGGTCCGTGCGCTCGGGGCCTTCCTCCACGAGCCGGACGGGGCCGTCATCCGGGCCCGGCTCATCGGCGACGTCGCCCGCAGCCTCGACGCGGGGATGCTCGATCCGCGCATCGCGTACCTGACCTCCGACGCCGCCCTGACGAGCCCGTTCGTGCAGTCCTTCCGCGTCCGGGAGGCGCTGCCGATCACGCCGAAGACGATCAACGCGGCCCTGAAGGCCCACGGCATCGGCCGCATCGAGATCAAGAAGCGCGGGGTGGACGTCGATCCAGCGGCCTTCCGGCGCAAGCTGACCCTGCGCGGCGACGCCGAGGCGACCCTGATCCTCGCCCGGTTCGGCGATCAGCGCCGCGCGATCCTCGCCGACCGGGTGCCCGCCGCGGACTGAGTGCCCGTCAGCCCTGCGGGTCGCGGCCCGGGATGTCGACGCGGATCGGATCCCCGGGCGGCCCGGTGGTCACGAGGTAGGAGTCGCCGGAAAGCGTCCTCGCCGCGGTCGATGCGGTCGTCACGGTGAGGTAGGGCACCTGCCTGCGGGTGAACGCCACTTCCAGAACGGAGACGGAGAGGACCTCTCCCGATGTCTGCTCGGTGTCCACGACCTGCACGCCGAGGCCTGTCTCGATCGCCTCCGACATCGCCGCGCACTGCCGTGAACCGTCGACGTCGACGATGAGGCATCGCTGAGTGGGGCCTTCCTCCGACGCGCGGTCACCGAGCCAGACCGGCTGCCCCCGGAAGGACCCGAGGAGCGTGAGACCGAGCGTGTAACCGTCGTCGATCAGCTCCTTCGCCCTGGGGCGGTCCTCGGCACCGAACTGGTCGACCAGTGCCGAGGACTGCCCCCAGCGCTGGATGCTCACCATCGGCTCTTCCGTGGTGGAGAACAGCATGGTCGCGGTGATGCTGTCCACGGCGTAGGCATCTCCCTCGTCGGCTGCCGCCGGCCCGGGCACGGCGATCGAGGCGTAGAGGCCCGGGGCCACTTCTCCCTTCGGCAGACACGTAAACGCGGAGTCGGCGCCGGCATCGAGGATCAGACACCGCGTCTCCCCGGCGTCCTGCGTGGCGAACCAGGCGAGAGCCCCCTCCGCCTCCCCCACAGGGCGGACGGATCCGGGGTCGTAGCCCGAGTCGGCGAGTTCGGTCCGCCGGTCCTCCTGCGCCTCCGTCAGAGGGAACGCGTCCGACCGCGGGGCGAACAGCGCCCACCCGGCCCCCACGCCGATCGCGAGGAGAGCCGCCGACGCCACGAGTACCTTCGCGAGACCGCGGCGGTTCGCGGCCGGTGCCTCGGACGCCGAGACGTCCTCCGGATTCTCCGGCGCGGCGTCTTCCGCGACCGGCTCGCCCTCCGGCGCCGGGAGAGCGTCCGCGACCTCCTTCCCACCGCCGGGGTCCGGGGATGCGGACGTCGCCGGTTCCTCGGACGCGGACAGGGCTGCGCGGCGACGCTCCGCCTGGAGCTCCTGCAGCCGGAGGGCCGCGGCAGCGTCGAGCCCGCCGTCACGGCCGTATGCCGCACGCTCCAGTGCCCTGCGCTCCGCGTCGTCGGCTCCGGACTGCGGTCGGTCAGTCTCCTCCCGCACCGACGTCGCTCCCTTCTCGGATGATCGTGAACGACGGCAGTCCGGCTCCGGTCGGCAGCTCGTAGGTCGTCACTCCCCCGGTCTCCGCATCGGTCACCTGCAGTCGCAGCCGCCCCTCGTGCTCCTGCAGAGTCTCACTCTCCTCGCAGGCCATCGGCGCGTCGGACGTCGACCCGTCGTAGACGAGGCAATGCCGCCCCACCCCCTGCGCAGACGCCGTCCACACGGGGACGTCGCCGTCGTATCCGACGATCCAAATCGAGTTCGGGTCGAACCCCTCCTCCGCCAGGCGTCGGGCGGTGCGGGTCTCTTCCTCGGTCGCGTAGGTGATGCCGCTGCCGCGGTCCGACCCGAACTCCGAGACGCCGACGCTCACCGCGGGCTCCCCGTCGCGAGTGAGAAGGAGCTGCGCCGAGACCTGCCTCGTGATGTCCTCGTCACGGTGCGTCGTCACCTCGCCCCACAGCCCTTCCTTCTGGACGTCTTCGCGCCGATTGCAGCTCGGCGTCGTGCTCTCCGCCGATCCGAGGACCAGGCAGACGCTCGCTCCGCCGTTCTTCGTCGCCATCCAGATGACCGCGCCCTCCTCCGCCGCGACGGCGCGCACCGATCCGGGGTCGTACGTCCCGGAGGCGACGAGCTCGGACTGCCATCCCTGCTGCTCGGCGCTGAGCGCGACGGCGGCACCGCCGGTCCGGCCGAAGGCGAGCCACCCGATGCCGACCCCGAGGAGGACCATGACGACCGCGGCGAGCACGAGCATCCCGCGCGAACGAGCCCGCGCCTCCCTCAGGGCCGGGCCGTCGGTCCGGGCGGCGCCGTCCGTGGGCTCTTCGTCCGGCACCACGGGAGCGTCGTCTCCTGTCGGAGTCTCGCCGTCGTCCTGGACGGTGGCGACGGACTCCCGGGAGGGCGTGCTCGGTCCCGGAGACGGACGCCGCCGAGCATCGTCGAGCTGTCGCAGGCGCGCGGCCTCCGCGTCCGTGAGGCCTCCGCCGGGGCCGAAGGCCTTGCGCTGCAGGGTCCTGCGCTCCTCGACATCGTCGTCGTCCGTCATGACCATCCCGCCTAGCCGAGTCTCTCGAACTGCATCCCCGCCCAGACCAGCCATCCGAGGCTGTACACGGTCGCGCACAGCCCCAGCACGAGCGCCCAGCGGGCGATCGCGCGGTTCTCGACGGGGCGACGCAGCGACATGATGGCCGCGATCACCGCGACGACCGCGACCGGGATCCCCCAGCCCACGAAGAACGATGCGCCGAGCGCGACGATCGCCGCAAGCAGCGCCCACGGCGCCAGCCGCGTGTCGTCCACGGGCACGGGCTCGGGCTCGGACGCCGGCTCCCACGCGTCCTCCTCCCCGTGGTCGAGGTCGGGCCCGCTGACGACCACCGGCTCGATGCCCACCGGACCCGTCGGGAGCTTCGTATAGCCCTCCCGAGGAGCTCCGGGAAGGCGCGCGGTCCCGGCCGGGCGCTCGACCTGCCCGCTCGCGCGCTCGACCCGCGCACGGGGCGCGGCCCCGTCGGGTTCCGGTTCCTGCGCGAGCCCGGTCACGCCGGCACCGCCTCCGCGACCTGGATCTCCGTGACCGGCAGCGTCGAGTCCGCGCCGAAGCCGAGCGTCGAGGCGGGACGCCCCGATGCGATGAGCTCGGCGGCGAGCGCGGCGATCATGGCGCCGTTGTCCGTGCAGAGGGACAGCGGCGGGATGCGCACGGTGACCCCGGCCTCGGCGGCCCTGGACAGCGCGACCTCGCGGAGCCGGCGGTTCGCGATCACACCGCCACCCAGGAGCAGCCGCGGCACCCCGAGGTCGGCGCAGGCGTTGAGCGCCTTGGTGACGAGGACGTCGACGACGGCCTCCCGGAAGCTCGCGGCGACGTCGGCGATCGGCAGCTCGCGCGCGTCGGCGCCCGCGGCGGCGTTCTCCGCCTCGAAGCGCTCGACCCAGCGGGCGACAGCGGTCTTCAGCCCGGAGAACGAGAAGTCGTAGCGATGCTTCGCGAGGTCGGAGGCACGCGAGAGCCCGCGCGGGAAGCGGATCGCGTCCGGGGCTCCGCCGACGGCGGCCCGGTCGATCTCGGGGCCGCCGGGATACGGCAGGGACAGCAGTCGGGCGACCTTGTCGAACGCCTCGCCCGCGGCGTCATCCACGGTCTCGCCGAGCAGCTCGACATCGGTCGTGAGGTCGCGCACGTGGAGCAGGGACGTGTGGCCGCCGGAGACCAGCAGCGCGATCGTCGGGTACTCCAGCGGCGCCGCATCCGGGGTGAGGATGTCGGCCGCGATGTGACCCACGAGGTGGTTGACCGCATACAGCGGCTTGTCGAGGGCGACGGCGAGTCCCTTCGCCGCTCCCACGCCGACCATGAGCGCTCCGGCGAGGCCGGGGCCGCTCGTCACCGCCACCGCATCGAGGTCGGCGAGACGGACGTCGGCCTCGGCGAGGGCGGCGTCGATGGCCGGCTGCAGGGCCTCGAGGTGCGCGCGGGCGGCGACCTCCGGTACGACGCCGCCGTACCGGGCGTGCTCGTCCATGCTGGAGGCGATCGTGTTGGACAGCAGCGTGCGCCCCCGCACGATGCCGATGCCGGTCTCGTCGCAGCTCGTCTCGATGCCGAGCACCAGGGGCTCACTCATGCGGTCGCCTCCTCCGGCGTATCGGCGGGCGCCGGGTGGCGGCGCAGGTCCAGACGCATCACGATCGCGTCGACGTCGTCCGGCTGATAGTAACGGGGGCGCCTGCCGATCTCCTCGAAGCCCTCCGCGCGGTACAGCCCCTCGGCCGCCGGGTTGTCGGCGCGCACCTCGAGGAACACCTCGTGCGCGCCCCGGGCGGCAGCCGTCCGCAGCAGGGCACGCAGCAGCGCGCGCCCGCGTCCCTGCCCCCGGACCTCGGCGAGGAGGGCGATGGTCTGGATGTCGGCGTCCGCGCCGCCCTGCAGGGCTCGGACCCCGCCGTAGCCGACGATCGCCCCGTCCAGCTCGTCGACGAGGTACCGCCCGTGCGGGCTCGCCAGCTCGCTCGCCATGGTCTCCCGGCTCCACGCGTCGGTCGGGAACGAGCGCTGCTCGATGGCCATGATCGCGTCGAGGTCGTCCGGCCGCGCGTCCCGGAGGGTCATGCGCCCACCTTCTTCGGGGCACCGGGCAGGGTGACGTCCGGATGCCGCAGGTAGAGCGGTTCGTCGGCGGCGAGCGCCCGGCCGGCGGCGAGCGCCCGCGCCCCCACCCGGGCGAGGTCGACCGCGGACAAGGTCGCCACGTCCACCCGGCGGAGGCCCGCGAGATGCTCGTCGGCGTCGGCGGCGCGCACGAGCACCGTGTCGGCGATCGTGCGCGGGATCCCGTCCTCGTCCTGCCCGTCGAACACGGTGACGGCGACCTCGCGGCGGCGGGCGTCGGTGACCACGGCGAACGGCCCGGTCACGGTGGCCTGGATCGTGAGAGCGGCCGCCGTGTGGCTCGGGACCGGGACGACCGGGACACCGCGGCCGAGGGCGAACGCCCGCGCGGTCGCGATGCCGATGCGCAGCCCGGTGAACGGGCCGGGGCCCATTCCGGCCACGACGTGCGTGATGCCGTCGGACCCGCCCTCGCGGAGCACGTCGCGCACCAGGTCGCCGATCACCTCGGCGTGGCCCAGCGGGTCGGCGGTACCGGCCTCGGCACGACGCGTCCCGTCCGGGTCGATGAGGGCGACGGCGGTGCCAAGGGAGGTGTCGACGGCGAGGATCACCTCTCCAGGGTAGTCGTCACCCCGCCCGTCACGCCCGGTGCCGCGGCCCCTGCGCGGGTCAGCCCAGCGGCGCCCGCACGGGGTAGTCCTGGCCTTCGAGGATGACCTGCGTCGCCGCTCCCGTCGCCCGGTTCACGACGACCGGCGCCAGCAGGTTGACGCTGACGCCCTCGGCGGCGGGGTGGGCGACCACGAGCACAAAGGCGTCGTCCGCCGAGGAGAGAGCGAGATCGGCGACCTGCGCGTCCGTGAGGGTCGGCGCGTACTCCGTGAGGACGGTGTTCGGGTCGACCAGGTAGAGCCGCAGGGCGTCGTCCTCGACCGCCCGCATCGCGAAGAGCCCGTCCGCGCCCTCGACCGGTGCGAGGGCGAAGTCCACATGGGGGGACAGTCCGGGCGGCGGGGCCGTGAAGGTGAGCGCGGCGGTCATCGCAGGAAGTCCATCAGCGACGGCTGCAGCACGCGCGCGTTCACCGCGAGCGCCGAGCGGTACACGAGCTCCTGCGCCTGCAGGCGGATGAGCACCTCGACCGAGTCGACGTCCTCGACCGCGGCGCGGCGGGACTCGAGGGACACGGAATTCTGCACTGCCGCCTCCTTGGCGCGTTCGATCTGAGCCTGCCTGGTGCCGACCGCGCCCTGCACGCCCAGCATCGCCGTGCGGCGGTCGTCGATCTCCGCGAGCCGTGGCCCGACGTTGGTGCCGGAGCGGAGGTCGGCGACGATGCGGTCGACGAGGGCGAACACCGAGTCGTCGCCCGTGCCGAACACCGCCGCCCCGTCGGTGTCGACGCGGACGGCTGCCGCATCGGACACACGTCGCGTGACCTCGGAGCCGGCGACACCGCTGTACGAGTAGTCGGCGGCGAAGGCCGCCGTGTCCGAGGTACCCGCGAACACGGACCGCCCGAGCAGCCGGGTGTTCGCCTGCGAGAGCAGCTCATCGCGGATGCCCTCCAGCTCCACCGCGAGGGCCTCCTTCGCCGCGGCGTCCAGCGCCCCGTCGTTCGCTCCCTGCGCGGTGAGGTCCCGTACCCGTGAGAGCAGCGAGGTGCTCGAGGTGATCGCCGTGTCGGCCGCGGTCACCCACGCCAGGCCGTCGTCGATGTTGCGCGCATACTGCTCGGTGCGCCGCTGCTCGGCGTGCAGGGCGAGGGCGGCTGCGGCGGCGGCCGGATCGTCCGAGGGCGCGGCGAACGCCTTCTGCGACGTGGCCTGCTCCTGCAGACGGGCGAGCTCCGACAGGTTGGACTGCAGCTGGCGCATCGCCGTCTGCGTCATCGTGGTCTGGGTCACGCGAGAGATCATGGGGCTCCTCCGGTCAGCGTCCGACGACGCCCGTGCGGTTGATGAGGACGTCGAGGGCCTCGTCGACGGCGGTGAGCACGCGGGCCGCCGCCTGATAGGCGGTCTGGTAGGTGAGGAGGCTGATCGTCTCCTCGTCGCCGTCCACGGCCGCGACCGACTGCTGGGCGCCGGCGGCGCCGACCGCCGCCGCATCCGACACCTTCGCACGCTGCACATCGGCCGCAGTGGCGACGCCGAAGCGCGTCACCTGGTCGGTCCACAGCGCATCCGGAGAGGTCGCCCGCTGCCCGATCTGGGAGATGAGGTCGGCGTTGGTCGCGTCCTTGGAGCCTGCTCCGCGGGCGGCGAGGGCCAGGTCGGCCGCCGAGGTGACGGCCACCTGCAGCCCGAGCGCGGCGGAGCCGGTCGCCGGCAGCGTGAAGAAGTCGCCCCCGGCTTGTCCGGACGTCGTGACACCGGCGCGGTGCTGCGCGTTGAGCGACTCCGCGAGCGCCGTGGCCACCCGGTCGTACGTGGCGGCGAGCTGTGCCAGCATCCCGCCGTCGGCGGCCGGGGCGAGCACCGCGAGCGAGCCGCCGAGCTCTCCGCCGTCGAGCACGAGGGGAAGATCCGGCACCGACTCCCAGACCACGCCGACGCGAGGTGCGCCGTCGATCGTCGCCGCACCGGTCAGGGCGAGGCGACGCGCGTCGCCCCCGGAGACCAGGGCGTTGCCGCCGAGGCGGACCGTGAGCGTGCCGTCCGCCTCCACCGTCGCGGTGCCGCCGGCGAGCCGGGCCACGTCCTCGGCGAGCAGGTTGCGGCGGTCGGTGAGCTCGTTGGCCGAGCGGCCCGAGGCCAGAGCATCGCGGATCTCGGTGTTCAGCACCGCGATCTGGTCGGCCGCGGCGTTGACCTGGCTGACGGTGCGCTCGGCCGTTCCGCGTGCGGCCGTCCACTGCGCGGCGACGGTGCGATAGCCGCCGGAGATGTGGGCGGCGAGCTCCTTCGCCGACTCCAGGATGCTCGCGGCCGCGGCCCCCGAGTCGGGAGTGTTGGCGAGATCCTGCCACCCCGCCCAGAAGTTCGTCAGCCGGTTCGCGAGGCCCTTGTCCGTCGGCTCCGCGAGCGCCGACTCGGCGGTCGTCGCGGCGAGCGCGCGGGTGGCCCAGTAACCGGAGGCGCCGAGGGTGTCGCGGACGCGGGCGTCGAGCAGCGCGTCGCCGAGGCGGGACACCCCGTCGATGGAGACGCCGTGTCCAGGGAGCGCGCCCATGCTGAAGCGCCCCGTCTGCGCGACGGCGGCGATCGAGGACGTCTCGACGCGCTGCCGCGTGTACCCCTCGGTCTTCTGGTTGGCGATGTTCTGCCCCACCACATCCATGCCCCGCCGGGCGGCGGCGAGGCCGCTGGCGGCGGTGGTCAGTCCACTGAAGGTCGACATGAATCCCTCTCGGTCACATCTCGGTGTCGATGATGCGGGCGGCGTCCTCGCGGGCGCGGTCGCCGCGGGTGGTGTATTCGCCGCTCTCCTGGCCGAGAGCGGCGATGGTCTCCTGGGTGGCGCGGAGCACTCCGCTGAGCTGCTCCGCGGCGGCGTCGCGCATCTGCTCGACCTCCGCCGTCAGCTTCACGAGCGCGCGCATGTGGTCGGTGAAGACGTCGCCCCAGGCCCCGTCCGGGGCGTGCTCGATGAGCTGGCCGATCGTGGCGTCCTGAGGAGCCCCCCACTCCTCGGCGACGCCGGCGACCTCGACGGCCCTGGCCAGGCTCGCGGCGCGCAGGCGGTCGAGCACCTGATCGATCTCCCTGGCCGCGAACTGGATCCAGTGCGACCGGCCGGCGGCGAGCAGCAGCTGTTGCTCGTCGAGCTTGAAAAGCAGCATCTCGAGCAGCTCGCGCTCGCGCCACAGCTGCATCGATAGTTCGTTGGCTCCCATGATCCCCTTGTCCCCAGCGATCCCCCGCCCCACGCAGGTGCGACCGGCCCGCCTGTTAACGGTTCATAAATCTCTATCGGCCACCGCGCCCCTAAGGTTACTATGTGGACTGGCGGCGGTTAGTGCTCCCCATGGACATATCCCGGACCTTGTGATATGACCATCTACCCCTCGCCATGGAGCTTCCGGAGTGCATCCAGAGAGGTGGATCATCCCCCATGTCGTCGCGCGCTGAGCGCAACCGCCTCGTCGAGGCCAACCTCCCCCTGGTCGGCTACCTCGCTGCAGACACCCATGCTCGGGCTACCCATATCCCCCGCGAAGAGCTCGCCGCCGTCGGCGCGCTCGCCCTCGTGACCGCCGCCGACGCCTATGACCCCGCGCTCGGCGTCCCTTTCGGCGCATACGCCCGCCGCCGCATCCTCGGCGCGTTCGCCGACGAGATGCGCGCCATGGACTGGGCGTCCCGCGGCATCCGCAAGCGCATCAAGGAGACCGTCGCCGTGCGCGACACCCTCACCGCCGCCCTCGGTCGCACGGCGACCGCCACCGAGATCGCCACCGCCATGGGCTCCCCCAAGGAGGCGGTCGTGGAGGCCCTCGCCGACGCCGCGCGCACCGTCGCCCCGCTCGACGACCCCGCCACCCGGGACCTCGTCGCCGACATCCCCCTGCCGGAGGAGTCTGCGCTGGTCGGCGAGCGACGAGAGGTGCTCGAGCACGCCATCGGCGCCCTGCCCGAGCGCATGCGGCGCATCGTCGTGGCCGTCTACGTCGAGGAGCGCCCCGTCAAGGAGATCGCCGAGGAGCTGGGCGTCACCCACTCAGCCGTCTCGCAGCAGCGGGCGGAGGCCGTGCGCCTGCTCCGCGATGCCCTGGATCGCTACTTCGCCGAGGGCGGCACCGAGACCACGACCACCACCCGCGTCTCGCCCGCCGCCCGCGACGCCTACTTCGGCCGCATCGCCGAGGCCGCCGGCGTCCGGATCGGCGACGTCTTCCGCGCCGCCGCCCCCGCCTAACGCGTCCGCATCCTCCGCCGATAGGTGAGGGCAGGAGACCACGGATGGTCTCCTGCACAACACATCACGGAGGAAACCCTCATGGGTATGCAGATCAACACCAACGTGGGCGCGCTCAACGCCTACCGCAACCTGTCCAACACGCAGAACGACCTGTCGAAGTCGCTCGAGAAGCTCTCGAGCGGTCTGCGCATCAACCGCGCTGCGGACGACGCCGCCGGCCTCGCGATCTCCGAGGGCCTGCGCTCGCAGGTCAACGGCCTGAACGTCGCGGCCCGCAACGCCCAGGACGGCATCTCGGTCATCCAGACCGCAGAAGGCGCCCTGACCGAGGTGCACTCCATCCTGCAGCGCGTGCGCGACCTGACCAACCAGGGCGCGAACGACTCGAACAACGCGAAGTCGCGCGAGGCCATCCAGACCGAGATCGGCGCCCTGGCCGACGAGCTCACCCGGATCGCCGACAGCACGAACTTCAACGGCATCAAGCTGCTCTCGGGCGGCACGACGCTGACGTTCCAGGTGGGTGCGGGCGCGGTCGCCGCCGAGGACCAGATCTCGGTCAAGCTGACCGACTTCGACGGCCTCGGTGCGGCGATCGACACCCTCGCGGCCGGCATGACGGACGCGGCGTCGTACGGTGCGGCGCTCGCCGGCATCGACACGCAGATCCAGGCGGTCTCGACCGCACGTGCCGGCTACGGTGCGCTGCAGAACCGCTTCGAGTCGACCATCAACAGCCTCAACGTGTCGGCCGAGAACCTCGCCGCCGCCGAGAGCCGCATCCGCGACACCGACATGGCGTCCGAGATGGTCAAGTTCACGTCGGCGAACATCCTGTCGCAGGCGGGAACGGCCATGCTGGCCCAGGCCAACCAGGCCAACCAGGGCGTGCTCCAGCTGCTGCGCTGATCCGCGCCGCCGCACGGAATCACTCCGGGGGTCCGGGTGACGGCTTCGGCCGTCGCCCGGGCCCCGCCGCACACAGAAGGGAAGCCGCATGTCGCTCTCGCTCGACGGCCTCGTGTCGGGGCTCAAGACCACCGAGGTCATCAAGGCCCTCATGGACGTGCACGCCATCCCCCGCACGCTGCTCAAGGCCAAGATCGACGACAAGAACGTCGTCATGACGCAGCTGCGCACCCTCAACACGGCCGTGCAGAACCTCGCCGCCGCCGCTGAGAAGGCCGCAGCGCCCGGCGGTCTCGACCGCTTCACCGGCAGCGCGTCGTCCGAGTCGGTGAAGGTCGCCCTGCGCACCGGCGCGGCGCCCGTGTCGACCGACATCGTCGTCGATCGTCTCGCCCAGGCGCACACGGTGGTCTCCGCGTCCGCGAGCCGCTGGCCCGCCGACCCGCCCGTCCTGACGCTCGAGGACGCCACGGGGAAGCGCGTCCAGGTGCAGGCCGACTCGACGTCGATGCAGGACATCGCCCAGGCCATCAACGACGCCGACACCGGTGTCCTCGCCACGGCCGTCCCCGCCGGCAAGGATGCCGACGGCACCCCCGTCTACCGCCTGCAGCTCCGGGCCGAGGAGTCCGGAGAGGCGGGTCGCTTCCGCGTCTACGCGGGCGACCTCGCCGCGGTGGCCGCCGGCACCGCCACGGACGTGTCCACGGAGCCGGGCGCCGCCGTCATCGCCACGGGCACGGATGCGCAGCTGCGCCTCTGGGCCGGCACGGCGGCCGAACAGGTCATCACCTCTTCCGGCAACACCTTCACCGATCTCTTCGAGGGCGTCGACGTCACGGTCTCCACCGTCTCGACGACCCCTGTCACGGTCACCGTCGCCGTCGACGGCGAGGCCAGGACCAAGGCCTCCGGCGAGTTCATCGCCCTCCTCACCGACATCTTCACCCGCATCGACAACGGCTCGAAGGCGACGGTCGCCGCGGGACAGGGCGAGAAGACCACGCTCGGCGTCTTCACCGGCGACAGCACCATCCGCGGTCTGCGAACGGCCCTCGCCGACGCCGTGCAACACCCCGTGGACGGCGTCTCGCCCTCCACGATCGGCATCTCGACCGACATGTACGGCAAGCTCACGTTCGACGAGGAGAAGTTCTCCGAGGCGCTGGCGAAGGACCCCGCGGCCGTCGGCGCGCTCTTCTCCGCGGTCGCGGCACGCGTGGAGCAGACGGCGACCTCGTACTCGGACAAGTACGACGGGCTGCTCACCTCGCGGATCACGGGACAGGAGAGCGAGGTCAAGAGCCTCGGCGAGCAGATGGAGCGCTGGGACGTGCGCCTCGCGCAGCGCAAGGCGTCGCTGGAGCGCACGTACGCGCGCCTCGAGGTGATGCTGTCGCAGATGCAGTCGCAGTCGTCGTACCTCGCCTCCCAGATCAACGCGCTGCCGAGCAGCCGCTCCGGGTCGGACTCGTGAGCATGAACGCCGCCCTGCGTGCCCAGCAGCGGTACCGCGAGGACGCCATCCTGTCCGCCCCGCCGGAGCGCCTGGTCACGATGCTCTACGACCGGCTCCTGCTCGACATCGAGCGCGCCGAGACGGCGCAGCGGGCGGCCGACTGGACCGAGGCCAACACCCAGCTCCAGCACGCGCAGGCGATCGTGGCCGAGCTGTCGTCGTCCCTCACCGACGACTGGAGCGGCAGCGCCGGGCTGCGCTCGCTGTACGTCTTCCTCTCGCAGACGCTGATCGGCGCCAACATCGGCCGCGATCCGGAGCGCACGCATGCCTGCCGCGAACTCGTCGTGCCGCTGCGCGACGCCTGGCACGCCGCCGCCCTGGCCGTCGCGGAGGGCCGCGCATGACGGACGAGGACTGGGCCGCTCTGCTCGACCGGCTCGAAGCGGACGCCGACCGGATCCTGGCCGCGCCGGCGGGAGCCGTCGAGGTGCACGACATCATCCCCTGGGCGCCGCCGTCCTCCCCGCTCCCTCCGCACCTGGCCGATCGCGCCCGCGCGGTGATCGACCGGCAGCACGCCGCCATGGAGCGCGCCCGCTCCGAGCTCGAGGGGCTGCGGCAGCACCTCGGTGCCGTGCGGCGGGTGCCGGCGCCCCGCTCTCCCGATGCCCCCGCCTACCTCGACGTGGACGGGTGAGGAACCCTCCTAACGAAACCGCACGGACGGCCGACAGTCTCCCGAGAGCACGGATGGCTCGCAAGACTCGGCCAGGGAACGGCCACTTCACCCACACACGGGGAGCCGGTTCGTGTTCGACTCTGTGACCATCACCGCACTGACCAGTGCGCTGAACGGCCTCTCGCTGCGCCAGCGAGCCATCGCCGACAACATCGCCAACATCAACACCCCCGACTACCACGCCAAGCGCGTGCAGTTCGAGGCCGCGCTCGCCGACTCGATCGCCGCCGGTGACGGGGACGTGTCCGCCACGGTCGGGACATCGCTCGAGCCGACGCGGCTGAACGGCAACAACGTGAACCTCGACACCGAGACCCTGTCCAGCATCGACACCATGCTCCGCTATCAGTTCGCGACGCAGGCCGTGAACGGCTCGTTCTCCTCGATGCGCACCGCGATGAGGACGTCATGACCTTCGACGCCATCGGGATCGCCGGCACGGGACTGACCGTGCACCGGAAGTGGCTCGACGCCATCAGCGACAACATCGCCAACATCAACACCGCGACGTCGACCGACGGCGCGGCGTTCCGGGCGCGCTACATCCTCGCGCAGACCAGCGACCAGTCCCCCGGGGTCTACGTCGCCGGGACCGTCCAGGGCGACGCCGAGGGCAGGCTCGTGCACCAGCCCGACCATCCGCTCGCCGACGCCGACGGCTACGTGCGCTACCCCGACATCGACCTGGGAGACCAGATGAGCCAGCTGATCCTCGCGCAGCGCGGATACCAGGCGAGCGCGGCCATCGTGGACCGTGCCCGCACCTCCTACGAGGCCGCGCTGCAGATCGGACGGAACGCGTGAGCGCCGTCGCCGGCATCGAGGCCGTCGCCTCGTCCCTCGGCATGACCACCTCGCCCGTGACGGGCGCCAAGACCGGCGACGACACGGCCTTCGCGAACAGCGTCACCGGAGCCATCGACGAGCTGCGCTCGCTGCAGTCCGAGTCCGACACCTTGAAGGTCGCCGCCGTGACCGGCGACCTCGACGACATCCACGCCGCGATGATCGCCTCGTCGCGCGCCGCGGTCACCCTCGAACTCGTCGCCGCCGTCCGCAACAAGGGCGTCGACGCGTTCAACGAGATCATGCGGATGCAGGCCTGATGCCCCCGGCAGTGACCGGGGCGTTCCAGCGGATGCGGCGGGTGATCGCCGGATTCTCGCTCGCGCAGCGGACCATCGCCATCATCGGCATCGCCGTGCTCGCGCTCGGCATCATCGCCCTGTCCAGCTGGCTCACCCGCCCCACGTACACGCCGCTGTTCTCGGGGCTGAACGCCACGGACGCGAACGCCGTGGTGGAGCAGCTGCGCTCCGCCTCCGTCCCCTACGAGCTCGCCGACGGCGGCGCCACCGTGCTCGTCCCCGAGAAGGACGTCTACGACCAGCGGCTCGCCGCCGCGTCCGCCGGGCTGCCGAGCGCCGGATCGGCCGGGTACTCGCTGCTCGACGACATGGGCGTCACCACGAGCGAGTTCCAGCAGTCGGTCACCTACAAGCGCGCGATCGAGGGCGAGCTCGCCGCCACGATCTCCGCGATCGACGGCGTCTCCGCAGCCTCCGTGCAGCTCGCGATCCCCGAGGAGAGCGTCTTCGTGTCGGAGACCGTCGACGCGACGGCCTCCGTGTTCGTGGAGACCGCCGGACGCACGACGCTCGACCAGAAGCAGGTCGAGGCCATCGTGCACCTGACCTCGGCCGCCGTCAGCGGCATGAAGCCGGAGAACGTGGCCGTCGTGGACCAGACCGGGCGGACGCTGTCGACCGTGGGCGGCGGGGCCACCGGCGGCCTCGATCAGCAGGCGAGCGACTACGAGGCCCGCGTGGCCGCGAGCGTGCAGCAGATGCTGGACACCGTGGTCGGCCCGGGCAACGCGACCGTGACGGTGGTCGCCGAGATCGACCGCTCGGTGAACGAACGCGTCGAGGAGACGTACACGCCGGCCGAGGGCGCACCACCTCTCACCGAAGAGGTCCGCGAGCAGAACAGCAACGGCTCCACCTCCGAGGCCGGGGTCCTGGGTCCGGACAACATCGCCGTGCCGAACGGGAACGGAGACGGCACCTACCGGTCCTCCGAGGAGACGCGCACCAACGCGGTGAACAAGGCAACGGAGAGCACGTCCACCCCCGCCGGAAACCTGCTGCGACAGTCGGTGTCGGTCGCCGTGGACGCCGGCGCGGGCGGAGACCTCAGCTCCGCGCAGCTCAGCGACCTCGTCGCCACCGCGGCCGGCATCGACCGCACCCGCGGCGACGAACTCGCCGTCGAGCTCGTCGCGTTCAGCCAGACGGACGCCGAGGCCGCCCAGGCCGCGCTGCAGGCGGCGAAGGAGGCCGAAGAGGGCGCCCGTCAGGCCGCGCTCCTGAACACCGTCATCATCGCCGCCGCCATCGCCATCCCGCTCATCGCCGCGATCGCCGCGCTGATCATCCGGTCCCGACGGAAGGCGGCGGGCGTGGAGGAGTTCGACCAGCTCTTCGGTGACCGGCCCGCCGAGCTCGCCGCGCTCTCCGCCGACGCGCCGACGGCCGTGCTGGAGGCTCCGACCACCCCGCTCGCCTTCCTCGAGCCGGTGCCGGATCTCGACCCGGACCCCGAGCCCGAGCCCGCGCAGATCAGCCTCGAGCGCCGCCGTGCCGAGATCGACGCCCTCACCCGGCAGGACCCGCAGCGCACGGCCGAGCTGCTGCGCACGCTCATCGACGACAGGTCACGGGCATGAGCGGACTCACCGATCGGCAGACGGCCGCCATCGTCCTCATGAACCTCGACCGCGCGCAGGCCGTCGAGGTCATGAAGCACCTCTCGGAGACCGAGGCCGAGGCCGTCGCCGCCGAGATCATCGGGCTTCAGGACCTCGACGCGGAGACGACCGCCCAGGCGCTGGGACAGTTCCATCGCATCGCGGCCGGGCACCTGCCTCCCGCCCGCGGCGGGCGCGACATCGCCGCCGGGCTCCTGGAGGCCTCCTTCGGGTCGGAGCGGGCGGCCGCCGTGCTCGGCCGCGTCGGCTCCACGTCGATGAGCGCCTCGTTCGACTTCCTCGCCTCCGCCGACGCCGCCCATCTCGCCACGCTCCTGGACGGCGAGCTGCCGCAGACCGTCGCACTCGTGCTCGCGCACCTCCCCGCCGATCAGGCCGCCGCCGTGCTCGCCGCGCTGCCCGACCCCGCCCGGACCGACGTCGCGCAGGCCATCGCCACCATGGGCACCGCCTCCCAGGAGGCCATCGCCATCGTCGCCGACGCCCTCAAAGCGCGGACCGGCAGCCTCGCGTCGCGGGACAGCCCCGAGGTGCTCGGCGGCGTCGAGCCGCTCGTGGAGATCATCGGCCGCTCGGGGGCCACCATCGAGAAGGCCCTGCTGGCGAGCATCGAGGACCGCGACAGCGCCCTCGCGGAGGACATCCGCTCGCGCATGTTCACGTTCGCGGACATCGTCAAGCTCGACGACCGGGACACCCAGCGCGTGCTGCGGGGCATGGACATCCGGTCGCTGGCGCTGGCCCTCAAGGGCGCCCAGCAGCCGATCGTCGATCTCATCCGCCGCAACGTGTCCGAGCGCAACCGCGAGAACCTCGACGAGGAGGCCAGGACGCTGGGCCCCGTGCGCGTCTCCCAGGTCGAGGAGGCGCGGGCCGAGATCGTCCGCACGATCCGGGCGCTGGAGGCCGCCGGAGACATCACCGTGCAGCGGGCCGACGAGGACGAGTATGTCTACTGACGCCTTCGCCCCCGCCGCGTTCCCCCGGCTCGGCGGCTCGGACCACCGCGGGGAGCAGGAGCGCGCGCGCCGCCGCGGGTACGCCGAGGGCCACGCCGCGGGCTTCCGGGCGGGCACGGCCGACGCCGAAGCCGCGCACCGCGCCGCCGCGGCCGAGCAGGCGGAGCGGGAGCGCCATCGCGCCGAGGAGATGGCCGCCGCGGTGGCGGCCCTGCACGCCGCGGCACGCTCCTTGGCGGAGCGGGAGGCGGAGCTGGAGGCCGCCGCGACGACGCAGGTGCTCTCCCACGCGATCGACCTCGCGGAGCTCCTCCTCGCGGCAGAGCTGAGCGATGCGGGCGCCGCGGCGGCCGCTGCGGCCCGCCGCGCCCTGAGCGCGACCGCGCCGGCCGCAGTGCGCAGCCTCCGCGTCCATCCGGAGGATCTCCGGCTCCTCGCCGCCGAGACGGGAGACGACCTCGCCGCGTTCCCGCTCGTCGCCGACGACACCCTCGCCCGCGGCGACGCCGTGGCCGTGCTCGCGCACGGCGTCATCGACGCGCGGGTCGGGACGGCGTTCGAGCGTGCGCGCCGCGCCCTCGCGGAGGGCACGTCGTGAGCTCCTGGGCGGCGGTGCTCGAGGCGGCGCGGCCGGAGCGCATCGGCGAGGTCTCCCAGGTGCGCGGACTCAGCGTGCAGGTGCGCGGGCTCGACGGCGCCATCGGGGACGTGGTGACGCTCGACGGCATCGACGCCGAGGTCGTGGCGACGGGCGAAGACGGGCTGCGCTGCATGCCGCTCGCCCCGGTCGCCGGACTCACCGTCGGCGCCCCGGTGCGCGGCCGGGGCGGCCCGGTGCGCGTTCCCACCGGACGCGCGCTGCTGGGCCGGGTCCTGGACGGCCTCGGGCGTCCCATCGACGGCAAGGGTCCGCTCGCGGCGCCGCAGGTGAGCCTGGATCACGACACCCCCTCGATCATGGAGCGCGATCGCATCGACACCCCGCTCCCCCTCGGCGTGCGCGCGCTCGACACCCTCGTCAGCGTCGGCCGCGGTCAGCGCGTCGGGCTCTTCGCGGGATCGGGCGTGGGCAAGTCGTCGCTGCTGTCGATGATCGCCCGCGGCACCGAGGCCGAGGTCACCGTCATCGCCCTCGTCGGCGAGCGGGGCCGCGAGGTGCGCGAGTTCATCGAGGACGACCTGGGCCCGGAGGGACTCGCCCGCTCGGTCGTCGTCGTCTCCACTTCCGACCAGCCGGCGATGGCCCGCATCCGCGCCGCCTTCACCGCCACCCGGATCGCGGAGGCCTTCCGCGACGACGGGGCGCACGCGATCCTCATGATGGACTCGCTGACCCGCGTCGCCATGGCCCAGCGCGAGATCGGGCTCTCCGCGGGCGAGCCGCCGGCCACCCGCGGCTACCCGCCCTCCACCTTCTCGCTCCTCGCCGGACTGCTGGAACGCGCCGGCACCGACCGCACCGGCTCCATCACGGGCATCTACACCGTGCTCGTCGACGGCGACGACCACAACGAGCCGATCGCCGACGCCGTCCGCTCCATCCTCGACGGCCACGTCGTGCTCGACCGCGCCCTCGCCCTCGCCGGTCACCACCCCGCCATCGACGTCCTCGGGTCCGTGTCCCGCGTGGCCGGCAAGATCACGAGCCGGGAGCGCCGCGGACAGGCGGCCACCCTCCGCGCCGTGCTCGCGGCCCGACGCCGGGCGAACGACCTCATCGACATCGGCGCCTACCACGCCGGCGCCGACGCCCGTATCGACGCGGCGATCGCCCACGAACGGCCGATCTCGGCGTTCCTCACCCAGCCGCTCGACGAGACGAGCGCGATCGACGACTCCTGGGCCCGGCTGGAGAGCCTCGTCTCCGCCTTCGAGGGGGTCTCATGAGCAGAGGGTTCTCGCTCGCCGGTCTCCTGCGCGTCCGGGAGATCCAGGAACGCGCCGCCGCGCAGCGTCTGTCGCGCGCGGTGATCGACGCGCAGCACACCGAGGCCAGGGACCGGGCCCTGCGCGCGCACCTGGCCGGCACGGACACGGAGGCCGTGGACGTGCGTGCGCTCGCGGCGCTCGCGGCGGCCCGGGTCTCCGGCCGCGCGCTGCTGGCCGACCTCACGACGCTGTCCGCCCTCCAGCAGGAGACGGTCGCGGAGGCGCGGTCCGCGCACGCCGACGCTCGGCGCACGCTGCGCGGCCTCGAGCGTCTCGCGGACGGCCACGCCGAGGCGGTACGCGCCGCCGACCTGCACGCCGAGCAGGCGGAGCTGGACGAGATCGCCTCCCGCTCCCGGACGGAGGGCTCGGCATGACCGCTCTCGACCTCCTCGCCGCGCTGGACGTGCGCCCTCCGCGCTCCGCAGCCCCGGCCGGCCGCGGCGGCGCCCCCGGAGCCGCCGCCTTCGCCGACGCCGTGCGCGATGCCGCGCGGGAGACGGAGCCGGCCGGCCCCGCGTCGCCCGAGGACCCCGCGACCGACGCGGCCACCGGGAGCGACGGCACCGCGGCCGTTCCCGCCGACGGTGCCGTCGTCACGCCGCTTCCGCTCCCGGCCCCGTCGCCCTCGGGGTCGGTGGTCGCGCCGCCCGCGATCCCGACTGTCGTTCCGCCGGACGCCGGCCCGACGGCGGTTCCGACGCCGCCCGAGGGAGAGCAGACTCCGGCGACTGCGTCTCCGGCGGGTCCTGCCACCTCCGGCACCGACGCGCTCCCTCTGCCCGCCATCGACTCCGCCTCCCCCGCGGCGACGCCTCCTGGTGCGGAGGCGGTGCCCACGGCGGCCGCCATGGCACCGGTCGACGCACCGGTCGACGCCGGAACGGTCCGGTCGGCCCCCGCTCTCCCGTCGTCGGCCCCACCG
>NZ_LOSO01000015.1:391010-393339 GCF_001595495.1 Microbacterium sp. CH1 | reverse complement strand
CCTCCCGCCTCGCCGGCCCGGCGCCGGACGGAGCGACGGCCACGCTCGCGCTCCCGACCGAGGCCACTCCCCTCCCGGAGACCCCTTCGGTGCTCGCGACGCCCTCCGTCCCGGTGCCGTCCGCCGCCACCCCCGCAGGTCCGACCGCCGTCGACCCGGTCGCGGCCGGGTCCACGGCCGCGCCGAGCCCCGTCGCCGCCACGGCCACCGCGCCCGTCGCGCCGCCGAGCGCCGCCCCCACGCCGGTCCGACCGGCTCTGCTCCCCCAGGTGGCGGCGCCGGTGCTGTCCCTGGCCCAGGCCCCCGACGGCGATCACCGGATCACGCTCACCGTCTCGCCGGAGAACCTCGGTCCCGTCACCGTGCGGGCCCACATCGCCGGCTCCACCCTGCGCATCGAGCTGCAGGCCCCGAGCGAGATCGGCAGGGACGCCCTGCGCGCCCTCCTCGTCGATCTCCGCCGGGACCTCGCGGTCGCCGCGCCGCACGCCACCCTGAGCCTCGGCACCGGAGACGGCTCGTCCTCCTCGCCCCAACACGGCGCGACGACGCACGGCCAGACCGGGAACGGCGACCCGGACACCCCGCGCCCGCCGACCACCCCGCGTCCCTCGGCCTCGGCGCCGACCGCTTCCCCGCCCCCGCCCGCACCGCCCGCCGCGCCCACCGGCGGCATCGACGTCTACGCCTGATCAGAGAGGACTCCATGACCACGGTCGACTCCATCACCGGCACCCTGCCCCCGGGTGCCACGCCGACGTCCGGTGTGCAGACCGGCAGCACGACGCCGGCGACCGAGCGCAAGAAGACCCTCGACTCGGAGGTGTTCCTCAAGCTGCTCGTGGCCCAGCTCACCAACCAGGATCCGAGCTCGCCGATGAACACCAACGAGATGATCTCCCAGACGACGCAGCTCGCCTCGATGGAGCAGCTGACGGCGCTCGCGTCGACGAGCACCGAGAACTTCGCCCTCAGCATGCGGCAGACCGCCGCCGCCCTCCTCGGGCAGGAGGCCCAGTACGTCGACGCCGACGGCGTCACCCAGAAGGGCGTCGTCACCGCGGTCTCTTATGCGGGAGCCGTCCCCACCGTGACCATCGGCGAGAAGTCGATCCCCCTCGACGCGATCTCCGGCGTCTCCCTCGTCCCCGGCACCGCTGCCTGACCCCGCTCCCCAGAAAGGCACCACCATGCTCCGTTCCCTCTTCTCCGGAATCTCCGGACTCCGCTCGCACCAGACCATGCTCGACGTCACGGGCAACAACATCGCCAACGTCAACACGACCGGCTTCAAGGCGTCCTCCGTGCAATTCCAGGACTCGCTCTCCCAGCTCCTGCGCAACTCGATGCTGCCGCAGCAGGCGGCCGGCGGGCAGAACCCCGCCCAGGTCGGACTCGGCGTGCAGGTCGCCGGCATCAGCACCAACTTCGCCGGAGGAGCCCCGCAGCCGACCGGCGTCCCCACCGACCTGATGATCTCGGGTGACGGCTTCTTCGTCGTCCGCTCCGGCGGCGAGACCCTCTACACCCGCAACGGCGGCTTCACGTTCGACGCGAGCGGCCGTCTCGTCGGCGCCGGCGGAGCCCTCGTCCAGGGCTGGACCGCCAGCAACGGGGCCATCGTCCCCGGTCAGGGCATCGGGGACATCACCCTCCCCGTCGGTGCCCTCAGCCCCGCGGCCGCCACCACCACCGCGCGCGCCACCGGCAACCTGCCCTCCGGCGCCGCGGTCGGCGAGACGCTCGTGCGCGACATCAAGACCTACGGCGCCGACGGCTCCGCGTCCACCCTGCGGCTGACGTTCACGCGCAGCGCGACCGGGTGGGACGTCACCGACGGGGCGGGCGCGAGCACGGCACTGACCTTCACCGACGGGGTGCAGAACGGCGCCGGGAGCATCGTGTCGGGCGGCGTCACCGTCGACCTGTCCGGTGTGACCGGCTTCGCGGACGTCAGCGACATCGCGATCAAGGAGCAGAACGGCAAGCCGGCGGGCACGCTGAGCTCCTACGCCCTGACGAACGACGGCAGCCTCGTCGGCACCTTCAGCAACGGCGACACCCAGGTGCTGGCACGCATCGCGCTGGCCGGGTTCGTGAACCCCGGCGGCCTGGAGAAGGTGGGCTCCTCGCAGTTCCGCCCGAGCGGCAACTCCGGTCAGGCCGAGCTCGGACAGCCCGGCACCGGCGGCCTCGGCGGCATCATCAGCGGCGCGCTCGAGATGTCGAACGTCGACCTCTCGCAGGAGTTCACGAACCTCATCGTCGCGCAGCGCGGCTTCCAGGCCAACGCCCGCATCATCACCACGAGCGACGAGGTCCTGCAGGA
>NZ_LOSO01000015.1:329724-390829 GCF_001595495.1 Microbacterium sp. CH1 | reverse complement strand
CCCCGCCGTATTCACGTGGATACGGCGGGGCCTCGACGATAGAACGGGGTCTCGCGGGGTTGGGGGTCAGACGTAGATGCCGCGCTGCTCCATGAAGCGCACCGGGTTGGTGTAGCCGCCGTTGATGTAGACCTCGAAGTGCAGGTGGCAGCCGAACGAGCGTCCGGTGTCGCCGGCGTAGGCGATGACCTGACCGGACTGCACCCACTGGCCGCTGCGCACGACGATGCCTCCGGGCTTGATGTGGGCGTACCCGGTGCTGACGCCGCCGCCGTGCTGGATGCGCACGTAGTTGCCGTAGTTGCCGTTCGCGCCCGCGTAGTCCACCGTGCCGGAGTTCGCGGCATAGATCGGCGCGCCGCAGCCGTTGGCGAGGTCAGCCCCGTAGTGGAAGCTCGACGAGCAGCCCTGCGGACCGCAGATGGGGGTGCGCGGACCGTAGCTCGAGCTGCGCGCACCGCCGTGCGGACGCACCCACCCGCCGTTGCCCGGCGCCCCGCCTCCGCTGCTCGGCGCGCCGCCCCCGGCGCTGGGGCGTGCGGCCGCCGCAGCGGCCGCCGCAGCGGCAGCGGCCTCGGCCTCCCGCTTGCGGCGTGCTTCCTCTTCCCGTCGCCGCGCCTCGACACCGGCCTGATAGCCGGCGACCGTCTGCGTCGTGGTGTCCTTGAGCGCCTGAAGCTGTGCCTTCAGCGTCTCGAGGTTCGCGGCCTGCTCGTCGAGCGCTGCCTGGGCGGTATCCGCGGCCTGCTGCGCCGCCACCATCTTGTCCTCGGCGACCTGCTGCAGACGGTCGCGCTCGTCCCTGGCGACCTGCGCCTGTGTGGTCAGAGCCTGCGCGGTGTTGCGCGCCGAGACGGCGTTGTCGTACGTCGTCTGGTTGTACTCGAGGAACTTGTTCATCGTGCCGAGCCGCGACAGCAGCTCGTCGGCGTTGGCTCCCGATCCGGCGAAGAACAGCTCCAGTGCGGTGTCGTCGCCGCCGCTGCGGTAGAGCTGGGCCGCGATCTGGCCGGCCTTCTTCGCAGTCTCGTCGGCGAGCGCCGCCTTCTCGTCGGCCTGAGCCTGCAGCGTGTCGGCCTCGGTGATCGCGGCGAAGTAGGCCTGCTGGGCCTCGAAGAACTCGTCGGACGCGACCTGGGCCGCGGCCTGGGTCTCCGCGACCTTGCTCTCCAGCGACTGGATCAGCCCCTGGATCCGGGTGACCTCGCCCGCCTTGGCCGCTTCATTGTTCTTCGCGCGCTGCACGTCGTCCCAGCTCGGGTACGACGCGGCGTGCGCGGCCGTGACCCCCGATCCGACGCCGAAGGCCGCGAGCGCGACGACACCCAGCGCGCCGATCCCGAAGGCACTGCGGCGACTGATCGGCTGGCTCCACAGCGCCCGCCGCTCGGCAGGCGTCGGCGCGCAGCCGCACTCCTCGGCCGCCGTCGCCGCGGCCTTCTCCACGTTCCGATCCCGCACAAGGCTCCCTTCGCCCGCTGCTCATCGTCTCCCGCCTCTGGTCCCTATCGGCGACGACGCGCCCGCCGTGAGAAAGATCCCGCCGGGTCCCGAGCCCGCGCTAACGCGGCGCAGCACCCGGCCGACAGTCCTCTCCGACAGCCCAGGACGGGCCGTCGGTTCCCCGCTCTCGGGCGGGGCGAGCTTTTTCCAGGATGGAGCCCATGATCGTCCTCACGCGCCTGAACCGTTCCCGGTTCGCGGTGAACCCCGACCTGATCGAACGTGTCCAGGCCACGCCGGACACGACGATCATGATGGTCGACGGCGCGACCTTCGTCGTCACGGAGACGATGGACGACGTGATCGCCCGGATCACCCGCTTCCGCGCCGGGGTCCTGGCGACCGCGGCCGCACTGGTCGCAGCCGGCGACGAGGACGGCGCTCCCGCCGTATCCGTCACGGGAGGGGACGCCTGATGGATCCGTCTCTCATCCTCGGGCTCGTCCTCGCGTTCGGTGCCCTCATCGCCATGATCAACCTGGAGGGCGCGACGATCGGGTCGCTCCTCCTGCCCGCACCGATGGTGCTCGTCTTCGGCGCCACGATCGCGGTCGGGCTGGCCAGCGGCACGCTGCGCGACGCCCTGCACGCCGTGAAGTCCCTCCCCCGCGCGTTCCGCGGCGAGCGCCGCACCGCGCAGAGCACCATCGACACGGTCGTCGGTTACGCGGAGAAGGCCCGCGCCGAAGGGCTCCTGGCGCTGGAGCAGGGGCTGGACGAGGAGAAGGATCCGTTCCTGCGGCAGGCCCTGCAGAGCATCGCCGACGGCACCGACGCGGAAGACCTCCGCGTGCTGCTCGAGGACGAGCTGTCGTCCACGGCCGCCCGCAACCGCACCGCCTCGCGCTTCTACATGACCCTCGGCGGGTTCGCCCCCACCGTCGGCATCATCGGCACGGTCGTCTCCCTCACCCACGTGCTGGAGAAGCTCGACAAGCCGGACACGCTCGGACCGATGATCGCCGCCGCCTTCGTCGCGACGCTGTGGGGCCTGCTGTCGGCGAACTTCATCTGGCTCCCGATCGGCGGCCGCCTGCAGCGTCTGGGCGAGCTGGAGCTCGAGCGCATGACGGTGCTCATGGAGGGCATGCTCGCCGTCCAGGCCGGTGCCGCCCCCGCGCACGTGCGCGAGCGTCTGAGCGCGCTCGTCTCCGACCGTTCCCCCGGCCGCTCCCGCCGCCGCGAGCAGCCGGCGGAGGCGGCGGCCGAGCACGAGGACCTCTTCTCATGAGCGTGCGCCCCCGACGCCGCGTCCAGGAGTCCGAGCACAGCGGGCCGGACGAGCGCTGGATGGCGTCGTACCTCGACATGGTGACGGTGCTGATGTGCATGTTCATCGTGCTCTTCGCCATGTCGACCGTCGACCAGGAGAAGTTCGAGGCCCTGAGCGCGTCCCTCGCGACCGGCTTCGGCCAGGAGCCGTCCGACGACATCGACGTGACCAGCGGCGTCGTCGTGCCGCCCGAGCTCGTGGACGACGAGGGCGAGGACTTCGCCGACACCGGGCTGGAGGCCGCACAGCGCGAGTTCGACGAGCTCTCCGCGCTCCGCGAGCGCCTGCGCCAGGTGCTGGCGGACCGGGGGCTCGAAGCCGACGTCACCTTCACGATCGACGAGCGCGGTCTGACCATCGGACTCGTGAGCGCGGAGACCTTCTTCACCACCAACAGCACGGACCTCAGCCCCGCCGCGACCCAGGTGCTCGATGCGCTCGGGTCGGTCCTCGTCTCGGCGCCCAACGAGATCTCGGTGGAGGGGCACGCCGACGCCCGCGGTTCCGTCGCCCCCTTCCCGACCAACTGGGAGCTCTCCGCCGGGCGCTCCACGCAGGTGCTGCGCTACCTCGTGGAGTCCGCCGGCCTGCCCCCTGCCCATCTCAAGTCCGTCGGGTTCGGCGATACCCGCCCGGTCGCTGCGGGCAGCACGCCGGAGCAGCTCGCGGAGAACCGCCGGGTGGACATCGTCATCCTCTCCGATGCCAGCGAGGAGGTGCGAGCGCTGATCCCGGCCGCGGGTGCCGCGCAGACCTCCCCCTGACCCGTTCCTAACGCACGCCGCTCACCGCCCGATAGTCGGGTTCGTGGTGATGGATGACGGCGTGCGCTCTCGGGCGCGCGCGGAGACGGTGATCGCCGACGTCGAGGTCTACGACTTCGGACGCGCGGCGACGCTGTCGCGCGAGCACGCCCGCACCCTGGAGCTCGCGTTCGAGACGTTCGCCCGGCAGTGGTCGGCCCAGCTCTCCGGCAAGATCCACGTGCGCGCCACCATCGCCGTCGAGCACGTCGGCATGCTCACGTACGGCGAGTACGCGCAGTCGCTTCCCACCACAACGACCATGATCGTGTGCGCGCTCCCCGATTCGGACGAGCGCATGATCGTCCAGGTGCCGATCCCGACCGCGACCTCGTGGATCGTGCAGATGGTGGGAGGGCGATCGACGTCCACCGCCGAGGACCGCACCTTCACCCCCATCGAGCAGGCGCTGATCCGATCGCTGATCGCCGACGCCATCGACCACCTCACCGGCAGTCTCGACGGCCTGCTGCCCGCCGGGGTGGCCGTCGCCGGCATCCAGTACAGCTCCCAGTTCGCGCAGGTGGCCGCCGCCGGGGAGCCGGTGATCGTCGCCCGCCTGTCGCTGCGCCACGGCGGCCGGACGGTGCCCGCCAGCATCATGCTCCCCGCGTCGGTCCTCGCCGGCTTCGCGGTACGCGCCTCCGACGCCGACCGCACCGAGACCCCGGGACTGGTCCGGCGGCAGGTGGAAGCCGCCCCGGTCGAGGTGGCGCTGCGGCTGGCCCCCCGCACAGTGCTCCCTCGCGAGGTGCTCGATCTCGCCGTCGGCGACCTGCTGCCCCTGCCGCACGCCGCCGACCGTCCCCTGCTCCTCACCGTGGGCGACCAGACGGTCGCGACCGCCGCCGTCGGCAGCGCGGGCGCCCGGCTCGCCTGCGTCGTGACCGCCACCGTCCCCGAAACCGCCCCCGCTCAGGAGTCCGCGTGATCAGCACCACCGCCTACGAGTCCGCCGTCGCCGCCGCGTTCGCGGCCCGGCTGCCCACCGCCGCACCGGTCACCGCGCGCGCCTCGCAGGTGTCCGGCGACACCGGCGACGCGGTGGTCGCGCAGTTCGTCGGCGAGGCGAGCGCCCAGCTCGCCGTGCAGCTCCTCGACGCCGACGTGCTCGTCGACGGCCTCGGGGACCGCCCGCTCACCGACCGGCTGCTGGACGCGCTCGAGGCCGCGGCGACCGCCCTCGGTCCGGGCCTGCTCGGCGAGGCCGCGGTCGGCGACGCCTCGGCCGTGTTCGCCGACCCGCAGACCCAGCTCTTCGACCTCGTGGACCACACCGAACGGATCATCGGCCGCCTCGCCGTGCGGATCACCCACCGCCCCGCGCGCCCGACCGGGGCCGACGGCCGCCTGCACCGCATCGCGGGTGTCGAGATGGAGCTGACGGTGGAGATCGGCCGCACCCGCATGGCCGTCCGCGACGTGCTCGACCTCGAGCCCGGTCGCATCGTGGAGCTCGATCGCTCCGCGGGCGCCCCCGCCGACGTCAAGCTCAACGGCCGCACGATCGCGCACGGCGAGGTCGTCGTCGTCGACCAGGACTACGCGGTGCGGATCACCCGCATCCTCGAGAACGTCGAGGCCTGACCCTGGACGACCTCCTGCTCGCGCTGCGGGTCGGGCTGTCGCTCGCCGCCGTCCTCGGGCTGCTCTGGTTCCTGCAGCGCCGGGTCTCGAAGACCCAGGCGCGGCGCCGCGACGCCGAGGCGATCACGGTGCTCGGGCGGCAGGGCATCGGCCCCAAGGCGCAGCTCGTGGTCGTGCAGACCGATGACGCCCGCTACGTGCTCGGGGTCACCGAGCACGGTGTGAGCGTGGTCGACCGCCTTCCCCTGCGGCCGGAGCCCGCGGAGTCCGAGGAGGGGCGCCCGCCGACCACCCGCACGGCCGACGACGCCGAGTTCGACCGCATCCTCGCCGCCGCCGCACTCACGAGCGCGCCCCCGGCGGTCAGCCCGGCACCGGAGCTCCGTCGCCGCGTGCGGCACCGCAACGACCCGCTCCGCGGCTCCATCCTCTCCCCCGACACGTGGCGGCAGACCGCCGAGGCCCTCCGGCGCGCACGATGACCGCGATCCGTGCCGTCGATCGCGGTCGCGCCTCGCGGCTGCTCGTCCTCGTCGCGGTCGCGATCCTCCTCGCCGTCGTCCTCGTCGCCCTCTCCGGCACCGCCGCGCACGCGGAGGTCACCCCGGACGACGGCGAGGGCGTGACGATCGACATCAACGGCATCGATGGCGGGCCGTCCGGCTCGATCCTCACCCTCCTGGGGATCACCCTGCTGTCGGTGGCCCCCGCGCTGCTGCTGATGATGACGTCGTTCACGAAGATCTTCGTCGTGCTCGCCATGACCAGGAACGCGCTGTCCCTCCCGACGATCCCGCCGAACCAGGTGCTCGCGGGGCTGTCGCTGTTCCTGTCGCTGTTCATCATGTGGCCCGTGCTGACCGAGATCAACACGCTCGCCGTGCAGCCGTACATCGACGGCGCGCTCACGTTCACGCAGGCCGTGGACGTCGGGCAGGCCCCCCTGCGGGAGTGGATGCTGCACTACACGCGCGAGGAGGACCTTGCGCTGATGACCCGGATGGCCGGGCAGGACAACCCGGAGGACGCCGCGAGCGTGCCGATGTACACGCTCATCCCCGCGTTCATGATCTCGGAGCTGCGGGCCGCCTTCATCATCGGCTTCGTGATCTTCGTGCCGTTCCTCGTGATCGACCTCGTCGTGGCGGCGGCGCTGATGTCGATGGGCATGATGATGCTCCCGCCGGTCATGATCTCGCTGCCGTTCAAGATCCTGCTGTTCATCCTCGTGGACGGATGGGGGCTCATCATCAAAGCGCTCCTGGAGAGCTACGGAGGTGTGGGATGAGTCCCGAAGCCGTCCTCGACATCGGTGCCCAGGGCCTGCTGATCGCCGCCAAGCTCGCCGCCCCGATGCTCATCACCGCGCTCGTGGTGGGCTTCGCGATCTCGCTGCTGCAGTCCATCACCCAGGTGCAGGAGGTGACGCTGTCGTTCGTGCCGAAGATCGTCGCGGTGGGCATCGCCCTGCTCATCGCGGGGAACTGGATGATCGCCGAGATCATCGCCTTCACGAACGAGATGTTCGCCCGCATCCCGTCGCTGTTGAGCGGGTGAGCCCGTGTTCATCCCGATCGACTTCGCGTGGCTGGAGGCCACCCTGCTCGCCGCCGTGCGCATCACGGCGTTCATCATGATCGCCCCACCGTTCTCGTACGGCGCGATCCCGGTGCGCGTGAAGGCGATGCTCTCGATCGGACTGTCGCTCGCGGTGGGGGCTGCCGTCGCGCCGGGGTACGAGAGCCTGGACACCGGGCCGTTCCTCGGCGCGCTCGTGATCCAGCTGCTCACCGGGGCCCTGCTCGGCTTCCTCGTGCTGCTGTGCTTCTCCGCGGTGCAGGCTGCGGGCAGCCTGATCGACGTGTTCGGCGGCTTCCAGCTCGCCCAGGCCTTCGATCCGGCGGCGATGGTCAACGGCGCGCAGTTCACCCGGCTCTTCCACCTCACCGCACTCACGCTGCTCTTCGCCTCCGGCGGCTATCAGCTCATCCTCGCCGGGCTCGCCCGCAGCTTCGACGCGGTGCCGGTCGACGGCATCTTCCGCGTCGCGGGACCCGCCGAGCTGCTCGTGGACGGGGTGTCCCAGATGGTGCTGGCGGCCGTGCAGATCGCAGGCCCGCTGGTCCTCGTGCTCTTCCTCGCCGACGTCGGGCTCGGTCTCATCACGCGCGTGGCGCCGGCGCTCAACGCCTTCGCGATGGGCTTCCCCGTCAAGATCCTCCTCACGCTCCTGCTCGCGGGCGCCGTGTACGTCGCCTTCCCCGGCATCGTCGACGCCCTCGCCACCCAGGCGTTCCGCCTGATGCAGGGGGTGACACCGTGAGCGGCTCGGACAGCGGCGAACGCAGCGAGAAGGCCACCGAGAAGCACCTCCGGGAGGCCAGGCAGAAGGGTCGGATCGCCCGCAGTCAGGACCTCACGGCGTGGCTCGGCATCGGCGCCGCTGCCGTGATGATGCCCGCTGCCATCGCCGCGGGGACCGCCGCCGGCACCGAGCAGCTGGTGACCCTCGCCGGACTCATGCAGGCGCCCTCTCCGGAAGCCGCCCTCGCCGCCCTGGGGCGGGCCCTCGCCTCGGTGCTGCCCACGCTGGGCGCGCTGCTGGCCGCGGTCGCGATCGTGACGCTGTTCGGCGCGGTGGTGCAGGGCGGCGTGCACCTGCGGAAGCTGTCAGGGCGCTACGAGCAGTTCAACCTCGTCTCCGGAGTGCGGCGGGTGTTCGGCTTGCAGGCACTGTGGGAGGGGGCGAAGGCGCTGCTGAAGACGGCCGCCATCGCCCTCGCCCTGTGGGTCGTCATCTCCGGGCTCATGCCCGTGCTCACGGCGAGCGGCGCTCACTCGATCTCCCGGCTGCTCGGCACCGCGGCGGACGGCACCGCGGCACTGCTGCAGACCGCGATCGCCGTGGGTCTGGTGCTCGCCGCGATCGACCTGTTCGTCGTGATGCGCCGCAACCGCAAGCACACGCGCATGACCAAGCGCGAGGTGCGCGACGAGAACAAGAACTCCGAGGGCGACCCGCTCATCCGGCAGCAGCGCCGGTCGCGTCAGCTCGCGGTGAGCCGCAACCGCATGATCGCCGCGGTCGCCGGCTCCGACGTGGTGGTCGTCAACCCCACGCACATCGCCATCGCGCTCGAATACGACCCCGGCACCTCCGCCCCGCGGGTCGTTGCAAAGGGCAGCGGCGTCATCGCCGAGCGCATCCGTGAGAAGGCGCTGGAGTCCGGCGTCCCCCTCGTCCGCGACATCAGCCTCGCCCGCGCACTGCACGCCGCATGCGAGCTGGGCCAGGAGATCCCCGAAGACCTCTACAACGCCGTGGCACGGGTCCTCGTGTTCGTCGACGCGCTGCGGCGCCGAGGCGCCGCCCGCGGCATCCACTCGCTCCCCTACCGGAGGACCGTATGAAGAAGCTCCTCACCACGCTCGGGGTGCCGATCGGCGTCGTCGGCATCATCATGCTGCTCGTCGTCCCGGTGCCGCCGTTCCTGCTCGACGTGCTGATCATCCTCAACATCATGTTCGCGCTGGTGATCCTGCTGACGTCCATGTTCGTGAAGAAGCCGCTCGACTTCTCGGTGTTCCCCTCGCTGCTGCTCGTGGCGACGCTGTTCCGGCTCGGGCTCAACGTCGCCTCCACCCGCCTTGTGCTGGGCGAGGCGTACGCGGGACAGGTGATCGAGGCGTTCGGGGCGATCGCGGTGGGCGGCTCGCTCATCATCGGCGCCGTCGTGTTCCTCATCCTCGTCGTCATCCAGTTCGTCGTGGTGACCAAAGGTGCAGAGCGCGTGGCCGAGGTCGGCGCCCGGTTCACGCTCGACGCGATGCCGGGCAAGCAGATGGCCATCGACGCCGACCTCAACGCCGGCCTCATCAGCGACACCGAAGCCCGCGAGCGCCGGGCGGAGGTCGCCGCCGAGTCCGACTTCTACGGTGCGATGGACGGCGCCTCGAAGTTCGTCAAGGGCGACGCGATCGCCGGACTCGTGATCATCATCATCAACCTCGTCGGCGGCATCGCGATCGGCCTCGTCCAGCACGGCATGTCGATCGACCAGGCAGTGAGCACCTACAGCCTGCTCACGATCGGCGACGGTCTCGTCACCCAGATCCCCGCGCTGCTCATGGCGGTCTCGACCGGCATGATCGTCACCCGCTCGACCGCCGAGGCCGAGATGGGATCGGCGGCGTCGACGCAGCTCGGCCAGTCGCGCAACGCCCTCATCATCGCGGGATGCGCGGCCATCGTCATGGCGCTCATCCCCCACATGCCGATGCTGCCCTTCTTGGTGATCGGCGCCCTGCTGCTGCTCATCGCCCAGCGCATCACCGCGACCCGCAAGCGGGAGGAGGCGGAGGCGGCGCAGGCACCCGCTCCCGCGCCGGTGGACCAGCCGGAGGAGCTCATCGAGCGCATGCGGGTGCACCCCCTCGAGATCCTCCTCGCCCCGGACATCGTGGATCTGGTGACCGGCGGCCCCGACGACCTCCTCGCGAGGGTGAAGGCGCTGCGGCGCCGCATCGCGCTCGACCTGGGCCTGGTCACGCCGCCCGTGCGCACCAGGGACAGCATCGAGCTCCCCCAGGCCACCTACGTCATCCGCATCGCGGGCGTCGAGACCGGGCGGGGCACCGCGCCGAGCGGATCGGTGCTCGCTCTCGGGCAGGGTCTGGACAGCCTGCCGGGGACCGCCGCGCTCGACCCCGTGTTCGGTCTCGAGGGCAAGTGGATCCCGATGGAGATGCGCCACAGCGCGGAGTTCGCCGGCGCCACGGTGATCGACCGAGCGAGCGTCATCATCACCCACCTGTCGAGCGTGATCCAGACGCACGCCGCCCGCCTGCTGAGCCGGGAGGACGTGCGTCAGCTCACCGATGCGCTCAAGCAGGTCTCGCCGTCGGCGGTCGAGGAGCTCACCCCCGCGCTGCTGTCGCTCGCGGAGGTGCAGCGCGTGCTGCAGGGGCTGCTCGCCGAACGTGTGCCGATCAACGACCTCAGCCGCATCTACGAGGCGCTCGCGCTGCGTGCCAAGACTTCGACAGACCCAGAGGGACTGATCGAGGCCGCCCGCGCCGCCCTGGGGCCGGCCATCGCCTCCCGCTTCGCGGAGGACGGCACCCTCCGGGTCGTCATGATCGCCCCGCTGCTGGAACAGGCCATGCTGGAGAGCCTGCGTCCCGGCGACGAGGGCTCGCAGATCGTCTTCGACCCGCCGCGGATGGAAGCGGTGATCGCGTCGGTGAAGCAGGCCGTGGCCGCGCAGACGGATGGCGGTGAACCGGTGCTCGTGTGCGCCCCCTCGCTGCGTCCGGCCGTGCGACGGCTCGTGTCGGCCCAGACGGACGGCCTCCCCGTCCTCTCCTACACCGAGGCGACGTCCGCATCGCTGACGATCGAGACGATCGGCGTGGTCCGCGACTCCTCCACCGCGTCGCTCGGGGCGGCCCCCGCCGCACCAGTAGGCTGAACGAATGCTGGTGTTGACGAGGCGGATCGGTGAGAGCGTGCGCATCGACGGCGAGATCGAGGTCACGCTGCTCGACATCAAGGGCGACAGCGTGCGCATCGGCGTCAAGGCCCCGCGCGAGACCCGCATCCAGCGCACCGAGATCATCGAGGCCGTCGTCGCCGAGAACGTCTCCGCCGCCGCCGACACCGACGCGAGCGCCGCGGACGCGATCACCGCGGCACTCGCGCGGGGGCGCGAGAAGCAGACCCCCTAGGCCCCGCGGGCCGGCGTCGTCGCGGCGCGGCGCTCCGCCGCGTTCCGCACGGCGTGCAGGGTCGCCGTCAGCACGGAGCGGTCGCGGCCGGCCGCCCATTCCGAGCGTGCGCCGTCGCGGTACTCGATCAGGGTGAGCGCGTCGCTCTCCGTGCCCGTTCCGATGCTCGTCTGGTGCAGACTCAGGACCTCGACGGGCAGACCGATTGCCGCGAGCGCCGCGCCCAGCGCCTCCACCGGGCCGACGCCGTCGTGGCGGGTCCGCGTCTCGACGCCGTCGGCATGGAGCGTGATCGTCGTGCACCCTCCCGCGACGTCGGCATCCGCCCGCAGCCTCAGCGGTCTCGTGTCCGCGCTCGCGAGGTAGGCGGCGTCGAAGATGTCCCACACCTCCGCGGCCGTGATCTCGCGTCCGGTCTGCTCGGTGCGCCGCTGGACGAGACGGGCGAGGTCGATCTGCAGGCGCCGCGGCAGCTCGATCCCAAAGGCGTCTTCCAGCAGGTACGCGATGCCGCCCTTCCCGGACTGCGAGTTGACGCGGATCACGGCGTCGTAGCTGCGGCCGATGTCCGCCGGGTCGATGGGCAGATACGGCACGTGCCATTCGATGTCGCCCTCGGCGCGGCCTTCCTCCGCGGCACGGGCGCGATGCTCCGCGAACCCTTTCCGGATGGCGTCCTGATGGGTGCCCGAAAAGGCGGTGTGCACGAGGTCGCCGGCATACGGGTGCCGCGCATGGATGTCGATGCCGTTGCAGTGTGCGACGGTCCGGCGGATCTCGTCGATGTCGGAGAAGTCGATCATCGGATCGACGCCCTGCGCGTGGAGGTTGAGGGCGAGGGTCACGAGGTCGACGTTGCCGGTGCGCTCCCCGTTGCCGAAGAGGCACCCCTCGACCCGCTGCGCGCCGGCGAGGACGGCGAGTTCCGCGCAGGCGATACCGGTGCCGCGGTCGTTGTGCGGATGCACGGAGAGGATGACCCCGTCGCGACGGCCGAGGTTGCGGTGCATGTACTCGATCTGGTCCGCGTAGACGTTCGGGGTCGCGACCTCGACGGTCGCCGGCAGATTCAGGATCACGGGACGCTCGGGGGTCGCGTCCCACAGGGTCGTCATCGCCTCGCACACGTCGAGGACGAAGTCCGGCTCGGTGAGGGTGAACACTTCGGGAGAGAACTCGAAGCGGACGTTGTCGAGGTCTCCCGCGAAGCGGAGCACGTCCTGCCCGCCGGCGAGGATCAGCGCCCTCAGCCCCTTCCTGTCCTGGCCGAGGACGACGTCGCGCCACGTCGGCGCCGTGGCGGTGTACATGTGGATGACGACGGGGTTCCGGATGCCTCGCACGGACTCCACGGTGCGCTCGATCAGGTCGCGCCGCGCGGGCGTGAACACCACGATCGTCACGTCGGCAGGAGCGAGGTCGGTCTCGGCGAGGAGCCGGACGAAGTCGTAGTCCGTCCGGGAGGCCGAGGGGTACCCGACCTCGATCTCCTTGTAGCCCATCGCGACCATGAGCTCGAAGAAGCGCCGCTTGCGGGCCGGGTCCATCGGCTCCGCCAGCGCCTGGTTCCCGTCACGGAGATCCACCGGGACCCACAGGGGTGCCTGCGTCAGTCGTGCGCTCGGCCAGGTCCGCGTCTGCACCGGTACGGCGACGCGGGAGTACACGTCGCGATAGCGATGCGAGGGCATCTGCGAAGGCCGCTGCCTGTTCCAGTGCGGGGCGTCGTCGGGGAGGGCCCCGGAGGGCGTGGAGAGAGTCGGGAAAGCGCGGCGTGGGGTCATGGTCTGGTTCCTGTTCAGATCGCGGGGAAGGCGACCGGCGCGTCCTGCGCCCCACGACGGGGAGCCGGTCTGACTAGACCCCGTCGTGGCGACGAAGAAGGAGGAACCCGAGTGTGCGCATAGGGGAAATGTAGCACAACTCCTCAGACAAGCAGAGCAGTGGATGGGCCTGCGAGAATGGACCCATGACGACCGTGCGCCGTGAATCCCTCGCCGAACAGGCCGCCGAGCTGCTCCTGGCACGGATCGGAGCCGGTGAATGGGCGATCGGCGGCAAGCTGCCCGGCGAGACCACACTCGCTCCGCAACTCGGCGTGGGTCGCTCGACGGCACGCGAGGCGATCCGCATACTGGCCGGGCGCGGTGTGCTCGCCACCCGCCAGGGCGCGGGCGTCTTCGTCACGGCCACGGAGCCCACCGCGACCTGGGATGCCGTCCTCGACCGCGCCGACATCATCGCGGTCCTCGAGGCCCGCACCGCGATCGAAGTCGAGGCCGCGGTGCTCGCTGCGGAGCGCCGGACCCCGGCCGACCTGGACGAGCTGAGGCGCACGCTCGCCGAACGCGACCGTCGACGCACGGACATCCGCGCGCACGTCGAGGCGGACATGGCCTTCCACCGGGCCGTCGTCGTCGCCTCCGGCAATCCCGTGCTGCGAGAGCTGTTCGACGGTTTCGCCCCGCGCTCGCTGCAGGCCATGATCGACATGCTGCGCATCCGCGGCCATCACGGCGACGCCGCCGACCAGGACGCGCACGCGCGTATCGGCGATGCGATCGCCGCACGCGACCCCCGGACAGCCGGCGCCCTGACCCGCGAGCACCTCGATACGGTGAAGAGGCTGTTCGGCTGACGCCGGAAGGCGAGCTCAGACGGCGGTCAGATCCGACTCCTGCGCCCGTTTCCACTGATCCCCGCCGGCCTCGCGTGCCCGATCGGCCGCCGATGCCGCCGCCGCGACGAGCGTGTCGTAGTCGTATCCCGCGACGGATGCCGTCGCCCAGCCGATGCTGGCGGAGGAGCGGATCCCGCTCGCGGGCGCCTCCAGATCGATGATCGACACGGATGCCAGGATCGCCCGCAGGTGGAACCGCACCGCTTCGTCGCTGCCGTGGATGATGACGATCGCGCGGTCGTCGGCGACCCGCTCCGCATCGGCTGTCGCCGGAAGCACGTCGCCGATGTCCGCGTGGAAGCGATCGGCGATGCGTCGGAAGCCGGCGCTGCTCGACGCCTCGCGGAGGTCGATGGGGTCGTCCAAACGGATGTCGAGGATCGACCAGGCGGGGTCCTTCTGCGCAGACGCCTTGCGAAGCCGCTCCCTGGCGCGCTCCGCCGCACCGTCCGCCCCGGGCGTCGCGCTCTCCACCCGCACGAGGAGCACGAGGGTGAAGGCTGCGCACGTGCTCACGACGATCGTCCCCACCGCGTTCATCCCGCGCAGCGCGCTGAGCTGCTCCTCCGTGCTCACGCCTCCCGAGACGAGGGCGGAGCCGGCGCTGACGACGGCGACCACGACGAAGCCGCACGCGGCGAGCGCGAGAGGCAGCACGACATCGCGCGACGCCGGCTGCCCTCGGAGCAGCTCCCAGGCGAGCAGTCCGGCGAAGACCGCCATCGCCAGGAAGACGACGTGGAAGACCGGCAGGTACCAACGCGTGCCCGCCGTGAGGATCAGCGCCGTGGGGACGCCGACGAGCGCGAGGACGACCGGCAGCCAGGGCGCTGACCGTCCGAAGTGCATCCGCACGCCGATCCACACGAGCGGCACGAAGGAGACGACGATCGCGGAGGCGGCCGCGCGCAGCACGGGGCTGCCGGTGTGGTGACCGGCCAACCAGAGGTAGGCGCCGAGCATTCCGATGCCGAAGGCGACGCCCCAGACGATGGTCGCCCTGCTCGGCCGGGCCAGGGTGGCGAGACCGACCACGATCGCGGTGAGCACGGTCACCACCGCCACCATGCTCGTGGTGACGTCGACGCTGACGGGCACGAGCGGTGTCATACGGAGTTCTCTTTCGGTCGTCGGGGGAAGCGGACGGTGACGGTGGTGCCGACGTCCACCTCGCTCGCCACGAGGATGACGCCGCCGTGCGCGACCACGATGTCCCGTGCGATGCCCATGCCGAGACCGGTGCCGGCGATGCCGCCGCGCACGGCGCTGTCGGCGCGGAAGTAGGGCTCGAACAGCCGCGGCAGCTCCTCCTCGGCGATGCCGATCCCCGTGTCCGCCACGGTGACCTCGGCGTGTCCGCCCGACTCCGCCAGCCGCACCGTGATGCGTCCGCCCCCCGGCGTGTACTTCACGGCGTTGCCCAGGATGTTGTCCAGCACCTGACGCAGCCGGAACGCGTCGCCCGTGATCACCATCCGCTCGGCCCCGTCGAGGACGAGCTCCTGCCGCGCGGCCCCCATCAGGGGCGCGAACGACGCGGCCGACTCCTCGACGACCACGCGCAGGTCCACCGGCTCGAAGGGGTCGTGCGAGACCCGCCCCGTCTGGGCCTGCATGCTCGTGACGAGATCCTGCAGCCGCTCCCCGGCGTCCGCGATGACCTCGATCTGCGCGGGCACCCGGCCGGGGAGGTCGTCGCGCTCGCGCAGGAGCTCGACGTGCCCGATGATCGCGGTGAGGGGGTTGCGCAGCTCGTGGGAGATCACCGCCGTGAGGGCCCGCCGCTCCTCGGCGGCTTCCAGGAGCGCGGTGACGTCGTCGATGACGACGAGGGTGATGCGCTCCCCCTGCCGGGCTCCGGCGATGAGCTGCGTGGTCACAGCGAGGGCGTGCCACTGCCCTGCCCCGTCGTACAGCCACACCCGCTCCTCCCGCATCGGCTCCCCCGCGGCCGCGCGCGCCAGCGTCGTGCGCTCCGGGGCCAGAGCCGTCCCGCGCCGGGCGTCGTACTCGACGGACGCCGACGGGAGCGCCGTGCCGAAGCGGTCACGACCGTAGAGGGCGCGGTAGGCGTCGTTCATCTGCAGGATGCGACCGGCGGAGGTGACCACGACGAGCGCGATGCCGAGCGCGTCGATGATCTGCGTGACGCGCTCCTGGTTCGTCTCCGCCCGCTCCGCCGCCCGGTTCACCTGCTCCGAGCGGCGTTGCAGGAGCCGCCTCGCCGCGCCGGAGCGCTGGGCGCCGATGCGGACGGTCACGCCGAGGAAGCTCAGGGTGATGACGACCGTGAGCACGCGCAGCAGCACGTCCTCCGGCGGCCCCGAGCGGTCGGCGAAGAACACCAGGCAGCCGCCGCTCAGCGCGATGCCGACGAACACCCAGGGCATCGAGAAGTAGGTCGCCAACCAGACCACCGGGAACACCCAGAGGAAGCCGAGCCGGAGATCCGGCACGTTCGTGGTCAGCCCGACCCCGAGGACGTCCAGCAGCGGAAGGGCCGTCACCGCCGTGCGCGGCAGGCGTCGCCACGGCACCATCAGCGCCACGAGGGTGGTGACCACGATCAGGCCGATACCGCCGATGAAGAGCGGGATCGCGATCGTCTGCGGCTTGAAGCCCGCGACCATCACCACGATGGCGACGATGCTCGCGGTGAACACCAGCTGCCACCGCCAGATCGAGACCGTGCGGATCATCAAGGTCCGCCTCCCGGTCGATCCTCAGCATTCACGCAAGATTACTCAAAGATCCTCACTTCTCGCTCTTCAGGCGTCGTTCCCGTCCTACGATTCTGAGTGGGAGCCGACGCTGCGACTGGGGATTTCGCAGAAGCTGGGGCCGCGCGAGTGGGGATTCGCAGGCATCCGGGGCCGCGGTGGGGGAGCCGCGGCCTCGCCCCTCCCGTCAGGAGCGCCGGTCGTCGGACGTGAGGCGGTACCCGACACCGCGCACCGTCTCGATGTAACGAGGGGCGGTGGGACTGTCGCCGAGCTTCCGACGCAGATTGGCCATGTGCGTCTCGATCGCCCGCTTGTCGGGTTCACTCACCCGATCGAAGGCGTCACCGGAGGCTCCGCGCAGCCCGAGCGCGAGGTCGGCCTTGCTGCAGACCCGACGGCCGGCCTCGAGGAGCGCCGCGAGCAGGTCGAACTCGGTGGGGGTGAGCTCGACGGGGCGCTGGGCGACGAGCACGAGGCGCGTGTCGAGGTCGAGACTGAGATCGCGGTGCACGAGCCCGCGCCATGTGGCGACGGTGGCGTCGGCGGCGGCACCGGCCGGAAGCGGGATACTCGGGGCGAGGGAGGCCGCGGGGACGGGGGTCGGAGCCGCCGGGCCCTGCGCGGCGGCGAGAGGGAGCGGGTCCGTCGCCGGGGTGCGGGTGCGCCGGAGGAGCGCCTCGATCCGCGCACGCAGCTCGCGCGGCCGGAAGGGCTTCACCAGGTACTCGTCGGCACCGGAGGTGAGGCCGAGCACCACGTCCGACTCGTCGGCGAGGGCGGACAGCATGATGATGAAGGTGTCGCTGACCTGTCGGATGCGCCGTGCGACCTCGAAGCCGTCGATGCCGGGGAGGTTGATGTCGAGCGTGGTGATGATCGGACGGTGCGCCGTGACCGCCGCGAGCCCCTCGGGACCGGAGCCGGCCAGCACGGTACGGAACCCCGCGGCGAGGAACACCTCGTCCAGCAGGGACCGGACGCCGGGGTCGTCCTCGATGATGACCGCGACCAGCGGCTCCCCCGCCGTCACGCGCGCTCCTCACGGGCGATCGTGACGACGCGCGGCGCGTCGGCGTCGAGTTCCGACGGGTCGAGGTGCTCGTCCTCGCCGGCACCGACGGGGCGTTCGATCTCGATGTCCCACCAGGCGTCAGCGAGCTCCTCCGCCATACCGCGGCCCCATTCCACGACCACGACCGACCGCTCCAGGTCGAGGTCGAGGTCGTCGAGCTCGGCCGCGGAGCCGAGGCGATAGGCGTCGACGTGCACGAGCGGCGCGCGGCCGACGAGCGACGGATGGGTGCGGGCGATCACGAACGTCGGGCTCTGCACGGGCCCCCGGACCCCGAGCCCCTCGGCCAGCCCGCGGGTGAACGTGGTCTTGCCCGCCCCCAGCGGTCCGGTGAGGATCAGGAGATCACCGGGCTCGAGCTGCTCGCCGATGCGCAGGCCGAGCTGCTCCATCTCCTCGGAGGTGGAGATCCGGCGGCGTCCGAGGAACGCGGGATCCAAGCTCACGTCGTCCTCCGCGGCACCCGGTGACCGATGCGGGTGACGATCTCGTAGCCGATCGTGCCGGCGGCCTCCGCCCACTCCGTGGCCGACGGCACGCCGAGGGTCGGATCCCCGAACAGGGTGACCTCGTCACCGACACCCACCGGCGCATCCCCGACGTCCACGACGAACTGGTCCATCGCGATCCGTCCGACGTTCGTGTAGCGGCGCCCTCCGATCGACACGGGCAGGCGTCCGGAGGCGCTGCGGGGCACGCCGTCGGCATAACCGAGGGGCACGAGCGCCAGGGTGGTCTCGCGGTCCGTGCGGTGCACGTAGTCGTAGGAGACCCCGGTGCCGGCGGGGACACGACGGACGGCCGCCACCGCCCCGCGCAGGGTCATGGCCGGGCGCAGACCCAGGTCCGCGGAGGAGCGGTCGTCGAAAGGCGAGAGGCCGTACGTGCCGATGCCGATGCGGACGGCGTCCAGCCGTGTCTCCGGCAGGTCGATCGCGGCGGCGGTGGCGGCGATGTGGCGGATCTCCGGACGCACGCCGAGCGCCGCGGCCTGCGCCACCCCCTCCTCGAACCGGGCGAGCGCGGCGCGGTCGTCGGCCGGTGAGGCGTTGGAGAGGTGCGAGAAGAGGCCCACGATGCGCAGGCGGCCGATGCGCTCCAGCCGTGCGGCCTCGGCGAGCACCGTCCCCCAGTCGTCGGGAGCGATGCCGTTGCGCGACAGCCCGGTCTCGAGCTTCAGGTGCACGGCGACCGGGCGGTCCGCGGAAGCGGCGGCGGCGGCCGCCTGCAGCTGGTCGTACGACGAGATGCCGACCTCGACCCCTTCCGCAGCCGCCTCCCGGAACCGCTCCCCCGGGGCGTGCAGCCAGGCCACCACGGGCGCGTGCACGCCCTGACGCCGCAATTCCAGCGCCTCCGGGATCTCGGCCACGCCGAGCCGTGTCGCACCGGCGGAGAGCGCGGTCACGGCGGTCGCGGCGGCGCCGTGGCCGTAGGCGTTGGCCTTGACGACGACGAGCACCTCGACTCCGGTGAGCCGACGGAAGTGCCGCACGTTGTCGGCGATCGCATCGAGGTCGATCGTGGCCTCGCGGAACGGGACGGTCACAGCGGGGCTCCTTCGGCGACGACGAAAGCGGCGGCGAGGCCGGCATCGTGGGTGAGGGTGAGGTGCAGCGTGCGGATGCCGCGTTCCTCGACGACCGTGGCGGTGGATCCGGACAGCACGAAATGCGGCTTTCCGGAGGCCTCCGAGGCGATCTCGATCTCGGTCCAGTGCACCCCGTCGGAGCCGCCGAGGGCCTTGATCAGCGCTTCCTTCGCAGCATATCGCGCGGCCAGAGACGGTAGCCGGAGCTCCCGTTCGGACGGGGCGAACAGCCGCTCGCGCAGGCGAGGGGTACGGGTCATCGTGCGCTCGAACCTCGGGATGTCCACGAGGTCGATGCCGGTGCCGATGATCACGCGTTCAGCCTACTCGGGCTTGCCCACCCACCCCTCTCCGTGCGCCCCACCCCTCTGCGTGCGCACGCAGAGGGGTGGGAGGAACACAAGGGGGTGGGTCGGCGGTCACTCCACCGTGACGGACTTCGCGAGGTTGCGCGGCTGGTCCACGTCGAGACCCTTCGCGGTGGCCAGCGCCATCGCGAAGATCTGCAGCGGCACCACGGCGAGCAGCGGCTCGAACATGGGACCGGCGAGCGGGATGTGGATGACCTCGTCGGCGAAGGGCAGCACGGCGGCGTCGCCCTCCTCCGCCACGACGATGACGCGGGCGCCACGGGCGCGGATCTCCTGGATGTTGGAGACGACCTTGGAGTGCACGAGCGCGGAGTGCCGCGGCGACGGCACGAGCACGAACACCGGTTGTCCCGGCTCGATCAGGGCGATCGGACCGTGCTTGAGCTCTCCGGCGGCGAAGCCCTCCGCGTGGATGTAGGAGATCTCCTTGAGCTTGAGCGCACCCTCGAGCGCGATCGGATAGCCGACGTGGCGACCGAGGAAGAGCACGGAGCGGGTGTCGGCCATCCAGCCGGCGAGCTGCGAGACGTGCTCGTGCTCGCTCTCCAGCACCTTCGCGACCTTCTCCGGCAGCGCGGCGAGCTCTTCGACGTCCGTGGAGGCGTCGGCGACGACACCGCGGACGCGGCCCATGTGCAGGCCGAGCAGCAGCAGGGCCGTGATCTGGGCGGAGAACGCCTTGGTCGAGGCCACGGCGACCTCCGGGCCGGCGTGGGTGTACACGACGGCGTCGGACTCGCGCGGGATGGTGGCGCCCTGGGTGTTGCAGACCGACAGCGTGCGGGCACCGCGCTCCCGGGCGTACTTCACGGCCATGAGCGTGTCCATGGTCTCGCCGGACTGGCTGATCGAGACCACGAGCGTGTCGGCGCCGATGACGGGGTCGCGGTAGCGGAACTCGTGGGCGAGCTCGACGTCGACGGCCACGCGGGCCCACTGCTCGATCGCGTACTTGCCGACGAGCGCGGCATAGGAGGCCGTGCCGCACGCCGTGATGATGACGCGGTTGATGCCGACGAAGAGGTCGTCGAGGCCGTCCAGCTCCGGGATCACGACCTGGCCGTCGCGGATGCGTCCGCGGATGGTGTTCGCGACCGCCTCGGGCTGCTCCGCGACCTCCTTGGCCATGAAGCTCGACCATCCGCCCTTCTCGGCGGCGGCGGCGTCCCACGAGACGTCGAAGGGCTCTGCGGTGACGGGCGTCCCGGCGAAGTCGGTCACGGTCACCGCGTCCGGGGTGATCGAGACGATCTGGTCCTGACCGATCGCCAGCGCCTTGCGGGTGTGCTCGACGAAGGCGGCGACGTCGGAGCCGAGGAAGTTCTCCCCCTCGCCCAGACCGATCACGAGCGGCGAGTTGCGGCGGGCGCCGACGACGAGCCCCGGGTGGTCCTGGTGCATGGCCAGGAGCGTGAAGGCCCCCTCGAGGCGGTTCACCACCGTGCGGAAGGCGAGGGCGAGATCGCCGCCGTTGCCCGCGTACTCGCGACCGAGGAGGGCGGCGGCCACCTCGGTGTCGGTCTCGCTGCGGAAGGCGACGCCGTCGGCGAGGAGCTCGTCCCGCAGGGCCGCGAAGTTCTCGATGATGCCGTTGTGGATCACCGCGAGCTTGTCGTCGTCGGCGAGGTGCGGGTGCGCGTTGACGTCGGTCGGGCCGCCGTGCGTCGCCCAGCGGGTGTGGCCGATGCCGGTCGTGCCGTCGGCGAGGGGGGCGTCGCCGAGCGAGTCGCGCAGCATGGCGAGCTTGCCCGCCTTCTTGCGCATGCCCAGCGTCCCCTCGCCGTCGATCACGGCGATGCCCGCGGAGTCATAGCCGCGGTACTCGAGCCGGGCGAGGCCGGCGAGAAGGATGTCCTGGCTGGGCCGCGGGCCCACGTATCCGACGATTCCACACATGCGGATAAGGGTAAGCGGCATTTTTTGCGAGCCGTCCGAACAATCGGACGCCGCCGCGAGCGCTCAGAGCTTGCGCAGGAGCACGCTCTCCACGTCGTGATCCGCACCCTTCCGCAGCACGAGCCGTGCCCGATGCCGAGTCGGCATCACGTTCTCGACGAGGTTGGGCATGTTGATCTCGTTCCAGTATCCCAATGCAGTGGTGATCGCCTCCTCGTCCGTGAGGTGCGCGAACACGTTGAAGTACGAGTTCGGGTTGCTGAAGGCACCCTGCCGCAGGGCGAGGAACCGGTCGACGTACCACTTCTCGATGTGCGCCGTGTCGGCGTCCACGAAGATCGAGAAGTCGAAGAGATCGCTCACGGCCACGTCGTTCGGCGCCGGCGGGGGCTGCAGGACGTTCAGCCCCTCGACGATCACGACGTCCGGCCGGCGCACCACCACGTGGGCGTCCGGGACGATGTCGTACCGCATGTGGGAGTAGAACGGCGCGCGCACTTCCGGGGCCCCGCTCTTGACCTCCGTGAGGAACTGGATCAGCGCCCGGCGGTCGTACGACTCGGGGAAGCCCTTGCGGTCCATGAGGCCGCGACGCTCCAGCTCGGCGTTCGGATAGAGGAAGCCGTCCGTCGTGACCAGCTCCACCCGCGGCGTCCCCGGCCAGCGGCTCATGAGCTCGCGGAGGAGCCGGGCGATCGTCGACTTGCCCACCGCGACGGAGCCGGCGACGCCGACGACGAACGGCGTCGTGGTGTCGTCCTCTTGCAGGAACGTCGAGGTCGCGGCGCCGAGCTGCTTGGTCGCGCTCGCGTACAGACTCAGCAGCCGGCTCAACGGGAGGTAGACCTCGCGCACCTCGGTGAGGTCGAGCCGGTCGCCGATGCCCCGGAGTTCGACGACCTCGGTCTCGGTGAGCGGCTGGTCGAGTCCCGCGGCGAGACGCGCCCACTCCGCGCGCCCGATCTCCCGGTACGGCGACAGCGGCAGCGTGGGGTCGACGGTGGTCACGTCGTCCATCGTAACCGCGCGCGAGTATCCTCATCCCGTGCGCCTCGGAGTCATCGACATCGGATCGAACACCGTCCACATGCTCGCGGCCGACGTGCGCCCCGGCGGACGACCACTCGCGACCACGAGCGACCGAACCGTGCTGCGCCTCATGCGCTACCTCGACCCCGACGGGGCTATCGCGGAGGAGGGTGTGCGCGCCCTGGAGGCGGCCGTCGCCCAGGCACGCCGCGTCGCGAAAGCGGAACGCGTTGACGCACTCCTCGCCACCGCCACGAGCGCCGTGCGGGATGCGCGCAACGGCGAGGAGGTGATCGGCCGTATCGAGGCCGTGCTGGGCCAGCCGCTCCAGGTGCTCGACGGAGAGACTGAGGCGGAGCTCACCTTCCTCGCCGTGCGCCGGTGGTTCGGGTGGTCGGCGGGTCAGCTCCTGCTCCTCGATATCGGCGGCGGCTCGCTGGAGATCGCCGCGGGCGCCGAGGAACTCCCGGATGCGGCGGCCTCCGTGCCGTTGGGCGCGGGACGTATGACGGTGCGCTTCCTCCCGCACGACCCTCCCGGCGAGGACGACGTGGACCGGCTCCGCGCGCATGCGACGACGACGCTGGCCTCCGTCGTCCCCGCGTTCACGGCGCTCCCCCGTCCTGACCATGTCGTCGGATCGTCCAAGGCCATCCGCTCCCTCGCGCGTCTGGTCGGCTACCCCGTCCCCGGCTGGTCGGGGAGCGAACGGATGCTGCTGCCGCGCGCGGCCCTCGGGTCGTGGATCCCCCGCCTGGCGCGTCTGCCGGCATCGGCGCGACAGGAGCTTCCCGGCATCACCCCCGACCGCACCTTCCAGATCGTCGCAGCGGCGGTGTCGCTGCACGCGGCGATGACGGCGCTCGACGTGGAGGAGCTGGAGGTGTCGCCGTGGGCACTGCGCGAAGGGGTGCTGCTGCGGTACATCGAGCAGCACGGCGGCCGATCCTGAGAGGCGCGCTCCGGGGGCGTGGATAGCATGACGCCATGACCTCGACCCTCGCCGTTCGCCGCCTCCGTCGCGGCACCGCAGCGGCGCGGTTCGCTCTGGCGGCGTACCTGCTGTTCGTGGGCTTCACCGTCTGGTTGCCGGCGACGGTGTCGTCGAAGGTCACGGGTCTCGTGGGTGTGACGGCCCGGTGGGTCGCGGAATCCGGAATCGCGTCCTACGGGGTCGCCGACACGGTGGTGGAGGTGCAGGCCGTGAATCGTGGCCACGGCCCGACGGCCCTCGCGGCCTACCGCGCCGGCCTCTCCGTCGATCCGGAGGTCCTCGTGCACGTCGACGGCGACGGCCAGTTCCATGGCGCGGACTTCCCCCGCCTGATCGAGGCGCTCATGTCGGAGCACGCGGATGTGGTGCACGGGGTACGGGACGGCCGCACCGACCCGTGGTATCGCAGGGTCCTCACCGGCGCGGTCGGGCTTCTCATCGCGGTCGCCGCCGGCCAGCGCATCCCCGATGTGAACACCCCCCTCCGGGCCTACCGACCGGAGGCGCTGCGCGTGCTGATCGACGCCGTGCCTGCGGACGCCACGGTGCCGCACGTGCACTTCTCCCTCGCGGAAGCCCGGGGCGGCTTCCGCGTGCGCTATCTGCGCGTGGAGAGCATTCCGCGCCGCGGCGCATCGAGCACCGGAACCATGTGGGGCCGAGCGGGCGGGATCTCCCTTCCGCCCAAGCGACTCCGCACGTTCGTGCGCGCCGCTCTCGCCGAGGCCTGGCAGCTCTCCCTCCGTCCGTCTGCTCCGTTGCGGCACCTGCCGCGACCGGAGCACGTGGGATCATGAGCCGGGCTCGCACCCTCCTCTTCTGGGTGGCCGCGGCCGCCCTGCTGGCCGGGCACGTCGTGGTCGTCTGGCACAGCCTGCTCACCCGTCCGTTCTGGGAGGACGAGGCGTTCAATCTGACCGTCCCCCGCAACCTCCTCGCGGGCCTCGGCTATGCGAGCGACGGCGCCCTCTCCGGTTCCACGATCACGCCGTTCGACCCACGGATCTCCACCGGACCGGTCGTGCTTCTGCCTGTGTCCGCCATACTCGCCACCGGGATGGACCCGGTGCTGGCGGCGCGCCTCGTCCCCCTCGCCTTCTGGGCCCTGCTGGTGGCGGGCTCGGCTGTCCTGGGGTGGCGGATCGCCGGACCGTCAGCGAGCCTGCTCGCGGCGGCCGTCCCGCTCGCGTTCACGGCGGATGCCGGAGTGTCGCCGATCCAGGGTCCGGCCGACCTCCTGGGCGAGATCCCTGCCGCCGCTCTGCTCGTCTGGGCGCTGGTGGTCCTGCAGCGCCGGCCCTGGCTCGCCGGTTTTCTGGTCGGTCTCGCTGTGCAGTCCAAGCTCATCGCCCTGCTGGCGCTGCCCGCCTTCGCCGTCGCCCTGTGCGTGCTGGCCGAGGGATCGGGCTGGGCGCGGATCCGGAGGACGCTGCGCCGCTCCTGGCTGCCGCTGGCTCTGGTCGCCCTGCCGACGGCGCTCTTCGAGCTCGCGGCGTTGCTCTCGCTCGGCCCCGCGGCCTTCATCGAGCACGTCCGCGAGCTCATCCGGTTCGTCCGCAGCGGAGGACAGGGAGACGCGGGGACGTCCCTCATCCAGAAGCTGGCCACGCTGGCCGACTCGTGGTCGCTTCCCGCGTGGGTCGCGCTCGTCGGCGCCGCCATCGCGCTCGGCCTCGCCGCGACCGGCGTGATCCGCCGCTGGCGCTCCTCGCGGGAAGCGGATCGCGTGGTGATCGCCTATGCTCTCGCCGCCGGCGTGGGCGCTCTCGCCTTCGTCGGATGGTGGGCCACGGCCTCGCGACTGCCCCTGTGGGTCCGACACCCGGCGCCGGGCATCCTCGCCTTCTTCCCCGTCCTCGCCGCCGTGGCTGTCTGGGCCGCGACACGGGTGGTGGATCGTGGGTGGGCGAAAGCCGCCGCGGCGGTCCTCGCGCTCATCGTCGCGGCGGGAGCCGCGGTCCACGTCACGAGTGCGTCCGCCCCTCGCCCGTTGACCCTGGAGCAGCAGCGACAGGCCGTCGCACCGCTCGCCGACTGGGTGCGGGAGAACGACATCGCCTGGATCGCGGCGGAACCGTGGGGCATCGCCGTCGCGCCCGTCGTCCTCTCCGGCGCGCATCTCGGTCTTCACGACGCGCCGGCGATGGCCGACACCCCCCGCCTCACCGCCGCACGCTGCACCACGGAGACGCTCGTGGACGCGGGCGTGTACCGGATCTGCGCCGCGCCCTGAGAAGGGAGCGGCGGTGACCGGACCCGCACCGCGGGTCAGAGGGCGAGGCGCTCCTGCACCACGGCAGCCAGTCGTTCGGCGTGGGCCCGCGCCGACGCGGAGTCGGCCGCCTCGACCATGACCCGCACGAGCGGCTCGGTGCCGGACTTGCGCAGCAGCACACGCCCGGTGTCTCCCAGCTCGGCTTCGACGTCGCGCACCGCCTGCTGCACGACCTCGTCATCGGCGACGCGATCCTTGTCGACGTCGCGGACGTTGATCAGCAGCTGCGGGTACACGGTCATGACGGACGCGAGCTCGGCGAGGGACTTCCCCTGCCGTGCCATCTCGGCCACCAGATGCAGACCGGTGAGCAGGCCGTCGCCGGTGGTGGCGTACTCGCTCATGATGACGTGTCCGGACTGCTCGCCGCCGAGGGCGTAACCGCCGGCGTTCATGTCCTCGAGCACGTAGCGGTCGCCGACGGCCGTCTGCCGCACCGTGATCCCGTGCTCGCGCATCGCGACGTGCAGGCCGAGGTTGCTCATGACCGTGGCCACGAGCGTGTCGTCGGTGAGGCGACCGCGCTCCTTCATCGACACGGCGAGGATGGCCATGATCTGGTCGCCGTCCACGACGTTGCCCTGCGCATCGACCGCGAGGCAGCGATCCGCGTCGCCGTCGTGCGCGATGCCGACGTCGGCGCCGAGCCGGACGACGGCTTCGGCGAGGTTGTCGAGGTGGGTCGAGCCGACGCCGTCGTTGATGTTCCAGCCGTCGGGGTCGGCACCGATCACCGTGACCTCGGCGCCCGCGTCGCGGAACGTCTCCGGCGAGACACCGGAGGCGGCGCCGTGAGCGCAGTCGAGCACGACGTGGATGCCCTCGAGACGATGCGGGAGCGAGGCGAGCAGATGGACGACGTAGCGGTCCTCGGCGTCCGAGAAGCGGTCGATGCGGCCGACACCGGCCCCGGTCGGACGCAGCATCTCGCCGTGCATGGCTTCCTCGATGCGCTGCTCCACGATGTCAGGGAGCTTGCGTCCGCCGCGGGCGAAGATCTTGATCCCGTTGTCGGGCGCCGCGTTGTGCGACGCGGAGATCATCACGCCGAAGTCGGCGTCGCGGTCCGCGACGAGGAATGCCAGCGCCGGCGTGGGAATCACCCCGGCCTCGAGGACGTCGACGCCCGAGGAGGCGAGCCCCGCGGCGACGGCGGCAGTCAGGAAATGCCCGGAGACCCGAGGGTCACGGGCGACGACGGCGGTGAGTCGCTTGCCTTCGGCCTTGCGAGCCTCCGCCGTACGGCCCTGGCCCAGGACGACAGCAGTCGCCTGGGCCAGGGTGAGCGCCAGGTCGGCGGTGAGGATGCCATTGGCGAGTCCTCGCACGCCGTCCGTGCCAAAGATCGGCATCGGAGCAGTGGACCTTAACGCTTCGAGTACTGAGGCGCCTTACGGGCCTTCTTGAGTCCGGCCTTCTTGCGCTCCTTGACGCGAGCGTCGCGCGAGAGGAAGCCGGCCTTCTTCAGGGTCGGACGGTTGTTCTCCGCGTCGATGCCGTTGAGGGCACGGGCGATGCCGAGACGCAGCGCGCCGGCCTGGCCGGAGTCGCCACCACCCGAGATGCGGGCGATCACGTCGTAGGCACCGGCGAGGTTCAGCGCGGTGAACGGGTCGTTGATGAGCTGCTGGTGCAGCTTGTTCGGGAAGTAGTCCTCGAGCGTGCGGCCGTTGACCGTGATGGTGCCCGAGCCGGGAACCAGACGCACGCGGGCGATCGCCTGCTTGCGACGGCCGACAGCGGCGCCGGGGACGCTCAGCACGGGGCGGGGAGCCGCCTCGACCGCGTCGGTCTCCGGGGTCGACGTCGAGAAGTTCTGGAGGTTTTCGGTGGAGTCCTGGATGTCAGCCACGAGTATGTCCTTAGTCTGTACGGCGCTTACTGGGCGACCTGGTCGAGGGTGTACGGCTGGGGCTGCTGCGCGGCGTGCGGGTGCTCGGCACCGGCGTACACCTTCAGCTTCGACAGCTGCTGGCGGCCCAGGCTGTTCTTCGGGAGCATGCCACGGATGGCCTTCTCCACGGCGCGGACCGGGTTCTTCTCGAGGAGCTCGGCGTAGCTGACGGCCTTGAGGCCACCCGGGAAACCGGAGTGGCGGTACGCCATCTTCTTCTGGAGCTTCTGACCGGTGAGCGCGACCTTGTCGGCGTTCACGATGATGACGAAGTCACCCGAGTCGATGTGGTTGGCGAAGGTCGGCTTGTGCTTGCCACGCAGGAGCGTCGCCGCGTGCGAAGCCAGACGGCCGAGAACGACGTCGGTGGCGTCGATGACGACCCAGTCGCGCTGGACTTCGCCAGCCTTGGGGGTGTAAGTGCGCGTCACGATAGTGCTGCTTTCTTGTCGAACGGAGGTGTTCGTGAATCCCACTCCGGGGTGGTTCTTCCCTACGGGGAGGAACACGCCAGTGGAGGGCTCACGTTCGGATGTGCGTCTTCCCCGCAGGACAGGGAAGGGTACCAAAGAGTCAGCATACGCCACCGGAACGGCATTCCCAAACCCGCCGGCGCCCGGACTCAGTCCGGGCGGACCGTCACGAGGATCGGGCGGTGGTCGCTGGAACGCTGCGGCAGCGTGGTGATGCGCTCGATCTCGAAGCCGGACGACGTCGCGAAGTCGTAGTGCCCGCGGAAGACGCGGTAGCGCGTGTAGGTGTGGTCGTCGCTGAGGGAGAGCGCGTAGCCCTGGTCGCGCACGGCCTGCCCGAGGTTCTCCTTGAACACGGGGTAGTTGTAATCCCCCACCATGAGCTGCGGCAGCCCCTCGCCCAGCGTCGCGAGCTCGGCGAGCGCCGCACGGATCTGATGCCGCCGCAGCGAGTTCAACGCCGTCAGGGGCGCGGCGTGGAAGGACGCGACGATGAACTCGCCGCCGTCGTCGATGTCGCGCAGGCGCGCGCCGAGCACGCGCTCGTGCGCCGGCTTGGCGATCCGATCGTGCAGCGACTTCTTCAGGCCCAGCGTGCGGATGCCCTGCAGACGGTAGGTGCTCTCGCGATAGAAGAGCGCGAGTCCGAGGCGGTTGCCCTGCGTCGCATCCGCCAGCACGAGACCGCCGATCCGGTCCGGCAGCTCCGGGACGTCGCACTCCTGCAGGCAGAGGATGTCGGGATCATGCTCATCGACGAGCGCCGCGAGCTCGCCGGCGGCCCGGTGCTTGCGCAGGTTGTAGGAGATGACCTTCATGATCGTCCCCACGCTACCCGCCCCATCTGTGCCCCGGCTCCGGATCCGGACGATCAGTCGGTCTCGTGGTCCCGGCGGGCGCGGGTCTGGGCTGCCCGCGCGGCGAGGAGGTCGTCGGCGGGGTATCCGACCTCGGTGAGCGTGAGCCCGCGGGCGGCGAGCACCTTGAACTCGCTGGTCCGCGTGAGGGCATCGCGGAGCACGACGAGGTCGCCGACGTCGAGGCGCCCTTCCCCCACCGCCGCGCAGGCGCCGACGAGGGCCCGCACCATGCTGTGGCAGAACGCGTCCGCCTTCACCTCCGCGACGAGCACCCCGTCCGCGTCCCGCTGCCACCGGTAGTCGAGCAGTGTGCGGATGGTCGTGGCCTCCTCGCGGGGCTTGCAGTAGGCGGCGAAGTCGTGCAGACCGATGAGGGTCCGGGCGGCGGCGTCCATGGCCTCGGCGTCCAACCGGCCGCGGATCGTCGTGGTGTCGAGACGCCGCAGCGGGTCATAGCCGGCAAGGTCGTCGGCCAGGCGATAGCGGTAGCGCCGCCAGACGGCGGAGAAGCGCGCGTCGAAGCCCTCGGGGGCGAGGGAGGAGCGCACGACCGTCACGTCGGGGTAGGCGCCGAGCACCCCGCGCATGCGCGCCGCGATGCTGCCCGCGGGATCCTCGGCGGCGCGGCCGTGTCGTGCCTGGATCCGGGCCCACTGCGCCTCGTCGAGATCCACGTGCGCGACCTGTCCGCTCGCATGCACGCCGGCGTCCGTCCGTCCGGCGACGACGAACCGCACGTCGGAGCCGACGATCCGGGCGAGCGCCGCCTCCAGCGTCCCCTGGACCGTGCGGAGCGTGGGCTGCGTGGCCCACCCGCGGAAATGGGTGCCGTCGTAGGCGATGTCGAGCCGGATGCGCACGAGGCCAGCCTAGGACAGCCGCGCGCGCACCCTGCGCCTCAGATGCCGCCGTCGACCGAGCGGATCATCGCGCCCGGCTCCTCCGGCACCATCACCTCGGTCTCACGGTTCAGGCTCTCGCCCCGGAAGAACCGCTTCGACCGCGGGAAGAGGTACCAGAGGAGCATCAGGACGAGGCCGATCGCCAGCGACCCGATGCCGATCACGAACGTGCCGCCGATGCCGAAGAGCACGGTGTAGCCGTAGTCGACATCCCACATGTCGATCGCCGACTGCACGAACGCGCCGGTCAGCAGCAGCGCTCCGAGCAGCGGGAAGATGCCCTTGAAGAACAGGTCGCGGGTCGAGCGGCGCAGGTCGGCACGGAAGTACCAGACGCAGGCGAAACCGGTGATGGCGTAGTAGAACGCGATCGCGAGGCCCAGCGAGAGGATCGAGTCCTGCAGGATGTTGTCGCTGATGAGGGTCATGCCGACGTAGTACAGGGAAGCCACCACGCCCATGACGATGGTCGAGAACGACGGCGTCTTGTAGACCGGGTGCACGTCCTTGAACTTCGCCGGGAGCGCCCGGTACACGCCCATCGCGAGCGTGCCGCGGGCGGTCGGGAGGATGGTCGTCTGGGTGGACGAGATCGCCGAGATGATGACCGCGACCACGAGCACCCAGCCGAACGGTCCGAGCAGCCCGTCCTTGATGGCCAGGAAGAAGTCGTCGGCATTGGCCTCGTTGCCGAGTCCCGTGCCGTCCTCGCCGAGTCCGGCGTACATCATCGCGGCGATCGTCACCGCGACGTACGTCACCAGGAGGATGACGCACGTGAGCACCGCGGCGCGGCCGGGGATGCGCTTCGGGTCCTTCGTCTCCTCGTTGAGGGCGAGGCAGGTGTCCCATCCCCAGTAGATGAAGAGCGCGAGGAGGATCGCCTCGGTGAAGCCCGACCAGTCGGTGAAGCCGAAGGGGTTCAGCCACTCCCACGAGAACGGGGTGGCGGCGGGGGCGTCGCCCGTGAAGAACTGCCAGAGGGCGGCCACGATGAAGACCGCCAGCGCGAGGTACTGGATCGCGAGGAGCACGTTCTGGATGCGCTCGCCGATCTCGACCCCGCGCCAGCTCACCCAGGTCATGGCCGCGATGAAGAGCACCGCCACGACGACGACGCGCCAGTCGTTGTTCTCGAGGTCCTGCCCGATCAGCGACCAGAAGTACACGGAGGCGATCTGCGCGAGGTTCGCGAGCACGACCATGCCGGCCACCGCGACGCCCCAGCCGCCCATCCAGCCCACCCACGGCCCGAAGGCCTTGGTGCCCCAGGTGAACGTGGTGCCGCAATCGGGGACGGCGTTGTTGAGCTCGCGATAGGCGAAGGCGATCAGCAGCATCGGCACGAAGGCGATGATGAAGGCGATCGGCGCCTGCGCGCCGACGGCGAGCACGACGAAGCCGAGCGTCGCCACGAGCGAGTAGACGGGGGCCGTGGAGGCGAGCCCGATGACGGTGGAGCCCCACAGGCCGAGGGTGCCTGCGGCCAGGCCCTTGCCGTCGGGGCGTTCAAGGTGGATGGGCGTCGTTGCCATGTCCTGAACAGTACGGCTCGCCGCGGTATCCCGTCAATCTTTTTGTTTCTGCAACGGAATCCATGCGTCGCGTTCAGATACGCGAAGGATTCCGTGGGTCAGTCGCGACCGAGCATTCCCTCGGCGTGTGCGGCCACCCACTCCATCAGCGGAAGCATCCGCTCCATGAGGTCACGCCCGAGCGGCGTGAGGCTGTACTCGACATGCGGCGGCACCGTCGGCAGCGACTCCCGGTGCACCAGGCCGTCGTCGGTGAGGGTCCGCAGGGTCGACGCGAGCATCTTCTCGCTGATGCCGTCCACCTCCCGACGCAGCTCGCCCCAGCGCCGCGTGCCGTCGGAGAGGCAGGAGAGCACGAGCACGCCCCACTTGCTCATGATGTGGTCGAGGATGACGCGCGTGCCGCATCCCTGGTCGAAGAGAGCGGGCTGGGAACCCCGGATCTGCGCAAAACTCACCGCCATGTGGGTACCTTACCGAAAAGTGGGTACCCGCCGAAAGGAATGCGGAGCACGGCTGCCAGGGTTGTCCGGGGAGTCAGCAACGAAAGGACTCCCATGACCATCCTCGTCACCGGTTCGACCGGTCACCTCGGCCGCCTCATCGTCGCCGCCCTGCTCGCGCGCGGCGTCGACCCGCAGACGATCCGTGCCGGCGCCCGCGATCTCGCCAAGGGGGCCGACCTCGGCGTGCCCGTCGTCCGTCTCGACTACACCGACCCGGCTTCGGTCGCGGCGGCGCTCGACGGCGTGGACACCGTCGTGCTGGTCTCCGGCTCGGAGGTGGGCCAGCGCGTCGCGCAGCATCAGGCGGTCATCGAGGCCGCGAAGGATGCCGGGGTGTCGAAGTTCGTCTACACGAGCGCTCCGAAGGCCACTACAAGCTCCCTCGTCCTGGCTCCCGAGCACAAGGCCACCGAGGAGCTCATCGCGGCTGCAGGCCTTCCCGCGGTGATCCTCCGCAACAACTGGTACACCGAGAACTACGCCGCCGACCTCGCTCGTGCAGCGGAGACCGGCACCCTCAGCGCCGGCACCGGAGAGGGTCGCGTCGCCTCCGCCAGCCGGAAGGACTACGCCAAGGCCGCCGCCGCCGTCGCCACCGAGGACGGACATCTTGGTGCGGTCTACGAGCTCGGCGGGGACGTCGCATGGACCTACGCCGACCTCGCGGCCGCGATGACCGAGGTGACGGGCCGCGAGGTCGTGTTCGTCCCGCTCTCCGCCGACGAGCAGCTCGCCGCGCTCCGCGCCGCCGGCCTCGACGAGGGCACCGCCGGGTTCGTCGTCGCCCTGGACGCCGGCATCCGCGACGGCGCCCTGGCAGACACCGACGGCACCCTCCGCCGCCTCATCGGCCGCCCGACGACTCCGCTCGTCGAGGGGCTCCGCGCCCTGGTGTGACGCGAGGAGCGCCGCCGTCATGGACGGCGGCGCTCCCCCGGCGCCGGTTCCGTGGCGCTCTGCACGTAGGCGACGGTCAGCGTGAGGCTCCCGCGGCGCAGGCCCTCGGCCCGCAGCACCGCGTCCACGGCGTCACGGGCATGCCGCAGCGTCGCGACGCTGCGCACCCGCCCGTCGACGCCGATCGCCGCCTCCACCGCCACGCCGTCCGCTCCGGCGGCGACGGACACGATCGGTTCGACTCCGCGCTCGTTCCCCCACGCCGACGCGCCCGCACGTAGGAGGTGGGAGACGAGCGACCCCGATCGGTACACGCCGCGCACCCCGGAGCAGGCGCGCAGCGCCGCCTCGATCCGGAGCGCGAGACCCGCGCGCTCCTCCTTCGACAGCTCGGTGCCGGTCATCATGCCCCCTCCCTGACGTCGGTGATCGCGACATCGATGGCCACGACCTGCAGCTCGGTATGACGACGCAGCCGGGCCTCCACCTCCGCGCGCAGCCGGTCGGCGACGCGACGGAGGGGGTCGCCGAGGCGGACGCTCGCGTCGATCGCGACCCGCACCGGCGCTCCGGGCTCGGTGACGTCGCCCTCCAGCCGGCACCGGCCGACCAGCACGCCGGGGACGGTCTCCTCCGCGGCACGAACCAGTCCGCGCACGGCGCCTTCGGTGATCGCCAGCTCCACGTCCGGATCATCGGAGGCGAAGGGGATGCGGCGCCCCGCCTGGGCGTCCATCGCGATGCCGCTGAGGATCCTCTCCACCCAGCTCTCGTCCGCGGCAGGCGCGGAGGAGACGTCCTCATTCATCAGGGCGCTGCCCAGCCCGCGCAGCCTCTCCAGGGCGTCGAGCGCGAGCTGGCACCCCGGCGACTCCTCGATGGCGGGATTCCGCGGAGTGCGGCCGGCGTCCAGGTAGTCGCTGAGCTCCTCGATCGTGTGCCCGTCGAGGTCGGCGGGCTCCAGGCCGAGGCGGCGCAGCTGGTCGTCCTCGTGGTGATCGGTCATCGCCACGCCTCCATCCGTGTGATCAGGAACCGTCGCGCGCGGGACAGCAGTCCGCGCACCGTGCTGACGGGGATGCCGAGCTCCTCGGCGATCTCGTCGTAGCTGTACCCGGCCAGCTCCCGCAGCACCCAGCATTCGCGCTGGGCCTCCGGGAGTTCGCGCAGGGCCGCGCCGAGGGCCTCGACGCCCGCTCTCGCCTCGACGACCGCATGGGGCGATGCCTGCGGCGGCGCCGGTCGGTCGATCTCGTCCACGTCGAGCGCGGGGCGCGTCCGGCGCAGCCGATCCACCGCCTTGCGGCTCACGATCCGCATGAGCCAGCTCTTGACCTTCGCGGGGTCCTCCAGCTCAGCGAACCGCTGCCATGCCGTCACGAACGCGTCCTGCACGATGTCGTCGACCTCCGCCGACGCGTTGAGCATCCGCTGCGTGTAGGCCCTCATCATCGGCGTATACCTCCGCACGAGCACCGCGAACGCGGCGACGTCGCCGTCCATCGCACGGCCGGCGACGATACGGTCCCCGGCGTGCTCCAGCGCCTCACCCCAGTGATCGGCTGCCATTCCCCCACCCCTCGTTCACGGTTCCCCAGGCATTCGGAGCCCGCGCCGCATCGGATCGGATCGACCCCCTGCGCGCGGGCGGAGGAGACGCCCCTCCGGGCGCCTCCTCCCCTTCCGTCACTTGGTGAACGTGTCCTTGACATCCTCGGCCGCGTTCCTGACGTCACCCTTGGCCTGCTCGGCCTTGCCCTCGGCGACGAGCTTGTCGTTGTTCGTGACCTCGCCGACGACCTCCTTGGCCTTGCCTGCGACCTTCTCGGCTGCGGCCTTGATCTTGTCCTCCGCGCTCATGGCGCCTCCTTTCCTCACACGACCCCGACGGTCGGGGTCGATGTCTGTGTGCTGTGCGGCTCACGCGCCGCCGCGCTCTGTCCGGCCACCAGCGAACGGCGCATCCGCTGTCGGGAGCGAAAGAGCTCCCGCCAGCCGCGGTCGGCGATGTGCACGACGACCGGCATCCGCGTCCCGGTGACGGCGTCCCACTCCTGCACGACCGCATCGGCGGCGGCGAGCACCTGCCCCAGGGCCGCGCCGGGGCGTGGAGTGACCACGAGGCCGAGAGCGATCTCGCGGCCGATCTTCCGGCTCGTCACCCGGGCGGCCAGCACGTCCGCTCGATCGGCGAGGGGGGCTGCGAGCAGCTGCTCCGCCACACTCCGGTCGACGGTGGTCGTGCCGCCCTCACCGGCGAGCCGGAGAAGGGTGCGCTCCCGCCGCGGCCTGCGGGTGAGCAGGAACGCGAGGAGGAGGACGACGAGCAGCACCGCGGCGGCGAGCCCCGCGAGCGCCCACAGCGGCACGAAGCCCGCACCGGGGATGTCGAGGCCCCAGGCCCCCGACCACGCCACGACACCGTCGGCCTGGGCGAGCACATCCTCGGCGGGGGCCGGAAGCGCCCCCGCGCCCCGCAGTCCCGCAGCGAGGAGGACGACGCCCCCGCCCAGAAGCATCGCGGCTCCTCCGAGGAGGACGATCCGGTTCGCGACGGTCCCTGCCGACGTCATGCGATCACTCCTTCCCGCGCCACCTGCACCCGCGGCGAGAGCCGGAATCCGGTCTCGTCCAGCACGCGCAGGGCCGCGTCTCCCGCGGCGGCCGCATCCACCGGGACCCCGCTCGTGGGCGTGACCCGGATCAGCACCGTGCGTCGTCCGACGGTCACGCGCACCTGGCCGCGTGGCACGCCGATCCGGCGCGCGGTGCCGTCGGCGATGGCGTCGGCGAGCACCCCGTCGTCGATCACGAGCGCGGCCCGTGCGGCGAGCCGCGTGCGACGGGCCCGCCGACCGGGAATCACGGCGAGTCCGAGGAGGAGCAGCGCCACGACCACGAGCACGGCCCCGGCGGCGATCATCACCGCAGGCGCCGCGGCGGAAGCCGTGACGGGCGTGAGCCATCCGGTGACCTGCGCGCGGAACCCCGCGTCGAGAGTCCCGGCGACCACCGCGCCCAGCAGAGCGAGGAGAAGCATCACGAGGACGACCGCGAGCGCGATCGCCGGGCCCCGGCGGGTCGCCCTCGCCTCTCGACGAAGCAGTCGCCGCGACGTCGTCGTGTTCGCCGTCATGCCACTCTCCTTTCTTCCTCACGCCGGACTCCGGTGAAACGCACGTCCACCGCTCCCACGCGGCGGGCCGCCAGCTCGCGCATCCCGCGGACGACCGCGTCGCGCACGGCGTCGGCGCGGACCGCCACGGGACCGCCCGCGCGGCTCCCCAGGACGACCGGGACCGCCACGGAGACTCGCAGGTCGCCGCGGCTGTCGGCGAGGTCGACGCTCGCGTCTCCCGTGCCGACTCCGGCGACATCGCGGACGATCCCCAGCGCGAGCCGATGCAGCGCCCGGGCCTCGACGACCGTGGCCCCCGCCACGGTCGTCGGCCCGTCCGTCACTGCGACGCTCATGAGGACGATCGCCGCCCGCGCACCACGTCGGCGAGCGCCCGCACGTCCAGGCGACCGTCGACGATGCGGCCGACGACCGCACCGACGAGCATCGCGAGGGTGACGAGCAGGAACGCCCAGAACCCCCAGACGATCCAGGTCAGCGCGAGCACCGTCGCCGCAGCTCCGCCGATCACCGAGGCGTTCACTGGACTCGCGCCTCCGGAGCCTCGTCGTCGTCCTCGGAGGGGATGTGCACGTCGTTGACGGTCACGTTCACCTCGGCGACCTCCATGCCCACCAGCTCCACCATGGCCCGGTGGATCGCGGCCCGCACCTGGTCGGCCACCTTCTGCAGGGACACGGGGTACTCCGCCACGATCGTCACGTCGACGGCCACCTGCGTCTCGCCGACCTCGACGCTGATCCCCTGCGCGAGGTCGGTCGTGTTGAGGGCGTCGCGGATGGCGCCCATCATGCGTGCGGCGCCGCCGCCGAGCGCGTAGACCCCGTCCACCTCTCGTGCCGCGATGCCGGCGATCTTCGCGACCACCGCATCCTCGATCGTGGTCTTCCCCGCCGCCCCCTGCGCCGCCGGAACGACCTGAGCCTTGGGCTGGGTGCCCCCAGTCACGTTCGCCATCTCGAGCTCCTTCATCCGTGTGACCACGCGGTTCCCGCGCGGGCCGTGTTCTCACGACACCACTAAGACGGTCGGGGAGCACAGAATGTCACAAACTTCTCCGAACGAATTTCGGCTCACCTCTCGGCGGCGACTCTCAGTGCACTCCAAGGTTCAGAGTGCAAAGTTGCACTTTATGAAGAACAGTGCAGAATCCACACGGGAGCAGCGCAAGCGTCGGACCACGCGCGCGCTCACCGAAGCCGCGCGCCGCTTGACCACCGAGCGGGGCTTCGCCGGCTTCACCGTCGAGGAGCTGTGCGCCGACGCCGGGGTCTCCCGGCGCACGTTCTTCAACTACTTCGAGAGCAAGGAGAACGCCGTCTTCGGCTTCGCCGTCATCGACTCCCGCCAGGAGGAGCTCGAAGCGGCCTTCCTCGACCGCGAGGGCGATCTCCTGGACGACTTCGTGCAGCTCACCATCGAGCGCTTCGCCCTCTTCGATCCCATCGAGCACGCCGCGGAGCTGTTCGCCGTCATCGAGCAGGAGCCGCGGTTGCTGCGGGCCGCCTTCGAGCAGCAGGAGAAGCACGAGCGCCGCGACATCGCCCTCGTGGCCCGCCGCATCGGCGCGGAGCCGGACGCGGAGCTGCGCGCGGAGGTGCTCGTCCACTCCGTCGGCGCGCTCGTGCGCCTGTGCATGGAGCAGCTGCTGCACCACCACTCCACCGAACCGTTCGCCGACCTCATCACCCGCCGGCTGCGCCTCGCGCGCGACCTCTACTCCCCTTCACAGAAAGCCCACTGATGTCCGCCACCGCCACCGCGGATGCGCCCTTCCTCCTGACGAAGCGCCGCATCTGGATCATCTTCAGCGCCCTGATCGCGGGCATGCTGCTCGCGAGCCTCGACCAGACGATCGTGTCGACCGCGATGCCCACCATCGTCGGCCAGCTCGGCGGCGTCGACCATCAGGTCTGGATCACCACGGCCTACCTGCTCGCCACCACCATCGTCATGCCCATCTACGGCAAGTTCGGCGACGTGCTGGGCAGGCGGTCGCTGTTCCTCGTCGCCATCGCCCTGTTCACGCTCGCCTCGGTCGGCTGCGCCTTCGCGTCGGACTTCTGGATGTTCGTCGTCTTCCGCGCCCTCCAGGGTCTCGGCGGCGGCGGGCTCATGATCCTCTCGCAGGCGATCATCGCCGACATCGTGCCGGCCAACGAGCGCGGCAAGTACATGGGCCCGCTCGGCGCGGTGTTCGGCCTCTCCGCGGTCGCCGGACCGCTCCTCGGCGGCTTCTTCGTCGACCACATGACCTGGCAGTGGGCGTTCTACATCAACATCCCGGTCGGCATCGCGGCGTTCCTCATCGCCCTCGTGGCGCTGAAGCTCCCCAGCAAGAAGGCGGAGAAGCCGATCGACATCCTCGGCGTGCTCTTCCTGTCCGCGGCCACGACGTGCCTCATCTTCTTCACCGACTTCGGCGGCGACGCCGCGTTCGGCTGGGATTCCCTGGCGACCTGGGCCTGGGGCGCCGGGCTCGTGGTGTCGGCGACGGCGTTCGTCATCACCGAGTCGCGCGTGCAGGACCCGATCATCCCGCTCAGCCTCTTCCGCAACCCGATCTTCGTGAACGCCACCGCGATCGGCCTCGTCCTCGGCATCGGCATGTTCGCGGCGATCGGCTTCGTCCCGACGTTCCTGCAGATGTCGTCCGGAACGTCCGCCGCCGCGTCCGGGCTGCTGATGATCCCGATGATGGTGGGCCTCATGGGGACCTCGATCTTCTCCGGCATCGCGATCTCGAAGACCGGGAAGTACAAGATCTACCCGATCCTCGGCACCATCATCACCGGCATCGCGATGGTCGCCATGACCACCCTGTCGGCGGAGACGCCGATCTGGCTGATCTGCGCGTTCCTGTTCGTCTTCGGCGCCGGGCTCGGCCTCATCATGCAGGTCGTCGTGCTCGTCGTGCAGAACGCCGTCCCGGCAGGCGAGATCGGCACCGCCACGAGCACGAACAACTACTTCCGCGAGGTCGGCGCCTCGCTGGGGACCGCGGTGTTCGGCACGATCTTCACCACGCGCCTGACCGAGAACCTCCTCGGGGTGTTCGCCGGCGCCGGGGCCTCGCCCGAGGCCGCATCCGAAGCCGCATCCACGATCGACCCCGCCACGCTGAACAGCCTGCCGGACGAGGTGCGCGACGGTATCGTCACGGCGTACGCGGACGCACTCGCCCCGGTGTTCTGGTACCTCGTGCCCTTCATCGCACTCGCCCTGATCCTGTCGCTCTTCCTCAAGCAGATCCCGCTGTCGGACCAGGCCGGGCTCGTGGCCCGCGGTGAGGCGATCAGCGGCGAGGAGGCCGAACGCCTGGAGGCCGAGCTCCGCGCCGGGGGGCGGGTCGACGAACGCGCGGACGCCGAGCCGGGAGAGACCGGCTCGGCGCCCCTGGGCAGGTAGCCCGCGCTAGGGGAGGTCGGCGACGTCGACGTCGTCGTCGTCCTCCCCGCCGCCCGTCGCCGGAAGCTCGTCGGGCTCGGGGTCGTGATCGGTGGTGACGAAGTCGGGGTCGACGCCGATGGCCTCGATCTCCTCCTGGTTGTCCTGGCTGTTCGACGTGTCGGACATGGCGCCTCCTGACGTTGGGGATCCGGACGGCCAGTCTCGGCGGGCGGGCTCCCAGGGCCGAGGGGGTTGACACGCGGCGTGTCGTCGAGCGCTTTCGCCGGGTGCGGCACGCAACCACCAGACTGGAGCAGTCCGCCCCTTCCCCCTCCGAGGAGCACCCGTGACCGACGCCGCACCGCACCGTTCCGCCTGGCAGCGCTTCTGGGATCGCGGAGGCTGGTGGCGCGCCCTCCTGCTCGCGGCCGTGTACTACGGTCTCTATCAGCTGCTCTCGCTGGCCTTCCTCCCGCTGGCCGCGCAGGTCGACGACCCGGCGAGTGCAGCCGGCGTCCTCGTCTACGACGTCCTGCCGATCCTCGTCGGTGGCCTCCTGCTGGTCGCGTTCATCGCCTCGGTCGGGTGGTGGCGACCGATCTTCGGGCGCCAGCCCATCCGGGGAGCGGGATGGATGTGGATCGCGATCGTCGCGGTCCTGCTGTTCAACGTCCTCCGCTTCCTCACGATCGAGCACGGCAGCGTCGGGGTGGACGTGGTGGCGACGTGGCTGCTCGCGGGACTCGTCATCGGCTTCGCGGAGGAGGTCCTCACCCGCGGCCTCGTCGTGAAGATGATGCGGGACGCGGGGGCGCGCGAACTCGTCGTCGCGGTGGTCTCTGCGGCGATCTTCGCCGGGCTGCACTCGGGGAACCTGCTAACCGGGCAGGACCTGTTCCCGACGCTCTTCCAGCTCGTGTACACCTTCGCATTCGGCATCTGCATGTACCTCGCGCTCCGCGTCACCCGGACCATCGTCGCCCCGATCCTCCTGCACGCCAGCACCGACCCGAGCATCTTCCTGCAGACGCTGCACCCCGCCGAGGGTGGGCTGACGGCGTTCGCGGCTCTGGGGAACATCGTGGTGGTCGTCGTGGGCCTCGTGCTGATGGTCTTCATCCGCGGGCGGGTCGGGGCCTCCCCGCGGGAACCGTTCGCCCCGCAGCGTTGACCACCCGGATCACATCGCACACCAGACCGCGTGGGTGCCGACGGCCGCGATCGCGAAGACCAGCACGGCCACTCGGTGCGCATCGCCGACGGCGAGCGCAACCTCGGAAGCGCCGATGAGGTCGTCGGCGATGCTGGCCACCGCCTTGCGGGACACGGCAGCATCGTCCGTGTCGGCCAGCCCGTCCGCGAGCCACCCCATGGCGAGTCGGAGGGACGTCGGTCCGACCTCGACCCCGAGGGGCACTGCCGGACAGCTCAGCACGTCAGCGACCGTCGCACGGCACCGATGGAGGCCGTCGAGCGCCCCGACGAGGGCGCCGGTCAGCAGCGCCCGCCCGTATCCTTCAGCGACCAGGACATCCCAGGAGTCTCTCGGCGCGAGCGCCTCGAGCCCGAGGCAGTGGCCGCGTCCCTCCGCGACCGCCTCGTCCAGGGCCCGCCGCGCGTCCCGGAACACGATGCTCGCACGGCGATCGGGCGCAGACACAGGAGACCTCGTCTCTCGATGCCCGCCATCTCGGTGGTCGGCCGTGTGGCCGACGCGTCACACACTCTAAGCCGCTCCGCGCGGGGCGAGGACGGTATCCCGGCACAGAGGTCGGGAACGACAAAACCCCCGGAAGCTTCCGGGGGTTTTCACAAGTAGCAGGAGCGGGGCTTGAACCCGCGACCTCACGATTATGAGTCGTGCGCTCTCACCAACTGAGCTACCCTGCCGCACGGCATCCGCATCGCAGATGCGAACTCCGAGCCCCGAGTCAGGATTGAACTGACGACCCCTTCCTTACCATGGAAGTGCTCTGCCACTGAGCTATCGGGGCGTGCTGCCCCTCGCGGGGCAACCACACGAGAATACCATCCTTGTGGCGTCCTCATGAAATCGAGACGGTCACTCCTCCGAGGTGAGCGACGTGCGTCCGGCGTTCTTCTTGAGCCACGGCATCGGGTCGATGGTCGTCCCGTTCACGATGAGCTCGAAGTGCAGGTGCGCCCCGTAGGAGCGGCCGGTGTTACCGGTCTTGCCGACGATGTCGCCGACCTTGACCTTGTCGCCCGCCTTCACCTGCAGCGAGCCGTACTGCATGTGCGAGTAGTGGCTCGTGATGACCGAGCCGTCGATGACGTGGTCGATGTAGACCGTGACACCGTAGGCGGCACCCTGCTCGGTCGCGATGCGGACGGTGCCGTCGGCGATCGCCTGGATGGGCGCACCGTTGCCCGGCACGAAGTCGATGCCCTCGTGGAGGCGGCCGCTGCGCATGCCGTAGCCGTAGCTCATACCCACGCCGACGAGGAACGGCCACTGGATGGCGGCGTCCGGGTCGTTCGTGAAGATCTCACCGGAGTAGTTGATGCCCTGCTCGGCGGCGACCTCGACGAGGGAGACCGTGCTGAAGTTGTCGGCGCGAGAGAGCGGCTCGTTCTGCACACCGGACGGCGCGACGAAGGCCTGGATCTCGTCGTCCGCCGAGCCTGCCGCATCGGCGGCGGCCGCGGTGACGAGGGACGTCGAGGCGAGCGATCCGCCCTGGGCGGCCGCGACGGCCTCCGCGGGCAGGGTCATGGACACGGCCAGGAGTCCGGCGAGCCCCATCGCGCCGACGGTGGCACCGGCGGCGAGGGTCTTGCGAATGCGGCGGGTGCGGCGAGGGCCGACGGCCGCGAGGCCGGCGGTGTCGATCTTCGGCGCGGCCTGCGATGCGGCGTTCGCAGTGAAAGTCGAACGGCGGGACGCCGACGGCGTCGGGATGGAGCCGGTCTCACGGAAGGCGCGGGAGGCGCGCTCGAAGGCGTCGCCCTCGGCGTCAGCCTCGGCGACGAAGGGCTCGGATGCCGGGGCGATGTCCTCGACCGGGACCGTGTCCTCGGACTTCTCGACGATCTCGGCGACGACGGGCACCGCGGGGACATCGGCGATGGCCGGTGCAGCCGCGGCGATGAAGGGCTCCTCGGGTGCGAGCGGCACCGGGGGCACCTCGGCCTGACGCTGACGCGCGGCGCGACGGGACAGGGGGATGACAGCAGCGAGGGCGATCACGGTCTCCGCGTCAGCGAGGGGTGCCGTCGACCCGCTCGCCGAGGCCTCGGAGGCCGCAGTGCGAGGGCGGCTGGACCGGCGCGTGGGCGCAGCGGCAGCCTGGGGGTTCTCGAAGGGCAAAGCTAATCTCTCGGTCGTTCGTGATGCTCGGGGGCGCAATGACAACTCTCACCTTCGGGTGGTGAAAGTAACGATCGGGTAAACACTACCCCGATCCTCCTGTGAAAGCCATGGATCGGTCAGGGTTTTTCCTCATCGAGGATATCCCGGAGTCGGTCGTGCACGGTCACGCCACCCGCGATCAGGAAGGGCCGCGGCGATTCCCGATCGATCCGGCTCACGCGCCCACCCGCTTCCTGGACGAGCAGGGCACCCGCCGCGTGATCCCACGGTTTGAGGCCGCGCTCGAAGTATCCGTCCAATCGGCCCGCCGCCACGTAGGCCAGGTCCAGGGCCGCCGATCCCATACGGCGGAGATCCCGGGCGATGGGCATCACCCGGCGGACCGTCGCGAGGTCGCCGTCGTGCGTCGCCGGGTCGTAGCCGAACCCGGTCGCCAGGAGTGCCCCGGCGTCGGTCACCGCGGTCACCGCGAGCCGGACGCCGTCCGACCAGGCACCGTGCCCGCGTGCCGCGGTGAAGGTCTCGCCCACAGCGGGCGCGTGCACGGCGGCGGCCAGCGCCACCCAGGCGTCAGGCTCCGGCGGACCGCTGACGGCCGCGATGCTCACGTTGTACGCGGGGATGCCGTAGGCGTAGTTCACCGTGCCGTCGATCGGGTCGACCACCCACGTGATGCCGCTGTCGCCGGTGGCCGCCCCCGACTCCTCACCGAGGAAGCCGTCCGCCGGCCGCGCCGCGCGCAGTCGCTCGCGGATGAGCGCCTCCACCTCGCGGTCCGCCTCGGTCACGATGTCGGCGAGCGTCGACTTGGTGGCCGCGAGCCGGACGCCCTCCCGGCGTCGGGTACGGGCCAGCGCACCCGCCTCCTCGGCGATCTCCGTCGCCAGCGCGCTGAGCTCGAGAGCGTCGATCACGGCGCCGGGTGCGAGGGTGCGGGCGGCGGCGGCGGGAAGGCCGGGGGCTCGCCCTGGGCGGGCGGAGCGGGCTGCGGCGGCGCCGGCTGCGCAGGTGCCGACGAGGGCGACGCCGGCTGCGGCGGCGCCGGCAGGTCGGGCGCGGGAGGCACAGGGCCAGGAGCGGGAGGCGCCGCGAAGTCCGGGAGGGCCGGAGCGGTGGGCGCCAGGGGCGGGGTCGCCACGGGGAACCCCGCGGCGGGCGCCTGACCCAGGGCCTGGGGAGCCGCCGAGGGGTACCCCGTGTAATAGGCGTTCCAGTCCGGGCTTCCGTCGGGAAGAGCCGGGAGCGGCGTGATCCCGTCGGCGTAGGTCGGCCAGGACGGTGCGGAAGCGACGGGCCGGGCGGCAGGAGCCTTCTTCGGCGCGAACAGGGCGTTGAGCAGCGGAATCAGCGTGGTGCCGACGGCGACGAGGATCGTGAGGGCGACGACGATGCGCCAGTACAGCTCGGTGTAGTCGAAGGTGTTGGGGAACGCGAGGAAGAAGACCAGCAGGGCGACGAGGGCGCCGAGGAAGACGATCGTCACGATGTGGATCACCTTCGTGAAGGTCGTGACGTGGCGCTGCGCGGCACGGGTGAAGAGCCGCACATGGAGCAGTGCGAGCTGCAGGATCCCGATCACGAGCAGCAGCTGGAAGAAGCGCTCCGCACCGAAGTAGAGCCCGTCTTCCGGGAGCCAGATCTTCACGAGGCCGACGAGGAGCGCGATGACCCACGTGACCATGCTCGCGAGCTGGAGCCAGTCCGGACGGTTCGTCGCGAGCCCCGCTTCGAGGATGGCGATCCCGGCGAAGGCGGCGAGCAGGAGGATCGTGAGGAAGGCGCGACCGATGAGGCCGTTCTGATCGCCGACCAGGACCCATACGACGCAGACCAGAGCCGCGGCGATGAGGGCGCCGATCGCGACCCACAGCGAGCCCCTGATGAGCAGCGACATGTTCTTCTTGTCACCCTGCGGCTGCAGCCGGGCGGTGTCCGGATGGGACATGGGGATCCTCTCGTCGAGCGGCGATGCCTTCATCCTGCCACGCGCGGGCCCGCTTGTTCCGGCTTCCCTCGAGTCCGAAGGAGATCGGGAACGGACCGCGATCTGGGGAGGAAGGGTCAGCCGGCCTTCTTCGCGGAAGCCGCCGCGAAGGCCGCGACCCGCGCCTGTGCGTCCGGGGTCTCCAGGGCGGCACCGATGGACCGGGCCTCTTCGCTCAACTGATCGGCGAAGGTGCGCTCCGGTTGCGACCGCACCAGCCGCTTGGCCTGGCCGTACGCGTCGGCGGCCCCGGCGAGCCAGAACCGCGCGACCTCCTCGGCCCGCGCACGGACCAGGCCGGCCTCCGTCCTGCCGTCCTCGCCCTCCACGACCTCGGCCACCAGCCCCCAGTCGAGGGCCTCCGCGGCCGTGAGCAGGCGGTCCTGCAGCACGAGCTGGAGGGCGCGGCGCTGACCCACGGCCCGCGCGAGCTGCGCCGACACGGAGAGGTCGGGAGTGAGGCCGATGTTCGCGTACAGGCTCCCGAGCTGCGACCGCGAGCCCACCACCGCGTAGTCCGTGGCAAGCAGGATGCCGAGTCCGCCACCGGCCGTCGTCCCGTGCGCCGCGGCGACCACGGGCACGCTCGACTCCGTGAGCGCGCGGATCCCGGTGTTGATGACCTCCGCCAGCGCGGTGATCTCCGCCCCGGACGACCCCATGGTCGTCGCCATGTCGATCACGTCACCGCCCGCGCAGAACGCCGGTCCCGCCGCGTCGATGAGGATGGCCTGCACGTCGTCGCGCGACGTCGCCTCGACGGTCGCATCCCGCCAGGCGTACGCCAGATCGGCGTTGAAGGCGTTGAGGCGGGTCGGACGGTTGAGCGTGAGCCGCGCCAGCCCCTCGTCGACGGCGAACAGGATGGCATCACTCATGGCTTCTCCTTCGAGCACAGGCGGATGCCTCCAGGCTAGTCGCGCTCAGGCGCCCTCCCAGACGCGCGCCACGAACCGCTCCATCCGTCGCCGGGTGCCATCGAGTCGGAAGTCGACCTGTCCCGCCGCCCGGATCTCGTTCGGTGCGAGCGGATGCGCCAGGCGCACATTCTCGTGGCAGGACAGATCGGCGCAGATGTAGGTGCCGACCGAGTCGCCGCGCTCCCCCGCCGCTCCCGTGCGCCGGGCGGCGAACAAGGCGACCTGGTTGCCCGGCTGCATCGTGTGACAGATGTTGCACATGCCCGAGCGCCCGCGCCCTGGTTCCGACGCCCGCAGCACCACGCCGACCACACGCCCCTCGTGCGGGACGAGGACGTAGCCGCGCTTGCCGGCACTCGGGTCGCGCCAGGCGAAGAAGTCGAGGTAGTCCCAGTCCACGAGGAGGAAGTCGTGCGGCATCTCCATGACGCGCAGCTCGTCGGCGTCCGCGTTCACGAACGAGGCCCGGACGTCGGCTTCGGTGAGAGGTCGCATCGCTCCAGTCTAGGAACTCGGCGCGCAGGTGAGGCCGAGAACGGGAGAAGCCCCCGCGAGCGGGGGCTTCCGTGGTGGCGAGTGAGGGATTCGAACCCCCGAAGTCGAAGACGGCTGATTTACAGTCAGATCCCTTTGGCCACTTGGGTAACTCGCCAGAGCGCACCCGTCCGACTTGAACAGCCAACCGGGGGCACGAAGAACAATCATACCTGCCGGATGCGGGCGCGAGAAATCGAGGCGTCAGCTTCCGTACACGCCGCGGTCGGCGGCGGCGAGCGACTCCGGTGTGCGCAGCAGCCCGCCCTCGGCGCGGCAGGTCGCAGCGGCCACGTCCATCGCGCGCTCGAGCAGGGCCGACCATCCCTCGGCCGCCTTCGGGGCCCCGTCCACCAGTCCGGCGGCGACGGCGGCCAGCGTCGCATCCCCCGCTCCCACGGTGTCGACCACCCGACCAGGGAGCGCCGAGATCGGGGCCGAAACCGACCCGGCGACCGACTCGAGCACGGCCCCGTCCGCTCCGGCCGTCGCGAGCACCGCCGCGACGCCGAGGCCCCGGAGCCGCGCGCGCAGGGCGTCGAGGTCGCCGTCATAGAGCACGGCGGCGTCGTCGGCGCCGACCTTCACCAGGTCCGCCCGCGCCGCCAGCCGCTCGAAGCCGCGGACGAACTCCTCGCGGTCGGACAGCATGCCGGTGCGCGGGTTCGGGTCGATCGCCAGCCGCGCGCCCTCCACCGCGGCGGCGAGGGCGTCGACCTCGGCCGGGACATCGAAGGGGAAGCAGCTCACGGCGACGATGTCCGCCTCGGCGATGGCCGCCCTCGCCTCGTGGGCGTACCGGATCGTGCGCTCCTGGGCCGCGCGGTTGAAGACATAGCTCGGCTCGCCGTTCGCGGCCCGCGTGACGACGGCCCGCGACGACCCGTGCGGTGCCGCGCTCGCGATCAGCCGCACGCCGTGATCGGCCAGATACTCGCGGATGTGCGCGCCGGCGACATCCTCCCCCACCATCGCGATGAGCGTCGTGGGGATTCCGAGCCGGCGCAGCCCCACCGCGACGTTCAGGGCGGCTCCGCCGACGAACTCGCGGACGCCGGCCTCATCCCGGATCTCGTCGATCAGGGCGTCTCCGATGACGACGGCCGCGCCGCCGGGGGAAGTCTCAGTGGTCACTCGCCGACCCTACCGCGCCCGCCCCGGTCACAGCTTCGGAGATGACACCCGACACCCCGATGGATGAGGCCCACCGGCGGCGCGCCGCGCCGGATCTCCGAAGCCATGCACACCCCACCGCGCCGAGGGACGACGAAGGCCCCGGGGAGAACCCCGGGGCCTTCGTTCACTCAGTCACACCTCAGTTGTAGGTACCGGGGGTGATGTCGTCCGTCGAGAACGCGTCGAAGTCGACGTAGCCGAAGTCGCCGTCCGCGTACGCGCCGTCGGATGCGAAGATCCGGTTCGGGTAGCGCTCGCTCTTGGCTTCCTCGGTGGCCTCGACCGTGACGTCGCGGTACTTCGAGAGACCGGTTCCGGCGGGGATGAGCTTTCCGATGATGACGTTCTCCTTGAGACCGACCAGCGGGTCGCGCTTGCCCTCCATGGCGGCCTGCGTGAGCACGCGGGTCGTCTCCTGGAAGGACGCAGCGGACAGCCACGACTCGGTCGCGAGCGACGCCTTCGTGATACCCATCAGCTCCGGGCGACCGGACGCGGGGCGCTTGCCCTCGGCCACGGCCTCACGGTTGATCTGCTGGTAGCGCTTCAGGTCGACCATCTCACCGGGCAGCAGGGTCGTGTCGGCGTGGTCGACGACGGTGACCTTGCGGAGCATCTGGCGGACGATGACCTCGATGTGCTTGTCGTGGATCGGCACACCCTGCGAGCGGTAGACGCCCTGGACGCCGCCGACGAGGTACTTCTGCACCTCGCGGGCACCCATGACGCGCATGACCTCCTTGGGGTCGAGCGTGCCGACCTGCAGGGGCTGACCGACCGAGACGTGCTGGCCGTCCTCGACGAGGAGGGTGGCACGCTTCAGCACCGGGTAGACGACGGGCTCGTCGCCGTTGTCGGGCGTGAGGATGACCTTCTTGGCCTTCTCGGTCTCGTCGATCGTGATGCGGCCGTCGGCCTCCGCGATCGGCGATGCACCCTTGGGGGTACGCGCCTCGAACAGCTCCTGCACACGGGGCAGACCCTGCGTGATGTCATCCGCCGACGCCGAACCACCGGTGTGGAAGGTACGCATCGTCAGCTGGGTACCGGGCTCACCGATCGACTGGGCCGCGATGATGCCGACGGCCTCGCCGATGTCGACGGTCTTGCCGGTCGCGAGCGAACGGCCGTAGCACTGCGCGCACACGCCGACGGCGGAGTCGCAGGTCAGGACCGAGCGGACCTTGATGGTCTCGACGCCCGCGGCGACCAGCTTGTCGATGAGCACGTCGCCCACGTCGTCGCCGGCCGCGGCCAGGACCTCGCCCGACGCGTTCACCACGTCGGAGGCCAGCGTGCGGGCGAACACCGAGTTCTCGACGTTCGCGTCGCGCACCAGCTCACCCTGCGAGTTCGGAGCGGCGATCGGGAGCTCGAGGCCCTTCGACGTGCCGCAGTCCTCTTCGCGGATGATGACGTCCTGCGAGACGTCCACCAGACGACGGGTCAGGTAACCCGAGTCGGCGGTACGCAGAGCGGTGTCGGCCAGACCCTTACGGGTACCGTGCGTCGCGATGAAGTACTCCGCCACCGACAGACCCTCGCGGTACGAGGAGATGATCGGACGCGGGATGATCTCACCCTTGGGGTTGTTCACCAGACCACGCATACCGGCGATGTTCCGGATCTGCAGCCAGTTACCACGAGCGCCAGAGGACACCATGCGGTTGATGGTGTTGTCCTCCGGGAAGTGCGCCTTCATCGCGGCCTGCACCTCGTCGGTCGCCTCGGTCCAGATCTTGATGAGCTCCTGACGACGCTCGGCGTCGGTCGTGAGGCCCTTCTCGTACTGGGACTGGACCTTCGCGGCCTGCTTCTCGTAGCCCGCGACGATCTCCGCCTTGTTCGGCGGGGTGAGGATGTCGCTCAGCGCGACGGTCACACCCGAACGGGTCGCCCAGTAGAAACCGGCATCCTTGATGCGGTCCAGCGTGGCGGCCGTCTCGACCTTGGGGTACTCCTCGGCCAGCTTGTTGACGATCTGCGACAGCTTGCCCTTGTCGGCCTGCTCGCGCACGAACGGGTAGCCCTTCGGCAGCGCGTCGTTGAAGATCGCCTGACCCAGCGAAGCGTCGACCAGGCCGTGCTTCTCGTAGCCCTCGGGAGCCTCGCCCTCGAGGAAGGCCAGACCCGGGATGCGGATGCGGACCTTCGCCTGCAGGTCGAGCGTGCCCTCGTCGTACGCGAGCTGTGCCTCGCCGACGGAGCCGAACGCACGGCCCTCGCCCTTGGCGCCGGCCTTGACCGTGGTCAGGTGGTGCAGACCGATGATCATGTCCTGCGAGGGCAGGGTGACCGGACGGCCGTCCGACGGCTTCAGGATGTTGTTCGACGCGAGCATGAGCACGCGGGCCTCGGCCTGAGCCTCGACCGACAGCGGCAGGTGCACGGCCATCTGGTCACCGTCGAAGTCGGCGTTGAACGCCGCGCAGACGAGCGGGTGCAGCTGGATGGCCTTGCCCTCGACGAGCTGCGGCTCGAACGCCTGGATGCCGAGACGGTGCAGGGTGGGTGCACGGTTCAGCAGCACCGGACGCTCGCGGATGATCTCCTCGAGCACGTCCCAGACCTCGGGACGGGTGCGCTCGACGGCGCGCTTGGCGGCCTTGATGTTCTGCGAGTGACCGAGGTCGATCAGGCGCTTGATGACGAACGGCTTGAAGAGCTCGAGCGCCATCTGCTTGGGCAGACCGCACTGGTGCAGCTTGAGCTGCGGGCCGACGACGATGACCGAACGGCCCGAGTAGTCGACACGCTTGCCGAGCAGGTTCTGGCGGAAGCGACCCTGCTTTCCCTTGAGCATGTCGCTCAGGGACTTCAGGGCGCGGTTGCCGGTACCGGTGACGGGGCGACCGCGGCGGCCGTTGTCGAACAGCGCGTCGACGGCCTCCTGCAGCATCCGCTTCTCGTTGTTGACGATGATCTCGGGGGCACCGAGGTCGATCAGGCGACGGAGACGGTTGTTGCGGTTGATCACGCGGCGGTACAGGTCGTTCAGGTCAGAGGTCGCGAAGCGGCCACCGTCGAGCTGGACCATCGGACGCAGCTCCGGCGGGATCACCGGGACGACGTCGAGCACCATCGCGGCCGGGCTCATGCCGGTCTCGAGGAACGAGTTGACGACCTTGAGGCGCTTGATCGCACGGATCTTGCGCTGGCCCTTGCCCTCCGAGATCTGCAGGTGCAGGCTCTCGGCCTCGGCGGCCAGGTCGAACGCGGCCAGGCGACGCTGGATCGCCTCGGCACCCATGTAGGCCTCGAAGTACTGGCCGAAGCGGTCCTGCAGCTCGTGGAAGACGTCGTCCTCCGGGCGCAGGGCACCGACCTCGAGCGTGCGGAAGTCCTCCCACACGCGCTCCAGCTTCAGGATCGCCTCGTCGGCACCCTTGCGGATGAGCGACATCTCCTTCTCGGCGGCGTCCTTGACCTTCTTCTTGGCATCGGCCTTGGCACCCTCGGCCTCGAGGGCCGCGAGCTCCTCCTCCAGCTTGGCCAGGCGCTCCGCGATCTTCGCGTCGCGGCGGTCGCCGAGCGTCTTCAGCTCGAGACGGATGTTGTTCTCCTGGGTACCCAGGTCGCGGTGACGGGCCTCCTCGTCGACCGAGATGACCATGTACGCGGCGAAGTAGATGACCTTCTCGAGGTCCTTCGGCGCCATGTCCAGCAGGTAGCCGAGGCGCGAGGGCACGCCCTTGAAGTACCAGATGTGGGTGACGGGAGCGGCGAGCTCGATGTGACCCATGCGCTCACGACGGACGGAGCTCTTGGTGACCTCCACGCCGCAGCGCTCGCAGACGATGCCCTTGAAGCGGACGCGCTTGTACTTGCCGCAGGCGCACTCCCAGTCACGGGACGGGCCGAAGATCTGCTCTCCGAAGAGACCGTCCTTCTCCGGCTTGAGGGTGCGGTAGTTGATGGTTTCGGGCTTCTTGACCTCGCCGTAGGACCACGCGCGGATGTGGTCTGCGGTCGCCAGGCCGATGCGAAGCTCATCGAAGGTTGTGGACTCGAGCACTAGTTCTCCTGTGTCGGAAGTTCTTTTTGAGAAGTCTGGGCTTCGACCGGCTCAGCCGTCGCGGGGACGGCTGAGCCCGTCGAAGGATTAGATCTCGTCGATCGAGGCGGCCTCGAAGCGGCTGGAGATGTTGATACCGAGTTCCTCTGCGGCGCGGAACGCCTCGTCGTCGGTGTCGCGGAGGTTGACCAGCGTACCGTCGGCCGAGAGGACCTCGACGTTCAGGCAGAGCGACTGCATCTCCTTCATGAGCACCTTGAACGACTCGGGGATGCCGGGCTCCTGGATGTTCTCGCCCTTGACGATGGCCTCGTACACCTTGACGCGGCCGAGGATGTCGTCGGACTTGATCGTGAGGAGCTCCTGGAGGGCGTACGCCGCACCGTAGGCCTCGAGGGCCCACACCTCCATCTCACCGAAGCGCTGTCCACCGAACTGCGCCTTACCACCGAGCGGCTGCTGGGTGATCATCGAGTACGGACCGGTGGAGCGGGCGTGGATCTTGTCGTCCACCAGGTGGTGGAGCTTCAGGATGTACATGTAGCCCACGGAGATCGGCGCCGGGAACGGCTCGCCGGAGCGGCCGTCGAACAGCTGCGTCTTGCCGCTCGAGTCGATCAGGCGCAGGCCGTCACGGGTCGGGAGCGTCGAGTCGAGCAGACCGGAGATCTCCTCCTCGCTCGCACCGTCGAACACCGGGGTGGCGACCTTGGTGCCGGGCGCGGCCTCGAACGCCTGCTGCGGCAGCTTGGCGGCCCACTCCGGGGTGCCCTCGACCTTCCAGCCCTGCTTCGCGATCCACCCGAGGTGGGTCTCGAGGACCTGGCCGAAGTTCATTCGACCCGGGATGCCGAGCGGGTTGAGGACGATGTCCACCGGGGTGCCGTCCGCGAGGAACGGCATGTCCTCGACGGGCAGGATCTTCGCGATGACACCCTTGTTGCCGTGGCGGCCGGCGAGCTTGTCGCCCTCGGTGATCTTGCGCTTCTGGGCGATGTAGACCACGACGCGGCGGTTCACGCCGGAGCCGAGCTCGTCGTCGCCGTCCTCGGCGTTGAACTCCTTGACCGCGATGATCGTGCCCTGCTCACCGTGGGGCACCTTGAGCGACGTGTCGCGGACCTCGCGGCTCTTCTCGTTGAAGATCGCGCGGAGCAGACGCTCCTCGGCCGACAGCTCGGTCTCACCCTTCGGCGTGACCTTGCCGACGAGGATGTCGCCGGGGCGGACCTCGGCGCCGATGCGGATGATGCCGCGCTCGTCGAGGTCCTTCAGCAGCTCGGGGCTGACGTTGGGGAGGTCACGGGTGATCTCCTCCTTGCCGAGCTTGGTGTCGCGGGCGTCGACCTCGTACTCCTCGATGTGGATCGACGAGAGGGTGTCGTCCTTCACCAGGTCCTGGCTCAGGATGATGGCGTCCTCGAAGTTGTAGCCCTCCCACGTCATGAACGCGACGAGGAGGTTCTTCCCGAGGGCCAGCTCGCCGTTCTCGGTGGCGGGGCCATCGGCGATGACCTCTCCGACCTCGACGCGCTCACCGGCCGAGACGACGACCTTCTGGTTGTAGGAGGTGCCCTGGTTCGAGCGGTCGAACTTGCGCAGGTGGTACTCCTGCGTGCCGCCCTCGTCGAGCATGACGACGACGCGGTCCGCGGAGACCTCGGAGACGACACCGGCCTTCTCGGCGGTGATCACGTCACCGGCGTCGATGGCCGTGTAGCCCTCCATACCGGTTCCGACGAGCGGCGAGTCGCTGCGGAGCAGCGGCACGGCCTGACGCTGCATGTTGGCGCCCATGAGCGCGCGCTGCGCGTCGTCGTGCTCGAGGAAGGGCACGAGCGAGGTCGCGACCGACACCATCTGGCGCGGCGAGACGTCGATGTAGCCGATCTCCTCCGGGAGGAACAGGTCGACCTCACCGCTGCCGCCCTTGGGGCGCGCGAGCACGTGGCTCTCGCGGAAGCGACCCTTCGCATCGAGCGGCGCGTTGGCCTGCGCGATGTTGAAGTCGACCTCCTCGGAGGCGGTCAGGTAGTCGATCTGGTCGGTCACGACACCGTCGACGACCTTGCGGTACGGGGTCTCGATGAAGCCGAACGAGTTGATGCGCGCGAAGGTCGCGAGCGCACCGATCAGACCGATGTTCGGGCCTTCCGGCGTCTCGATCGGGCACATGCGGCCGTAGTGCGAGGGGTGGACGTCACGGACCTCGACGCCGGCGCGGTCACGGCTCAGACCACCGGGGCCGAGAGCCGACAGACGGCGCTTGTTGGTCAGACCCGCGAGCGGGTTGTTCTGGTCCATGAACTGCGACAGCTGCGAGGTTCCGAAGAACTCCTTGATCGCGGCGACGACGGGGCGCACGTTGATCAGGGTCTGCGGCGTGATGGCCTCGATGTCCTGCGTGGTCATGCGCTCGCGGACGACGCGCTCCATGCGGGACAGACCCGTGCGGACCTGGTTCTGGATGAGCTCGCCGACCGCGCGGATGCGACGGTTGCCGAAGTTGTCGATGTCGTCGGTCGCGAGGCGGATCTCGGTCTTCTTGCCGCCGCGGATGCCCTCGAAGGTCTCCTCGGTGCCCGCGTGCAGACGCACGAGGTACTTGATCGTGGCGACGATGTCCTGCACCGTCAGCACCGACTCCGTCAGCGGGGTGTCGAGACCCAGCTTGTGGTTGATCTTGTACCGGCCGACCTTGGCGAGGTCGTAGCGCTTCGGGTTGAAGTAGAAGTTGTCGAGCAGCGCGCGGGCGGCCTCGGCGGCCACCTGCTCGCCCGGACGCAGCTTGCGGTAGATGTCGCGCAGCGCGTCTTCCTTGGTGACGATCGTGTCCTTCGCGAGCGTCTCCTCGATGGAGGTGTAGCCGGCGAACTCCTCGAGGATCTCCTCGCTGGTCATGCCCAGCGCCTTGAGGAAGACCGTCACGGACTGCTTGCGCTTGCGGTCGACGCGGACGCCGACCTGGTCGCGCTTGTCGATCTCGAACTCGAGCCAGGCACCGCGGCTCGGGATGACGCGCGCCGAGACGATGTCCTTGTCACTCGTCTTGTCGGGGGTCTTGTCGAAGTAGACACCCGGCGAGCGCACGAGCTGCGAGACGACGACGCGCTCGGAGCCGTTGATGATGAACGTGCCCTTGTCGGTCTGGAGCGGGAAGTCGCCCATGAAGACCGTCTGGGTCTTGATCTCACCCGTGAGGTGGTTCATGAACTCGGCCTCGACGTAGAGCGGGGCCGCGTACGTCTTGCCACGCTCCTTGCACTCCTCGATGGAGTACTTCTCGGGCTCGAGGTACGGGTTCGTGAACGACAGCTGCATCGTCTCGCCGAGGTCCTCGATCGGGGAGATCTCCTCGAAGATCTCGCCCAGACCGCTGTTCTCGTTCACGTCGGTGCGACCGGCGGCCTTGGCCTCGGCCACGCGCGCCTTCCAGGCGTCGTTGCCGACCAGCCAACCGAAGGACTCGGTCTGCAGGGCGAGAAGGTCGGGGACCGTCAGCGTGTCGGAGATCTTGGCGAACGAGAGACGGGAAGCTCCGCGTCCGTTCTTGGTGGTGGTGGATGTGGATGCGTTGGGAGCAGCAGCCAAGGGAATAACCTCCGTGAGCCCCGCAGGGCTTCTCGATTCCTTTGTCGTCAGGTGGAGTGCGCTCAGAAGCTCACGAGATGCCGACCACCATATGAGGGCAGGGAGAAGCGAGCGCAACTACCAACTATAGACGCGATCTCGCGACATGGCAAGCGCAATCCTTGACCAATCTTCGATGCTGCGGTAATGGGACCGCCGAGACCCCGCCTGGGCGCCGAAACCCCGCCCTCGCCGCGGAGGCAGGGCGGGGTTTCGACCCGAAACCGGGGTCTCGGGTCAGGAGGCGATGTTGAGCTCGTTGCCGGGGATCGAGGCGAGGAGGCGGCGCGTGTAGGGGTCGCGAGGATTCGTGAAGATCTCCTCCGACGACGCGGCCTCCACGAGCTTCCCGTCCTTCATCACGCACACGTAGTCGCTGATGAGCCGCACCACCGCGAGGTCATGCGAGATGAACAGGTAGCTCAGGCCGTACTCGCGCTGGAGGTCGCCGAGCAGCCGCAGGATCTGGTCCTGCACGAGCACGTCGAGTGCCGACACGGGCTCGTCGCACACGATGAGGTCCGGCGAGAGGGCCAGCGCTCGCGCGATCGCCACACGCTGACGCTGCCCGCCGGAGAGCTCGGACGGGTAGCGCCGCAGCATCGACTGCGGTAGCGCGACGTCGTCCAGGAGCTGTCGCACGCGCTTGCGCCGGTCCGCCCCGCTCCCCCGCTTGTAGAACTCCAGCGGCTCCGCGATCAGGCGCTCGATCGTGAACATGGGGTTCAGGCTGGAGTACGGATCCTGGAAGATCGGCTGCACCCGCTGCCGGAAGTCCTTCGTCTCCGCACGGCTCAGCGTCGAGATGTCCTTGCCCTCGTAGCGGATGAGGCCGCTCGTGGGCTCGATGACCTTGAGCAGCATGCGCGCGGTCGTCGTCTTGCCCGATCCGGACTCCCCCACGATCGCGACGGTCTCCCCACGCGGGATCGCGAGCGAGACGTCGTCGACGGCCACGAAGTCCTCGTGCTTGCCGCGCACGGGGTACACCTTCGTGAGGTTCTCGATCTCGACGATGTTGCCCTTCGACGAGCTCAGGGACCCAGACTCACTGTGGGTCGCTGAGCCCGTCGAAGCGCCCTCCTGGGTCGCTGAGCCTGTCGAAGCGTCCCGGACGAAGGCCTCAGGACGCAGCCGCGCCACCGCCACCGACGGCGCCGCCTTCACGAGCGACTGGGTGTACGGGTGCTGCGGGTCCTCGAGGATCCGCCGCGCCGGCCCTTGCTCGACGACCTTGCCGCGGTGCATCACGATCACGCGCTCGGCCCGCTCGGCGGCGAGACCGAGGTCGTGGGTGATGAGGAGCACGGCGGTGCCCAGCTCCCTCGTCATCTCGCCGATCTGGTCGAGGATGGTCTGCTGCACCGTCACGTCGAGGGCACTGGTGGGCTCGTCCGCGATGAGCAGCCGCGGCTTGCACGCCAGCCCGATGGCGATGAGGGCCCGCTGCCGCATGCCGCCGGAGAACTCGTGCGGGTACTGCTTGGCCCGACGCTCCGGATCCGGAAGACCGGCGGCGGTCAGCGCCTCGACGACCTTGGACTGCACGTTCTGCCGGGTGGCGAGGCCGTGGGCGAGCAGCGTCTCGGCGACCTGGGTGCCGATCTTCGCGACCGGGTTGAGGTTCGACATGGGGTCCTGCGGCACGAGTCCGATGTCCCGTCCGCGGATCGATCGCAGCTCGCTCTCGGAGGCGCGGGAGATGTCCCGCCCGTCGAGCTTGATGCTGCCGGCGGCCACCTTCCCTCCGCCCGCGAGCAGCCCGATGATCGCCATCGCGGTGGTCGACTTGCCGGAACCGGACTCGCCGACGATCGCCACGGTCTCCCCCGGACGGATCTCGAGGTCGACGCCCTCGACGGCGTGCACGACGCCGTCCATGGTGGCGAAGTCCACCGCCAGGCCCTCGACCGACAGCAGGGGCTGGTCCGCCATCCCGTTCTCCTTCGCGGCGCGCACGGCGCCCTCGTCGCGGATGTTCATCGTGCCCTCGTCCTCGGGTCCATGGCTTCGCGCAGCGCCTCACCGAGCAGGGTGAAGCCGAGCGCGGTGACGGCGATGCAGATGCCGGGGAGGAACGCCAGCCACGGGGCGATCGCCAGCTCCGCTTGCGCGTACGTGAGCATGCGACCCCACTCGGCCGTCGCGGGGCCGCCGCCGCCGAGACCGAGGAACGACAGCGCCGCGGCATCGATCACGGCGGTCGCGAGGGTCAGGGTGCCCTGCACGATCACGGGCCCGATCGCGTTCGGGAGGACGTGCGACATCGTGATCCGGCCGCGGCCGAGGCCGAGCGTCTGCGCCGAGAGCACGTAGTCGCTGGAGCGCTGCTGGAGCATGGACGCCCGCAGCAGGCGCGCGAAGATCGGCACCTGAGAGGCCCCGATGGCGATCATCACGGCGTACGGCGTCTGTCCGAGGATCGCGGCGATCGACACCGCCAGCAGGAGGTTCGGCACCGAGAGGATGATGTCGACGACGCGCATGATGACGGTGTCGACCCAGCCTCCGAACGTGCCGGCGAGGAGTCCGAGGATCATGCCGCCGACGAGACCCATCGCGGTGGAGACGACGCCGATCAGCAGCGACGCCTGGGCGCCCCAGATGAGCTTCGACAGCACGTCGCCGCCGAACCGGTCCAGACCGAGGGGGAACTGCGGCAGCTCGCCCGGGCCGGGGATGTGCGTGGGCGTGATCTCCTTCGCCCCGGGGAGCGCGGTCTCGGGGTACGGAGCGAGGACCGGCGCGAGCACCGCGACGAGGAGGAAGAGGAGCACGATGACGGCGCCGATCCACGCCGTCGGATTGCGGCGGAGCCGGCGGAACACGTCGCGCCAGAACCCGCCGCCGCTCTCCTTGAGGTCGGCCTGGGCGATGGCGACGGTGTCGATGCTGCCGCCGCTCTCGGCGGACGGCCCCTGTGCGGGTGGGAGGGCGATGCTCATGCGAGCGCCTCCTTTCGGATGAGGGAGGAGGACATCACTGCACCCTCACTCTCGGGTCGATGAGGCTGTACGACACGTCCACGGCCAGGTTGATGAGGGCGTAGGCGATCGCGATGAAGATGATGAACCCCTGCAGCACCGGGAAGTCGCGCGTGAAGATGGCGCGCGCGAGGAACGATCCGATGCCGGGGAAGGCGAACACGGTCTCGGTGAGCACCGCCCCCGAGATGAGGAGTCCGGTCTGCAGTCCGATCGTCGTGATGACGGGGAGCATGGCGTTCCGGAGGATGAACCGGCTGCGCAGCGTGCCGGAGCCCACGCCCTTCGCCCGCCCCGTCCGCACGTAGTCGGCGTTCTGCACCTCCAGCACGCTCGCCCTGGTGATGCGGACGATGATCGCGAGCGGGATGGTGCCGAGCGCGAGCGCCGGGAGGATCAGATGGAGGATCGCATCCCACGCGGCGTCGAACTCCCCCGTGATGATGCCGTCCCAGACGTAGAAACCGGTGGGATGGGTGGCATCGATCCGGGGGTCCTGGCGGCCGTCCGAGGGGAGCCACCCCAACTGCACGGCGAAGACGTACTTGAGGATGAAGGCCAGGAAGAAGACCGGGATCGTAATCCCGATGAGGCTCAGCACGACCGACGCGTGGTCGGTGAACTTGCCGTGGCGGCGGGCCGCCCAGTACCCGAGCGGGATGCCGACGCCCACCGCGAAGATGAGCGCCGCGACGCTCAGCTCGATCGTCGCGGGGAAGCGGCGGAGGAACTCCTCCGTGACCGGCCGGTTGGTCTGGATGGAGGTGCCGAAGTCGCCCTGCAGCAGGCGCGTGACCCAGATGAAGTACTGCTCGATGAGGGGCTTGTTGAAGCCGTAGAGCTCGTTGACCCTGGCGATGGCCTCCGGGGTGGCCTTCTCGCCGAGGAGGGCGACCGCGGGGCCGCCGGGGAGGGCCCTGACCCAGGCGAACAGCAGGATGCTGAGCCCGAACAGGGTGGGGATGAGGAACAGCAGTCGCCTGCCGATGGTGCGCAGCACAGAGTTCTCCGTCGATCAGAAGGTACGCCGTGCCCCGGTCCCGCGAGGCGGAACCGGGGCTCGGCATATCAAATGGTCAGGCCTACTTCGTGAGGACGATGTCCGTGAAGACCTCGTCGTTCACCGGGCTGGCGGGGTAGCTCTCGACGCGCGGGTCGAAGGCGAGCGTCGGCGCCGGGTGCGCGAGCGGGACGCCGGGGATGAACTCCGCGACCATCTCGTTGATGTCCTCGTAGAGGGCCGTCTGGTCGTCGAGGTTGGAGACCCCGCGCGCCTCGGTCAGCGCCTGGAAGAGCTCCGGGTTGTCGAAGCCCCACTCCGAGCTCTGCTGGCCGAAGAACACTCCGACGAAGTTGTCCGTGTCGTTGTAGTCGCCGGTCCAGCCGAGCAGGTGGATGCCGTGGTCGGCGGTGCCGCTGGTGCGGTCGAGGTACTCGACCCACTCCTCGGAGACCGGAGTGGTCTCCACGCCGACCTCCGAGAGCTGCGAGGACAGGACGGTGTAGATCTGCTCGGGGTCCGGCATGTACGGACGCGAGACATTGACCGGGTAGTTGAAGTCCAGCGACAGAGGGTTCGCCTCGTCGTAGCCGGCCTCCGCGAGCAGCTCCTTGGCCTTCTCCGGGTCGTAGTCGTAGGTCGTGACCTCGTCGTTGTAGCCGTTGACCACCGGCGGGACGAACTGCGTCGCCTTCTCGGTGCCCTCCGGGAGGACCTGGCTGATCAGGGCGTCCTTGTCGATCGCGTAGGACAGCGCCTCGCGCACCTTCGGGTCCTGCAGCTCCGGGATCGCCTGGTTGAAGGCGAGGTAGAGGATCGTGAACGGGGGACGCGACACCATGGTGAAGTCGTCCTCCTCCAGCGCCTTCGTGTCGGCGGGGCCCACGAGGTCGTAGCCGTCGATGGAGCCCGACTCGAGCGCCTGACGACGCGCCGTCGGGTCGTCGATGGTGCGGAAGATGATCTGGTCGATCTGTCCGGCCTCGCCCCAGTAGTCGTCGTAGGCCTTGAGCGTGACCTGCTCGCCCGGCGCCCACTCCTCGAACTGGTAGGGGCCTGTGCCGACCGGGTGGCCCATGGCGTACTCGGACAGCTGCGGGGCCTCGGCGGTGCCGCCGACCTCGTCCGCGCCGAACTCCTGCATCGCCGAGGGGCTCTGCATGCCGAAGGCCGGGAGCGACAGCGAGGCGATGAAGCCGGCGAACGGCTTGTTCAGCTCGATCGTGACGGAGTTCTCCCCGTCGGGCGTGCAGGACTTGTAGACCGCGTCCTCCGGGTTGGAGGCGTAGCCCTTGAAGAGCTTGTTGTAGTAGTACCCGAAGGCCTCGGAGGCGGCGAGACCGGTCCAGTTGTACCAGCGGTCGAAGTTGGCGCAGACGGCCTCGGCGTTGAACGGGGTGCCGTCCTGGAAGGTCACGCCCTCCTTCAGCGCGAAGGTGTGAGACATGCCGTCCTCGGACGACTCCCACGACTCCGCCAGCAGCGGCGCCGGGTCGGCCGTGCCGGGCTCCGTGCCCACCAGACCCTCGAAGATCTGGCGGGAGACGCGGAAGGTCTCGCCGTCCTGCGCGAACGCCGGGTCGAGGCTCGCGGGATCGGACGAGGCGGCGAAGACGAAGGTGCCGTCGACATCACCGGAACCCTCCGACCCGTTGTCCCCGCGCTCGCTGGCGACACATCCGGCGAGAGCGAGAGCGGCGATGGTCGCTCCGGTGATGACGGCGATTCCTCGCCGAGGCATGGCTGACTGGTGCATGGGTGTATGACCTTCCCTGTCGGGCGCTTCCTTGCGCGTCTCCGGGCATCGTCGCCGCGGAGACGGTGATTCCTCGAAGGTACCCAGCGGCCAGGCGGATGCCAAGAGTCCGATGTTGCGATCCGGTATCGACGCGGTGCCGCCCGTGATCCGGTAATGTCCAGAACGTGCCGGACACCACTCCCCGCGTCGTGTGCCTGGGCGAGGGCCTGGTCGCCCTCGTCGCCGCCACCGCCGGACCGCTCGAGACCTGCCGCACGTTCCACCGCTCCCTCGCCGGGGCCGAATGGAACACCGCGATCGCGCTGTCCTCCGCGGGCATCCGCACCGCGGTCGTGTCCCGTGTCGGCGACGACGGCTTCGGACGCTTCCTCACCGCCGAGCTCCGTGCGCACGGCGTCGACGATCGGGCCGTGGAGATCGACCCGATGGCACCGACGGGCCTCTACGTCAAAGAGCTCTCCCCGCGGGCGGACGGCGCCGTGGAAGGGACGATGCACTACTACCGTGCCGGGTCGGCCGCGGCGGCGCTGTCGCCGGCCTCGCTGGAGTCGCCCGTGGCGGTGGACCTGCTCGCCGCGGCGGCCCTCGTGCACACCTCCGGCATCACGCCCGCGCTCTCGCCCTCCGCACGCGCCGCCCAGGAGGCCCT
>NZ_LOSO01000015.1:191403-329534 GCF_001595495.1 Microbacterium sp. CH1 | reverse complement strand
GCACCCGCCCCGACGCCGAGGCCGTGTTCGGCACGAGCGCACCGGACGAGCTGCGGGCACTGTTCCCCGAGCCGCGCTACCTGGTCGTGACCGAGCCCGCCGGCGCCGTGGCGTTCGACGGCGCGGACCGGGTGGGCAGCGAGGCTCTCGATGCACCCGTCGTGGAGACGATCGGCGCGGGCGACGCCTTCGCCGCCGGCTTCCTCGCCGGCGTCCTCACCGGCCTGACGCTGCACGGGAGCCTGGCCCGCGCCCACCGCATCGCGACGCGCGCGATCGCCAGCACGCGCGACCACGTCGACTGAGCAGGCGGCGGCTCAGTCCGCGGGGTGCCCGCGCCGTGGCGGGACCGCGTCGTGCGTGCGCTGCAGGGACACCGCGACGTGCTCGCCCCGGTGCTGCACGATGCGCACGAACAGCACGTCGATGAGCGCGAGCTGCGCGATCCGGCTCGACATGGCGGCCATCCGGAACGGCGATTCCTGGGCCTGGCTGAGGAGCACGACGTCGGCGAGGGCCGCGAGCGGGGAGTCGGCGGCGCTCGTCACGGCCACCGCGAGTGCACCCGTCGCCCGCGCGACCTCCAGAGCGCGGACGGTCTCGGCCGTCTCACCCCCGTGCGAGAAGGCGATCGCCACATCCGCGGAGGATCGCAGCGCGGCCGCGGTCATCGCGAGGTGCGGGTCGGCCGAGTGGCTCACGGAGCAGCCGATCCGGGAGAGCTTGAGCTGCAGGTCCTGGGCCGTCAGCGACGACGCCGCCTGCCCGAACAGGTCGATGTGCCGCGCCACGACCACCGCCCGCGCCACCCGGTCGAGGGCGTCCGCATCCAGAGCCCTGGCCGTCTTCTCGATCGCGTCGATCTCCTGGGCCGCGAGCTTCGCGGCGATCGCGGCCGGGCCGTCGTCGCGGCCGATCGCCGTGGAGTCGAGTCCGAACCGGGCCTGCTGCGCCTGGGCCAGGGTGACCGCCCGCGCGACGGCGACCCTCAGCTCCCGGTAGCCGCTGTAGCCGAGCGACTGCGCGAAGCGGGCGACGGTCGACAGCGAGGTCTGGCAGAGCTGCGCGAGATCGTTGATCGCGAGGTCCACCACGAGGGTGGGGTCTCCGAGGATCCTCTCGGCGACGCGTCCCTCCGCCGCGCTGAGCTTGGGGAGGGAGCGCCGCACCACGGCCAGAACGTCGTCGTCCATGCGCTGATCCCGTCTCAACCGGCGGCGGTCGTCCTCTGTCGCGGCCGGAACCGGCCGAGCAGCGCGTCCCGCGCGGTCTGGGAACCGAGCCGGCTGGCGGCGCCGACCTCGACGGTGGGCAGCGGCAGCGGCTCCTGCACGGGCAGGCCGACGTTCACCACGACCGCACCCGGGTCCCGGAGCGCGGTCCGCTCGATCAGCGCCCGCTGCGCCGGCTCGGCATCCGGTCGATCCACGAGGACGACCGTCGTGCCGGTCGCCGCGGCGACCTCGTCGATCACGGCGTCCTGCTCGGCCACGGGCCGTGCGGCCACGTCGAGCCGCACGCGGATGCCGTCTCCCGCGAGCGCCTCCGCGACGTACGAGGCGGCGCTGTCCACCGCGAGCGTCGAGCGACGTCGCGCATCGATCACCGCCAGGGCCTCCGCAGCCTCGGGGGCATCACCGGCGAGCGACACGGACCGGCGGACGATCTCGGCGGCGTCGAACGCCGCGGCCTCCTCGTCCGAGGTCGCGCTCGTGCGCAGCCGGGTGGCGAGGGCCGACACCCGCGCGGCGGCCTCCTCGACGCGCTCCCGGGAGAGCGAGCCGTCCCGCAGCGCGGCGACGATCCCGTCGCGGGCGGCGAGGAAGTCGCGACGGTCCTGGTCGGGAAGAGCGGCCTCGCCGGGGTTGGTGGGGTTGCCGATGCACAGCAGGTCGGCGCCGGCGGCCAGAGCGAGGGCGGCGCCCCCGCCGAGTCCGACGGTCTCGCGGATCGCGGCCATGTCCAGCGCGTCGGTGATGATGACGCCCTGGAAGCCCCACTCCCGCAGCATGCCGAGCACGCGCGGGTTGAGGGTGGCCGGCTGCGCGCCCCACGCGGGGACGACGATGTGCGCGGTCATGATCGCGTCCACCCCCGCCTCCACGGCGGCGCGGAACGGCTCGAGGTGCACGCGCTCGTACTCGGCCACGTCGAGCGCGATCTCGGGCAGCGCGTGGTGGGAGTCGAGGTGGGTGTCGCCGTGACCAGGGAAGTGCTTGACGCACGCGGCCGCCCCGCCGTCCTGGATGCCGTCGACCGTGGCGACGACATGGCGCGTCACCAGCGCCTCCTCGGACCCGAACGAGCGCACGCCGATGACGGGGTTGCGCGGGTCGGTGTTGACGTCGGCGACCGGACCGAGCACGACGTTCGCACCGACGGCGCGCACGCGGCGGGCGAGTTCCGACCCGGTCCGCTCCGATGCGACGACGTCGTCGAGGGCGCCGAGCTGCGCGGCACCGGGGAGGGTGGAGCCGCTCCTGGACTCCAGGCGCGTGACGCTGCCGCCCTCCTCGTCGACGCCGATCAGGGCGTCCGGGTTCGCGTCCAGGATCTGCGCGCTCAGCGCCGGCAGTCCCTCGCCGACGTTCTGGCCGAAGTACACGACACCGGCCAGGCCGTCGCGCAGCTCCTCCACGAGCCAGGCGGGGGCCGTGGTGCCGAGGAATCCGGGCCAGAGCACGCCGTTCGCGAGGCGCTCGAGCTCGTCGGTCATCCCTTCACCGCCCCCGCGACCATGCCGGCGGAGAGCCGGCGCTGCACGATGACGAAGAAGATCATGACGGGCACGGTGATGATCGTCGAGGCGGCCATGATGCTGCCCCAGTCGTTCGAGTACAGACCGAAGAACGACTTCAGACCGATCGAGACCGTGTACTGGTCGGTCTGCGCGCCGAGGATCGTCATGGCGAAGATGAACTCGTTCCACGCCGTGATGAAGCTGAAGATGCTCGTCGCGACGAGACCGGGCATCACGAGCGGCAGGAGGATCGACCGGAACATCCGCCACCAGCTCGCGCCGTCGATGTAGGCGGCCTCTTCGAGCTCGACCGGGACGGCCGCGACGAAGCCGCGCAGCATCCAGATGCCGAACGCGAGCGACAGCGCCACGTAGACGACCATCAGGCCGATGATGCTGTTGAGCAGACCGAGGCTCTTCACCTGGAGGAACAGCGGGATGACGAGTGCCTCGAGCGGCACCATCTGCACCACGAGGATCATCATCAGCACCGTGGTGCGGAACTTGAAGCGGAAGCGCGCGACGGCGACCGCCGCGAGCAGGCAGACGATGGCGCTGACGAGCACCGTGACGAGGGCCACGATCGCCGAGTTGCGCAGGTACGTGCCGAAGCCGCCCTCCGTGAGCACGAAGGCGAAGTTGTCCCACGTGAACTCCTGCGGCAGGAGCGACTGCCCGCCGCTGGACGCCTTGGCGTCGAAGGCGCTGGAGACCATCCAGTAGACGGGGAACAGCGTGAAGACGAGGACGGCGGCGACGCCGATGCCGAGTCCGATCCGCGACCGGAGCCTGGGGCGGGGGTTCACAGCTCGTCCTCCTTCATGAGGGAGCGGATGTAGACGATCGTGATGCCGATCAGGACGAGGGTCAGCAGCACCGCGAGCGCGGCACCGAATCCGTAGCGGTTCTGACCGAACGACTCCACGTACGACCACACGCCGAGGTTGAGCACCTGACGGTTGCCGCCGCTGCCGCCGGGCATGAGGTACACCTGCGCGAAGACCTTGAAGTCCCAGATCGTCGACAGGATGATGACGACGGAGAAGACGGGCTTCAGCGTCGGGAAGATGATCTTCCAGAAGCGGCGCCATGCGCCGGCCCCGTCGAGCGCCGCCGCCTCGAGCATCTCCTTCGAGACGCCCAGGAGCCCGGCGAGCACGGTGATGGCCACGAACGGGAAGCCGTGGTGGACGACGTTCAGCAGCACGATCGCGTAGAACGACCACTGGTTGGTGAACCAGTTGACCTGACCGTCGATGAGGCCGAGGTCCTGCAGGACGCTGTTGAAGATGCCGCGGTCGGCATCGAAGATGAAGGTCCAGACGTAGGTGCCGGTCACCGCGGGCATCGCCCACGCGACCATGATGCAGCTGGAGACGATGGTGCGCCACACGGTGCCCAGGCGCGCCAGCAGCAGCGCGACGAGGGTTCCGAGTGCGACGGTGGTGAACACCGCGACGGCCGCGAAGCCGACCGTGTTGGGGAGCACCACCGTCCACAGGGTCGGATTGGTGAGCGCCTCGGCGTAGTTGGCCAGCCCGATCCAGTTGCTCTCACCGGTGTTGATCTCGCGCAGACCGTAGTCCTGCAGCGAATAGAGGAACACCTGCACGAGCGGCCAGAGCATAAGCCCCGCGAGGATGATCAGCCCGGGGGCGAGGAGGAGCCAGGGGCGGGCCGTGACGATCGAGAGACCGCGACGCTTCCGGCCGCCGGCCACGGAGGCGGAGGAGGGCTCCGCCTTCGTGGCCGGCAGTGGCGCTTGCACCATCGACATGGAAGGAATGGTTCCTTACTGGTTGAGCAGTTCGGTCATCTCGGCGGCGGCGTCCTTCGTCGCGGTCGCGACGTCCTTCTGCCCGCTGAGGATGGCCTGGATCATGGCGTTGGTGGTCTTCTTCGCCTGCACGGCGCCGAAGTTCGGCGTGACCGGGACGGACGCGCCGCCGTCGACCATCTGCTCGGCGAACGGAGCGACGAGCGGGTCGGTCGAGGCGAGGGCCTCCTCCATCGCGGACTGGACGCCCGGGAAGTAGCCGGTCTCGTCGGACCACTGCTCGGCGAACTCACCGGTGGTCATGAGCTTGACGAACTCCCACGCGAGGTCGGCGTTCTTCGTGGTGTTGAACACCGACAGGTGCGAGCCGCCGAGCACGGACGGAGCGATGCCGCCGTCCTGGCCGGGGATCACGGCCGCGCCGATCTTGCCCTCGAGCTCGGGGTTGGCCTCGATGAGGGCGTTCGGCGTCCAGGAGCCGGAGAGCATCATCGCGACGTTGCCCTGCGTGAAGGCGTCCCGGAGGTCGGTCTCCTTCCACGTGGTCGCGCCGGCCGACGAGAAGCCGTGCTCGGTGGCCAGGCCCGTGTAGAACTCGATGCCGGCCTGCGACTCGGCGCTGTCGAGCTCGCTGGTCCAGGTGTCGCCGTCCTTCGTGGCGATCTCGCCGCCGGCGCCCCAGACCCAGGGGTAGACCTGGAACTCGGCGTCACCCGCGACGGGGAAGGGCAGCATGTCGGGCTTGGCGGCCTTGATGGCCTCACCCGCGGCGACGATGTCGTCCCAGGTCTTCGGAGCCTCGAGACCGAGCTCCTCGAAGACGTCGGTGCGGTAGACGATGGAGCGGACACCCGCGTACCACGGCATGCCGTAGAGCTCGTCCTCGTAGGTGCCGGCGACGGCGAGGCCCTCGACGAGGTCGTCACGCAGGCCGTCTTCGGCGTCGACGTACTCGTCGAGCGGAAGGAGCGCGCCGGCGTCGGCGAACTCCGCGGTCCAGGTGGTGCCGGTCTCAGCGATGTCCGGGGTGGTGCCGCCGGCGATCGAGGTGACGAAGCGGTCGTGGGCGTCGGCCCACTGGATCTCCTCGATGGTGACCTTCGCGCCGGTCTCCTCCTCGAAGGCGTCCGAGACCTTGTCGTAGAAGGCGGTCGCGTCGGGGTTGGTCCCCTTCATGATCCAGACCGTCAGCTCCTGGCCCTCGCCGTTGGTCGAGCCGTTGTCGCCGCTGCCGCCGGCGCAGCCGGCCAGAGCGATCGTGGCAGCGGCGCCGAGCGCCACCGCCGGAAGAATGCGCTTGTGCATGGGGGGATCTCCTCTTTGAAAGTCCAGGTGTGCATCGGGTGCGTACCGGGGATAGGAAAAAGTATTCACGACTAACTAATTCCCTGCAAGTTGCTCCCAGAATCGTCATACCCCCGTAACATCGGGCCTCCGGGGTAGGCTCCCCGCATGCCCCGCCGAGGATCAGACGTCGACCGCCCTCCGCTCCCCCGGCACGCACCGGCGTCGACGCGTGGCCGGACCTCCCGGGTCCTGCGAGGCCTCGGGATCGGGCTCGCCGTCGTCCTCGTCTCCGCCGTGGCGGTCGCGGGATTCCTCGTCTGGGACGTGTTCAACCGCGTGGGGGACGGGGCCGTCACCCTGGAGGGCGCCCCGAAGGTCGACCCGCCCACGGTCGGCGCCTACCCCGACGACAAGGCGTTCAGCCTCCTCATCGTGGGGACGGACGAGTGCGGCCCGAAGGCCACCGCACTCTTCGACGAACGCTGCGCCGAGGCGGACGGACTCAGCCGGAACGACGTGAACCTCCTCGTGCACGTCTCCGCCGCACCCCGGAACGTGACCGTCGTCTCGCTCCCCCGCGACCTCGGCGTCCCCGTACCGGAGTGCACCCGTGAGGACGGCTCCGTCGCATCCGTGATGGAGAAGGCGTCGATGAACTCGCTGTTCGAGCACGCCGGCCTCTCCTGCATCGCGAAGACCGTGAGCGAACTGGGCGACATCCCCATCGAGTTCGCCGCCAAGATCAGCTTCGACGGCGTCATGGCCGTCACCGACGCGATCGGCGGCGTCGAGGTCTGCATCGCCGGGGACGGAATCCGCGATCGCCACACGGGCATCGACTGGCCGGCGGGCCTGCGGACGGTCTCGGGCGTGGAGGCCCTCCAGTTCATCCGCACCCGGCACGGTGTGGGGGACGAGAGCGACCTCGCGCGCATCTCCAACCAGCAGCAGTACATGTCACGGCTGGCCAAGAAGGTGCTCAGCGAAGACACCCTGACCGACATCCCCAAGGTGCTGCGACTGACGAACGCCATCGCCGACAACATCGATCCCAGCGACGAGCTCGCCGACCCGCTGCGCCTGGCCCAGCTCGCACTCGCCCTCAAGGATGTGAACTTCAGCGACTTCGTGTTCGTGCAGTACCCGAACATCGCCGATCCGTTCGACGACGACAAGGTCGTGCCGGACGAGGAGGCCGCGGCCGCGCTGTGGGATGCGGTGCGGGCCGGACAGCCGCTCCAGCTCACCGGCGACGTGACGACGCACCGCGGCGTGAAGCTGGTCACCCCCGCGCCCACGGCGCCGGAGACGCCGGAGACGGAATCCACTCCCGAGGCGAGCGCCACGCCGGACGCGCGCGCGACGCTCCCGCCGGAGGTGTCGGGGCAGACCCTCGAGCAGGAGACCTGCGCAGTGGGCAACCAGCGCTGACCACCGCGGCCGCGGCGTAGGCTCGACGGCATGGGACGGACGCGATCACGGGACGCCGAGCACCCGCAGACCCGCCTCGACCATGGCGGCCTCGCCCGCATCGTCCCCTCGGAGTTCACGAGCGGCTTCGAGCTCGTGGTCGACGACACCCCGCAGTCGCACGTCGATCTCGACGACCCCACGCACCTGCACTTCGAGTACATCGTGCGGATGGGCGCGGTGATCGATCAGCTCCGCCCCGGGCCGCTCACCGCGGTGCACCTCGGCGCCGGGGCCCTCACCATCCCCCGCTACATCGACGCGACCCGCCCCGGGTCACGCCAGCAGGTCATCGAGTTGGAGGCCCCGCTGGTGCAGCTCGTCCGCGAGCACCTCCCCCTGCCGAAGGGAGCGGCCGTCCGGCTGCGCATCGGCGATGCGAGGGAGGGGGTCCGGAAGCTTCCGGCGGCCCTGCACGGCGCCTGCGACCTCGTCGTCTCGGATGTGTACTCGGGCGCGCAGACACCCGCCCACCTCACGAGCGTCGAGTTCTACCGGGAGCTCGCCGCGCTGCTCGCCCCCGGCGGCGTCCTGCTCGTCAACGTCGCCGACGGCCCCGGTCTCGCATTCGCCCGTCGACAGGCCGCGACCATCGCCGAGGTGCTCCCGGAGATCGGGATCCTCGCCGACACCCAGGTGCTCAAGGGCCGCCGCTTCGGCAACCTCGTGGTCGCGGCGTCCGCCGCTCCTCTCCCGACGGAGTGGCTGCCGCGGATGCTCGCCGCGGGTCCGCATCCCGCGAAGATCGCCCAGGGGGACGAGGCTCGCGCCTTCCTCCAGGGCGCCCGGATCGTCACGGACGCCGACGCCGTCGCGTCCCCGCGACCCGATGCCTCGCTGTTCCTGCGCTGATCGGGCGCGCCGCCCCGAGGAGCGCGGAAGCGACAGGCAGACTGGACGGGGACAGGTGCGGGGACGCGCGGAAGGAGAGCAATGAGTTTGATCCGGGGATACGACCGGGAGAGCCTCCGCGAACAGGTCGATCTCGACGAGTGCGCGGCACGCCTGGCCGAGATCGAGGAGCAGCGCAGCCTTCCCGCCCTGCTGGAGCGGGTCTGGCTGCTGAAGGTGCTGGGACGCCTCGACGACGCCCTCGCGCTCGCCGACGAAGCCGTACGGCAGGCCCGGATGGCCGGTACCCGCAAGGACGTGCTCCGCGCCCGTGTGCTGCACGCGACGATCCTGCAGTACCGGGGCGCATACGCCGCCGCCGAGCAGGAGCTGGCGACCTGCGCCGCGGAGGCGGAGGGGCAGCGCTGGCTGTCGATCGCCGCTTTCGCCTATCAGCACCACGGCAAGAACGCCTACGACGCCGAGGACTACGAGACCGCGCGGGAGAGCTTCAAGCAGTCGCTGTTCCTGCGGCGCGAGTCCGGCGCGGAGGACCGGGAGCTGGAGACCGTGCTCCTCGCCATCGAGGCCGTGGAGCGCCGTCGTCCGGCGCAGCTCGTCGCCGGCTGACGTCGTTGCGCCCGAGTGTCCGCGGCATGCCTTAGCCTGAGCGCATGGCGGAACTTGACCGCGTGCGCGTCTGGGGCGAGGCACTGATCCGGTTGCATCTCGACGACAGCTGGTCGTTCGACTTCGACCATGCCAAGCGTCGCGCCGGCCAGTGCGACTACACGCGCAAGCGCATCACCGTGTCGCGGTATCTCGCCGCACGCTTCGAGGACGACGAGATCCACCAGGTGCTCCTGCACGAGGTGGCCCACGCCCTCGCCGGGCACCAGGCCGCCCACGGCCCCGCCTGGAAGCGCGTGGCGCGCGACCTGGGCTACGTCGGCGGCACGACGCACCACGGGGAGACCGCCGTCGAGCTCGCTCCGTGGGTGGGCCGCTGCCCGGCCGGTCATGTCACGTATCGACACCGCCGCCCGAGCCGGGCCACGTCCTGCGCCCGCTGCTCCCGCACGTTCGATGCCCAGCACCTCTTCGCCTGGACGCGTCGCGAGATCACGACCGACGCCCGCCTCGCCGCGCAGGCCCCGCGCTGAGGGCCGAGGGAGCGGGGTCGCCCGCTCAGACCGCTGAACCGCCGGAGCGCGGCTGCTCTTCGGACGCGGAGGCGTCCTCCTCGGCCGGCCCGGCGTCCTCCGCAGCAGGCGCGGCGTCCTCCTCCGCGTCCGAGGGTGCCTGACCGGCGGCCGCGTCGCGATGTGCCGCGGGTTCGGTCGACGGGGTCAGCCCGGACTCCGACTCGGCTGCGGTCTCGTGGTGACGGCGGCGTCGACGAACGAGCGCGGTGAGACCCCGCCAGCCGAGCAGGAACACGCCAAGCACGAGCGTCGCCACGATGACGAAGGGCACCTCCGCGGTGTCTCCGCTGAGCAGACGCAGCAGCATGCCGACGACGACCGTCACCACCCACACCACCGCGCCCCACGGCAGCGACCACGGCCGCCGCGGCCGTGCGGGGAGCAGCAGCGCAGCGGCGTGCCCCAGCAGCAGGGCCACGAGGAACGGCCACGCCGTGAGGAGGAACCCTGCCGGGTCCTCCTGGTGGGAGGCGCGACCGATGGCGGCGAAGACGAGGACGAGGACGGCGTCGACGAGGAGAGCGGGGAGGAACCTCATTCCTCGACCCTACGCGGATCGCGTGCTCACTCGAAGCGCGTGAACCGCCCGTCGCGCAGAACGGGGACGGCGTCCACCGCGTCCAGGACGGCGGCGTCCGCGGTGCTGGTCGGCACCAGTCCGGCGGCCCGGATGCGATCGGTCGCGGAGACCCCGGCCTGCAGCTCGCGTCCGGAGCCCGTCGCCCCGATCAGGTGCTTCAGTGCACGCCGCAGCGCGCGGAAGCCCTCTGCGGCCACGGCGGCGTCCGGGGCCGTGTGGTCGATGCCGAGATCGGTGAGCGCCGCCGCGATCGCTCCGGCCCCGAGCTGGTCCTCCACGGCGACGCGCAGCTCCCCCGCGGCATCGAGCTCGCCGGCCGGGACGAGCGCCACCGAGGTGCGGCCCTGGCGGCGTTCCTGCTCCACCTGCACGGCCCTGGCCACGGCACCGGCGTTGCGGATCGAGCCCAGCAGGACCGTGGCCCCGGTCGGGGCGGCGGCTGCCACCGCCGCCCCGTTCCGCGACCAGTCGAGCGCTCCGGCCAGCTCGACCTCCGCTCCCGCGGCCACCGCATCGGCGACCGTCGAGGAGAACCGGAGGACGTCGATCACCACGACGACGTCGGCCGGGGCGAGGCGGGCGAGCCCGGACATCCCCCAGTCGAGTCGGACCTGATACGGGGACTGATCGAACGGCGACGGCATCCGTCCAGCCTAGAGCCGTCAGTCCGCCGCGAGTGCCTCGACCGGAGCCACCCTGGTCGCCAGCCGGGTCGGCGTCGCGGCGGCCACGAGCGTGAGCAGCGCGGTCGCGGCGACGATGATCACCACGGGAAGCCACGGCACCTGCGGGGCGATCAGACCGGCGGGCGTGAACTCCGGCAGGACCGGAACGGAGCCGAGCAGCGACTGGGCAGCGATCCACCCGTAGAGCACCCCGAGCACGAGACCGGTGAGGGTCGCCGCCACCGTGATGTGCGTCGCCTCCAGCAACACCATGCGGCGCACCTGGCGGTTGGACAGACCGATCGAGCGCAGCAGTCCGAGCTCGCGGCGCCGCTGCACGACGCCGATGGTGAGGAGGTTGACGAGGCCGACGGCCGCGATCACGGCCGACACCGCGACGAGCACCATCATGATGGCCGCGAAGGCGTCGTACGGCGCGAAGAACTCCGCCGGGATCTCCTCCGTGGTCTGGCTGGTCATCAGGCGCTTCGACGACTCCAGCGCCACCGCGAACATGGTCACCAGGGTCACGCCCATCACGACGCCGATGGCCATCCGCGACGACCGCTCCGGGTAGCGCAGGGCGTTCTCGGCCGCGAGGCGTGCGGTCGCGCTCGAACCGAACAGGCGCCCCACGAGCCGGAGCACCGGCGGCATGAACAGCACGGACCCCAGGGCGAGCCCGGTGAAGGAGAGGATGCCGCCGAAGAATGCGACCACGACACCGAGCGGTGTGACGAGTCCGAGGACGACGCCGCCCGCGAGCAGAGCCGCGCCGGAGATCAGCAGCACCCAGGCCCCGACATGGCGACCCTTGCGCCCGGAGACCTCGTCACGGGTGCGCTCGACGGCGCCGCCCAGAGCCTGCAGCGGCGTCACCGCGAGTACGCGACGCGACCCCACCCAGGCGGCCGCCCAGGTGGTGAGCGCGACACCGACCGCCGGAAGGGCGAGAGCGGGCTGGGCGAGCGAGAAGGACGACGGCGAGGTGGCGACGAGCTGTCCGCCGAGCTGGACGGCTGCCGCGGAGAGGAGGAGCCCGGCGAGCAGGCCGAGGCCCGCGCCGAGGAGCCCGACGACGAGCCCCTGCCGGCCGACCTGCGCCCGCTGCGAGCGCGCGGTCGCCCCGATGAGACGCATGAGCGCGATCTGCCGGGTGCGCCCCGCGATGATCGTCGAGAAGGTGTTCGCCGTGACGATCGCGGCCACGTACATCGCGACGGCGGTGAGCAGCACCGACAGGATCGCGACGACGACCGCGAGCGTGCCGCTGTCGCCGATGAACGGATCGGCCTGGAGCACGGCGCCGATGTAGGCCGTGATCTCGACGAGGAAGACGCCGAACGCGGACGAGAGCGCGGCGACGAGGACGCTCGCGCCCATGCCGCGGTCGCGGAGCCACGCCAGCCGGGGTCCGGTCGTCCGCGTCTCCGGGACGACCGTGGCGAGCGCGGTCATGCCGACACCTCCGCGGCGAGCATGTAGGCCGAGATCTGCTCCGCGGTCTGCCGCGGGTGATCCGCCACGATCCGGCCGTCGCCGAGGTAGAGCACCCGGTCGGCGTGGCTCGCCGCGATCGCGTCATGCGTGACCATCGCGATGGACTGGCCGTGCTCCCGACTGGCGGCCGCGAGCAGGCGCAGCACCTCCCGTCCGGTCTGGGAGTCGAGGTTGCCGGTGGGCTCGTCCGCGAACACGAGGTCGGGGGCGGTGGCGAGGGCTCTGGCGATCGCGACCCGCTGCTGCTGCCCGCCCGAGAGCTGGTGCGGCCGGTGCCCGAGGCGCTTGCCGAGGCCGAGCGTCTCGATGAGCCCGTCGATCCGTGCCCGCTCGATGGCGCTGGGGCGGCGGCCGTCCAGCTCGAACGGCAGCAGGATGTTGCCGAGGGCGTCGAGCGTGGGGACGAGGTTGAACGCCTGGAAGATGAACCCGACCCGGCGGCGGCGCAGGATGGTCAGGTCGAGGTCGCCGAGACCCGTGATCTCGGTGTCGCCGATCCACGCCCGCCCCTCCGTCGGGCTGTCGAGGCCGGCCATGATGTGCATGAGGGTGGACTTGCCCGAGCCGGACGGACCCATGATGGCGGTGAACTGTCCGCGGCGGATGCCGACGCTCACGTCGTCGAGCGCGCGGACGGTGCCCTCGCCCGAGCCGTAGGTCTTCTTCAGGTGCTGGACGCGGGCGGCGAGCCCGAGGTCGGTGGTCGTGATCTCCATGTCCACGACGCTATTTCCGCGCCCCCGCTCGTCGCGTCGCCCGCCCGGAGCATCCCGCTACATCGGGAGGATGATCCCGCGTCCTCCCGACCCACCCCCTTGCGTTCCTCCCACCCCTCTACGGACCGCCGCAAGGGGCCGGGTCGAACGGAAGGGGGTGGGTCGGCGTCAGGCGAGGCCGTGCTCGAAAGCGAACACGACGAGCTGCACGCGGTCGCGGAGGGCGAGCTTCGTGAGGATGCGGCTGATGTGGGTCTTCACCGTGGCCTCGCTGAGGAACTCCCGCGCGGCGATCTCGGCGTTCGAGAGCCCCCGGGCGGCGAGCGCGAAGATCTCCCGCTCCCGCTCCGTCAGCTCGGCGTACTGCGGCGGCACGGGCTTCGGAGCCTCCGCGAAGTGCTCGAACAGCTCCCGGGTCGCCGAGGCCGCGATCACGCTCGACCCCGCGTGCACGGTCCGGATCGCGGCGAGCAGGAACTCCGGATCGGCGTCCTTGAGGAGGAAGCCGCTCGCCCCCTGCCGGATCGCCCGCGCCGCCGCCTCGTCGAGGTCGAACGTCGTGAGCATGACGATGCGCGGGGGTTCCGGGCGGGACAGGATCTCCGCGGTCGCGGTCAGCCCGTCCATCACCGGCATCCGGATGTCCATGAGCACCACGTCCGGCCGGGTCGCGGCGACCACGTCGAGAGCCTCGCGCCCGTTGCCCGCCTCCCCCACGACCTCGAGGTCCGGCTGGGAGGCCACGAGCATGCGGATCCCCGCCCGGAACAGCGCCTGGTCGTCCACCAGCACGACTCTGATCACTGCGGGGCTCCGATCGGAAGGCTGCTCTGGACGACGAACTGCGCACCACGGCGCTCGGCTTGCAGACTACCGCCCACGAGCTGGGCCCGCTCGCGCATGCCGATGAGCCCGTGTCCCCCGGGGGTCCCCGGCGTCGACTCCGGCGAGACGGTGTTGCGGACCTCGATGTCGACGCGATCGGGCAGCCACGCGAGATGCACGTCCACCGCGCCGTCGCCGTGGCGGATCGCGTTCGTCAGCGCCTCCTGGAGGATCCGGTAGACGGCGAGCTGGATGGCCCCCGGCGGCTCCCCCGGCGGCATCGGGTCGACCGTGACCCGCGGCTCGATGCCGGCCTGGCGCACCTGGGCGAACAGCGTCTCGAGATCGGCGAGGGTCGGCTGCGGACCGTCGCCCTGCCGATGACGGAGCTGGGTGAGGAGCATCCGCACGTCGCTCAGTGCTCCGCGGGCGGTCTGCGCGATCGTGCCGAGGGCCTCCGTCGCGATCTCCGGCTTCACGGCCGCGGCATAGCGGGCACCGTCGGCCTGGGCGATGACGACCGCGAGCGAGTGGGCCACGACGTCATGCATGTCCCGCGCGATGCGCACCCGTTCCTGCTCCTCGGCGGCCAGGGCCTCGGCCTGCAGCTGCGCCGAACGCGTGCGCCGGTTGCGCAGCACGACCCGCCAGAGGAGGCCGCACACCCACGCGAACCCCAGCGCCATGATGGAGGCCGCGACGAGCAGGGTGCCTCCGGTCACGAGCTCCCAGCCGCTGCCGGAGCCGAACATGACGCCCCCGATGACGACCATGTACAGCGAGGCGACGATGCCGCCGACGATCACCGACCCGAAACCCCACCAGAGCACGCGACGCGATCCCCACGCGGAGGTCGCGTACAGCACGAGGAGGATCGCGAAGTCGGTCGGCAGCGGCCCGAATCCGGCGAGCATCTGCACGATGGCTCCGGCCCAGGCCGCGGCGAGCGCGAGGCCGGGGGCCAGACGTCCGATCGCGACACCGCCGAACAGGAACACCGACGACGAGATCAGACCGATGACGTTGACCGCGGAGGACCCGGCCACGTCCGGCTGGGGCGCATAGAACACGACACCGAGCGGCGTGAGGAGCGCGAACAGCAGCACCGCCCCGACGATGTCGAGGACGAGGCCGGTACGGGACAGCGGACGGATCACTCCCCCACGCTACGCGAGCAACTCGGGCGCGGCATCCGTCGCGGGATGTATCCGTCAGGCGCGGGCGAGGATCTCCCCGTGCGGCACGAGGAACCAGCCGTCGCCGTCGTCGGCCCAGCGCTTCCAGGCGTCGCTGATCTCCTGCAGGTCGGCCGCCGATGCCATCCCCTCGTCCACGAGCTGCCGGGCGAGCGCCGACTCCAGGATGCGGTCGGCCCACATCCCGCCCCACCAGGCGCGCTCGGACGGCGTCGCATAGCACCAGGTCGACGCGGTCGCCGTGACGTCTTCGAAGCCCGCGGCGCGTGCCCAGGCCAGGAGGCGGCGGCCGGCATCCGGCTCTCCGCCGTTCGCCCGGGCGGCGGCGCGGTACAGCGCGAGCCACCGGTCGAGCTCCGGGAGCACCGGGAACCACAGGAAGCCCGCGTAGTCGGCGTCGCGGGCGGCGATGAGTCCCCCGGGCTTCGCGACCCGGCGCATCTCCCGCAGTGCCTGCACCGGATCGGCGACGTGCTGCAGCACCTGGTGCGCGTGCACGACGTCGAAGGAGTCGTCGGCGAAGCTCAGCGCGTGCACGTCCTCGACGGAGAAGGCGATGTTCGTGACGCCTCGCGCGGCGGCGAGGTCGCGGGAGAGGGACAGCGCGGCGTCGTCGATCTCGGTCGCCGTGACGTGCGCGACCACTCCCGCGAAGTCCACCGTGATCGATCCGGGTCCCGCTCCCACGTCGAGGAGCCGGGTCTCTGCCGTGAGGTGCGGTCGAAGGTAGGCCGCCGAGTTCGCGATGTCCCGCACACTGTGCGAGCGGAGGACGGATTCGTGGTGTCCATGCGTGTACGAGGCCATGCGCTCAGTCTGGCACTCCCGCCGACCCACCCCTTTCCGTGTGTCCCGGCCCCTTCCGGACGCCCGCAAAGGGCCGGGTCTGCGCGAAAGGGGTGGGTCGACGGGCTAGAGCGAGGCGACCATGCGGCGGATCGCCTCGCGGTCGGGCTTGCCGGAGGAGAGGGCGGCGAGTTCGTCCACGAGGATCAGGCGGGACGGACGCGCGTGGACGCCGATCTCGCCGGCCACCGCCTCCCTGGCCTGGGCGAGCTGCTCGGACTCGCTGCGCCGCAGGGCCTCGCCGCGCGCCGCGACGATGACCGAGGCCTCCCCCCAGCGCTCATCGTCGACAGCCACGACCACGGCCTGATGCAGCCCGGGCACAGCGCGGACGATGCGCTCCACCCGGTCGAGCGAGATGTTGATGCCGCCCGACACGATCACGTTGTCCGCGCGACCGTGCACGCGCACCACGCCGTCCTCGAGGAGCCCGAGGTCGCCCGTCCGGTACCAGCGGATTCCGTGCTCGTCCCGCGCGAAGGTGCGCGCGGTCAGCGCCGGGTCGCCCAGATAGCCCTCCGCGAGCATGGGGCCGGCGATCCGCAGCTCGCCGTCGACCGCCCGGACGTTCACGGTGTCGAGCGGGACGCCGTCGTACACGCAGCCGCCGCTGGTCTCCGTCGAGCCGTAGGTGCGGACGAGACGCACCCCGAGGTCAGCCGCCCGCTCCCGCAGCGGCTCCGGGAGCGCCTGGCCCCCGACGAGGATGGCCTCATACGCCTGCAGCGCCGCGAGCACTCCCGGCTCGGCACTCGCGTCGAGCAGCGTCGCGATCTGCGCCGGGACGAGGGAGGTGTACAGGGCGGGGAGGACGCCCGCGGTCGTGGCGTGCCGCATGCTCCGCGTGGCCTCGGCGAACGCCCGCGGTGTGAACCGTCCCTCGATCCGGGTCGGCTCCGTGCCCGCGAGGATCGAGCGCACCATCACCTGCAGCCCCGCGACGTAGCCGGCCGGCAGGGCGAGCAGCCAGCGACCGCTGCCGATCCGGGCGCAGGTGGCCTCCGCACTCGCCCGCAGTGCCTCGCCGCTCAGCGCCACCCGCTTCGGGACGCCGCTGGATCCGGAGGTCGCGATCACTGCGGCGATGCCGTCGTCCACCTCCGCCGGAGCGTCGGCGAGCATGCCGAAGCCGAGAGCCGGTCCCTCGTCGAGAGCTCGGAGCAGCGCCTCCCGCAGGAGCACGGTGTCTTCCGCGTCGGTCGGGATGAGGGCGGTCACGATCGTCTCTCCGGCTCAGTAGTGCCAGGGGAAGGACGACCAGTCGGGGGCGCGCTTCTCGAGGAACGAATCCCGCCCCTCCACCGCCTCGTCCGTGCCGTAGGCGAGACGGGTGGCCTCGCCCGCGAACACCTGCTGCCCCACGAGCCCGTCGTCGACGGCGTTGAAGGCGAACTTGAGCATCCGGATCGCCGTCGGCGACTTCGTCAGCACGGTGCGCGCCATCTTCAGCGCCTCACGCTCGAGTTCGGCGTGCGGCACCACGCGGTTCACGGCTCCCGCCTCGTAGGCCCGCTGCGCCGAGTACTCCTCGGCGAGGAAGAACACCTCCCGCGCGAACTTCTGTCCTGTCTGCCGGGCCATGTAGGCGGAGCCGTACCCGGCATCGAAGCTGCCGACGTCGGCGTCCGTCTGCTTGAAGCGCGCGTGCTCGGCCGACGCGATGGTCAGATCGCACACCACGTGCAGCGAGTGCCCGCCACCCGCCGCCCATCCCGGGACCACGGCGATGACGACCTTCGGCATGAACCGGATGAGCCGCTGCACCTCGAGGATGTGCAGCCGCCCGACAGCCGCCGCGGCCCCTTCCCCCTGGGTTGCTGAGCCTTTCCCCTGGGTTGCTGAGCCTGTCGAAGCATATTGGTACCCGTCCCGGCCGCGGATGCGCTGATCCCCTCCGGAGCAGAACGCCCACCCGCCGTCCTTCGGGCTCGGTCCGTTGCCGGTCAACAGCACCGCCCCGATCCGCGCGTCCTGTCGCGCGATGTCGAGCGCCCGGTAGAGCTCGTCGACCGTGTGCGGGCGGAAGGCGTTGCGCACCTCGGGCCGGTGGAAGGCGATGCGGGCGACCCCGCCGTCGCGGCTCACGTGCGCCGTGATGTCGGTGTAGTGCTCGGCGCCGGGCGCCAGCTCCCACTCGGCGGGATCGAACAGGTCGGAGACGAAGGCATCGGTCACGGTCTTCAGCCTATTCCCCGGGCACGCGCCGTCTTCATCCACCCGTCGACGATGTCCCAGGCCGGGAAGGCCACGAGGCCGATGCCGGTGATCACCGTGAGCACGCGCATCGTGCCGGCATCCACCCCGTTGTCCGTGAACACGAACTCCAGGAAGGCCGGGTTGAGGAGCTCGCCCTGCAGGAGCAGGGTGAGGGCCCACACCGCGAAGGCGACGGCGAGGACGGTGTTCACGACGGCGGCGGCGACGGTCCACCGCCGACGCGCGTACACGGCGACGGCCAGGACGGCCTCCGCGATCATGAGCGCGAGGAGGATGCCGATGCCCACCGGCCAGAGCGCGGGCGCCAGGATCGGGATGGAGTCGCCGCCCGTCGGGAAGAATCCGAGCGTCGCGTCCCACACGATCGCGCCGATGCCGGCGAGGAGGAACACGAGCGAGGCGATCACGTCGGCGCGGGCGGCCCCGTGCTCCGTCGGCTCCGGAAGCTGATCCACGTTCCATCGCACGCCGGTGTCCGCGCCGGTGCGCTCCAGCACGACGAAGACGAGCGTGACCCAGAAGCACAGGTGCACGATCACCGACAGCGTGACCGAGACGACCGCGCCGATGACCTCACCGGGTCCGCCGCCGTTGATCAGCTGCCCGATCGCGACGCCCACCGCGGCGAACGGCGGCACGATGAACAGGAGCAGCTTCAGCAGCCGCCACCAGGTGAGGTAGTACCGAGGGCCGATGAGGTGCAGCGGGCGGTCGGCGTATCCGGCGGCGAGGATGCCCGGGTCACCGAGGTCGGTGAGGACGGCGCGCTCCGCCTCCTCCTGGCTCTCGCCCTGTTCCCGCCGCGCGTCGACGGCATCGGCGATGGCGGCTTCGAGTTCGGCGCGGACCTCGCTCTGCGCCTCCGGCGCGAGGCTGCGGATCGTGGCGCTGATGTAGCGCTCGGTGAGGGTGCTCGCGGTCATGTCAGTTCTCCTCGGGGGTGAGGGAGGCGATCGCGGTGGTGAGCGCGCGCCATTCGTCGGTGAGGGTGTCGGCCAGCCGGGTCCCGGCCTCCGAGGTGCGGTAGAACTTGCGGGGCCGGGCCTCGTCGGTGTTCCACTCGCTCGTCAGGTACTCCTGCTTCTCCAGACGGCGGAGCAGCGGATAGAGCGTGTTCGCGTCGGTGGCGAACCCGCGGCTCTCGAGTTGCTCGAGCAGCGCGTACCCGTACTCCGGCGTGCGCAGCAGCTGCAGGCAGGCGAGCACCACGGTGCCGCGGCGCAGTTCCTGCAGATGCGTGTCGAGCGTCTCGTTCATGTCGATCACAGTAGTGTGCGTCACACACCATTGTCAACGACACATATCGCGCGACACGTCTTTCACCCGCCCCGAGCGCCCGCGTGCACTGGTCCTGTTGCGCGACCGGGGTAGTCGACGAGCTTCAGCGCTGCCTCTCGATTCAGCGGACGGTCATGCGGCGGATCTCGGCGGCGTAGGCGTCGAGCACGCCGAAGATGCCGCGGTGCTGCCAGACGCGGTTTCGGCTCTTTCCCGAGGTCTCGGTCAGGACTCCTCGCTCCGTCAGCGCGTCGAGCGCGCGCAGCGCCGCCATCTCTCCGAGACCGAGCTCCGCCATGAGGTACTTCGTGTTCACGGCGGGCTGGCCGACGAGGTAGGGGAGCACCTTCCACGCCGCGGCATCCGCACGGATGCCCTTCATCTCCTGACGCGACTCGTCGAGCTGCTCCACCAGGCCATCGACCAGCCAGGTGCCCGTCTTCGCAGCGATGCGGCTGGCCATCGCGAACTCGCGGACGATCGGGCCGGCGTCGCCGTCGCGGAACGCTCCGAGGGCTGCGAAGTAGCGCTCGGTATCCACGAGAAGTCCCGCGGAGATCGGCACCGCGGTGGACCCGACGAGCTTCTTGTTGCGCAGGATCGACTGCGCCAGGGCGCGCCCGGTGCGACCGTTGCCGTCGACGAACGGATGGATGGTCTCGAACTGGGCGTGTGCGACGGCCACCTGCACCAGAACCGACACGTCTTCACGGTCGATGAAGGAGACCAGATCCGCGATCGCACCGGGGATGCGGTCATGGTGTGGAGCGACGAACGTCGCGAAGCGGGGGCCGGCGTTCCCGGTCCCGATCCAGACCTGCTCCTGGCGGTAGCGGCCGGCTTCGTGCTCGAGACCGCGCTGATGCGTGAGCAGCGCGCGATGCATGGCGAGGATGGAGTCCTCGTTGATGTCGTCAGCCATCTGGAGCGCGGCTTCCATGGCGCGGACGTTGCCGATGACTGTCAGCGCGTTCGCCTTGTCGCCCTCTTCGATCTCGGCCAGGGCGAGCTGCTTCGCCGAGGTCGTCAGCTGCTCGATCTGCGAGCTCGAGGCCGACTCTGTGCGAAGCAGTATCGCCGTCATCGGGCCGAGAGCGGGGTGGTCCGTACCGAGCTTCTTCTGCGCGTGCTGATCGAACTCGACCAGTTGACGGGTGGCATCCTCGACGTCGGCCGAGTCTTCACCGGATAGCAGGGGATGCCACTGAGCGATCGGCGCCGTGACGGTGGCGTCGTACCGACCCGTCTGGCGCGACACCTCGGCGCGGGAGAACATCTCAGGGGCGCGCGGCACCCACTCGAAGGGCTCGTGCGAGACGGGTTCAATCACAATGGGTGCAGGGGCAGCTTCTGTTGCCATTCACCAAGCTTACCAACGCTTACTGCACTATCTGTTGGTTGCGCGACGTCGAACCATCGGGACGAAACCCGCGTGCGGCATCATCACGGTGGTCGTGGCGCACAATGGGGTCATGATCCCCGCCGTCACGGAGCTCCTCGATTCCGCCCGCGTCGTTGCCCTGCCGATGCAGACCCGCTTCCGCGGCGTCGACACCCGGGAGGCCCTGCTGTTCGAGGGGCCGGAGGGCTGGGCGGAGTTCTCGCCGTTCGTCGAGTACGACGATGCCGAGGCCGCGACCTGGCTGGCCGCCGCGATCGACTACGCCTACGCGCCGCAGCCCGCGCCGCTGCGGGAGCGGGTCGGCGTCAACGCCACCGTGCCCGCCGTCGACGCCGCCCGCGTGCCCGAGGTCCTCGCGCGGTTCTCGGGGTGCCGGACCGCGAAGGTCAAGGTCGCCGAGCCGGGACAGGTGCTGGCGGACGACGTCGCCCGGGTCCAGGCCGTCCGCGAGGCGCTCGGACCGGAGGGTCGCATCCGGATCGACGCGAACGGTCTCTGGAACGTCGACGAGGCCGAGCACGCCGTGCACGCCCTCGCCGCCTTCGACCTGGAGTACGTCGAGCAGCCCTGCGCGTCGGTGCCCGAGCTCGTCGAGCTGCGCGGGCGCATCGCCTACATGGGCATCCCGGTCGCGGCGGACGAGAGCATCCGGAAGTCCGGCGACCCCCTCGCCGTCGCACGCGCGGGCGCGGCGGACATCGTCGTCATCAAGGCCCAGCCGCTGGGCGGCCTCACCCACGCCCTGCAGATCGTCACCGCGGCCGGCCTCCCGGCGGTCGTCTCCAGCGCCCTGGACACCGCGATCGGCCTGTCGCAGGGGGCCGCGCTGGCCGCCGCGCTCCCCACCCTCGACTACGACTGCGGTCTGGGCACGGCCTCCCTGTTCCAGGACGACGTCGCCGACCTCCGCCCCGTGGACGGAGAGATCCCGGTGGGGCGCCTGTCCCCCGACCCGGCAGCGCTCACCCGTCTCGCCGCCGCGGACGAGCGTCGGGAGTGGTGGCTGGCCCGACTGGCCCGCTGCCACCACGAGCTGCTCGCAGCCCGCAGCGCCTAGGACTCGACGAGGAGTTCCACGAGCCGCCCGAGCTCCTCGCCGCCGGAGTGCCGCAGGGCCGCGTCGTCACGACCGGCCATGGCACCGCGGACCGTCATGCCCTCCCAGAGGATCATGAGCATGCGCGCCGCATCGGTCGCGGGCAGCCGGAGACGCAGCGTGCCCGCCGCCTCCACGATGTCCTCCACGATGCGCGCGATGCTCGCCACCATCTCGCGCTCCTGGGTGAGGTAGGCCTCGCCGAACTGCGGGTCGCGCAGGGCGCGGATCCGGATCTCGCTCATCAGCATCACGCCCAGGCGGTCGTCGCTGCCGAGCTCCATGATCTGCTGGACGAGATCCTTCGGGTCGCAGTCATCGGCGAGCTCGCCGTCCGCCCGCATCTGCTCCACGCGAGTCCGCACGGCTGCCACCCTCGCGTCGGCGACCCCGGCCGCGAGGGTCAGGAACAGCTCGTCCTTCGAGTCGAAGTTCGAGTAGAACGCCCCGCGCGTGAACCCGGCGCGCTCGCAGACCGCCTCGACCGAGGCCCCGTCCAGGCCGACCTCGGCGAACACCTGCGCGGCGGCCTCGAGCAGCCGCGCCTTCGTGTTCTCCCGGCTGCGGGTGGCGGTTGTCGACATCGGAACCTCCTGGCCTTCCCTCTCGATGATTCACACCCGGTGCACAGACTCCGGATAGCGGATGACCTTACGATACATCTATGTATCGGATACACCTGTGTATCCACCCGGCACCTCACGGAGATTCGCGTGTCCACACTCCTCTCGTCCCTCGGACGCTGGTCCTTCCGCCACCCGTGGCGCGTCCTCGTCTCCTGGCTCCTCGCCCTCGGCATCGCCGGAGCCGGAGCCGTGGTCCTCGGCGCCGGCACCGACAACACGTTCTCCATTCCCGGGACCGAGTCCCAGGCCGGCCTCGAGCAGCTCTCCCGCTCCTTCCCCCAGGTGAGCGGCACGAACGCCCAGTTCATCGTCGTAGCCGCGGACGGCGACGAGATCACCGATGACGCGTACCGCGAGCCCATCGAGGATGCCGTGTCGGAGCTCGGCGACCTCGACGAGGTCCTCGCCGCCACCTCGCCGTACGACGAGATGGTCAACGGCATGATCAACGACGACGACACGGCGGCCATCGTGCGCCTGCAGTTCGACGGCGAGTCCACCGACGTCTCCGAGGAGACGAAGGACGCCCTGCGCTCCACCGTCGACGAGCTCGCGGCCGACCTCCCCGACGGTGCGCAGGCCTCTCTCGGCGGCGACCTCTTCGCGATCTCGATCCCCGGCGTCACGCTCACCGAGGCCGTGGGCCTGCTCATCGCGCTCCTCGTGCTCATCGTCACGTTCCGCTCGTTCGTCGTCGCCGGGCTCCCCCTGCTCACCGCCATCCTCGGCGTCGGCATCTCCATGGCCGGGATCTTCACGGCGACCGCCTTCGCGACCGTCTCCTCCACCACGCCGCTGCTCGCCCTGATGCTCGGGCTCGCGGTCGGGATCGACTATGCGCTCTTCATCGTCGCGCGCCACCAGGACCAGGTCCGGGACGGCGTGGAGCCCGAGGAGTCGGCCGCCCGCGCGGTCGGCACCGCCGGATCGGCGGTCGTCTTCGCCGGCGTCACCGTGCTCATCGCACTGATCGGCCTGGGCTTCGCGGGCATCCCGTTCCTCACCACCATGGGCGTCGCGGCGTCGGTGGCCGTCGCGGTCGCCGTGGCGATCGCGGTGACCCTGACCCCTGCGCTGCTCGGATTCCTCAAGGGCCGCGTGGCCGGACGGCCGAAGAGCGCGAAGGCCCCGAAGAAGGCGGCCGCGAAGGACGCCGTCACGAAGCCCCGCGGCAGCCGTCGGTGGGTGGAGGGCGTGACGAAGCACCCCGTCCTCGTCTCCCTCGCGGTCGTCCTCGGCCTCGGCATCGTCGCCGTCCCCGCTCTCAGCCTCGACCTCGCCCTGCCGAACGCCGGCGTCCTGCCGAAGGACTCCGAGGCGCGACAGAACTACGACCTCGTCGGCGAGCAGTTCGGCCCCGGCTTCAACGGCCCCCTCATCCTCACCGGCACCATCGTCACCTCCACCGACCCGCTCGGTCTCATGGAAGACCTCGGAGACGCGGTGGCCGAGGTTCCCGGCGTGAAGGAGGTCGCCCTCGCGACGCCGAACGAGACCGCCGACACCGGCATCGTCCAGATCATCCCGGAGACGGCTCCCGACGACCCCGCGACGGCCGACCTCGTGCGCGAGCTCCGCAGCCACCACGACGAGTGGCTGGACGAGTTCGGCATCGACCTCAAGGTCACCGGCTTCACCGCCGTCGGCATCGACATCTCGGATCAGCTCGGGGCGGCTCTGCTGCCGTTCGGGATCTTCGTGATCGGCCTCTCGCTGATCCTCCTCACCATCGTGTTCCGCTCCCTCTGGGTGCCGATCACCGCCGCGGCAGGCTACCTGCTGTCGATCGTCGCCGCCTTCGGCGTTGTCGGGGCGGTCTTCGAGTGGGGCTGGTTCGCCGACCTCCTGCACGTTGCAAAGGTCGGCCCGATCATCAGCTTCATGCCGATCATCCTCATGGGCGTGCTCTTCGGCCTGGCGATGGACTACCAGGTGTTCCTCGTGTCGCGGATGCGCGAGGACTTCGTGCACGATCCCGACCTCCGCCCGGGTGCGGGATCGGTGAACCGCGCCACCCGGCGGGCCGCAGCTCTGCGCGCCGTACGGAGCGGGTTCACCGGTTCGGCGAAGGTCGTCACGGCCGCCGGCCTCATCATGTTCGCGGTGTTCGTCGCCTTCGTGCCGGAGGGCGATTCCTCCCTCAAGCCCATCGCCCTCGGACTCGCCGCCGGCATCGCTTTCGACGCCTTCCTCGTGCGCATGACGCTGATCCCGGCGCTCATGGCGATCCTCGGCGAGCGCGCCTGGGAGATCCCGTCCTGGCTCGAGCGGATCCTCCCCCGGGTGGACATCGAAGGCGAGGCGGTGGAACGCGAACGGCACCTCGAGGCGTGGCCGGGCGACGGCTCGCTCGTCGCGGCCGATGACCTGGAGCTCGGCGCGGGCGCCGCGGCGACGGAGCGACTGTCGCTGCGGCTCGCTCCCGGCGCAGCCCTGGTCGCGAGCGGCGCGGACGCCGGGACGCTGCGGGCCCTCGCTCTCACCGTCGGCGCCCGCATCCCCCCGACCGACGGACGCCTCCGCGTCGCCGGACACCTGCTCCCCGGTCGTGCGGCCTGGGTCCGTTCCCACGTGGGCTGCGTGCTCGCGGAAGACGACGCCCCGGTGCTCGCCGACCTCCGCGAAGCCCTCCGCGGTCGTTCCGAGCTCGTGGTGATCGACGGCGCGGACCGGCTCCGCGGCGGCGAGCGCGACCAGGTCGCCGCGATGCTGCGCGACGCGAAGGCGCGCCGAGAGCTCGCCGTCTTCGCCACCGCCGTCGACGCCGACGCGGCCCGTTCCCTCCTCGCGGACGCCGGATGGCCGTCCGCCGACGTACTCGACACGCGCGCGCCCCGCCCGAGCGCCGCAGAAACGACCGAGGTGCCCGCATGACCCTCCCCCTCGAGCGTGCCCGCTCACGCAAGCCCATCACCTGGCTCACCGTCCTCGGCGTGCTGCTGCTGCCGGCGGCGATCGGCGGCATCCTCATGGCGGCGCTCTACAACCCGACCGAGCGTCTCGACTCCATGACCGCGGCGATCGTGAACCTCGACGAACCCGTCGAGATCGACGGCCAGACCGCTCCCCTCGGGCGGCAGCTCGCCTCCGGGCTCGTCGAGGGCTCGGACGATCTCGACTCGAACCTCACGTGGGTCATCTCCAACGAGGAGGACGCCGCCGACGGGCTCGCCGACGGCACCTACCAGGCCGTCATCACGATCCCCGAGGACTTCTCGGCCGCGGCGACCTCCGCGGGTCAGGCGGTCGCGGACGGCGGCGGGGACGCGGAGCAGGCGACGATCCAGGTGACGACGCCCGACGACGGCCTCGTGGCCGACGACCTCATCACCGGGCAGATCGCCGATGTGGCGGCCTCGACGCTCGGCACCACGCTGTCCGAGGCCACGACCGAGAACATCCTCGTCGGCTTCACCACCATCGGCGATCAGATCGGCGATGCGGCGGACGGGGCCCTGGAGCTGGCAAAGGGGGCGCGTGACGCGGCGACCGGCGCCGCGGCCCTCCCGGAGGGTGCGACGCAGCTCGCCGCGGGTGCCGGAGAGCTGGGCACCGGGGCCTCGACCCTCGCGTCCGGCCTCGACACGATCGCGGGGCAGACGCGGCAGGCGGCGACCGGGGCCGGCACCATCGGGGCGGGACTCAGCTCCGGGGCGACCGAGCTCCAGGGCCGGGTCGCGGGCGTGCAGCAGCTCACGGGCGGGATCCAGTCGGCAGCCGCGTCGGCGGGATCGGCCGCAACGGACTCGGCCGCGGTCGCGCAGACGCTCGGCAAGATGGCGACCACCGCGTGCACCGCCGATCAGTACTCGTCGGAGTGCAGGCAGCTCTCCGACCTCGCCTCGAAGGCCGAAGCAGCGGCGAAGTCTGCGGGGACCGCCTCCGGCATCCTCAACAGCCCCCAGGTCGCGGGCGGAATCGCCGCACTTCCCGGATCCTTCTCCACGCTGGCCACCCAGCTCGGCGAGGCGGGTGCCGGGGCGACCGAGCTCGCCGGCGGGCTCAACCGTCTCGCGACCGAGGGTGTGGATCAGTCGGCCGCGGGAGCGCGGGCGCTGTCGTCCGGCGCGGCGCAGCTCGCCGACGGCGCGACCCAGCTCGCCGACGGCAGCACGGAGCTCGCCACCGGCCTCGACACCCTCGCGACCGGCACCGGCGACCTCGCGGGCGGACTGCGCACCGCGGCGGACTCCCTTCCCTCCTTCACCGACGAGGAGTCGACATCGCTGGCGTCGGTGATCGCCGACCCGGTGGCGACCGACTCCTCGATGGGCTCGCTCTTCGGCCCCACCGCGATCCCGCTGCTCACCGCGGTGGTGCTGTGGTTCGGCGGTCTCGCGTCGTTCCTCGTGCTCCGTGCCCACACGGCGCGCACGCTCACCTCGCGACGCTCCTCCGCCTCCCTCACCCTCCGCGCGTTCTGGCCGGCCGCGGCGATCGGCGCGGCACAGGGCCTGCTCGTCTCGCTCATCGTGCAGATCGTGGCCGACTACGACGTGGCGGAGTGGTGGGCGTTCGCGGGGACCGCCGTCCTCGCCGGGATGGTGTTCGCGGCCGTGAACCAGGCCCTCGTCGCGGTGTTCGGTGGCATCGGACGCTGGATCGCCGCACTGATCGGTGTCATCGCCGTCGCGACGGGACTCATCTCGACCGTGCCCGACTGGCTCGCGAGCATCGGGGCCGCCCTCCCGACCGCACCGGCCTTCGCGGGTCTCGTGGAGGCGAGCGGGGCCGCCGTCGCCGCCCTCGTCGTCTGGGGCGTGCTGTCGCTCGTCGCCACGACGGTGGTCGTCGCGGTCCGCCGCACGACCACGGCCCGCGCCGTCGTCACCGCCTGACCCCGGGCACAGCTGCGGAGATCACGCACGACACGCCGCCGGGCACCCCGCTCCGGCGGCGTGTCGTGTGGCGATCTCCGAAAGAGTGCCCGGACGCGACGACGGTACCCCGTACCCTCGTGCCATGCGCCGACCGTTCATGGACACTCCGGACCAGCTCGCGAGCCTCGACGGGCAGCAGTATCTCGTCCTCCGGCCGACCGGGGCCGTCGCCGCAGCATACCGGGCCATCCAGGAGGCCGCGCTCGGTCGTCTGGACACGCCGCTCCGGCATCCGCACACGGAGCACGTGACGCTTCGGGGCTTCTTCGAGCCGGAGCGTCGGGAGGAGCTGCGGGCCGTGATCCGGGCCTGGGCCACGGAACAGGGTCCTCTCGAGCTCACCGCCGACGCCGTGGACGTCTTCCCCGCGCCGTGGCAGATCGTGATCCTGCGCCTCGCCCGCACGCCCGCGCTCGTGCAGGCCTACGCCTCGCTGACGGAGGTGCTCCGGCCGACGGACTTCCGCCGCCTCGACGAGCTCTCCGTCGAGGACTGGACCTTCCACCTCTCGGTGCTCTACGGCAAGACGCTGAATCCCGAGACATGGCAGCAGCTCGCCGCCACCGAGGCTCGTCCGCTCACACCCGCCCCGACGGAGGTCGTCACCGAGGTCGAGTTCGTCTGGTACGAGGGCGGCGTCGAGCACGCCGAGGTCATCCCCCTCGGCGGCTGAGCCCTGCTCCGGCGGGCACGACTTCGGAGATGGCGGACAGCACGCCGTGACCGAGCCCCGCCCGTCGGCGTGTCCCTCGCGATCTCCGAAGCTGTGCTCGGCGGGCTCAGCTCAGGCCGGAGTAGGCGTGCAGGCCCTTGAAGAAGACGTTGACGATGGTGAAGTTGAAGATCACGGCGGTGAAGCCGACGATCGACAGCCAGGCCGAGGGGTTGCCGCGCCAGCCGCGCGTCGCCCTGGCGTGGATGTACCCGGCGTAGAGCACCCAGATCACGAAGGTCCAGGTCTCCTTCACGTCGAAGCCCCAGAAGCGGCTCCACGCGTAGTACGCCCAGATGGACCCGGCGATGAGCGTGAAGGTCCAGAGGATGAAGCCGATGATCGTGAACAGGTACGCCAGGCTCTCCAGGCGCTCCGCCGGCGGGAAGGTGCGCAGGAATCCGGGGCCGGTCTTCGCCGCGCCCTCGCCGAGCAGCCGCTCGCGTCGCGCCTGCATGAGCTGGATCACCGAGAGCGCGAAGGCGAGGGCGAAGAACGCGGTCGCGAGCGAGGCGACGAACACGTGGATGATGAGCCAGACGCTCTTCAGCGGGTCCATCAGCGGGGAGACCTCGACGTAGAAGTTCGTCGCGCCGAGGCCCAGGAGGACCACTACGAGGCCCGTGATGAAGGTGCCGAGGAAGCGCAGGTCGAGGCGGGTCAGCACCACGAGGTAGACGGCGATGATGAGGAGCGTCCCCACCATCGCGAACTCGTACAGGTTCGCCCAGGGCACCCGTCCCGCGGCGATACCGCGGGTGAGGGTCGCCGCGAGGTGGAACACGAAGCCGAGCACCGTGAGCGAGGTGCCGATTCGCGCCATGACGAACCGCTGCGGCGCCGCCGTCGGTGCTCCGGTCGCATCGAGCGGAGCGGAGACGCCACCGGAACGACCGGCGGCCACGAGCTCGCCCTCGCGGACGGTGTGGGCGTCGGCCGTCGCCTGCGAGCGGCGCGCGAGATCGAAGGCGTAGGCCACGAAGGCCGCCGCGTAGATCGCGATCGCCGTCCACAGCAGGACGGGCGAGATCACGGTGAGCTCGAGCATGGTGTCAGTCTACTTTCCGGGTGCCGGGGCCGCAGGGTCCGCGGCGGCGTCCGCGGCATCCTCGTCGGCGTCTTCAGGGGTACGGGCGATCGTGCCGCCCGCGGCGTCGAGCAGCCGGGCGTGGCCGGCACGGAGGTCGTCGACGGCGCGGGCGAGCGTGGGGTCTTCCCCTCGGGCCAGGGCCGCGTACTCGAGGTCGACCGCGCCGTCCGCCGCGGTGGCCTTCACCCACACGCGCCGACGCGGCACGAACAGGGCGAGCATGAGGCCGCCGAGCGCCAGCAGTGCGAACCCGAGCACGAACACCCCGGACTCGTCGCGGTGGATCTGCAGGGAGGCGAAGCGCTTGACGGACTCCGAGGCGTCGGTGGCGCCCTCGGGCGACTCGTCGTCGAAGGTGACCGAGCCCAGGCCGTTCGGCAGCTGCGCGGTCTCACCCGGGGACAGCTCGATCGACTCGACGTCGGTGCTGCGTCCGGTGAGCTTGGTCATGTCGGAGGTGTCGAGCACGTAGACCGAGCGCGGCACGCCGTCGTTGATCCCGAGGTCGCCCGTGTACACGTCGAGCGTGAGCGTCGGGTTGGTGAGGTCGGGGTAGGCGGAGAAGAAGGCGCCCGTGTCGAGCACGCCGGTGGTCGGGTAGAAGAAGCCGACGAGGCCCACCTGCTCGGCCAGGCCGTCCGGCACCTTGAGCACGCCGAGCGAGGTCATGTTGTTGTCCTGCGGGAGGAACGGCGTGCTGTTGTGGAACACCACGTTGCCCTCGGGGTCGCGCACGGTGACCGTCGGGGCGTACCCGTTGCCGAGCAGGAACACGTCGTCGTCGGCCACGCCCAGCGGCTCGTTGACCTTGACGGCGCCCTCGCGCTCCTCGCCGTTCTCCTGGATGGTCATGTTCGCGGAGAAGTTCCCGGCCTGGCCGGAGCCGGGCTCACCGAACGGCTGATACGTGACGTCGAAGGAGTCCAGCCGCATCGAGTACGGCGCAAAGGAGTCGTCGGCCACGAAGCGCCCGCGGTTCATGGAGTCGTAGTCGAGCAGCGTGTTGGCGAAGGTCTCCCCCTCGACGAGCACGCGCTGGCCCGTGTACGCGAAGCCGCCGCCGACGCCGATCGTCACGAGCACGCCGACGAGGGCGAGGTGGAAGAGCAGGTTGCCCGTCTCCCGCCAGTAGCCGCGCTCGGCGGACACCGAGTACGTGCGGCCGCGGTCGTAGCGCTCCACGCGGTAGCCGAGAGCCTTGAGCTGCTTCGTGGCGACGTCGATCGAGGCGGCGGCCTCCGCGGCGGCGTCCCCCGTGCGCGTGCCGGAGTCGGCGACGGTGTCGCGGGTGACGGCGCGGTAGTCCTCCAGGCGGCGCAGCCGCGCGGGCGTGCGCGGCGGGCGGGCCTGCAGCGCCTTGGCGTGGTGCTTGATGCGCGGGATGACGCAGCCCACGAGCGAGGTGAACAGCAGCAGGTAGATCGCCGAGAACCAGGGCGACAGGTACACGTCGAAGAGCTTGAGCGCGTCGAGCACCGGGAACAGGTCGGGGTTGTCGCGCTCCCACTGCGTCACGCCGTTCGGGTCGGCCATCCGCTGCGGGAAGATCGATCCGGGGATGGCCGCGATCGCCAGCACGAGCAGCAGGACGAGCGCCGTGCGCATCGAGGTGAGCTGACGCCACCCCCATCGGAGCCAGCCGACGAACCCGAGCCGCGGCTGGGTGATCGTGTCGTCGCCGTCGACGTGGTCGGACGGGCGGAGCGGATCGCTGGAGTCGGTGGTCACGGCACTCTTGTTCTTCGTCATGGTCGTCTCGGAGCGGTCAGAGCGGGAGGATGACACTGCCGATCACCGCCGTCAGTCGCGACATGATGTCGGTCCACAGGCCGGTGACCATCAGGACACCGAGGAGGATCAGCAGCACGCCGCCGAGGATGTTCACGACCCGGATGTGGCGGCGCAGGAACCCGATCGCCTTGGTCGCCCAGCCGAAGCCGAGGGCGACGAGCAGGAACGGGATGCCGAGGCCCAGGGAGTACGCGAGGCCGAGGAAGCCCGCGCGCACGGGGTCGCCCGCGTTGAAGGAGAGCGCGAGGATGGCGGCCAGCGTGGGGCCCATGCAGGGCGCCCAGCCGATGCCGAGCGCGACGCCGAGGAGCGGAGCCCCGACCATCCCGGCCTTCGAGTCGACGTGGAAGCGGAGTTCCTTCTGCGCGAACCCGAAGAGCCCGAGGAAGACCAGGCCCATCGCGATGATGACGACGCCGAGGATGCGGGTGATGAGGTCGCCCCACTGGAGCAGGAACACGCCGGCGGTGCCGCCGAGCACCGTGTAGAGGATGAAGACCACGGTGAAGCCGAGGATGAACAGCAGCACGCCGAGGACCAGGCGGCTGCGCGTCGCGGTCTGGGTGGCGCCGTCGCCGGTCGTCGAGCTGTTCCGCGGCGTGACGGCTCCCCCGAGGAAGCCGAGGTAGCCCGGAACGAGCGGGAGCACGCACGGCGAGAGGAACGAGACGAGTCCGGCGAGCATCGCCACCGGGACCGCGATCCAGAGGGCTCCGGATCCGATGATCGCGTCGGGGTTCACGACGACCTCGCGGACATCAGGAGTCCTCCGCCAGCGCGTCCTTGACGAGCGTGGAGAGCACGGAAGTGCCGTCGATCGGCCCGATGATCTTCGCGGCGACGCGGCCCTGCTTGTCGAGCACGAGCGTGGTGGGGGTGGCCGAGATCGGCACGACCTTGGCGAAGGCGAGCTTGGCCTGGGCGGTGTCGACGTCGATGAGGCTCGGGTACGTGATCCCGAACTCGTCGGCGAACGCGACAGCCGTGTCGGCCTGGTCGCGCGTGTTGATGCCGATGAACTGCACGTCCGCGTCGCTGTGCGCCTGCCAGACGGCCTCCAGGTCGGGGGCCTCGACGCGGCACGGGGCGCAGCCGGCGTACCAGAAGTTGACGACCGCGACCTTCCCGGCGATGTCGGCGCTGTCGAAGTCCTCGCCGTGCTCCGTGACCCCGGCGAACTCGACCGGCTCCCCGCGCTCGGCGACGGGGATCTCGACGATCGCGCCGTCGGCGGCGACGTAGCCGGTGTTCTCGCCGTTCAGGAACGACTCGCTCACGGCATCGGGGGCGCAGGCGCTCAGACCGACGGCGAGCACCGCAGCGAGCGCGGCTCCGCCCAGGCGGCCGAGGGGCCGAAGACGGGAGGGGCGGCCGTTGCGGATCGGGTGAATCCTGGAAGCGCGGGACACGTCTCCGAGTTTACGCAGAGCTTCCTATGCATCGGCCGGGTACCCCCGGGGGGAGTCAGACTTCGAATCGGCCGATTGGTCCCATTTCCGGGCCGGATGGGGCCATTCAGGCGATTCGAACGGGGGTCAGACGGCCCCGACGTCGACAGCACCGCCGGTCGCAGCGGGCTCGGCGTACGAGACCTCGCGCCAGACGTCGCCGACGCGCGCGAACGAGGTCACACTCGACAAGGCGCAGCGGCGGGTCCGCGGGTCGTGCTGCAGCGGCAGGCCGGCGACGCGGAGGTGCGTGATCCAGATCGGCGCCTGATGCGACACCATCACGATGTCCCCCGCGGTCGGGATCTCGGCCGCGGCCGTCCATGCCTCGTCCATCACCCCGAGCATGCGCTCCGCGATCGAGGCGTACGGCTCCCCCCAGCTCGGGAGCGACGGCTGACGCAGGTGCCACCAGTTCATCGGGTTCATGAGCGACCGCCGCATCCGGGTGCCCTCGAACACGTTCGTCGGCTCGATCAGACGGATGTCCGTCTCGGGTTCGAGGTCGAACACCTCCGCGAACGGGGCGGCCGACTCCTGCGCACGCTCCAGCGGCGACGCGAACAGCGCGGTCACCGGATCGCCGAGCCCCGCCACGTGCTCCGCCGCCGCCTGGGCCATCTCCTCCCCCGCGGTGCTGAGGTGGTAGTCGGGCAGCCGTCCGTAGAGCACACGGGACGGATTGTGCACCTCACCGTGGCGAACGAGGTGCAGAAGTGATGCCGCCACGTCAGACCTCGCGGTAGCGGGAGTCGCCGAACCCGAGGATCAGATAGCCGATGTAGGGGAACAGGAACAGGAGGAAGAAGGAGAACACCCCGCCCTTGCCGAAGCGCGCGCCGAGCTTGAACGCGACGATGACCCCGAGGATGAAGTTCGCGATCGGCACGAGGTAGAGCAGGGCGAACCAGCCCGACATCCCGGCGATCTTCACGAGGAACACGACGTTCACGATCGGGATGATCGCGAGGATGCCGGGGTACCCCGCCTTCGTGAAGACCTTCCACAGTCCGACCACGACGAGGATGTAGAAGATGAGGGCGATGAGTCCGGTCGTGCCGGAGAAGATCGCGGCGAACAGGTCGGGAAGGCCGTTGCCGTCCGAGATGGAGAGGTGCATGGGGGTCCGCCTTTCGTCGTGGCGATCCTACTGAGGTGCCGCTGCTCCGCGCTGGCGACCCGGCCGGGAAGGGCCGGGAGGCCCGCGTAGACTGGGCGGGTTCATCTTTCCCCGGATCAGGAGGAATCCTCCGTGCTGCGCACCCACTCCGCAGGCTCCCTGCGCGCCGAGAACATCGGTCAGACCGTCACCCTCACCGGGTGGGTCGATCGTCGTCGTGACCACGGAGGCGTCGCTTTCATCGATCTGCGGGACGCGTCGGGCATCGCCCAGGTCGTCATCCGCGACGAGGAGATCGCCCACCCGCTGCGTAACGAGTTCGTCCTCAAGGTCACCGGCGAGGTGTCGCGGCGCCCCGAGGGCAACGCGAACCCGAACCTCCCCTCCGGCGAGATCGAGGTCATCGCGGCCGACGTCGAGGTGCTGAACGAGTCGGCGCCGCTGCCGTTCCAGGTCTCGACCGCTCTGGCCGACACCGAGACCGTCGGGGAGGAGGCGCGCCTGAAGTATCGCTACCTCGACCTCCGCCGCCCGGCCGCCGCCTCCGCGCTGCGCCTGCGGTCCGACGTCTACAAGGCGATCCGGGACGTGCTGCACGCCGAGGACTTCACCGAGGTCGAGACCCCGACCCTCACCCGTTCCACGCCGGAGGGCGCCCGCGACTTCGTCGTCCCGGCCCGTCTGCACCCGGGCAGCTGGTACGCCCTGCCCCAGTCGCCGCAGCTCTTCAAGCAGCTGCTCATGGTCGGCGGTGTGGAGAAGTACTTCCAGATCGCCCGCTGCTACCGCGATGAGGACTTCCGCGCCGACCGTCAGCCCGAGTTCACGCAGCTCGACATCGAGATGAGCTTCGTCGACCAGGAGGACGTGATCGCCCTCATGGAGTCGCTCATCGTGGCGATGTGGAAGACGATCGGCGTCGAGGTGCAGACCCCGCTGCCGCGGATGACGTACGCCGACGCCATGGCGAAGTACGGCTCCGACAAGCCCGACCTCCGCTTCGGACTCGAGCTCGTCGAGGCGACCGAGTACTTCAAGGACACCCCGTTCCGCGTGTTCCAGGCCGAGTACGTCGGTGCGGTGCGCATGCCCGGCGGTGCGAGCCAGCCACGCAAGCAGCTCGACGCCTGGCAGGACTGGGCCAAGCAGCGCGGCGCCCGTGGTCTCGCCTACGTGCTGTTCAACGAGGACGGCACCCTGGGCGGGCCCGCCGCGAAGAACCTGTCCGAGGCCGAGCAGGCGGGCCTGGCGGAGTTCGTGGGCGCCGAGCCGGGCGACTGCGTGTTCTTCGCCGCCGGTGCCACCAAGGAGAGCCGGGCGCTGCTCGGCGCCGCGCGGGTCGAGATCGGCCGTCGCCTCGGGTACCTGAACCCGGACGAGTTCGCCTTCACCTGGGTCGTCGACGCCCCCATGTTCGAGCCGGCCGCCGACGCGGTCGCCTCCGGAGACGTCGCGGTCGGCGCGGGTGCCTGGACGGCCGTGCACCACGCGTTCACGGGCCCGAAGCCCGAGTTCGAGGACACGTTCGACACCGACCCTGGATCGGCCCTCGCCTACGCGTACGACATCGTGTGCAACGGCTCGGAGCTCGGCGGCGGGTCCATCCGCATCCACCGCGAGGACATCCAGAAGCGGGTCTTCGAGGTCATGGGCATCAGCGACGAGGTGGCGCAGGAGCAGTTCGGCTTCCTCCTCGACGCGTTCAAGTTCGGCGCTCCGCCGCACGGCGGCATCGCACTCGGCATGGACCGCGTGCTCCAGCACCTGACGAAGACCGAGTCCATCCGCGACGTCATCGCCTTCCCGAAGTCCGGGAACGGTTTCGATCCCCTCACCTCCGCTCCCGCGCCGATCACCCCCGAGCAGCGCGCCGAGGCCGGTGTGGACTTCACTCCTGAAGACGAGGCCTGACCCGCCGAGACCCCGTCTTTCCGCCGAGACCCCGGGACACTGCCGCCGGCAGCCCGGGGTCTCGTCGCGTACCCGGGGTCTCGGCGAAGAAAGAATGAGAATCAGGCGAAGAGGGGGGCGAGGTTCTCGTTCCACACGTCGACGCCGAGCTTCGCGATGAGAGCCACCACGACGACGAGGAACACCACGCGGATGAACGTCGTGCCGCGGGAGATGGCCATCCGCGAGCCCAGGTAGCTGCCGCCGACGTTCGCGACCGCGAGGATGCCCCCGAGCAGCCACAGCACCGAGCCGTGCGGGATGAAGAGGAGCAGCGCCCCCGCGTTCGTCGCGAGATTGACGATCTTGGCCTTCGCGCTCGCCTGCAGGAAGTCGTAGCCCAGCAGCGCGACGAGGGTGATCACGAGGAAGGTGCCCGTGCCCGGACCGATCATCCCATCGTAGAACCCGATGCCGAGCCCGGCCAGCCCGGCCATGATGTGGTGCTTGTGCCCGTGGAAGCGCAGCTGCGTCGCCGCCCCGAGCTGCGGCCGGAGCGCCGTGAACAGGGCCACCGCCAGCAGCGCGATCACGATGATGGGCTTGAAGGCGGCCGGGGGCAGCACCGTGGCGACCGCCGCGCCCCCGAACGAGCCGATCAACGCGATCACCGCCATCGGCAGAGCTGTGCGGAGATCGGGCTTGGCCCGGCGGTAGTAGGTGATGCTGCTGGTCGCGGTCCCGAACACGGAGGCGAGCTTGTTCGTCGCGAGCGCCTGGACCGGGGCGATACCGGGGATGAGGAGCAGCGCCGGGAGCTGCAGCAGCCCTCCGCCGCCGACGACCGCGTCGATCCACCCGGCACTGAACGCCGCCACGATGATGAGGATCAGCATCCCCCAGGTGAGCTGCTCGAGTCCGAGGAGGCTGCCGATATCCACTCCGCCATGATTCCAGACCCGCGGGCGCCGTCCCGCATCCTCCGCTGGCAGACTGGGCTCATGCTCGCCGCTCTCCCGCTTCCGCATCCGTTCGCGTCGAGGAGCGGGGACGCCGTGCTCCGGCGTGCGACCGAGGCCGACGCCGACGCCGTCATCGCGCTGCTCGCCGACGACCCGATCAGCGCCGCCCGCGGCGACGTGGCGTCCGATGAGGACCGGCCGGCGTATGAACGCGGCCTCCGCGAGATCCTGGCCGACCCTTCCAACGACCTCCTCGTGGTCGAGCTCGACGGCGCCGTGGTCGGCACCCTCCAGCTCACCTCGATCCCCGGAATGGCGCGCCGCGGCGCTCGGCGGCTGCTCGTCGAGGCGGTCCGGGTGCGCAGCGACCTCCGGTCCTCGGGCATCGGCTCCGCGGTCATGCGCTGGGTCGGCGACACCGCGGCGCCCGCCCTCGGTGCGGCCATGGTGCAGCTCACCTCCGACGCCGCCCGCACCGACGCGCACCGGTTCTATGAGCGCCTCGGCTACGTGGGCTCGCACCGCGGCTTCAAGTACACCGTCCCGCAGCGCTGAATCCGGAGCGCATCCCCGCGCCACCCGCCCGACACCGACCGTTCACCCGCACCGCTCCGCGTGGCTACCTCGGACTCATAGTGTCCTCTCGCAACCCGACACCGGCTCACAGCGCCGGACACCGAGAGGACACTCATGGCACGCTCCATCCGCCGCGCACGCATCGGCGCCGGCATCGCCCTGGCCACCACGGCCGTCATCGCTCTGACCTCCTGCGCCTCCGCGACCGACACCCCGGCCGCCGGTGACGACGCCGTGGACGCGGCGAGCGCGACCTCCGTCGAGGACTTCGGCTCGTTCGCCGACCTGGAGGCGGCCGCGAAGGAGGAGGGTCAGCTCAACGTCATCGCCCTCCCCCGCGACTGGGCGAACTACGGCGAGATCCTCGACCTGTTCGCGGAGAAGTACCCCGAGATCACCATCAACGAGGCCTCACCCGACGTCTCCAGCGCCGAGGAGATCCAGGCGGCCGAGACGAACAAGGGCCTCGACACCGCTCCCGACGTCTTCGACCTCGGCCTGACCGTCGCCCTGCAGAACACCGACACCTTCGCCCCGTACAAGGTCCAGACCTGGGACGACATCCCCGACGAGCTGAAGGAGCCCACCGGCCTCTTCGTCGGCGACTACGGCGGCTACATGTCGATCGGCTACGACTCCTCGGCCTTCGAGGCGCCGGCCGAGCTGTCCGATCTCCTCTCCGCCGACTACAAGGGCGCCGTGGCCATCAACGGCGACCCGACGCAGGCCGGAGCGGCCTTCGCCGCCGTGGGCCTGGCGACCGTGCAGTCGGACGGCACGCTCGACGACTTCCAGCCGGGCATCGACTTCTTCTCCGAGCTGCAGAAGGCCGGGAACCTCCTCAAGGTCGACGTCACGACCGCGACCGTCGCCAGCGGCGAGACCCCCGTGGTCTTCGACTGGGACTACCTGAACGCGGCGCACACGGCCGACAACCCGGACTGGAAGGTCGTGGTCTTCGACGGCACCGGCTACGCGGGCTACTACAACCAGGCCATCAACGTCGACGCTCCGAACCCGGCCGCCGCGCGTCTGTGGCAGGAGTTCCTCTACAGCGACGAGGTGCAGAACCTGTGGCTGAAGGGCGGCGCCCGTCCGGTGCGCATGGAGGCGATGACCGAGGCCGGCACGATCGACGAGAAGCTCGCGGCCGCTCTCCCCGATGCCCCGGAGGAGACGGTCGTGCCGACCGAGGAGCAGTCCGAGAACGCCGGCACGCTGCTCGGCGAGAAGTGGGCAGCGGCGGTCCAGTGACCACCGTCGTCGCCCCGGGGGTGGATGCCGCGGCGTCCGCCCCCGCCACCGCCGCCGGACCCGCGTCGCACACGCGGGCCCGGCGGTCGGCGCCGTCCGTGGCGTGGCTGGGGCTCATACCGTTCGCCGCCTACGTGCTGCTCTTCCTCGCCGTGCCGACCGTGCTCGCGATCGGCTCCGGGTTCTTCGACGGCGACGGTGCTTTCACCTGGACGAACGTCGCCGCCCTCGGCGACCCGGTCGTGCTGACGACCTTCGCGAACTCGGCGGGGCTGTCGCTGCTCACCGCGGCGGTCGGCGCCCTCGTCGGCGCCCTCGTCTCCTATGCCCTGCTCGGCATGAACCCGGACGGTGTCGTACGCCGCTCCGTGGACGCGGCCGCCGGGGTCCTCGCGCAGTTCGGCGGCGTCATGCTCGCGTTCGCCTTCATCGCCACGATCGGCATCCAGGGCGTGGTCACGGTCTTCCTCCGCGACACCTTCGGCATCGACATCTTCGCCGAGGGCACGTGGCTGTACGAGCTTCCCGGCCTCGTCCTCCCGTACATCTACTTCCAGGTGCCGCTCATGGTCATCACCTTCCTGCCCGCCCTCGCCGCGCTGAAGCCGCAGTGGGTCGAGGCGAACCTCACCCTCGGGGGCAGCAGAGCGAGCTTCTGGCTGCGGATCGGCCTCCCGGTGCTGGCGCCGTCGTTCCTCGCCAGTCTGCTGCTGCTCTTCGCGAACGCGTTCTCCTCGTACGCCACGGCCGCGGCGCTCGCGAGTCAGGGCTCGCAGATCGTCCCGCTGCAGATCCGCACGGCGCTCACGAGCGAGACCCTGCTCGGTCGGGAGAACCTCGCCGGCGCTCTCGCCCTCGGCATGATCATCGTGGTCGGGGTCGTGATGGCGCTGTACTCCCTCATCCAGCGCCGGGCTTCGCGGTGGCAGGCATGAACGGCCTCGCCCCGTCCCGCGCGACCCGTGCGGTGATCGGCATCGTCGTCGGGGCGTTCTTCGCGGTGCCCCTCGTGTCGACGTTCCTCTTCACGCTGCGCGACACCGACGGCCTCTCGTTCGCGCACTGGACCGCCCTCTTCGACCCCGCGGCGTCGGCGGCCCTGAAGCCTCTCTGGACGGGGCTCGGGAACTCGCTGATCCTCGCGGTGGTGACCGTGGCGATCGTGCTGCTCCTCCTGGCCCCCACGATGATCCTCGTGAACCTCCGCTTCCCGCGGCTGAAGGCGGCCTTCGAGTTCGTCGCGCTCCTGCCGATCTCGATCCCCGCGATCGTGCTCGTCGTGGGGCTCACGCCGATCTACCTGCAGATCGGTCGGACCGTGGGCACCGGCACCTGGACCCTCGCCTTCGCCTACGGCATCACGGTCCTCCCCTTCGCCTTCCGCTCGATCCAGGCGTCGATCGATGCGGCAGACCTGCGCACGCTGTCCGAAGCGGCGCGCTCGCTCGGGGCGGGCTGGCCGACGGTCGTGCTCCGCGTGCTCGCGCCGAACCTCCGCCAGGGCCTGCTCGCCGCCTCGCTGATCTCCATCGCAGTGGTGCTCGGGGAGTTCACGATCGCGTCCCTCCTCAACCGGCAGGTGTTCCAGACGGCGATGGTCGTGGTGCAGAAGCAGGACCCGTATGCCCCCGCGATCTTCACGCTGCTCGCCCTGTCGTTCGTCTTCCTCCTGCTCCTGCTCATCGGCCGCGTCGCCCGCGGTCCGCGAAAGGCCCGCTCATGACCCTCGATCACGCGCTCCCGCGCACCAAGGACAACCTGCTGCTCGCCCAGGCCGGCGACGGCACGCGGGTCGAGCTCCACGGCATCGTCAAGAGCTACGGCGGCACGAGGGTGCTGCACGGCGTCGACCTCGACATCGCCCGCGGGGAGTTCGTCTCGCTGCTCGGTCCCTCCGGCTGCGGCAAGACGACACTGCTCCGCGTGCTCGCGGGACTCGAGGGCGCCGAGGAGGGGACGGTGCTCCTCGGCGGCGGGGACGTCTCGCGGGTGCCGACGAACCGGCGCGACATCGGGATGGTGTTCCAGTCGTACTCACTGTTCCCGCACCTCCGCGTCGTCGACAACACGGCCTTCGGGCTCCGTCGTCGGGGTGTCGGCACGCCCGAGGCGGCGCGGCGTGCCCTTGATGCGCTCGCCCTCGTAGGCCTCGCCGACCTCGCCGACCGGTTCCCGCACCAGCTCTCCGGCGGACAGCAGCAGCGAGTCGCCCTGGCTCGCGCCCTCGTCACGGAACCCCGGGTGCTGCTGCTCGACGAGCCCCTGTCGGCTCTCGACGCCAAGGTGCGCGTGCAGCTCCGCGACGAGATCCGGCGCATCCAGCTGCGGCTGGGCATCACGACCGTCTTCGTCACACACGACCAGGAGGAGGCCCTCGCGGTGTCGGACCGGATCGCGGTCATGAACTCCGGTCGCATCGAGCAGATCGGCTCCCCGGAAGAGCTGTACACGACTCCCGCGACCGCCGAGGTCGCCGCGTTCGTGGGCCTCTCCAGCGTCGTGTCCGGCGTCGCGGACGGCGAGCACGTCGTCGTGTGGGGGCAGCGTCTCCCGTTGCAGACCCCCGCCGACGGCCCCGTCGACGTGTACCTCCGTCCGGAGAACGTCCGCTTCACCTCCGCGGAGGACGCCGCCACCGATGCCCTCGTGGAGGAGAGCACGTTCCTCGGCAGCATGCGGCGGACCCTCGTGCGCACGGAGTCGGGCGAGCTCGTCCGCGTGCAGCACGATCCCACCGTGCACCCGTCGTTCGGCGACCGCGTCCGCATCGCGGTGACCCCCGCCCCTGTGGTCGCGCGCCCCCGCGGCTGACCGAGACCCCGGGTTCACGTCGAGACCCCCGGCTGCAGACGTCTGCAGCCGGGGGTCTCGGCGAATGCCCGGGGTCTCGGCGACACCGGGAGGAGAGAGTCAGAGGACGCGGGAGAGGAAGTCCTTCGTGCGCTGGTGCTGCGGATTCGCCAGCACCTCGCGGGGGTCGCCCTCCTCGACGATGTGTCCACCGTCCATGAAGATCAGCCGCGAACCGACCTCGCGCGCGAAGCCCATCTCATGCGTGACCACGAGCATCGTCATGCCCTCGTCGGCCAGCGACCGCATGACCTGCAGCACCTCGCCGACGAGCTCCGGGTCGAGGGCCGACGTCGGCTCGTCGAACAGCATCATGTCGGGGTTCATGCACAGCGCCCGGGCGATGGCCACGCGCTGCTGCTGCCCACCCGAGAGGTGCCCGGGGTACGCGTCGGCCTTCTCCGCGAGACCGACGCGCTCGAGCATGGCGCGCGCGACCTTGTCGGCCTCGGCCTTCGAGCGCTTCTTCACCCGCTGCTGCGCGATCGTGAGGTTGCCGAGCACGCTGAGGTGCGGGAAGAGGTTGAAGCTCTGGAACACCATCCCGATGCGGGTGCGCACGCGGTCGATGTCGATGTCGGGATCGGTGATGTCGATGCCCTCGATGAGCACCTTGCCGCCCGTGGGCTCCTCCAGGAGGTTCACCGAGCGGAGCAGCGTCGACTTCCCGGAACCGGACGGTCCGATCACACAGACGACCTCGCCGGCCAGAACCGTCAGGTCGATGCCCTTGAGCACCTCGTTGTCGCCGAAGCTCTTGTGCAGGTCCTGGATAGCGATCGCCGGGGCCTGCACGTCGATCAGGTCGGTGCTCATCGTGTCCTCGCCATCCGACGCTCCAGCCACGCGCTGAGACGCGTGAGCGGGATCGTCACGATCAGGTAGAGGATCGCCGCCATGATGAGCGGCGTTCCGTTGGCGTTCTGCGTCGCTGCGTCGCGCGCGAAGTTCGTGAGCTCCTTCGACCAGATGAAGGAGCCGGCGACGAACAGCAGCGAGGTGTCCTTCAGCAGCAGCACGAACTCGTTCGTCAGCGGCGGGATGATGATCCGGAAGCCCTGCGGGACCACGATCCAGAAGGTCGTCTTCATGGGCGACATACCGAGCGAACGCGCCGCCTCGGTCTGTCCCTTCGGGACCGCCTGGATTCCGGCTCGGATGGTCTCTGCCATGTAGGCGGAGGCCACGAGGATGAGACCGATCAGGCCCAGGACCACCGGCCCGCCGAGGCGGGTCGCCGGCACACCGAGACCGATCGGCAGGATGAACGCGATCGCGAAGATCGTGAGGATCGCGGGCAGACCGCGGAACAGCTCGATCCACGCCGTCGCGATCCACCGGAACGGCGCGATCACCGAGAGCTTCATCAGCGCCAGCAGGATGCCGAGCAGCAAGCCGCCGGCGAATGCCACCGCCGTGAACCACAGGGTGTTGACGAGCGCCGTGGTGATGATGCCCGGGAGCATCTTCGCCGCGACCTCGGGGTTGAAGTAGAGCTGCGCGATCCTCGCCCAGTCGGTGCTGACGATCGCCCAGACGACGATCGCGAGCAGCACCGCGTAGATCGAGTACCGGTACAGCTTCTGTTTCGTGGTGCGCCTCAACGCCATTGTCAAGGTCCTCCCGACCGACTCAGCTCTCGACTCAGTTGGCCGTGAAGTACTCGTTGTAGATGGTGTCGTACTCGCCGTTGTCCCGGAGCTCCTGCAGAGCCCCGTTCACGGCCTCGCGGAGTTCGTCCTTCTCCCCCTTGGCGAAGGCGAAGCCGTAGGACTCATCGGTCTCGTAGGTCTCCACGATCTCGTAGGCGGAGTCAGCCTTCTCGTGCTCGAGGTTGACGGGCTGATCCTGCAGGATGGCGTCGATCTGCCCGGCCTGCATCGCGGGCCACAGTTCGCCGTCCGACGGGTACTGCACGAGCTGCGCGCCCTTCGCGTTCTCGGTCGCGTAGGCCTCGCCGGTCGTGCCCTGCTGCACGCCGACGTTCTTGCCGTCGAGGTCGTCGATGGACTTGATCCCCGAGTCGGTGCGCACGAGGAGCGACTGCAGCGAGTCGTAGTACGGGTCGGAGAAGTCGATGTTGGCCTTGCGCTCGTCGGTGATCGTCATGGCCGAGGCACCGATGTCGCACTGGCCGGCGGCGAGAGTCGTGCCGGACTGCAGCGCATCGAAGCCCACATCCTGCACGGAGAGCTCGAGGTCGAGCTGCTCGGCGATCGCACCGAGGAGGTCGATGTCGAAGCCGGTGTACTCACCGTCGTCGCCCTCGAACTCGAAGGGCGGGTAGGGGATGTCGGAGCAGACGGTCAGCTTGCCCGCCTCGATGAGTCCGTACTCGTCACCGGCAGCGGACTCGCCGCCGCTGCCCGCGTCGGAGGAGCCGGTGGCGCATCCGGCGAGCGCGAGGGTGGCGGTGGCCGCGATCGCGAGGCCGGCGAAGAGGTTACGACGGGACATGTCGGCTCCTGGGAGTCGGGGGGCGGGTGAGCCCACGGACGGGTAGGAGTTCATCTAAACATGCGGCTCGTCGCGTGACCAATGACATCCCCTCGCGCCGCATTACGTTTGTGTTTCGGTGCCGCGGGGACGACGCTCGATGCTCAGAGCTCGGCGTCGACCGCCACACGGCCGGAGACGACCGAGCGGATGTACCCGGCGACCTCCTCATGCGCGGGGTGCACCTGATACTGCTCGAGGTCGGCGACGGAGTCGAAGTCCGCGACCAGGGTCACGTCCCAGTTCGCGTCGGGGTACACGTCGTTCGCACCGGCCCAGATGCTGCGGAGCTGGGGTACGACACCGTCGAGGGCATTCAGTCGCCGGGCGACCTCCGCCGCCTGCTCCTGCCGCTCCGCCGCGTCCTCCGCGGCGAGCTTCCAGGTCACGACATGGCGGATGGTCATCGCAGCTCCTTCTGGTCGGCACGGGCCTCCGCGTCGACGGCTTCCTCCAGCGCCTCGCGCAGCCGGTCGGGGGACACGCGCCAGTGCGCATGCAGTCGTCCGTCGATGAGGACGACGGGGATCTTCTCCCACCACTGCTCGTACAGGGCGGGGTCGTCCTGGATCGACGCCTCGACGATCTGGATGCGCTCTGCGGCGGCGTCCGGCAGTTCGGCGACGACCGCGTCGACGACCTCGGAGGCCACGGCGCACAGATGGCAGTCGGGCTTGCCGATGAGGGTCAGCGTCGTCACGACGACGGGACCTCCACCTCGCGTCCCTGGGCGATCCACTCGCCGGTACCGCCCTCGACGTTGGTGGCGTCGTAGCCGCGGGCCTCGAGCGCCTCGACCACGCGGGCCGAGCGACCGCCGGCCTGGCAGATCACGTCGAACGACTCGGCCGGGAGCTCGTCCAGGCGGTTGCCGATCTCGGACATCGGGATGTTCACGGCGCCGGGGACGTGGCCGGCCTGGAACTCGTGCACCTCCCGGACATCGATGAGGGGCGTGCCGGAGCGCTCGGCGAGTTCGGCGACGGTGATCGACTTCATGACATCCTCTCGGCGGTGCGGAACGGCGGGCAGAGACACAAAGCGCCCGTCCGAAGACAGGCGCTCGGTGTCTGGCCGCTTACTTCTTGTTGCGGCGCTGGTGGCGAGTCTTGCGAAGCAGCTTGCGGTGCTTCTTCTTCGCCATGCGCTTGCGGCGCTTCTTGATGACAGAACCCACGGAAACCTCACTAAGTCAGGGGCTGGGTGTCGCCGGAATCGGACACCCGGGTACGAGCACGAAAAATGCCTCGGATCATCCTAGCAAACTCAGGAGGGTGCCCCGCGCCCTCCGTCAGCCGGCGTCGGCGATGGGCCGCTGCAGAGCCTCCGCGACGGCGGACTCCGGCACGCGGTAGCTCCGTCCGAATCGGATGGCGGGGAGGTCACCGGCGTGCACGAGCCGGTACACGGTCATCTTGGACACGCGCATGAGCTCGGCGACTTCGGCCACCGTCAGGAATCGGACGTCTGGAACCTCGGGCATCCCACGTACCCCTTTCTCGATGAGCACACTCTATGGGGTCGCTGGGACGCGTGTAAACCCGCGTGGCTGTTGTGATCAGTGGGATGTCGGCACGATCGCGAACGCCCGGACCGGGAACGTCCCGAACCCGCGGATCGCCGGAGGAGCCGCGGTGAACCGCGCCCCGCGCGCGGGGAGGCGATCGAGAGCGGTGAGGTGCTCGACGACGTGCACGCCCGCCGCGAGGAGGATGCTGTGCGCCGGTCGCTCCCCGCCGCTCTCCGTGTCGTCGATGTTGAGCGCGTCGATGCCGACCAGGCGCACCCCGGCGTCCACGAGGAAGCGCGCCGCGTCCTCGGTGAGGAAGGGCGAGCCGGTGCCGTAGGCGGGCGTGCCGAACAGCCGGCTCCAGCCGGTGTCCAGGAGCACCGCGCTGCCGCGGAGCTCGCGATCGGCGAGCGTCGCCGCCCTGATACCCCGCCGTTCGGGCGTCCACGCGTCGCGGAGGTGGAAGACCTCGGCGGGCAGGTCCACGAGGGTGTCGAGGTCGAGCGACGCCAGGGTGAGGTGCGGGGTGATGGTCGGCGCCGGCAGCCCGGGATAGGTGACCATGCCTTCCGCGATCGGGTGGCTCAGGTCCACGACCCGTTCGGTGCGGTCTCCACGAGCCGGAGCCGCGACACCACGGCTGCCCCGGTGCGGCTCGGCGACGATCCGCAGATCACTGAGCTCGACCTCGCCCACGAGCGCCAGGCCGAGATGGGCGATGAGCAGGGCTGCGACCTCGTCCGCGGTCACGTCCTCCCGTGGCAGATCGAGTCGGAACCCCTGCCCCTGCAGCCCGCCGCCGTTGGCGAAGGTGATCGCGAAGTCGAAATGCGCGCGGTACTCGTCCGTCATGGAGCCATCCTGCCGGACCGGAGGACTCAGGCGGATCTCTTCGCCTTAGCGATCCGCTCGCGCGCATCCCGTAGGGCCTGCCGCTCGACCTTGCGCGCGGCGCGAAGGGCCTTCTCCGCCTCACGGCTGGCCTTCTGCGCCTCTTTGAGCCGCTTGTCTCCCGCGAGCTCGGCGACGTCGAGATCGACCCACTCCTCCGCGACGATGTGCCGCTCCCCGCGTTCGAGGCCCGCCATGTACGCGGCGACGCCGTCGAGGGTGCGTTCCACCGCGAAGCGGAACGGGTCGGCCGACGACAGGAAGACGCCGTCTTCGATAGCCCGCCGCAGGGCGGGAAACTCGTCAGCGGTGATGACCCGGTCGAACAGCGAGGCCTCACGGGCCGCGACCTCGTCCGGACTCAGACCGGACGACCGCGACTGCTCGGTGTATCCGGCCTGCACGATCCCGCACCAGCGGGCATGGCCGGTGACGGCGAGTGCGACGGCGATCCGCTCCTCTGCCGTGAGCGGGGTGCCATCGAGGGCGGCGAGGCCCGCATCCAGCCAGGCGGAGCTGTTCGGTGTGATCGGTGAACCCGAGATCGGCAGCGAGAGCATCCAGGGATGCCGCAGATACACGAGGATCTGCGCCTCGTACAAGGCGAGCAGCCGCTCGCGCCACCCCTCGACCTCGAGATGGCTCTCCGGCGGCAGGCCCGTCGCCTCCTCCTGCATGAGGAGCAGGAGGTCGTCCTTGGCGGAGACGTACCGGTAGAGCGACATGGGCGTGAATCCCAGACGCGCGGCGACCGCAGCCATCGAGACGGCACCGAGCCCCTCGGCGTCGGCGAGGGCGACCGCCGCCTCCACGATCTTCTCGACGCTCATCTCCCGCTTCGGGCCGCGCTGCGGATCGGCCGCGACACCCCAGGCGAGCGCGATCCCGCGCGGCAGCTCGGGCGGCTCCTTCTCGGTCATGGCTTTCATCCTACTTCTGTTTATTCCTTAAACAGTGTGTTACGGTCATACACACTTGCGTTGCCCATACACAGTTTTTGGGATACACAGAAGGGAACCCTGATGGACAGAGCCATCGACGTCCACGACCTGCACAAGGCTTTCGGCGCGAAGACCGTCATTCGTGATCTCGACCTCACCGTCGCCCGTGGCGAGGTGTTCGCTCTGCTCGGGCCCAACGGCGCTGGCAAGACGACGACGATCAATATCCTCACCACCCTCACGGTGGCGGATCGAGGCACGGCGCGCGTCGCCGGCTGGGATGTGCGGACTCACCCGCGGGAGGTGCAGCGACGGATCAGCCTCACCGGCCAGTCGGCCGCCGTGGACGACGCCCTCAGCGCGACCGAGAACGTGGTGATGTTCGCCCGTCTGTCCGGACTCGGTCGTGCCGGCGCGCGGCGTCGCGCCGCGGATCTCATCGATCGCTTCCATCTCGGCGAGGCCGCCGGCCGCGCCGTCCGCACCTACTCCGGCGGCATGCGTCGGCGTCTCGATCTCGCCCTCAGCTTCGTCGTGACCCCGGAGGTCCTCTTCCTCGACGAGCCGACGACAGGGCTCGACGCCCGCAGTCGGCGTGAGCTCTGGGACATCATCCGGGTCCTCGCGGACGGCGGCACGACGGTGTTCCTCACGACGCAGTACCTCGAGGAGGCGGATCAGCTCGCCGACCGCATCGCCGTGCTCCACGACGGTCGCATCGCGGCGCTCGGAACGGCCCCGGCGCTGAAGGCCCGGGTCGGCGGCGACACGGTGGAGCTCCGCGACGACCGCGGGGAGCTTCAGCGGGAGATCCCGACCGACGGCTCGGTGAGCGGTCTCCGCCGAGCGCTCGACCTCCTGGATGAGGACGGCGGCGCCGGCACCGTCACGCTCCGTCGCCCCACCCTGGACGACGTCTTCCTCGCCGTCACCGCCCCCGACGCCGCGACCGCAGGCGCCGCGCCCGGGAAGGAGCTCGCATGAACATCGCCCACGCCACTGTGCCCGAAACCTCCGGGCCCGCTGCCGCCCCCGCCCCGCGGCCACCCCTCCGCGGCCTCACCGCCGAGACCGTCCTCGTCGGGCGCAGCCTCCGCCACTCCCTCCGGGACGGCGAGTCCCTCCTCATGGCGATCCTGCTCCCCGTCATGCTGATGCTGATGTTCACGTGGGTGTTCGGCGGGGCCATCGATCCCTCCGGCGCCTACGTCGACTACGTGGTCCCCGGCATCATCCTGACGTGCGCCGGTTTCGGCGCCTCCTCCACCGCCGTGTACGTCGCGAACGACATGCGCACGGGGATCATCGACCGGTTCCGTACCATGCCCCTGCGCGCCGGCGCCGTGCTCACCGGGCATGTCGTCGCCAGTGTCCTCCGCAACCTCGTGGCGACCGCCGTCGTGATCGGCGTCGGGGTACTGGTCGGATTCCGCCCATCGGCCACTCCGCTCGAGTGGGTCGCCCTGGCCGGCATGATCGCGCTCTACATCCTCGCGATCACCTACCTGTTCGCCGCGATCGGGCTCGCCGCCGGCAGCCCCGAAGCAGCGAGCGGCTATGGCTTCGTCCTGCTGTTCCTGCCGTACCTCTCCAGTGCCTTCGTCCCCGTCGCGAGCATGCCCGACTGGCTCCAGCCGATCGCCGCCCACCAGCCGATCACGCCCATCGTGGAGACCATCCGCGCTCTCCTGATGGACACCCCGATGCAGGCGGAGGCATGGTGGGCGATCGGCTGGTGCGTGGCGATCCTCCTCGTGGCGGCGTTGTGGGGCGCGTGGCTGTTTCGACGAAAGGCCGGACGACGATGAGCCGACACCCAGCCCGCGCATAGCCCGCATTGTCCGATCGCTCAGACAGCCCTGCCAGGGTCGGGTGCAGGACCCGTGCCGGCACCTGCCGAGTCCGCGCGGATCTGGGGTCCGCACACCGCCCCCGACGGCATCCCCCCTGCCGTCGGGGGCGGTTCTCCGTCTGTGCGGGGCGCGGAATCAGGCGCCGAGACGTTTCAGCGCGTTCGTGACCACGTGCTTGGCGGAGGCGGCCGCACGCCCGACGACCTCGGCCGCGTGCGCGGCACCGTCGGGGATCGGGGCGCCCGGATAGGCGATGTCCGGTGCCGCATCGCCGAACGCATCGACGAGGAACGGGACCAGCCAGTCGTCGACGGCCTCCAGCGGCGCGACGGACAGGCTGTAGAAGCGGCGCTGCCCGTCTTCGCGGACGGTGACGAGCTCGGCGTCGCGGAGCACCTTGAGGTGCTTCGAGACGGTGGGCTGACTGATGCCGAGGTCGGCCACGATCTGGCTCACGCTCGTCCCGGACTCGCCTTCGGACGTGCGTCGGAGCAGGAGCTGGAGGATGTCGCGCCTCGTACCGTCTGCGATCACGTCGAAGATGTCCGTCATGTGATCAGGGTAGTGCGCCCCGGCACGGAGTACCATGACGAAGGCTCGGCGAGAGGCGCCGTGCTGCGGCCGTGGAACGGACGGCGCGGAAGAAGGGGGCAGCGATGTCGGGCATCGTTTCGGCGTCGTCTCCTCGCACCGGTCTTCCCGGAGCCGCCGGCCGGGTGAAGCACCTCATCACCTCGTCGCCGTCCCGGTTCGCCATCGCCGTCTTCGCGCTACTGATCCTCGTGTTCACGGTGCTGTTCTCGCTGCCGATCGCGTCCGCCAGCGGCACGGTGACACCGCTCAGCGACGCGCTCTTCACCGCCGTCTCCACGATCTGCGTGACGGGCCTGGCGACCGTCGACATGGCCAACCACTGGTCGCCGTTCGGGCACGTCGTCGTGTTCATCGGGGTCAACATCGGCGCCCTCGGTGTGCTGACCCTCGCCTCCCTCATGGGGATGCTCATCTCGAAGCGCCTCGGGCTGCGGGCCAAGCTCATGGCGGCCGGCGACACGAACCCGCTCCGCGCGCACGGCGGCGTGGTCAACGAGAGCCAGACGGTGCGCCTCGGCGAGGTGGGCCAGCTGCTCACCACGGTCGCCCTCTCCGCCCTCTTCATCGAAGCGGCCCTCGCCGCCCTCCTGTATCCGGCGCTGGTGATGGCGGGGGTCGACCCGATCGCCGCGCTCTGGGAGGCCCCGTACTTCTCGGCGATGGCGTTCACCAACACCGGCTTCGCCCCGAACGACGGCGGAGTGGCCGTCTTCGCCGACGACTACCTCGTGCTGTCGCTGCTCATGGTCGGCGTGTTCCTCGGGAGCATCGGCTTCCCGGTGATCTACACGCTCGCGAAGCACGTCTGGCACGTCAAGCGCTGGTCGCTGCACTCGAAGCTGACCATCGTCACCACGGTTCTGCTCTTCATCCTCGGCGCGGCCGCCTTCCTCATCCTCGAGTACGACAACCCCAAGACCTTCGGCTCCATGGACGCGGCCGACACGACCTTCCAGGCGTTCTTCCTCTCCGCGATGACCCGCTCCGGCGGCTTCAACGTCATCGAGATGGACGACCTCAACGGCTCGTCGCTGCTCGCCGCCAGCATGCTCATGTTCGTCGGCGGCGGGTCCGCGTCGACGGCGGGCGGCATCAAGGTGACCACGCTCGCGGTCCTCGCGATCGCCGTCTGGTCCGAGGCGAAGGGCCGCCAGTCCGTCGAGGCGTTCGGCCGCCGCATCCCCAGCGACGTGCAGCGGGTCGCCCTCAGCGTCGTCGCCTGGGGCGCCACCATCGTCGCGCTGTCGACCATCGTGATCGCGCAGATCACCAAGGCCGACATCAGCCACGTGCTCTTCGACGTCATCTCCGCGTTCGGCACGGTCGGGCTCTCGACGGGTCTCACCGGGGAGCTGCCGGATTCCGCCTCGTACGTCATGGCCGCGACGATCTTCATGGGCCGCGTTGGTACAGTGACTCTCGCTGCGGCAGTCGCCGCGACATCGCGCACGCAGTACTACTCACTGCCCGTGGAAAGGCCGATCGTTGGTTGAAGTCTTTCGGGGGGACGCTCCCGTCCTCGTCATCGGTCTCGGCCGGTTCGGCGCCGCGTGCGCCGGCGAGCTCGACCGCCTCGACCGCGAGGTGCTCGCGATCGACGACAACCTCGAGCTCGTGCAGAAGTGGTCGGACCGCGTCACGCACACCGTGCAGGCCGACGCCCGCAACATCGACGCCCTCCGCCAGATCGGCGCCCAGGACTTCCAGGTCGCGGTCGTCGCCGTCGGCTCCTCGATCGAGGCGTCCGTGCTCATCACGGCGAACCTCGTCGACCTCAAGGTGCCGCAGATCTGGGCGAAGGCGGTCTCCCAGTCGCACGGCAAGATCCTGGCCCGCGTGGGCGCCAACCACGTCATCTACCCCGAGCGCGAGGCCGGCGAGCGCGTCGCCCACCTTGTGAGCGGGCGCATGCTCGACTTCATCCGCTTCGACGACGACTTCGTCCTGGCCAAGATGTACCCGCCGAAGTTCATCCGCGGCGTCGGCCTGAACGAATCCGGTGTGCGCTCGAAGTACAAGGTCACCGTCGTCGGCGTGAAGAGCCCGGGCAAGCCGTTCCGCTACGCGGAGGCCAACACGATCGTGACCAACCACGACCTCATCATCGTCTCCGGGACGAACAGCGACATCGAGCGCTTCGCCGCCCTCGACCGCTGAGCCGGGTCCTCCCCGCGGCGGATGCGCCGGCCGCGGCGGGCGTGGTGGGATGGGGGCATGAGCGATCACGCCCCCGCACCGCCCGTCCTCGCCCTCCGCGGGCTCCGGAAGCAGTTCGGCCAGAAGCTCGCCGTCGACGCGCTGTCGCTGGACGTCCCCGCGGGCTCGATGCTGGGGCTGCTCGGCCCGAACGGTGCCGGCAAGACGACGACGCTCGCGATGACCACCGGGCTCCTGCGCCCGGACGCCGGGACGGCCTGGGTGCTCGGCGCCGACGTCTGGCAGGACCCTGCCGCCGCGAAGGCGCGGATGGGTGTGCTCCCCGACGGCATCCGGATGCTCGACCGGCTCAGCGGCGCCGAGCTGCTGCGCTACACCGGCCTGTTGCGCGGGATGCCGGAGGCCGAGGTCGTCTCCCGCTCCGGCGAGCTCCTCGACGCGCTCGGCCTGACGGAGGCGGGTGACACCCTCGTCGTCGACTACTCGGCCGGCATGAAGAAGAAGATCGGCCTGGCCTGCGCGCTCATCCACGCGCCCCGGCTGCTGATCCTCGATGAGCCCCTCGAGGCCGTCGACCCGGTCTCCGGACAGACGATCCGGCAGATCCTGCGCTCCTTCGTGGACGGCGGCGGCACGGTCGTCCTCTCCAGCCACGTCATGGAGCTCGTCGAGTCGCTGTGCGACCGCGTCGCCATCGTCGCCGAGGGGCGTCTGCTCGCCCACGGCGCCCTCGACGAGGTGCGGGCCGGGCTCACACTGCAGGAGCGCTTCCTCACCCTCGTGGGCGCGCACGACCTCGGAACGGAGACGCTCGCGTGGTTGCGCTCCTCGTAGGCCTGCGGCTGCGACAGCTCGGACATCAGCTCCGGCGCAACCCCTGGATGATCGTGACCCTCGTGATCGTGGGTCTCATCGCGCTGAGCATGCTGGGGCTGCTGACCGTGGGTCTGATCGCGCTGCGGGTGGGCGCTCCGGACGCCGCCGTGACCGCGATGGTGCTCACCGGCGCCATCATCGTGCTCGGGTGGTGGATCGGGTCGATCCTCGTCAGCGCGGACGACTCGCTGGCCCCCGAGCGCTTCGCCCTGCTCCCGGTGACCGCCCGGGCTCTCCTCCCCGGACTGGTCGTGGCGGGGATGACGACGATCGGCGGCATCGGCACCGCCCTGGCACTGCTGCTCATGCTCGTGGGATGGTCGGTCAGCGTTCCGGCCCTCCTCGTCGCGGTGCTCATGGTCCCGGTGGCCCTCGCGACCTGCGTCCTCGGCGCCCGCGTCGTGAGCGGGCTGCTCGCGGGATGGCTCGCCCGTCGGCGGACGCGCGACCTCGTCCTCACCCTCGGCGTGGTGCTGCTGGCCTCCTCCGGCCTCCTCCTCAACATCGGGCTGCAGGCGCTGTCGACCGTGCGCGACGTCGGTGGCGCCTTCACCGCGGTCGCCGAGATCGCCGCATGGACGCCGGTCGCCGCCGTGTTCGGAGTTCCCGCCGCCATGGCACAGGGCGACGTCGTCACCGCCGTCCTGCGGCTGCTCATCGCCGCCGCCACCCTCGTCGTCTTCTGGGTCGCCGCGCGCCGGATGCTCGCTGCGCGCCTCGTCGCCCCGCTGCAGTCGAGCGGGGGCGGACGCGTGCGCTCGGGAGGCGTGCTCGACCGTCTTCTTCCCGCAGGGCCCGTCGGCGCCATCGCGGGACGGACCCTCCGCTACTTCCGCCGCGACCCGCGTCAGGTCGTCAACATCGTGATGCTCATGCTGCTCCCCGCGATCTTCCTCGGGCTCGCGCTCATGAACGGACTGCAGCAGGACAGTACCGGCTTCGCGCCCGCGATCACCCTCATCCCCGCGATCAACGCCCTCCTCGCCGGCAGCATCGTGCAGATGGCGATCGCCTACGACAACGACGCCGTCGCACTGCACATCCTCACCGGGGTGAGCGGGACGGCCGACCGCGTCGGACGCCTGCTCGGGTTCGCGCTGGTGGCGGTGCCGATCACGATCCTCCTGTGCGTCGTGACCTGTCTGCTGGCCGGGCGTCCGGATCTGCTTCCGGGCAGCCTGGGCGCTGCTCTCGGACTCATGGCGGTGTCGGCGGGCGCGGGCTCCTGGGTGGGCGCGTTCCTGCCGGGGCGAGCTCCGGCGCCGGAGGCCAACCCGTTCGGACGCGGCTCCTCCGGGGGCGCGCAGTCCTTCCTCGCGATGCTCATCATGTCGCCGATCACCCTGCTGCTCGGCGGCCCCGCCCTCGGCTTCGCGATCGCGTCGATCTGGATCCCGCCCCTGGGCTGGGCGAGCCTCGCGGCCGCCGTCGTCCTCGGTGGGGTCGCGCTGTGGGGCGGCACGGTGCTCGGCGGTCGCACCCTGCAGCGGCGCTGGCCCGAGGTGCTCGCCGAGGTCGCCAGCGAGGCCTAGCCGCACCTCGCCGCGACAGGCACTCGCGCGCGCTCAGGCTCCAAGGGCACGGGCTGCCTGAACCCGCGTGGCGGCCTGCTCCCGCGTGACCGCCTGCTCCCGCGACACCTCGCCGCAACAGGCACTCACGCGCGTTCAGGTTCCGGGGGCACGGGCTGCCTGAGCTCGCGTGATCGCCTGTCTCCGCGTGGCCGCCTGCTCCCGCGACACCTCGCCGCAACAGGCACTCACGCGCGTTCAGGCTCCAGGGGTGCTGGCTGCCTGAACTCGCGTGATCGCCTGTTTCCGCGAGGTGGAAGCGCGCGAGAACAGGCGAGATCAGGCGCCGGCGGCGAGCTCCTTCGCGCGAGCGAGGGCGGCGGCGGCAGCGGCGGCGAAGGTGTCGGACAGATGCGCGTCCTGGAGCACGGCGACGGCGCGCTCCGTCGTCCCCTTCGGGCTCGTCACCCGGCGGCGCAGCTCGGCGGGGTCCTCCCCCGTCGAGTCCAGCAGCGCGGTCGCCCCGATGAAGGTCTGCTCGGCCAGCAGCCGGGCGTCCGCGTCGGCGAAGCCCATCTCCCGCGCGGCCGCGGTGAACTCCTCGATGAGGAGGAAGACGTAGGCGGGACCGGAGCCCGAGATCGTCGAGAGCGCATCGATCTGCGACTCGGGGACCTCCACCACCGCCCCCACCGTCTCGAACAGACGGCGCACGAGCGCGAGGTCATCGGGGGTCGCCGCGGCGCCGGCCGCGAGCCCGGTGACCCCCTTGCGGATCGTCGACGGGGTGTTCGGCATCGAGCGGATGACGCGGGTCTCCGGGCCGAGGACATCCGCGAAGGTCTGCAGCGTGACCCCCGCGGCGAGGCTCACCACGACGGTCTCCGGGCTGAGGTGCGGCGCGATCTCGCGGAGCAGGTCCGGGACCATCGCCGGCTTCACCCCGACCAGGACCACCCGTGCGCCGGCCACGGCCTCGGCATTGCCCTCCGGCCGCTCGGACAGCGCGATGCTGGTGACGCCGTCGAGGCCCGCGAACGCCTCCGCCTTCTCCGGCGTGCGGTTCGTCGCGGTGATCCCTCCGTCCACCGGGACGCCGGAGGCGAGCACGCCGCGGAGGATCGCTCCCCCCATGGATCCGGCACCGAGGAACGCGAGGGACGGGAGCGCATCAGCCATGTCGTCATCCTACGGCGGGCGCTCCTGTGCCGCTCGGACTCCCGTCCTAGACTCGTCGCATGAGTGCATCCGGAGGCAGCAAGGCCATCGTCGCGGCGTTCCTGGCGAACCTGGGCATCGCTCTCGCGAAGTTCCTCGCGTGGGCCCTCTCCGGCTCGGCCTCGATGCTCGCCGAGGCGATCCACTCCGTCGCCGACTCGGGGAACCAGCTGCTGCTGATGCTCGGCGGCCGCAAGGCGAAGCGCCACGCGGACCGCGCGCACCCGTTCGGCTACGGCCGCGAGCGCTACGTCTACGCGTTCGTCGTGTCGATCATCCTCTTCTCCGTCGGCGGGCTCTTCGCGATCTACGAGGGCGTGGAGAAGCTCACCCACCCGCATGAGATCGACCAGACCTGGTGGTGGCTCCCGCTCGTCGTGCTGTTCATCGCGATCGGCCTGGAGTCGTTCTCGCTGCGCACCGCCGTGCGCGAGAGCAACGTCGTCCGCGAGAAGGGCCAGTCCTGGTTCTCCTTCGTCCGGCGGTCCAAGGCGCCGGAGCTCCCCGTGGTCCTCCTCGAAGACGTCGGGGCCCTCACCGGCCTCACCTTCGCCCTGCTCGGCGTCGGCCTCACGCTCCTCACCGGCAACCCCGTCTTCGACGCCCTCGGCACGGTGATGATCGGCGTCCTGCTCGTGCTCATCGCGATCGTGCTGGGTGTGGAGACCAAGAGCCTGCTCGTCGGCGAGGGCGCGACCCCCGCCGACTACGACCGCATCGTGGACGCGATCAACGACGGTCCGGAGATCGAGAAGATCATCCACATGAAGACCCTCTACCTCGGGCCGGACGAGCTGATGGTCGCCGCGAAGATCGCGCTCAACGCCGACAAGCCGCTGCGCGAGGTCGCCGACGACATCGACGAGATCGAGGCCCGCATCCGCGCCGCCGTGCCGGTCGCCCGGGTCGTCTACATCGAGCCAGACGTCTACCGTCCCGCGATCGATCCGGAGCCCTCGACGGACGTGTTCGTCCTCAAGTCCTCGGACTGAGCGTTCAGCGACGGTCCTCGAAGAAGGCGCGCAACAGAGCGATGGACGCGTGCTCGTCCACGCCGCCGATCACCTCCGCGCGATAGGGCAGGCGGCGGTCACGCAGCACGTCGTACATCGAGCCGGCCGCTCCCGCCTTGTCGTCCCACGCGCCGAAGACCACACGGCCGATGCGTGCCTGGAGGATCGCGCCGGCGCACATCACGCAGGGCTCGAGGGTGACGACGAGCGTACAGCCGTCGAGGTTCCACGACCCGCGGACCGATGCCGCGCCGCGGATCGCCTCGATCTCGGCGTGCCCGGTCGGGTCGTGCGTGGCCTCCCGGGTGTTCCGCCCTTCGGCCAGGACACGGCCATCCGCGTCGAGCACGACGGCGCCGACGGGGATCTCCGCGGCGTCCGCGGCCTCGGCGGCGAGCTCGAGTGCGCGCTGCATCGCGAGACGGTCGGCGGCGGTCATGCCCCGAGCCTACGGCAGCGCGGGGCGGCCGCCACGGCGCCCGATGTCGTGCGCGGACGCGGCGCGCATTAGCCTGTATCCATGCGTGTTCACGTCGCCGACCACCCTCTCATCACCCACAAGCTCTCGGTGCTGCGCGACGCGCGCACCCCGTCGCCGGTCTTCCGCCAGCTGACCGAAGAGCTCGTGACGCTCCTCGCGTACGAGGCGACGCGGAATGTGAAGGTCACGCCGATCGAGATCACGACGCCGGTCACCACGACCACGGGCGTGAAGATCTCCGAGCCGCGGCCCATCGTCGTCCCCATCCTGCGCGCCGGTCTCGGCATGCTCGAAGGCCTCGTCAAGCTCCTCCCCACCGCGGAGGTCGGTTTCCTCGGCATGGTCCGCGACGAGGAGACCTTCGAGCCCACCACCTACGCCGAGCGGCTTCCGGACGACCTCTCCGACCGTCAGTGCTTCGCGATCGACCCGATGCTGGCGACCGGCGGCTCGCTGGCCGCGGCCATCCAGTTCCTGTTCGACCGCGGCGCGAAGGACGTCACCGCGATCTGCCTGCTGGGCACCCCGGAGGGCGTGGCAGCGATCGAGGCGATGGCCGGCGACCGCGATGTGACCCTCGTCCTCGGAGCGCTCGACGAGCGCCTCGACGAGAAGGGCTACATCGTGCCCGGCCTCGGCGATGCGGGCGACCGCCTCTACGGCACCGTCTGACCTCGCTCGCGCTCTCGACTCGCGTCAGAGGGTCAGGCGGTAGCCGCGCTCCTCGCCGTAACGCGTGAAGCCGGCCCTCGCGAGGATCGGCGCCGAGGTCGAGACGCGGCCCTTGACGAGCGCCGTTGCGGCCCCGCGCGCGGCGCTCTGTCGCAGGCGCTCCGCGAGGACCGCCCGATAGACACCGCGCCCGCGGTCGGCCTCGAGTGTCGCCGCTCCCCACAGGCGGGTGAACCCGTCGACGATCGTGCAGCCGCCGGTGCTCACCGCGCGGCCGTCGATGCGGCCGAGCACCCGGAAGCCCTCCCCCGCGGACAGGGCTGCGGTGAGTTCGGCGAACTCGGCGTCCAGACCGTCCTCGTCCAGCGGCTGCTGCTCCCAGACGGGGACGTTGATCGCGTCGACCTCGCGGAGCTGGTCCCTCGTGCGCACGACCTCGGCGGTGACCCCGGGCGGCACGTCGACCGCGGCTCCGATGGTCGGACGCGCGAACACCGTGACGGTGTCGAAGTGCACCGCACCGCGGCGCTGGAGCTCGTCCTCGAGGTCCGGGTCGTCCGCAGGGTTGGTCCAGAACGTGAAGACGTTCTCGCCCCAGGCTCTGGTGCGTTCCAGTGCTCCGTCCAGCACCTCGGCGGCGGGCCGCGTCGACGTCACCTGGGAGCCGCGGACGCCGCCTCCGAACCGCTCCGGGTAGCGCACGAGCAGCAGATCGTCGCGGACGTCCTCGCTGCCGCGAGGAAACCACGCCCATGCGGCGGCGGCGCGCAGGATCTCATCGGCCGTCGGTGTCTCGACGGAAGCAGACCGGGGGACGGACGACATCATGATTCCTCCTCTTCAGCCGCGCCCACCAGGCGGGCGAAGGCGCTGAGCCTCGCGACGCCCTCGGGCGTGTACGGCAGATCGTCGAGCAGCGCCGGCGAGTAGATGAGGTAGGCCACGACCTGCGCGCGGGAGATCGCCACGTTGAGCCGGTTCTGCAGCAGCAGGAACTCCGGGCCCCGCGGGGCATCCCGACCGCTCGACGCGGCGAGCGTCGTGATAGAGACGACCGCCTCCTTGCCCTGGAAGTTGTCGACGGTCCCCACCGGGACCCCGCCGAACCCGGCCGCCGCGAGCGCATCGTGCACGAGCTGCCGCTGCGCGTTGTACGGCGCCACCACGATGATGTCCTCCGGCGTCAGCGGGCGGACGGTGCCCTCCGCGTCGTTGTCGTGGAAGGTGCGGCCGACGAGGTCGCGGACGATACGCACCACCTCGGCGGCTTCCTCCGGGGACTGGGTCGCATTGCCGCGGTGCCGCAGCGGCACCACGTGCAGGCCCGGGTCGATGCCCTCGACCGCGCGCCGCTCGGTACCGGGAGCGGACGCGAGCTTCCCGGCGTAGGCGAGCTTCGACACCGGAGCCGCGACATACGGGTGCATGCGCCAGGAGCGGGCGAGGAAGTAGCCGTACTCCGGACGCACGACGGGATCGCCGTCCATCACCCAGCCGAGCGCAGAGGTATCCACCGGCTCCGGGTGGGCGCCCTGGCTGACCTGGGGCAGCTGCTGAGGGTCACCGAGGAGCAGGAGCCGCTGCGCACCGGCGGCCACCGCGATGGTGGAGGCGAGCGAGAACTGTCCGGCCTCGTCGATCACGAGCAGGTCGAGCTCTCCCCTGGCGACCCGCTGCGTGTTGCTGAAGTCCCACGCGGTGCCGCCCACGACGGCACCCTCGTTCTCGTGCTCGGCGAGGAAGGCGGCCATCCCGGTCTTCGGGATCACCGTGTAGCCGGGATCGGCATCGGCATCCTTGGGGCACTTCGCCACCTGACCCGGGGCGACACCGTCGGCGACGACGCGCTCCAGGAGCGTCTCGATGATCGCGTGGGACTGCGCGACGACGCCGATGCGGAAGCCGTGCTCGTTGACGAGCCGGGCGATCACCTGCGAGCCGGTGTAGGTCTTCCCCGTGCCCGGAGGCCCCTGCACCGCGAGGTAGCTGCGGTCGAGGTCGAGGACTCCGCGGACGATCGCGTCGATCGGATCGTCACCGGCGGCCGGAAGCGCGTTCCCCGACACCGTGCGCGGAGGCAGGCGGCGGAGGATGTCGGTGGCCGCGTCCTCGGGGAAGTCCGGGGCGGCCGCGTGCACCGCGTCCGCCCACTCGTCGATCGCCTGCTGCAGCGACACCACGCGAGGCGGCGCCGCAGGGGTCAGCGCGACGGGGAGGTCGTCCCAGGTCTGTCCCTGCACGGCGGACTCGACCACGAGGTATCCGTCGTCCAGCACCTCGACGACTGTGACCCCGTGCGGCACGTGCACGGCCCGCGACGGGACGTCGGTGTCGAACGGGGCCGGGACGTCGTAGAGCGCGAACGGCTGCGCGCCGGGGCCGAGCGTCGTGCCCGGGGACACCTCGCCGCGGATCTCGAGCTCCCGCGACAGCACCCGGCGGCCTTCGCCGATGCTCCAGTCGCGGCGCACCCGCGAGCGGGTCGCATCGACCTTCACCACATCGCGCGTGCCGTCCCACATGGTGACCGGCTCCCGCAGCCGCTGGAAGTGCGCGACCCAGAAGCTCTTCGCCTCACGCGGGAAGTAGTCGATGGCGGCCGCCGCGATCCGGTGCACGAGCCCGTCGTCACCGGCCTCCACCGCGCGCTCCGCATCGCCGAGCAGAGCGAGCGAACGCGGCGACGGCTCGTAGATGACTTCGTCCGCATCGTCCGGTGGGGCCGGCGTCACGCCCTCTGCGCGCGCGATCTCGATGAGCCAGTTGCGCAGCCGGCGGGTCGAGACGCAGTCGTAGCGGTTGTAGTCGGCGAGGTCGGCGAGCACGGCGTCGGCCTCGGCCTGCGCGCCCGCTGCGGCGAGCTCCCGCGCCGCAACGTACTGCACGATGGAGTCGTCGCCCTTCTGGACGTCGCTCGTGCGCACGTCCTCCCCCATGTAGAGCGGCTCGAGCTTCTTGATGGAGTAGGACCGCGAACCGACCCGCACGGTGCGCAGCACCAGCGGGTACAGGTCGACGAACACGCCTTCGCGGAGGAGGCGGTCTACCTCGCCTTCGCGCACGCCGTGGCGGGCGGCCATCGCGACCAGATGCGAGGTCTCGTAGGGGGCGTAGTGGTAGATGTGCATGCCGGGGTGGGCGGCTCGACGCACCTTCACGAAGTCGAGGAAGGTCTCCAGCGCCTGGCGTTCCTCCGCGAACGAGTGCGCCCAGAGAGCGGTGTACTGGTCGGCGTTGTCGACCCAGCCGAACAGGTAGTCGATGCCCCACTCCGCCTCGCCATCGGGGGCGGGCTCGGTGTACAGCGGATCGCCCTCGAAGTCGAAGAAGATGTCGCCGTGGCTGGGCACCGGGAGGGTGTGGATCGCCGCGGCGTAGTGCACGTCGTACGTCGCCGCGCCCTCGGCATCCGCCCGCAGCTGCACGCGGGCCTGGGCGCGGAGGTTCTCGAAGGTGTCGACGTTCATGCCCTCGGGGGCCTGCGTCGCTGCAGCCAGGTCGTCGATCGTGAGGATCCCGGCGGCGCGGAGACGGGCCCGCTGCACCGGACGCATGCGGGCGACCATGAGGAGGTCCCGGTGGGCCAGCACCTGCTCCTCGCAGGTGGCGCAGCGCCCGCAGGCGACCACGCGCAGGTCGCCGCGGTCGTCACCCCACGCGAGGGGCGCCCCAGCGGTGCCATCGGCCACGGCGCGGTCCGCGATGAGAGCGCGCAGCCGCGACCGGCGCACCCGGAACAGCGGAAGGAGGTCGTCGACCGCGTGCGTGCTGACGCTGTTGTCGCCGTGGATGAGGTCGACCTCGTCCGCGCGGGGGATGCCGAGTCGGTCGAGCTGATCGACATATGCCGCGAGCTGCATGAGCGCGATCACCCGAGCCTTGCGCGCGAGCTTCGAGTCCTGCACCCGCCAGCGCCCGTCCGCATCCCGGCGGAGGAAGTCGGCGAACCCGACGAACTCGTCGGTGGCGAAAGCCGCCTGGAAGACGACCAGCGCGTCGGACCGCAGAGCGCTCAGCGTCTCGTCGACGGCGGCCGCGAGCGCCTCAGGATCGCTCGAGGAGACCTTGGCGATCCGATGCACCCGTTCGTCGCCGAGCTCACGGATGTAGCGGTCGAGCACGTTCTGCTCGTGCACGTCTCCCAGCTGGGCGGCGCGGAGGAGCGTCGCGTCCTCCGGCTCCTCGACCGCGGGGACCCGACCCAGCTTCGCGTCGATCGCCCGGGACCACGCGAACTCGCACTCGGCGGCCGCCTTGAGGTCGCTCGCGCTCCAGATGACCCGCTGCGCCTCTGTGTCGATCCGCACGATTCTCCCGTTCTGTCGGCTGCTTCGACACTATCCGCGGCATCCGACACGGCGAAAAGCGGGCGGTCCCGCACCAGGGGTCGCGGTCAGCGCCACCAGGTGTCGTCGGGGGTCACCGGCAGGTGACGCTTGTGCTGGGTCGCGAGGTACCGCGCCTCGATGCGGCCGGCGACCTCGGGGTCGACCTCCCGCCCTTCGAGGAAATCGTCGATCTGCTCGTACGTCAGCCCCAGCTCATCCTCGTCGGTGCGCCCCGGCTGGTCGTCGAGGAGGTCGGCGGTGGGGACCTTGAAGGCCAGGCGCTCCGGAGCGTCGAGGAACTGGAGCAGGGCGCGGCCCTGTCGCTTCGTGAGACCGGCCAGCGGGAGCACGTCAGCCGCTCCGTCGCCGAACTTCGTGTAGAAGCCGGTGATGGCCTCGGCGGCGTGGTCGGTGCCGATCACGATGAGCCCCTCGTGCCCCGCGAGGGCGTACTGGGTAACCATGCGGAGGCGAGCCTTGATGTTGCCGCGGTTGAAGTCGGAGATGTCGCTGGAGACGGCGGACTCGATGTCTTTCTCTACGCCCTCGACGCCGTTCTGGATGTTCACCTCGATCGACGAGTCCGGGGCGATGAAGTCCAGCGCGGCCTGCGCATCGTCGGCGTCGTGCTGGACGCGGTAGGGCAGGCGCACCGCGAGGAAGGTGGCCTCCCCGCCCTCCGCACGCACGCGCTCCACCGCGAGCTGGGCGAGGCGCCCCGCGAGCGTCGAGTCCTGTCCGCCGGAGATGCCGAGGACGAAGCCCTTCGCGCCGGTCGTGCGCAGGTAGTCCGCGAGGAAGCCGACGCGACGCTCCACCTCCGCTTCAGGATCGATGTCGGGCCGGGCGCCCAGGTCTTCCGCGATCTGCTTCTGCAACGACACGTTGTCCTCCGCTCATCGGTTCGGCTCCAGTATCCCCCTTCCGTGTTTCGTGCGGGTCACGCCACTGCGCCGGGACGCGGTATCCGGCCGCGACCTGAGAGACTGAAGCGGTGAAGCTCCTCGTCGCCGCCCTCGAGTCCGAACTGTCCGCCTTCCCCGAGGAGCTCGACGGCTTCGACCGGCTGGTCACCGGCCCGGGAAAGCTGCCGGCGACGTACGCCCTGACCCGCGCCCTCGACGCGAAGAGCTACGAGGAGGTCGTCGTCGTCGGCACCGCGGGCTCCATCGAGAAGGGGCGTGCGTACGCGGTGCACGAGATCGCGACCGCGGTTCAGCACGACGTGATCGACCTGGACGGCGTCGTCGGACGGCACGTCTCGCTTCCGCCGCAGGTGACCACAGGCCGCGAGGGCGTCGTGATCGCCACGGGTGACCACTTCGTGAACGACGCCGAGGTCACCGCCGTGATCCGGCCGATGGGTGCCGCCCTGGTGGACATGGAGACCTACGCCTACATCTGGGTGGCGGGGCAGTTCGGCGTGCCGATCCGCGCCTTCCGCGCCGTTTCCGACCAGGCGGAGGATGGTGCCCTGGCCGACTTCCGCGAGGCCATCGCCCGGTGCAGCATCGAGCTGCGCGAGGTGATCCGCGCCGAGTACGGGGTCTGACCTCAGCGCGTCTCGATGACGCTCGGTCCGTTCGGCAGCGCACGGACCGTGAGCTGCGCCGGGATCTGCTCCTGCATCGCCTCGACGTGGCTGATGACGCCGACCGTGCGACCGCCCTGCCGCAGCTCGTCGAGCGTGCGCATCGCGACGTCGAGCGTGTCGCCGTCGAGCGACCCGAATCCCTCGTCGATGAACAGCGTGTCCAGGCGGATGCCCCCCGCGCGGGCCGTCACGACCTCGGCCAGTCCGAGGGCGAGCGCGAGGGAGGTGAGGAAGGTCTCGCCGCCCGAGAGCGACTGTGGCGGACGGGTCTGCCCGGTGAAGGCGTCGGCGACCACGATGCCCAGCCCGGACGCGGCACCGCGCGCAGCCAGGGCGTCGGAGTGCTGCAGGCGGTAGCGCCCCTCCGACATGTCATGGAGGCGGCGGTTGGCGGCATCGACGATCTCCTCGAGTTCCGCCGCCAGCACGAAGGTCTCCAGCGTCATCTTGCGGGTGTTCGCCCCTCGTCCGGCGATCGTGTCGGCGAGGGCCTGGAGGACCTCGAACGCCGCGGCATCCTCCGCCGTGCGGGCGTGCTCGTCCTTCGCGGCGTCGATGAGGCCGGCCAGCCGCACCGCGTCGCCCGCCGCCCTGGTGGCCTCGTCGACGGCGGCGGACCACGCCGCTCTGGCGTCGAGCGCCGCCTGCTCATGAGGCGCGAGGTCGATCGGCTCCTCCGGCAGCGTGCGCAGCTCGAGGTCGAAGAGCAGGGCGCGCTCCTTCTCCCGTTGCACGGCGTGCGTCGTCACCCGCTCGTCCAGCTCCGTCTGCACCGCCGGCGGACGCAGCGCCGCGGTGGCGGCCTCGACGTCGGAGAACTCGGAGGCGTCGAGGGCGGCATCCCTCTCGGCAGCCGCCTCCGCGGCCGCCTGCTGCCTCCGCGCCCGTTCGGCTTCGGCGTCGAGGAGGCGGCGTGCGACGGCGAGGTGGGCGGTGGCCTCCGTCATGCGCTCAGCCACCGACGCGTAGCTCCCTCGCGCCTCGTTGATCGCCGTACGGGCGGCCTCGTCGCGCTGGACGACCAGGGCGAGCTGCTCGCGGGCTTCGGCGAGGGCCGCCTCGTCCTGGACGCGCCGCCCGTCGAGCGCGCCCTGCTGGGCACCGAGTTCGACGAGCTCGCCGTCGCGCAGCCGCGCGGCCTCGGCCGCGCCGAGCGCCTCCTTCTCGGCGGCCACGGCGGCATCGAGCTCGGCCTTCGCCGTCTCGACGTCTCGTCCGTCCGCGCGCGCCAGAGCCGCAGCGAGCTCGACCTGCAGCGACGTGCAGGTCGAGCTCGCCTGCTGCTCCCGGCGAGCCGCCTCGTCCCTCCGGGTCTCCGCAGCCGCGATGTCCTCCACGGAGACCGCGGCGCTGTGGTCTGCCGGCGCCGGATGCTCCCGCGCCCCGCACACCGGGCAGGGGTGATCCTCGATCAGAGCGGACGCCAGCTCCCCGGCCATGCCGTCGATCCGGCGCTGGCGCAGATCGGCTAGAGCCGATTGCGCGGCGGCCTGCGCGGACGTCGCCTCGGCGAGGACCCGGTCGGCCGCGGCGCACTCCTGCTGCAGACGTGCCGCCTCTTCCGCCGCCTCCCGGCGGAGCTCGGCAGCGACACGCGCGCTCTCCATGGCGGGGAGCCGGTCGCCGAGCCGACGGGCGTCATCCCGCTCCGCGGTGACGGCGGCGATCCGTCCGGGCAGCGCCGCGCGCTCCGCCTCGCCGTCGCCGCACTGGCGCTCGGCGGTGGCGACGGCCTCCTCTGCGCTGACGCGCTCGGCGGCGCGGCGCGGCGCCTCGGCCTCCAGCACGACGGCGCGCTCCCAGACCCCGGAGGCCCGTGTCCGGTCGGCGATCCACGCATCGAGGTCGTCGGTCTCGACACCGAGCTGATCCCAGTCCGCGCGTGCGCGCTTCTCCGCAGCCACCGCGTCATCAGCCGCTGTCAGGGCACGGTCGGCCGCGGTGATCGAGGACCGCAGCACCTCGGCCGCTCGCGCCCTGGCGAGCTCCGCCTTCGCCTCGGCGATGGCTTCCTCCTCGGCGTCCAGACGCGCCATCGCCGCACGGGCACGGTCGCGCTCGCTCTGGGCACGTCGATCCTCCCGGGCGGCGGCCAGAACCGCATCGGCGGCCTCGAACCGCTTCTCCGCCTCCTGACGCTCGGCAGCGCGCCGTTCCGCCCGGTACGCAGCGCGAGCCTGCGCCCGTTCCAGCTCCGCGAGGCGATCGGCCGTCGTGACGCCATCCCCCTGCGCCTCCGGTCCGACCTCACCGTCGGCGTCGCCGGCGTCGCGCCCGAGGTCGGCATCCGCCACGAGGCGCTCGGCCTCGTCCAGCCGGGCGGACACCGTGGCGAGACGCGCCCCGAGGCTCTGCTCGGCGTGGCGCCGCCGCTCGTCGAACCGCGCCTGCACGTCTTCGAAACGCTCGGTGCCGAAGAGCCGGCGCAGCAGCGCCTGCCGGTCCCTGCTGCCTGCGAGCAGGAACTCCGAGAACCGGTTCTGGGCCAGCAGGATCACCTGCAGGAACTGCTCGCGGCTGAGCTGGAGGATGTCGTCGAGCTCGTGCGCCACGTCGACGGCCCGCGCCGCGCGCCCGACCCAGCCGTCATCCGTGAGCTCCTCCAGGGAGACCGCCGCCGCCTGCTTCGTCAGGCCTCCTCCCCGCCGGGCCGGCCGGAGGTACTCGGGGGAACGCGTGACCCGGTAGCGGCCGGACGGCGTGCTGAACTCGACGACGACCTCGGAGGGGTCGTCCGGTTCGCTGTGGTCGCTGCGGAGCCTCTTCTCCCCGCCGTCGTACCGCGGCACCCCGCCGTACAGCCCGAAGCAGACCGCATCGAGGATGCTCGACTTCCCCGCTCCGGTGCGGCCGGCGATGAGGAAGATCCCGTCGTCGGCGAAGGCGTCGAAGTCCACGGTCTGCCGCGCACGGAACGGGCCGAACCCCTCGACCTCCAGACGATGCAGCCGCACTAGACGAGAGCTTCCGCGCGGACCCGGTCGTCGAGCACCTCGCGGATCAGCTCGCGTTCGACCTCGGTGGCTCCCTGGCCGGCGCGCACGTGCTCGAGGAACGCCTCGATGCGGTCGGCATCGGTCACCGCGGACCGCAGCCGCTCACCGTACGAGCGCTCGCGCTCCTCTCCCGTCGCAGCGGGCTGATGCTGCACCATGGCACAGTGCGGGTACGCCTCGCGGAGCCGTCGCATGGGCTCGGTCTGCGGCACGGCGTCGGTATAGACGGCGCACACCCAGGCGTCGGCGTGCGCGGCCACGCTCCCTGCGGAGAGGATCTCCTCGAAGGTGCCGGTCAGCGTGACCAGTCGCCGCGGAACCGGAAGCTCGAGCCACTCGACGCCCGCAAGGCCGTCGGCATCCAGGTCGACGAGCCAGGAGCCGCGCGGCTTGTGCTGTTCGCCGAAGCTGTAGTGCAGCGGAGCGCCGGCGTACCGCACCCGCTCGCTCACCTGCTGGCGACCGTGGATGTGGCCCAGTGCGACGTAGTCGGGGCCGTCGAACGCGCGGAGGGGGACGACGTCGAGGCCACCCTGCCGCACCTCGCGCTCCAGACCCTCCGTCGGCTCCACGCCCGCGGCGAAGCAGTGGGCGATGGCGACCGACCGGCCCTCGTGCTCCTGCATGCCCGCGCGGACGAGCGTCATCGCGTGCGTCATGGTCTGGGCCTGCGTGCGCAGCTGCCGCCCCTCGGCGTCGCCCTCCGGCCAGTGCTGGCGGACGATCGCGGGCTCCAGGTACGGGATACCGAAGAAGTGCACGGGACCGTGGGCATCGTCGATCGTGACGGGCGTACCGACCGCGAGGGGATCGGTGAGCACGTGGATGCCGTCGCGCAGCAGTCGGGCCTGGAACCCGAGCCGCGCGGCGGAGTCGTGGTTGCCACTGGTGACGACCACCCGCGCGCCCGTCTCGTGCAGACCGACGAGAGCGTCTCCGAGCAGGGTGTAGGCGGCGGCCGAGGGCGTGGCGGAGTCGAACACGTCGCCCGCGACGATGACGACGTCCACCTCGTGCTCCCTGACCTGCGTGGTCAGGGCGGCGAGCACCTCGGCGAGCGCATCCATGGTGGAGTTGCCATGGAACGTCCGGCCGATGTGCCAGTCCGAGGTGTGCAGGATCCGCATACCCCCACGGTACGAAGACCCTCGGACATTCCCTCCGAGGCGTGCCGGGAGCGCCATCTCCCGAGTCATGAGGAGGAAGCGGAAGGTCCCCTGACCCACCCTCGTCGCGGCGACCGGCACGCGGTGATGCGAGATGCGCTGTGCACCTTCACCTGTGCGGCGTGCGGGGCTGCGCGATGCGAGATCAGGGCTGCCCTCCGCCCACAGGAGCCGGGCTTGCCCCGCCGGCTGAGGGTTGTGCCCGCTCCGTCGCGACTACCGACTTCCGCTCTCCTCCTCGAGGTCGTGCGACCAGTTCGCCTGCTGGATCCGGTTGTCGAGCTCTCGGAGCTCCTGGGCGACCGCATCCGCCCGCGCACGCAGCGCGGCGACGGGCAGCGCCGACACCTGCCGCAGCTCCGAGCGCATCTGCCGCAGGTACTGCTCGTTCGCCCCCGAGGCCGCGGCCGCCGCTTCCGTGAGCACGGCGTGACGCAGGCGCAGCACGTCCCGGGCGGCCAGCGCATCGGTCATCGTCCCGTCCGGGCCGAGGTCGAGCCGGGCGTTCGTGACGTTGATGCGGCGGATGAGGCTCTGCAGCCGGGTCAACGCGGCCTCCGCCTCCTCGATCAACGCCGTCGCGTCCTCGGCGGGCTCCTCGCCCTCCTGGTACCGGGCGTTCCCGACGATGCGCGCTCGCAGCTGCTCGATGCGGCGCTGCAGGTCGGCGCGGGCTGCGAGGGCTTCGGCGAGTCTCATGCCCTCATCCTCGCAGGCGGCGGCCGTAACAGTTCGTCATACAGGCGGAAGGTCAGCGCGTGCGGAGCAGACCCGACTGCTCGGGGTGCGCGGCGAACCACTCCGCCACGTACCAGCACACGGCGTCCACCTTGCGGTCGCCGCGCTCCGCGATGTCGGCCACCGCCCCCTCGACCACCTTCCCGGCGTACCCGTTCCCGCGGAATGCCGGGACCGTGTAGGCCCGGGTGAGCGCGACCGTGTGGCCGTCGTCCCGGTAGTCGAGCACGCTGACGAGCTTCCCGTCGCGCGTGAGGGTGTACCGCGATGCGTCCTTCTCGTCGGTCAGGATGAAGCCGCCGACGGTGTGCGAGATCGTCATCCGTGTCACGTTACGCCTCTTGCGACGCGCCCGGGCGTTTTGACATGTCCCGTCACGATCGGACATAATCCCCCCATGACCATCAACGCACGCCCTTTGTCCGCCCAGGAGGCGAACGGGACTGCCGGGATGATGATGCCCGGTCGCGTTGACATGTGTTGCCGAATGTGTCGCTGAACGAACAGCCACCTCGCCTGACCTGACTCCTCGCCATCTGCGAGAGCAGCGTCCCGAGCACACACCCGTGCTCGCTTCCCCGGCTCCGCCGGTCATTCGTGCAACGCATCCGAGCCCCCTCCCGTCGGGCTCACGTCCTGAGGACCCATCATCATGTCGAACTCCGCCCTTCTCGAGCGTCCCGCCGTCACCGCCCCGAACCGCACCGTCCGACCCGCCGAGTCGTCGGCCCCGCTGGCCCCGGCCGGCGCCGATCTCCCCGCCGTCCGCTCGCCCCGCGGCTTCGCCCTCTACGTCGGCCTGGACGAGATCAAGGCCGCCGAAGCCGGTGTGAGCCTTCCGCTGCTCGTCGACGCCCTCCGCCGCACGCTGGCCGAGCTCGCGCCCGGCGCCGAGACCCACGCCACCGTCGCCCTCGCCCCGCACGGCTCCGGCGGCCGAGACCTCGACGTCGTGCGTCTCGCCCTGCAGGAGCCCGGCGCGATCGCCCGCACCAAGGCCGCTGCCGAGGAGGAGACCACGCCCGAGGAGTCCGGCGTCACGGTCGACATCTCCCGCAAGCGCGTGCTCATCGACGGCGAATCCGCCGCCTTCACCTACAAGGAGTTCGAGCTGCTGCAGTACCTCGTCCTCCGCGAGGGCCGCACGATCGAGCGCAGCGAGCTCGTCGCCGCCCTCTGGCAGGCCCAGGACGACGAGACGCCGGGCGAGCGCACGATCGACGTGCACGTGCGCCGGCTGCGGGCGAAGCTCGGCCGGTACGAGGACATCGTCCGCACCGTGCGCGGCATCGGCTACCGGTTCGACCGTCACGCCGACGTCGTCATCCGCTACGGCCACGGAACCCCGTCGCCCGACCGCTTCTGACGCGCTCCCCTCGCCGGGAGGCCGGTGTCAGGAGCCGCGCGTAGGGTGGGCGCATGACCCTCGCCGCCGCCCCCGCGACGGCGGGCGCCGTCCACGCGGACCCTCCGCGGGAGACGACGTACCGCCCGCCGCATCCGCTCGATCTCCGGCGCACCGTCGGCATGCTGCGCCGCGGCGGCACCGATCCGACGACGGTCTTCGACGGCCCGGTCATCTGGCGCGCGGTCCGCACGCCGCAGGGTCCGTCGACGCTCGCCCTGCGGATGTCGGGGAACGAGGTCAAGGCGACCGCCTGGGGTCCGGGTGCCGAGCACGCCCTCGCCCTCGTGCCGGCGCTGTGCGGTGCCGGCGACGACCCGACCGGCTTCGATCCCTCCCTGCACCCCCTCATCGCCGAGGCGGCCCGGCGACACCCCGGCATCCGGCTCGCGCGGACGGATGAGGTCTTCGATGCCCTCGCCTGCGGCATCCTCGAGCAGAAGGTCACCTCCATGCAGGCCTTCGGCGCCTGGAGGTACCTCGTGTCGCGCTACGGCGACCCGGCACCGGGGCCGACGCCGCGACCGATGGCCGTCGCTCCCACGGCGGCGCAGTGGCGACGCATCCCGTCCTGGGCGTGGCATCGCGCCGGAGTGGAGCCGCCCCAGTCGAAGACCATCGTGCGGGCGGCGGAGCGCGGCGACCGCATCGCCGCTGCCGTCCGAGCGGCCACGACCGGCGCTGACCGTGACCGCGTGCTCACGAGCCTGCCCGGGGTCGGCGTCTGGACCGCTGCGGAGACCCGGATCCGCGCGCTGGGCGACCCCGATGCCGTCAGTGTCGGCGACTACCATCTGGCACACGAGGTCGGGCATGCCCTGACCGGGCACCGCACGGACGATGCCGGCATGATCGAGCTGCTCGCCCCCTGGGCCGGCCACCGGCAGCGCGTCATCCGGCTCATCTTCGCGAGCGGCGTCGCCGAGGCGCGGCGCGGACCCCGGCTCGCCCCGGAGGACCACCGCCGACGCTGATCGGTCTGTGATCACAGCGACCGACGTATGCTGAGCGCATGTCCCGTACCGCCCTGCGCATCTTCGTCACGGTCGGCCTGCTGATCGCCGGTGTCGTCCTCGGCCTCATCTTCCAGAACGTCTGGCTGGGCGTGCTGCTCGCCGCGATCGTGTGGTTCGGCTGGTTCCTCGGCTACGAGTCCCGCCGCGGTCACAACGCGGGCGTGAACGACGAGGACCACGGCGTCGAGCTCTGACGCCCGTCAGTAGTAGACGGCGAGGGGGCCGGACGGGCCCTCCACGACCTGTACCGGGGTGTCGAACACCCGGCTCAGCACGTCGTCCGTCATGATCTCCGCCGGCGGGCCGAACTCCACCACCCGGCCGTCCTTCATGGCGCAGATGTGGTCGGCGTAGTGCCCGGCGAAATTGATGTCGTGCAGCACGATGACGATCGTGCGCCCGAGCTCCTCCGCCGCCCGCCGCAGGTGCTTCATCATCTGCACGGCGTGCCGCATGTCGAGGTTGTTGAGGGGCTCGTCCAGCAGCACGAACTCCGTGTCCTGCGCGAGGACCATGGCCACGTAGGCCCGCTGCCGCTGTCCTCCGGAGAGCTCGTCGAGGTAGCGCCCCTCGAGCGCCCCCAGATCGAGGAAGTCGATCGCCTGGCTGATGACCTCCTCGTCGGCCCTCGTCAACCGCCCCTGGGAGTGCGGGAAGCGGCCGAAGCCCACGAGCTGGCGCACGGTGAGCCTGGTCACGAAGTGGTTCTCCTGGCGGAGGATCGAGACCACCTTGGCCAGATCCTTCGACTTCGTGGAGGCGACGTCGAGCCCGGCGATCTCGATGGCTCCGGCGTCCATCCCGTTCAGCCTGCCGATCATGGTCAGGAGCGTCGACTTGCCCGCACCGTTCGGCCCGATGAGGGCGGTGATGCCGCCGGTCGGGATACGGAGGTCGACGGGGCCGATCGCCACCTCGCTGCTGTAGTCACGGCGGACGCCGTCGAGTGCGATCACAGTCTGCCCTTTCGGAGGATGACGATGAGGAACACGGTGCCGCCCACGATCTCGATGAGGATCGACACCATGCCCTGCGCGTAGAAGACGTTCTTCATGACGAAGTACGCCCCCGCCAGGATCGAGAATGCGGTGAGGACGGCGACCGGGAAGATCAGCCGATGGTCGTGCGTGTCGGCGAACTGGTAGGCGAGCGTCGCCACGAGGAAGCCCAGGAACGTCATCGGTCCGACCAGGGCGGTGGAGGTGGCCATCAGCACCGCGACGAGCGTCAGGACAAGGAACTGCTCCCTGCGGTGGTCGAGCCCCAGCGATCGCGCGGCATCGGGACCGAGCGCGAGCACGTTCAACCGCCGGGACCGCAGCCATAGGAGGGCGGACGCTGCGATCACGAGCGGGACCGCGAGCGGGAGGTACGACGGGTCGGCGTTGGAGACGTTGCCGAACAGCCGCGCGGCGAGCACATCGAACTCGCTGGGGGTGAGCAGACGCTGCATGAAGGTGGCGATCGCCCCGAGGCCTCCCCCGATCACGATGCCCACGAGCAGCATGATCTGGAGGTTGCCGTATCGGCCCGAGAGCAGCCACCCGTAGAGCACGACGGCGAGCCCGACCATGACGAGCACCTGGAGGGCGAACTGACCGACGCCCTGGATCGCCACCAGCCCCGCGACCCCGAAGAGGTACACGGTCGTGGTCTGCACGACGCGGTACAACGACTCGAAACCCATGATCGAGGGAGTGATGATCCGGTTGTTCGTGACGGTCTGGAAGCTCACCGTGGCGACGGCCTGGGCGACCGCGACGAGCGCCATCACGACCACGGCGGTCGCGCGGTGCTGCGCGATGCGCCAGAAACCGGGGGTGCCGACGGGGAGAGGGTTGTCCCAGGCGAGGAGACCGAAGGCGGAACCGAGGGCGATCACGCCGAGCACCACCAGCACGACGATGTAGCGGCGGCGCGCCCGTGGGGTCGTGAACGCCCCGGCCGACCGCGTCGTCCGCGGGGCGGGGGTCGCCGTCATCGTCGCCTCAGCCACGACGACGCTGCCGAAGGAGGAGGAGCACGAACACGACGGCGCCGACGACACCGAGGATCAGGGACACCGGCACCTCGAACGGCATGATGATCGTCCGCCCGATGATGTCGCAGACGGTGACGATCGCGATGCCGAGAAGACACACCCACGGCAGGTTGCTGCGCAGGTCGTCGCCGCGGACCATCGAGACGATGTTCGGGACGATGAGCCCCAGGAAGGGGAGGTTGCCGACGACGACGGTGACCACGCCGGTCGTCACCGCGATGAGGGCGGTGCCGAGCAGGATCATCCGGTTGTAGTTCACCCCGACGTTGGTGGCGACCTCCTCCCCCAGCCCGGCGATGGTCAGCCGGTCGGCCACGAGGAAGACGATGACGCCGATGATGGCGACGATCCACAGCATCTCGTACTGGCCGCGCATGACCGACGTGAAGCTGCCCGCGAACCAGACGCCGATGATCTGCAGCGAGTTCGTGGCGAGGGCGAAGTAGGTCGTGATGGCGCCGACCACCGCGCCCAGCATGATGCCGACGATGGGCACGATGAGCGACGACTTCAACGCGACGCGGCGGAGGAACGCGAAGAACACCATCGTGCCGACGAACGCGGCGAGCACGGCTCCGGCCATGCGCAGCGGAAGGGAGGGCTGCGGCACGAGGACCATCACGGCGAGGAGCCCGAGTCCCGCCCACTCCGTGGTCCCGGTGGTGGTCGGCTCGACGAAGCGGTTCTGCGTGAGCAGCTGCATCACGAGGCCGGCCATCGCCATCGCCGCGCCGGCGAGCACGAGCGCCATCGTGCGGGGGACGCGAGTGATCTGGAACATCTGCGCGCCGTCGTCCGCACCGGCGATGTCGTACACGCCGGTGAAGAGCGAGATCACCAGGAGTGCCGCCACGACGAGGAGACCGATGAGCAGCTTCGGGTCGAACAGCCGTGCGGACGATCGCGGTGTCGATGTGAGGAGAGGAGAGGTCATGAGGGGATGCCGGCGGCGGCGCCCCGGTCGAAACGCCGCCGCACAGCCCTTACTTGTCGGCGCCCTTCTCGAGCGCGTCGGCGAGGTCGTTGAGGAACGTCGTGTACGTCTGGATGCTCTCGTTGAGGTAGGTGTCCGTGGGCATGTAGACGATCTGGTCGTCCTTCACGGCGGTCACGCCGGCGAGCGCCTCGGAGCTCTCGATGATCTCCGCCGCCTGCACGTAGTCCGGCGTCTCCGCGGCGAACACGGCATCCCGGTCGAGCACCAGGATCCAGTCGGGGTTCGAGGCGGCGATCGCCTCGACCGAGATCTCGTCGCCCTGGTGGTCGTCGGTCGCGTCGTCGACCTGCAGTGCCGGCGTGAGGCCGAGCATGTCGTAGATCGGTCCCAGCGAGCGGCCGACGGTCGGAGCGAGGTAGCCGATCTGCCCGCCCGAGGTGTTCACCGCCATGACGGTGTCGGCGTCGTCGTAGGCCGCCTTCGCGCGGTCCACAGCGGCGTCGAACTCCTCGACGAGCTTCTGGGCCTCGTCCTGCTTGCCGAAGATCTCGCCCAGGGCGATGGTCTGCCGCTTGAGCTCCTCGTCGAAGGGCTCGCCGTCCCGCGGCTCCAGGTCGATGATCGTGGCGTCAGGGACGAGCTCGGCGATGGCCTCGTTGTGCTGCGTGAACCGCTGGCCGCTGATGATGAGGTCGGGGTCGGCGGCGACGATGGCCTCGAGGTCGGGCTCGGAGTGCAGGCCGATGTCGACGATGTCCTCGTCCTTCACGTAGGAGACGGTCTCCGGCATGAGGGAGACCGCGCCGGCGGAGAGCTCGATGCCCCAGTCGGAGAGGGTCTGGAAGGTCCGGTTGTCCAGAGCGACGACCGAGGCCGGCGGCGTGGTGATCTCGTGCGTGCCGGTGTTGTCCTCGATGGTCACGGTCCCCGATTCCGCCGTCGTCTCTTCGGGTTCGGCTTCGCCGCCGGACGCGCAGCCGGAGAGGGCGAGCAGGCCGACGAGAGCGACGCTCGTGGCGGTGAGGGTTCTGGGCACGGACATGGAGAGACTCCTGTTCTGCGGGGATGTGTGCGCCCTCGCGGGGCGCCGGTCCGACGGGCGGGCGAGCCGACCGCGTCGGTTTTTAGGTTAGCCTTACTTTATGAGCGATACGAAATCCGGTTTCTCGATCGAGCGTCGCGGCCTCGAGCTGCGCTTCCGCAACGTCACGCTGAGCGCCCGCGAATGGCTCGCTCCGGATTTCGTGCGCGTCCGCCTGTCCGGGCCCGACCTCGCCGGCTTCGACTCCCCGGGCTCCGACGACCACATGCGGCTCTTCTTCCCGAGCGGCCCCGTGGACTCGGTGGAGGAGCTGCGGGCCTCCCCGAGCCGCGAGTACACGCCCCTCGCCTGGGGTGACGACTGGCTCGACGTGGAGTTCGCCGTGCACGGCGATCAGGGCGTGGCCGCCCCGTGGGCCGCGAACGCCCCGCTCGGGTCGACCATCGGCGTCGGCGGGCCACGCGGCGCCGCCGTCCTCACCGGAGAGCCGGGATCCTGGCTCCTCGTCGGCGACGAGACCGCCATCCCCGCGATCCGTCGCTTCGCCGCCCTCATCCCCGCCGGCACCCCCGCACGCATCGTCATCGAGACGGTGTCGGCCGGCCGCGAGGTCGAGATCGACGCTCCGGTGCCTGTCGAGTGGCTGCACCGCGGCGACGCGCCGGCCGGCTCCGCGCTGATCGCCTTCCTCGACGCGCTGACCGCGGACGAAGTCGTCGGAGACGACCCGTTCGTCTTCATCGCCGCCGAGCAGTCCATCGTGAAGCCCGGCCGTGCCCTGCTTGCACGCTGGGGCGTGGACAGCGCGAACGCCGTCGTGAAGGGCTACTGGAAGCGCGGCGAAGCCGAATACCATGCTCCGCACTGACAGGCGACCGGTGCGCTGACAGACTGGGCGCATGGCTCTCCTCGATCACCTGGGCATCACCGTCGCCGACCTGGAGCGCGGACGCGCGCAGTTCCATCCCGTGCTCACCGCGCTCGGCTACGAGCTCGGCGGGGAGGACGATCACTCGATCTCCTGGCACACCGGCGACGAAACCGAGATCATCCTCTACACGTGGGACGACGACTCCACCCCCCACCGCCACGGCCGCGTCGGCTGGCAGCACATGGCCTTCGCGGTGCCGTCGCGCGCCGAGGTCGACCGACTCCACGACCTCGCTCTCGACGCCGGCTGGACCGCGGTGCGCGAGCCGAAGGAGTATCCGCGGTACAGCGAGCGGTATTACGCCTCCTTCGTCGAGGACGCCGACGGCATCCGGCTCGAGTTCATGTACAACCCGCCGAAGGACGCTTGACGCCCGGGCGTGTCGCCGCCTAGGATGGCAAGGCTGCGCCGACCGGCGCCGCACACCAGCCGAGGAGACGACGGATGACCGCCCCGCGGAATCTTCCCCAGAACGTGGCATTGCCCCTTCCGCAGAAGCGCAATGACCGCGACGAGTCGTACCCTCCGGCGCGCGCCGTGTGACAGCATCCGCTCTCGCAACGCCCCGCACCGTCAGGTCCGGGGCGTTTTCCGTCGGAAGACTCCCTGACCTGTGGCCGGACACCACCACAAGGAAGGGAATCATGGAGAGGCTCTCCGCGCGGCTGCTGTCGTGGGCGTCCCTGATCGATGAGAAGACCCTCGATCAGGCCCGCACCACCTCACGCATGCCGTTCATCCACCCGCACCTGGCGCTGATGCCGGATGCGCACCTCGGCAAGGGCGCAACCGTCGGGTCGGTCATCCCGACGCTCGGCGCGATCATCCCCGCGGCAGTCGGCGTCGACATCGGCTGCGGCATGATCGCCGTCCGCACGCCGTTCACGAAGGACGACCTCGACGGGCGCGACCTCGCCGCGCTCCGGGAGCAGATCGAGCGCGCGATCCCGCTGTCCGCCGGGCGCTACAACAACAAGGTCGTGGCGACGGCCGCACCGCGCATCGCCGAGCTGGAGGAGCGAGCCCGTGCGGCCGAGTTCGACCCCGAGGGCTACGCGAAGAACTGGCGGCTCCAGCTCGGCACGCTCGGCTCGGGGAACCACTTCATCGAGGTGTCGGTGGACGAGCTCGACCGGGTCTGGCTGTTCCTGCATTCCGGGTCCCGTGGCGTGGGCAACAAGATCGCCGGGCACCACATCGCGGTCGCGCAGCGGCTGGCGAAGCAGTGGTGGATCGACCTGCCCGACGCCGACCTGGCCTACCTCGTCGAGGGCACGCCGGAGTTCACGCGCTACATCCGCGAGCTCCGGTGGGCGCAGCACTTCGCGCTGCTGAACCGCGAGGAGATGATGGACCGCGTCATCCGGCAGCTCTCCGACTTCCTCGGCGCCCCGGTCGAGGAGGAGGAGCGGATCAACTGCCACCACAACTTCACGGAGTCGGAGATGCACTTCGGAAAGCGCGTCTGGGTGTCCCGCAAGGGCGCGATCCAGGCGGACGCGGGTCGGCCCGGACTCATCCCCGGGTCGATGGGCACGGCATCGTACGTGGTGGAGGGGCTCGGCGACCCGCTGTCGCTGAACTCCTCCCCGCACGGCGCCGGGCGGGAGTACTCGCGGTCCGCGGCGCGGAAGACGTTCACCCACGCGCAGCTGCGGGAGGCCATGGCCGGCATCGAGTTCCGGGACACCGACGCCTTCATCGACGAGATCCCTCAGGCCTACAAGCCCATCGATCGGGTGATGGACGATGCGGCGAGCCTCGTGCGGATCCGGCACACGCTGCGACAGCTCGTGAACGTGAAGGGCGACTGACCGAGGGCCGGGTGAGGAGGGATCCTCACCCGGCCCTTCCTCCCCGATCCCCGCGATCTCCGGTGTCTCCACAGAGCGCGAGTGGCCGGGCGTGGCGTCCGCCAGGATGCTGGCAGGCTGAAGGATCCGGTGCCACGATGAGGGGATGGAAACCATGGACGGTGCGCAGGTCTGGACCATGATCGGCGCGTTCACGGCGCTGATGATGGGCATGCTCACGGTCGTCTCGACGCTGTTCATCCGCGTCCTCCGCAGCGAGATCGGCGGCCTGCGCAACGAGATGACCGCGCGCTTCGATGCGGTCAACACCCGCTTCGACGCGGTCGGCACACGCATCGACGGCGTCAACACCCGCATCGACGGGCTCGACCTTCATGTGCAGGCGCTCGTGAAGCGCACGTTCGGGCTGGATCGGGAGTGAGGATCGACGCATGAGGATCGTCGTCGCAGGAGGGACAGGCGTCGTCGGCACGCCCACGGTGGAGGCCGTCCGGAGCGCCGGTCATGAGGCCGTCGTGCTCAGTCGTTCACACGGCGTCGACCTGGTCAGCGGGCGCGGGCTGGAGGCGGCGCTGACCGGAGCCGATGCCGTGATCGATGTCGTGAGCGTCGAGACCCTGAAGGCGAGCACGGCGATCGAGTTCTTCACCGCCGCCACCGGGAACCTCCTCGCCGCCGCCGCGGACACCGGCGTGGGACACGTCGTCCTGCTCTCCATCGTCGGCATCGACCGGATCCCCTACGACTACTACGCGGGAAAGGTGGCCCAGGAGAAACTGGTCTCCGCGGCCGCCGTCCCCTCGACGATCCTCCGCGCCACGCAGTTCCACGAGTTCGCCGCCCAGATGTTCGCGCGCGCGAAGGCGGGGCCGCTGCATCTCGCTCCGCGTGCGCGCACGCAGCCGGTGGCGGCCCGCGAGGTCGCGGAACGGCTCGTCACGCTCGCGACCGGGGACGCGCAGGGTCGAGTGCCTGATTTCGCCGGCCCCCGCGAAGAGCAGCTCGCCGACATGGTGCGGGCGTACGCGCGGCGCATCGGGTACCGCGGCTGGATCCCGGCGCTGAACGTGCCCGGCCCGCAGATGGCGGGGATGCGCGCGGGGAAGGCGCTGCCGGGACCGGAGGCCGTGCGCGGGACGCAGACGTTCGCAGAATGGCTTGCCGAGGCGGTGCCGGCGCGCGCAGACTGAGGAGGGGCGGGGGTCTTCCAGCAGTCGAGCGACCAGGAGCACGCATGGCGAACCTCAATCCCTACCTGTCCTTCCGCACCGAGGCCCGCGATGCCATGGAGTTCTACCGGGGAGTCCTCGGCGGAGATCTCGACATCACGGTCTTCGGCGACTTCCCCGACATGGTGCAGGATCCGAGCCAGAAGGACCTCGTGATGCATGCGCAGCTCACGACCCCCGACGGCCTCGTGCTCATGGCCTCGGACACCCCGGAGGGCATGACCTACGAGAAGCCGCAGGGCGTCTCCGTGTCCCTGAGCGGCAACACCCAGGAGGTGACCCGGCAGGTGTGGGACCGCCTCTCCGAGGGCGCCACGATCACGATGCCGCTCGATGTGCCGCCGTGGGGCGGGACGTTCGGGATGCTCGTCGACCGCTTCGGGATCGCCTGGATGCTGCACGGCGACCCCGAGTGACGCCGAGCCCCCGGGTTCACGTCGAAACCCCCTGTCTCCGGCGTCCGGGACAGGGGGTTTCGGCGCGAAAGCGGGGTCTCGCGGGTCAGTGGAGGGCGTTCTCCTCGATGAAGGCACGGAGAGCGTGCTCGTCGTCGGGCATCTCGGTCACGTGCTGGGGGGCGTCGAGCATGGCGCGCAGCTCGGGGGCGTACGCCAGCTCGACCCCGATGGCCTCGTGGATCGTCTCGGCGAACTTCTCGGGCTTGGCCGTCTCCAGCACCAGCATCGGCACTCCGGGCTCGACATACTCCCGCGCGACCTTCACGCCGTCGGCGGTGTGCGGGTCGATCACCTCGCCGGAGGCCTCGTACACGTCGCGGATGGTCGCGAGCCGATCTTCGTGCGTCGAGGTGCCGCTCACGATGCCGAACTCCTCCGCGAAGCGCGGCTGCTCGGCCGAGAAGTCGAAGAAGCCCTGGGCCTCCAGGTCGTCCCACGCACCGACCACTCGCGCCGGATCGCGGTCGACGAGCTCGAAGATGAAGCGCTCGAGGTTCGATGCCTTCGAGATGTCCATCGACGGGCTCGAGGTCGCCAGCGTCTGGGCGGCGCTGCGGGGGCGATACACCCCCGTGCGGAAGAACTCGTCGAGCACGTTGTTCTCGTTCGCGGCCAAGACGAGGCGCCGGATCGGCAGCCCCATCTGCTTCGCGAAGAATCCGGAGAGGATGTTGCCGAAGTTCCCCGAGGGGACGGTGAACGACACCTCGGCCCAGCCGCCGGCGTCGGTCGCGCGCAGCCACGCCCAGAAGTAGTAGACCGTCTGCGCGGTGATGCGGGCGAGGTTGATCGAGTTCACGGCGCCCAGGTGCTGAGCGCGCTTGAAGTCGAGGTCGCCGGCGAGCTTCTTCACGAGGTTCTGGCAGTCGTCGAAGACGCCCTCCACCGCGATGTTGTGCACGTTCGCGTCGTCGAGCGAGAACATCTGCGCCCGCTGGAACGCGCTCATCCGGCCCTGCGGCGACAGCATGAACACCGCGACGCGCTCCTTGCCGCGCAGGGCGTGCTCCGCGGCCGAGCCGGTGTCACCCGAGGTCGCCCCGAGGATGTTGAGGACCGAGCCCTGGCGCTCGAGCGTGTACTCCAGCACCTGCCCGAGGAACTGCATGGCCATGTCCTTGAACGCCAGCGTCGGGCCCTCGGAGAGACCGACCAGCGTGAGGTCATCGTCCACGCGACGCAGCGGGACGACGCCGTCCGGGAAGTCCGCGTACGCCGCCGCCGTCATCCGGGCGAGGTCCTCCCGCGGGATGTCGGTCGCGAAGAGGCCGAGCACCTCGGTCGCCAACTGCGGATAGGTCAGGGCTCGCCAGCGCTCGAGCGTCTCGCCGTCGACCTCGGGCATGACGTCGGGGACGGCCAGGCCGCCGTCGGGCGCCAGGCCCTCCAGCAGCGTCTCGCTGAACGACTGCGGCTGCATGCCGCCGCGGGTGGAGATGAACGGCACGTGTGCTCCTCGGCTCGGGACTCGGCGCCTCCATTCTCGCAGGCCGTGACGACCGAATCGGACGCGTGACGATGCTCAGATCCAGCCGCGCTCCTCGGCGACGAGCACGGCCTGCTGACGGGTGCTCACCGAGAGCTTCCCGAGGATGACGGAGATGTGGTTGCGCACCGTCCCCGGCGCCAGCGCGAGCGCCCGCGCGATCTGTCCCGTGGTCTCCCCTCGACGCCCGGCGCGGAGCACATCCAGCTCCCGATCGGTGAGCGGCGACCGCTCGTCGCTCAGCGCATCCGCGGCGATCTCCGGATCGACGTACCGGGCGCCGGCCGCGACGCGGCGGATGATCGCGGCGAGCTCGTCCGCTCCTCGCGACTTGGGCACGAACCCGGAGACGCCGGAGGCGAGCGCCCGCCGGAGCACCCCGGGGCGGGCGTGCCGGGTGACGACGATGCAGCGGGTCGCGATCGTGCGGTGGAGCCTCTCGGCGACCTGCACGCCGTCGAGTCCCGGCATCTCCAGATCGAGCAGGCACACGTCGGGTTCGAGCCGGACGGCGGCGGCGACGGCCTCCTCGCCGTCCGCGCACTCCGCGACGACGTCGATGTCGGCCTCGAGGCGCAGCAGGGCGGCGAGCGCGGAGCGGATCATGCCCTCGTCGTCGGCGAGCAGCACCCGGATCATCGGACGATCTCCGCCCGCGCGGGCACGGTGACCGTCACGACGAACTCGTCGGCGTCCCGCCGCTGCTCGAACGTGCCGCCCGCCTCGCCGATCCGTCGGCGGACGCCCTCGAGCCCGGAGCCGCCCGCCCCGTCCTCGGCCGCGGGGTCGGCGTCGTTGGCGACCTCGTACCGCCAGGCGTCCGCCGTCCGGTCGAGGATCAGGCGCGCGTGACCGCCGCGTCCGTGCCGCAGGACATTCGTGGTCGTCTCCCGGATCACCGGGCCGAGGTCGGCCGCGGGTGCCGCGTCCGCATCCGGGTGGATCCGCGCCTCCACCGTCAGCCCTGCCGCCGCGAGCAGGTCTCGGGCGTTCGCCAGCTCGTCTCCGAGGGGCACGGACCGGAACCGCGTGGCGAGGTCCCTGGTGCCCTGTCGCGCGTCGTCCACACTCGCCCTGGCGGCGCGGAGCTGCTCCATCCCCGCCTGCGGATCGGTGGGCAGCAGGCGCTCCGCCAGTTCGAGCTGCAGGGCGATCACCTGGAGATGATGCCCCTGGAGATCGTGCACGTCGGTCGCCACGCGCAGGCGCTCCTGCGTCGCCGCCAGTCGCGCCTCCGAGGCGCGTGCCCGATCGAGGGTCACGAGCACGTCCCACCACCACAGCGAGCTCACGATGATCCCCGGGAGCATGGCGCCGTATATCACCGGGACCCACCACGGGATGCCGGCGGCGAAGGCCATGGCCGAGTCGACCAGGGCGAGAGCGACGAGGATGACCGTCGCGACCACGACGACCCGCACGCGGACCCCGCGCGGCCAGCTCAACAGCACGAAAACCTGCACCACGGGCATCGCGGCGAGCTGCCAGGAGCCGATCATGGCACCCGCGACACCGCCGTATGCGAGCGCGACCACGACCGCCACGAGCAGTCGAGGCCATGCCACTCCCGGCCCGGCGTCGACACGATGACGGTAGTCGATCAGCAGCGGAAGGGTGGATGCGGTCCAGACGATGCCGCCGACGCCCACGACGAGGAGTGACACGCCGGAGAAGTCACGGGCCACCGCGATGCCAGTCCACGCCCCGACCAGCATGAGCTCGATGAAGAGGATGGCCGTCACCGTGTACCACCAGGTGGCGGTGATGCCCCGCGCGAGCTGGCGGGCACCGGGACCGGGATCGGAGAGGGCGGGGGAAGGACTGCTCACGCTCCCCACGATAGAGGCGTGACACATGTCACGGGATCCGGGTGCGAACCGCACGGAGAGCGGTGACGCGGCGGCACTGCCGTCTCGGGCCGCCATCGACTGGACTGGGGTCATCGCGACGGAGAGACCGTCTGCACCGACACCCGGAGCTTCCCCCATGAACCTCATCGAGACCTTCCAGAACCTCGTCGCCCAGGTCCCCGACCTCGTCCAGCCCCTCATCGTCGCCCTCGCCGGAGCGGTGCCGTTCGTCGAAGGCGAGGGTGCCGCGAGCATCGGCATCCTCGGCGGCATCCCGCCCGTGGTCGCGGCCATCGCCGCGATAGTCGGCAACTTCCTCTGCGTCGCGATCCTGGTGCTCGCCAGCGCGGGCGCCCGCCGAGCCATCGTGGACCGCTCGCGGGCGAAGCAGCCGGTGACGGTGGGCGGCGGGACGAGCCTGGAGGCCGACGGCGTCCCGGCGGAGACCGGACGCGGGTCCGCCCGCCGCGAGAAGTTCCAGCGCGCGTTCGAGCGCTACGGCGTCCCCGGGGTGAGCCTGCTGGGACCGCTGCTGCTGCCGACGCACTTCACCGCCACCATGCTCGCCGCGTCCGGCATCGGCAAGGGACGCATCCTCGTGTGGCAGGCCGTCGCGATCATCGGCTGGACGACCGTCATCGCGGTGATCGTCGGGAGCGCCGTCTACGCCATCCGGTAAGCGTCGAGATGTCGTACGCCCGGGGCAGGATGAGCGCATGATCACTCTGCTGTCGGCCCCCAGCAACCTCGGCCTGCGCCCACCAGAGCCCGGCAGCGTGCCCGGCTCCGCGAAGGCGCCGGAGGCGTTCCGGGAGGCGGGGCTGTTCCGGCGCTTCACCGATCAGGGCGCGAGCGACGGCGGCATCGTGCTCGCCGGACGCTACGTGGACGACGACGCCACGCGGCCCGCCGGCCGGGTGCGGAACGAGGCCGCCTTCGTCGACCACTCCCTCCGCCTGGCTTCGCGCATCGGCGAGGTCCTCGACGAGGGCCGCGCCCCGCTCGTGATCGGGGGCGACTGCGGCATCCTCGTCGGTGCCGGGATCGCCGTGAAGCGCCGTGGAGGCGCGGGCCTCGTGCACATCGACGGGCACACCGACTTCCGCCACCCGGGCAACAGCGACGAGTGCGCGAGCGTGGCCGGCGAAGCGCTGGCGGCCGCGGTCGGCGAGCACTGGCCGGCGATCGCCGACATCGACGGACTCGCGTCGTACTTCTCCCCCGCACGCACGGCCCACATCGGGCACCGCGACGACGACGAGGAGCAGGCGGAGGTCCGCGGCCTCCTCGCGCGCGTCACGCCGGCGGCCGACGTGCTGGCGCGCGGAGCCGACGCGGTCGCCGCTGAGACCGCCGCGTCCGCCGGCGGTCGCTACTGGCTGCAGCTCGACGTCGACGTGCTCGACCCGTCGGTGATGCCCGCCGTCGACAGCCCAGACCCGGGCGGTCTCGGTGCCGCGGAGCTCACCGCCCTCCTGCGCGTCCTCGCCCCGCAGGCGATCGGGGCGAGCATCACCGTGTTCGACCCGGACCTCGATCCGGACGGCCGCTACGCCCGACTCCTGACCGAGGTCCTCGGCGACGGACTGCGCGAGCTGGGCAGCGGAGCGCGCGACTGACGCGCCCCGCCACCCGGTCGAGCATCAGTCCTCGGTGCCCCGCTCGGCACCCGGATCGGTGTGCATCGAGACGCGGACCCGCGCGACGCGCCGCCGATCGACCTCGGCCACCTGGATGGTCGCGCCCGGCACCTCGACGGTGTCGCCGACCACGGCGAGCCGGCCGAGCTGCTCGGTGACGAATCCCGCGATCGTGTCGGAAGACCCCCGGGGCATCGCGAGCCCCGTCGCCTCCTCGAAGTCCTGCAGGTTGAGGCGCCCGTCCAAGCCGTCGTCGGCGGAGATGAAGACCTCGGCGTCGTACTCGTCGAAGATCTCGCCGACGACCTCCTCCACGAGGTCCTCCAGCGTGACGAGACCATCGGTGCCGCCGTACTCGTCCACGACGACCGCGATGTGGTGCCCCTCCGCCCGCATGCGCGTCAGAGTGGGCAGCACCCGCGCGGTGGACGGGATGTAGGGGATGTCGCGGACGAGCCCCTGCAGCGGACGCTCCGGATCGTCGGCCGCAGTCTCGAAGAGGTCGCGCACGTGCACGAAGCCGGTGATGTCGTCGATCGACGTCTGGGACACGGGGTACCGGGAGAAGGGCAGCTCGCGGACCTGATCCATCGCCGCCCCCACGGTCGCCGCTTCGTCGAGCGCCACGACCTCGGGACGCGGGCGCATGACCTCGCTCACCTGACGTCCGCGCAGGGAGAGCACGTCGTCGAGGATGCGGCGCTCGTCGTCGGGCAGGCCCTGGTGGGTCGCCACGATGTCGCGCACCTCCTCGTCGGTGAGCTCGTCGCTCGTCTTGTGCGGGTCGCCGCCGAGCACGCGGACGAGGGCGTTCGTCGAGACCGACAGCAGCCAGATCACCGGGCGCATGACGGTCGCGAAGCCGTTCAGGGCGGGCGCCACGGCGTACGCGAACTGCGCGTTGCGCTGGATCGCGAGCCGCTTCGGCACGAGCTCGCCGAGCACGAGCGACAGGTACGCGATGATCAGCGTCAGCACGATCGTGGCGAGCGTCATCGCGAGCGGAGGCGCGACACCCCAGCCCTCCAGCAGCGGCGCGACGGACGGCGCGATCGAGGTCGCGCCGTAGGCGGCGGACGCGAAGCCCGCCACGGTCACGCCGATCTGCACCGCAGAGAGGAAGGTGTTGGGGTTGCGGGCCAGGGCGGCGACCTTCGCTCCGCGGCGGCCGCGAGCGGCGATCGCGTTGAGCTGGCTCTCACGCAGCGTGACCAGGGCCATCTCCGTCGCAGCGAAGACACCGCCGATCAGCACGAAGAGCAGGACGAGGGCGATGTTCCAGAGCAGATCGCCCATCAGCGGGCGACCTCCTCGGTGGCGGGGTGAGCACCCGGGATGAACCGGGTGCTCGTACTGTCAGAGTCCGAAGAGTCAGAACAGCGCTGCGCGCTCAAGAGTGCTCCTTGTCGATGGTGGGGGTGGAATCGGTCGAGGAAGAGCCGGCGTTGCGGTGCCGGCGCGTTTTCATCAGGCTCGCGACGGTGGCGACCGCGATGGTCGCGGCGATGAAGAGCAGCGAGAACCAGATCGGGATCTCGGGCGCCCACAGCATCGGCTCGCCGCCGTTGATGAACGGCACCTCGTTGACGTGCAGGGCATGCAGCACGAGCTTCACGCCGATGAACGCGAGGATGACGGCGAGGCCCTGAGCCAGGTACACCAGGCGCTCCAGCAGACCGCCGATGAGGAAGTACAGCTGACGCAGACCCATCAGCGCGAACGCGTTCGCGGTGAAGACGATGTACGCCTGGTCGGTGAGGCCGTAGATGGCGGGGATTGAGTCGACGGCGAAGACGAGGTCGATGAAGCCGATCGCGATGATCGTCAGCAGCATCGGCGTGACGTAGCGCTTGCCCTTCTGGACGACCGTGAGCTTGTCGCCGTTGTACTCTTCGCTGACGGGGAGGTGGCGACGGACGAACGTCATGAAGCGGCCGTTCGCGGGGTTGCTCTCGTGGCTGCTGAAGGCCTGGCGGTACGCGAGGAAGAGCAGCAGCGCGCCGAAGACGTAGAAGATCCAGGAGAAGTTCTCGATGAGGGTCGCACCGACGGCGATGAAGATGCCGCGGAGGATCAGCGCGATCACGATGCCGATCATCAGCACCTTCTGCTGATAGATCTTCGGCACCGCGAAGCCCGTCATCACGATGAGGAACACGAAGAGGTTGTCGATCGACAGCGCCTTCTCGGTGAGGTAGCCGGCGAAGTACTCGCCGCCGTAGGTCCAGCCGGACACCATGCCGATGCCCACGCCGAAGAGCAGCGCGAGGCTGATGTAGAAGATCGACCAGCGTGCGGACTCGCCGATGCTCGGCTCGTGCGGCTTGCGGACGTGCGCGAAGAACTCGTACACGAAGAACGCGATGGTGACCGCGATCGTGATGACCCAGATCAAGGGGGTGATTTCCAACGGGTACTCCAGACTCGGGCGTGACGGAACAGCGCCAAAGTCTTCCCCATCCCGAGCGGGACCGGTAGGCCGGGATGCAGACGCATCCGTAATGACGACCCGACCGTGTCGGAGTACTCCCCTTGGATAATCCAGGGTACGAGACGGCACCCGAGCGATTCTGTGGATCTGCCGAGAACGCCCCTAGACTGGACGCGGCGACCGCCGGGGCGTGACGACCCCCGGCCTCCGGGCAGGCGGTCCCCGCGCGTCCGGCGTACCGACGAGAGGCCGGCTTCTCACCGGCGAAGGTGTGGTGGCACCGCGATCTGGCCCCCGCCCACACCTCCAGGGCTCCCACAACCTGGAGGAGAAATGAGATCACCCGACCCCGCCCGCACTCTCGCCGCGGAGCTCGTGCACATCGTCCCCGGCCGCCGCGTCACTCTGCTCGGTCACGTCCATCGCCGGAGGGAACTCGCCACCGTCGCCTTCCTGATCATCCGCGACCGTTCGGGCCTCGCACAGGTCGTGGTCCGTTCCGCCGAGCATCCAGCGGATGGCCTCCCTCCGGAGGAGACAGTGGTCCGCGCGACGGGGACCGTCGCCGCGAACCCGCAGGCCCCCGGCGGCGTCGAGATCGTCGACCCGCAGATCGAGAGCCTGTCGGAGCCGGCCGCACCGCCGGTCGTGGAGCTGTGGCGCCCGACGCTCGAGACGAGCCTGCCGACTCTGCTCGACCACGCGGCGGTGACCTGGCGTCATCCCGCACGCCGCGCGACCTGGCAGATCGCCGCGGCGAGCGTGCGCGCGTTCCGCCGGGTGCTCGACGCTGCGGACTTCACCGAGGTGCAGACCCCGAAGATCGTCGACACCGTGACCGAGTCGGGGGCGAACGTGTTCCCCGTCGACTACTTCGGCCGGACCGGGTACCTCGCGCAGAGCCCGCAGTTCTACAAGCAGCAGCTCGTCGGCGTGTTCGAGCGCGTCTACGAGGTGGGGCCGGTCTTCCGGGCCGAGCCCCACGACACCGTGCGGCATCTGTCCGAGTACGTGTCGCTGGACGTCGAGCTCGGGTTCATCCGCGACCACCGCGACGTCCTGCACCTCCTCGGCGACGTGCTGCGCGGCATGCTCGACGGCATCCGCACCGACGCCGCGGAAGAGCTCGCGCTGCTCGACGTGACGCTCCCCGTCATCCCCGAGGACATCCCCGTCGTGCACTTCCGCGACGCGCTGCGTCGGGTCGGTGCTCCGGCCGACGAGCCCGACGTCTCCCCGGCGCACGAGCGGGCGCTCGGGGCGTGGGCGAAGGAGGAGTTCGGCAGCGACGTGCTGGCCGTCGAGGGCTACCCGATGCGCAAACGCCCGTTCTACACGCATCCGCAGCCCGACGACGCGGAGGGGAGCAACAGCTTCGACCTCCTGTTCCGCGGTCTGGAGCTCGTGACCGGCGGACAGCGGCTGCATCGGCACAGCGAGGTCGTCGCTGCGATCGAGGCTCGCGGAGAATCGCCCTCGGCGTACGCCGGCTACCTGGAGGCGTTCGCGCACGGGATGCCTCCGCACGGCGGCTTCGCCATCGGGCTGGAGCGTTGGGTGGGCCGCCTGGTCGAGGCGGCCAACGTCCGCGAGGTGACGCTGTTCCCGCGCGACGTCCATCGCCTCACGCCGTAGCCCCGGGACGCGACGAGGGCGACCGCGGTGTGCGGTCGCCCTCGTTCGTCAGCGCAGGATCACTCCGAGATCTCGGCCAGTCCCGACTGCTCGGCCCGATCGATGATCGCCGGGAGCGTCTCGTCGAAGAAGGTCACCAGCACGGCACGGGTCTTGACCGCGTCGCGCTCCGACGTCGCCTCGCGGATCGCACCGACGAACTCCTCGACGGCGGACCAGTCCACGGCGTCCTTCGCGTGCTGGGTGAACCGACGGATCTGCGGGCCGAGGCGCTCGATGGAGTTGGCGCGCGTGGCGTTGCCCTCGATCCGGGCGAAACCCGTCGCCGCGCTGCGGAGCGCCGCACCGAACGCGATGATGTCCCGCTCCTGCACCGACGCCGCCATGTCGTCGGCCAGCTCAACGAGATAGGCCACATCGTCGTCCTGGATCACCGGCATGACGTGGCGGACCGAGCCGATCCAGATGTCGCCGAACAGATCGACGGCGTTGCGCACCCGTTCCAGATCGATCGGGGCCACGCGGGTGTAGCGATTGCGCTGCATCTCGACGAGGCCGTTGTCGGCCAGGCGGTCGAGGGCATGACGGATCGGCGTCTTCGAGGTGCCGAGGCGTTCGGCGAGCTCGTAGTCGCGCAGGCGCTCGCCGGGCTGGAGCTCGCCGCTGATGATGGCATCCTGCAGGCGCACGAAAGCCTCGTCGCTCATCGACCGGCGTTCGAGGGGGCCGCCAGAGAGTGTCACACTGCCTCCAGTGGGGGTCATGGAGAGTGAAGTTCTACGTCTCAAGCAATATATCTCAAATGCGCTGGCGGCCCGCCCCGGACGTCAGGCGGAGGGCGTGACGCGCACGAGCATCTTCCCCGTGTTGGCTCCGCGCATCATGTCGAGGAACGCATCGACCGTGTTCTCGATGCCGTCGACGATGGTCTCGTCGTAGGCGATCCGTCCTTCCGCGAACCAGCGGGTCATCTTCTCGCTGAACTCCGGCGACAGGTGCAGGTAGTTCGCCAGGGTGAAGCCCTGGAGACGGAGCCCGCGCGTGATGATGTTCGCCATGTTGTCCGGCCCGGGCACGCGCTCGGTGGTGTTGTAGCTCGTGATCGCGCCGCACAGCGCGATCCGGCCACCGTCGTTCATCACGTCGAGCGCGGCTTCGAGGTGGTCGCCGCCGACGTTGTCGAAGAACACGTCCACGCCCTCGGGCGCGAGGGCGGCGAGCTGCTCGCGCACCGGGCCGTCCTTGTAGTTGAACGCCGCGTCGTAGCCGTACTTCTCGGTCAGCAGGGCGACCTTCTCGGGCGAGCCCGCCGAGCCGATGACGCGGCCCGCGCCGAGGAGCTTGGCGATCTGACCGACAGCCGTGCCGACGGCACCGGCGGCGCCGGAGACGAAGACGGTGTCGCCCGGGGCGAGTCCGGCGATCGCGGTGAGGCCGACGTACGCGGTGAGGCCGGTCATGCCGAGGATGTGCAGACGCAGCGACAGCGGCATGCCGGGCACCTCGGGCACGGCCCGGAAGGTCGACGCGTCCGCCTGCACGACATCGCTCCAGCCGTGCTGGTGCAGCACGACGGTGCCGACGGGGAGGTCGTCCGCCGCAGAGGCGACGACCCGGCCGATGGCGCCACCCGCGATGACCTCGTCGAGGGCGTAGGGGGCGACATAGCTGCGGACGTCGTTCATCCGCCCGCGCATATAGGGGTCGACCGAGACGAACTCGTTCGCCACGCGCACCTCCCCCGGCGCCGGATCGCTCAGCTCGACCTCGACGGTGCGGAAGTCGTCGTGGGTCGGCCACCCCTCGGGGCGGCGGGCGAGCTGGATCTGGGTGCTGATGGCGTGGGACATTTCTCTCCTTCGTGAGGATCTGGGGGTGCTGCGGCCGGACTCAGACGAGGAGGCCGATGGCCAGCGCGATGACGCCGAGCGCCGGGATGACACCCTGCTTCAGGGCGGCGGACGCCTTGTCGGGGCTCGACAGCAGCAGCACGAGGCTCGCGGCGACCATCGATCCGGTGCCGGTGAAGACGAGGGTCGCGCCGACGGCCGTCGCTCCCGTGGCGAAGAAGACGATGCCGAGGAGGACGGCGATCGCGAGGAACAGGTTGTAGAAGCCCTGGTTGAAGGCGAGCTCCTTCTGTCGTGCGGCCTCCTCCGCCGTGCCGGTGCCGAACGTGCGGCGAGCGCGCGCACTGGTCCAGGCGAATGACTCGAGCCAGAAGATATAGACGTGCACGAGCGCCGCGATGCCTGCGAGCACGAGTCCGGCGATGACCATGGCAGTCCCCCTTCGACGCGGCGGGGCCGCGCATTCTGTATCGGTCGTTCCAATATATACTGGATCGTGCGATTCACAAAAGAGCAGGAGCAGGGCGGATGGGGCGCACACAGACCTTCGACACCGCAGAGGCGGTCCGCGCGGCACGCGGCGTCTTCTGGGAGCGCGGCTTCGAGAGCGCGCCGCTGCCGGAGCTCGAGCGCGCGACCGGCCTCAGCCGCTCGAGCATCTATCACGCCTTCGGTTCCAAACGCGGACTCTTCGACGCCGCCGTCGAGAGCTACCTGGACGAGGTCATCCGCCCGCGCCTCGCCCCGTTGACGGGCGAGACCGTGGCGCCGGAGGCCCTGGAGACCTATCTCGGCGGACTGCGTGCGGCCCTGCTGACGACCGGCAGCCTCCCGGCGACGAGCGGCTGCCTGCTGGTGAACACCGCCGCCGCCCCCATCGGCGCCGACAACGCGGTCGCCCGGGTCGTGGCGTCCTATCGCGCGGAGCTCCGAGAGGCGTTCGCCCGCGGCGTCCGGGCCGCCCTCCCCGAGCTTGCGGGAACGGAGGTCGACACCCTGGCGGACGCCTGTACGGGGCTCGTGGTCTCCGCCTTCGCCCTCGTGCGCGTGGCCCCCGACGCGGCGGCGAGCGCGATCGATGCGGCGCTCACCCTCCTCGCCGACCGGCGACGCCGCGGCTGAGGGCGATTCGCCGCTACTCCGGACTGGCCTCGCAGGGCGGCTGCTCTCTGACTCCCGACGTGCCGCAGCTCAGATCAACGGACGTACGTGCGACGTCGCCGACGCGAACCCCGAACACGCACGGTAGCGGCTACTGCGACGGATGCACACAGCCAGATGAGAACGATCAGGAACAAGGCCCACGCGGGGGCGCCACCCCTCCCTGCCCCAGCGACCATCAGGATCGCCCAGGGAGCGGCGTAAACCATGCCCGCCAGCGCAGCAGATTCGCGCCCGCAAGCGGCAGCCGTGAGAAGACCGACGAACCAGACGCTCAGGACGAAGATCAAGAAGTAGGACGACTGCACCCACAGGCGCCAATCGGTGAAACTCCCGAACAACCCGGACGCCAGCGCGATCGCCGCGACGAAGAGCCCGACCCCAATCAGTGCCCCCCAGGTCACCGACGCTCGGGAACGGCCCAGCAGAGCGACGACAGCCGACAGGGCGAAGAACAACAGGGTCATCGTTGATGGAAGAGGCAAACCCGGCAGCCAGAGACGCGCCATGCCGACCGCGAGACATGCGAGCACTGCGGACACAACAGCCCACCGACTTGCGCGCCCATATCCGGACATCGCCAGGAGCCCCGCAGCGACCCACGGGACGACGAGTGCTACGCCGACGAGCGCCATGCTCGCGGGGACGAACTCCTGCGCCGCCACGGGGGCCACCACGAAGGCCACCAGGTAGACAGCAGCTACGGCGATGCCGGTGCCCAGTCCGAGCGAGGCGGTCGCGTTGCGGGCGGGGCCAAGGGCATACTCAAGCCACGCAGACACCGCATGGAAGTAAATGCTCAGTCGCTCTGCGAACGGCAGTCGCGCCTCACCCGAGGACTCCGCGGCATCCATGAGCACGCCTACCGCCGCCGCTTCATTCTGTTCGCGCCAAGCTCGCGGATGAAGCAGGAAAGCGCGGCGGAATCGCTGGGGATCGAGCGCGGTCATGCGACGCCCACGGTCATGCCGAACGCCGGACGGGTTCGTTTCAATCTCGTTTGAGCCTCGGCCGCAATCCGGGCGGATCGCTCGGCAGCGGCAGCCAACGCCGCCGCCCCCTCGTCCGTCAGCTCGTAGTAGCGACGGACACGACCATCGATCACCTCGTCCCCCGCCGCCCTCACCAGCCCTTCAGCTCCCAGACGATCCAACGCTGCGTAGAGAGTGCCCACCTTGAGCTGAACGCGGTGCGCCGAGAGCTCGCCCGCTTCGGCGATGAGCGCGTAACCGTGCTTCCGCCCTCCGGCGAGTGCCGTCAAAATCAGGAACGTCGGCTCACGCATCTCTCTCGCAGTCATGTCGACATGATATTCAAGTCAATTGAGTATTGACCACGCGACGCGCCGAGCATCGAAAGAGGTGCGGGGAATGGTCTGCTGAGGCGTACGGACGCGACGAACGCCCGGGAGGGCGATCCCTCCCGGGCGTTCGAGGCCGACGTCAGGGGACGATGACGGCGCGTCCGCGGATGCTGTTCGACGCGAGGTCTTCGTACGCCTTCGGGCCGTCGTCGAGCGTGTAGCTCTCGGTCTGGACGTGGATCTTGCCGGCGCGGGCGAGGTCCAGCACCTCGATCAGCTCGGCGCGGGAACCCCAGTAGGGGATGCGCACGGCCGCGTCGTAGGCGATCGAGCCGAAGCCGAGCGTCATGCTGCCCCCGCCGATGCCCACGATCGTGATATCGGCTTCGAGCGCGGCCACGTTCTGGGCCAGGGCGATCGTCGGGTTCGCGCCCACGAAGTCGAACACCGCGTTCGCGCCGAGACCGCCGGTGATTTCGCGGATCTTCTCGGCGGCCGATGCATCGCTGATCAGCACGTGATCCGCGCCGACCTCGGTGGCGAGCTTCAGCTTCTCGTCGTTCACGTCCAGCGCGATGACCGTGGCACCCGAGATGGCCTTGAGGATCTGGATGCCGACGTGGCCGAGCCCGCCGGTGCCGATCACGACCGCGACCGTGCCGGCGCCGAGCTTCGGAAGCGAGTTCTTGATCGCGTGGTACGGAGTGAGGCCCGCGTCGGTCAGCGAGACGTTCTGCACGGGGTCGAGGTCCCCGAGCGGCACGAGGTGGCGCGCGTCGTCGACGATCATGCACTCGGCCATCGACCCCTGGCTGCCCAGGCCCGGAGGACGGATGCCCTCGGCGGCGGCGTTCGTACAGTAGTTCTCCTTGCCCATCGACCAGTTGTGGCAGCGGCCACAGCCCCAGGGCCCGTAGACGGCCACGGCGTCCCCGACCTTGAGCGACGAGTCCACGCCCTCGCCGATCTCGTGCACGACGCCGGCGCCTTCATGCCCGAGCGTCAACGGCAGCGGGTAGCCCTGCTCGTGGTAGTCCTTCTCGGGGAGCCCCATGACGTAGTCGTCGGAGTGGCAGACGCCACCCGCGGTGATCTTGAGCAGGACCTGTCCGGGGCCGGGCTTCGGAATCGGGATGTCGACCACCACCGGGGGCTTGCCGATCTCGACGTAGCGGAGAGCTTTCATGAGCACCTTCTTCCTGGCGTTCGAGAGGTCTGCCGCGCGGTGCGGAGGCGGGGGCTCGAAACCGTCCGTTCCAGTATCCGCCCGGCCTGCGCGGCCCGGTTCGCGTGAGCGTCTTTCTCACGTCCCCGCGGGCGACGGGCGCTGGCGCTCGTCGATATGCTCGTCCGGTGACGGAACGCCGAGACGACCCGCGCCTGACGTCGACTGCGGGTCACTCGCTCGTCCTGGCCCTGTACGCCTTCGCCGTCTTCGGCTGGGAGCTCGTCGTGACGATGCTGCTCGATCCGCTGTGGGCTTCGGTGGGCGCTGCGGCCGGTGCCCTCCTGCATTGGGCGGTCACCGCGGCTGGGTGGTTGATCGGGGCGCTCCTCGTCTTCCGCGCGGCGCGCCGTGCAGCCGGCGCGTCCGCCGCCGAGCTCGCCCCACTTCGCGGACACACGGCGCTCCGTGCTCTCGGTGTGCTCGTCGCGGGCGCCGTGGCCATCGGCGTCCGCGTCGTCGTCCTGCAGGAGTGGAAACTCGTCGGGGAATACGAGCGACTGTCCGCAGCCCAGGGCGAGGCTACGCCGCTCGCCTTCGCCCTGCTGCTCGTCTACTACCTCTGTGAAGCCTGCGTGATTCTCCTCGTCATCGCGCTAGGACAGCGTGCGGGAGAGATCGCCTTCGGACGCCCGGCTCTCCCCTGGGGCGGGCTCGTCCTGGCGCTCACCTGGGGCGCCGTGCACATCTTCCTCCAAGGCCCCGCGACGGGCGTCTACGCGATGGCGGCCGCCGTCCTGTACGGCTGCATCTACGCGTGGGGGAACAGACGGACGGCGCCGACGTATCTGCTGGTGACCGCAGCCTTCCTCGTCTGAACCCGTCGGTCGCGCGCCCACCGGCCGCACTGCGGCTGTCCGATCTCACGAAAGCTGTCGGTCGGTGAGACAGAACATTCCCGGGAAGACGGGTGAGTGATGCACGGTCGAGGCTGCCGGCTGTCTCACGAAAGATGTCGTAAATCACCTTCCACTCTCACGCTGCCTAAAACGTCGAACGGCCAGTTTCGGCGCATCTGGTTTCGGCAGGGGGTTTCGGCGGGTGCGCGATCGGCGTGTCGTGCGATCGGCCGGCGACCTCCGTGCGTCTGCCGTAAACGATCGTTTCTGGCCGGACGGCGACGGCATGCGGAGATCAGTCTGCGATACCCGACCGGGTTTGGGTCGGGCGTACGCTGATGATCTCGATCGCAGACGACAGGACGGCGACCATGGGTGACTCGGCACAGAGGCCGCGCAGTTCGCTGCTCTACGTGGAGGATGACGCCGACATCGCTGCGCTGACCGTCGAAGTGCTGGAAGACGTGTACGACGTCGAGCATGCCTCAGACGGCGAGACCGCGCTCCGGTTCGCGCTGAGCCGGCGGTATGACGTCATGGTGGTCGATCGACGACTCCCCGGCATGGACGGTGTGGATTTCATCCGTGCCGTGCGCACGGCCCACATCACGACCCCCATCCTGATGCTGACCGCGCTCGGCACCGTGGACGATCGTGTCACCGGTCTCGACGGCGGAGCGAACGACTACCTGGTGAAGCCCTTCGATTACGACGAGCTACTGGCGCGTCTCCGTGCGCTGCGGCGCGCGTTCCGGGCTGATGGGAAGCGTCGGCGACTCGGGGAGTGGGTGTTCACGCCGGACGCCCAGGCCGCGTACGATCCATCGGGAATCCGAGTGGCGCTGACGGCGACGGAGAGCGCGCTCCTGGAGCTGTTGAGCACCAGCCCCGAGCACGTGTTCAGTCGGGACGAGATCCTCCGCGCCGTGTTCCATGAAGGAGACACGACGAGTTCCGTGGATACGTATGTGCACTATGTGCGGCGCAAGACGACTCCCGACATGATCGAGACCGTCCGCGCGCGCGGCTACCGCGCGGGAACACCGTCATGAGCGACGCTGATACCAGGCGCGTGCGACGCGCAGCGCTGTCCATCGGGCTCTGGGTCGGGATCTCGTCTGGTGTGATCGTCGCGATCGGCATCGGGGTGCTGATCGCGGTGGTGCTCTCTACGTCGCGCCGCGAAGGCGAGGAGCACGGCGGCGGCTGGTTCGGCGGTGGTGACGGTGTCAGAGACGACTTCATCGTCGACATCGACGTGGTCGTGCCGACCGTGATCATCCTCGGGTTGATCGGCGTGGTGCTGCTCGGGGTGGTCGCCGCGGTCGCCGCGCGACGGTCGGTCCGCCCGCTCGGGGAGGCGCTGCGTCGGCAGCGGAACTTCGTGGCCGACGCGAGTCACGAGCTCCGCACCCCACTGACGACACTGACAAGCCGTATCCAGGTTCTGCAACGCCGTCATGACCGGGGCGAGGAGCTCGGAGCGGGTCTCACCGACCTGCGGCACGATGCGGACATGATGGCAGACGTACTCAATGATCTGCTCATTGCTGCGGAGGGGGAATCGCTTGCCGACGGGAACGCGGACGTCGCGACAGCGGCAGCCGCAGCCGTCGCGACGATGACGACGAGCGCGAAGGAGTCCGAGGTCTCCCTCGCGATCACGGTGGAACAGGACGCGGAAGCCCAGTTGCCGGAAGTCACGCTCGTCCGCATCCTGGTCGCGCTGCTCGACAACGCAGTGCAGCACTCCCCCGCCCGCGGCACCGTCTCGATCCACATCGGGAGAGACCGACAGAACGTGACGGTGCGCGTGATCGACGAGGGCTCCGGGATCGAGGGCATCTCCCCGGACCAGGTCTTCGAGCGGTTCGCGCGTCCGCGCGAGAGTGGACGCCCCCGTAGCTTCGGTCTCGGGCTCTCACTCGTGCGGGATGTCGCCCGTCGCGCCGGGGGTTCCATCGAGGTCGAACGGTCGACGGCATCCGGCACGACTTTCCTGCTCACATTGCCGGCTCATGCGTGAACGGGTGCGTATCCTCCGATCGGCGGCGAACCGGCCGTCGTCGTCTGCACGTCCACCATCGTCGAGCCGAGCCAGCGGGTCACGCGACGATCGTCGTCGACGATGATGCCGGTGCGCGACCCCGCAGCCGCGATCCATGAACGGTCCGCTGGACCGGCCACCACGGCAGCGGTCGCCCAGACGTCCGCATGGGTGAGACCATCGGCCACGATTGTGGCCGAGGCGGTGCCTGTCGCGGGCCGGCCGGTGCGGGGATCGAGGATGTGAAGCCCCCGCTCCGCCGTGCCCGAGGTCGCCACCGCACCGTTCGACACGTCGACCACCGCGATCATCTCGCCGCGGTGGTGCGGGTCGGCGATTCCCACCGGCCATCGCCAGTCGGCTCCCTCGGCAGTGAACAGCTGCAGGTCTCCTCCGGCGTTGATCCCGACCGCGGTCGCCACACCCAGCAGCGGCTCGAGGTGCCGACGTGCCGCAGCTTCCACCGCCCAGCCCTTCACATACCCCGTCGGGTCGAACCATCCCCGCCACCGGGCCGAGAACAAGCCGCCGGTCTCCTGTTCGGCGAGATCGCAGGCATCCGCGACCAGCGCCACCCTGCCGTCGGCATCCGCGATAGCAAGCTCACCGCGACGGATGCGACTGATATCGGAATCGGCGCGATACGTCGAGAACACCCGATCGATCTCGCGCAGTTCGTCGAAGCATGCTCGCACCGCCCGGTCGGCGCCAGCATTAGTCGTCTCCTCCGGGCCGATCAGATGGATGCTCATCGGGATGCCCATGATCTCCTCGACCCAGACCCGCGTCTTCTCATTCGCGGTATGCATCAGCCGTGCGCCTGGTCGATCGCGCTCTGCAGCGACGAGAGGTAGCCATCGCTCGTGTAGGTGGCGCCGGACACCATCTGGATTTTGGAGCTCTGCGCCTGGATCGTCTCCGAGACGAGCCTCGGGACCGCGGTCCCGTTGATCTGCCGGTCTCGACCGTTGCTGTTCGGGTAGTCGACCGCCTGCGCATCTGTGATCTGTCCGCCGGAGACGGTGATCTGCACCTGCACCGGCCCGTAACGGGTCTGCGACGATGCGCCGGTGTAGGTTCCGTCGGCGAGACCGGAGCCAGAGGCCGTCGTGCTCGAGCTGGTTCCCGAGCCGTTCGCGCCGGTGTCGGTGGTCGTCGCCGCACTGCCGCTTGTCGCGGTCGCCGCGCTGGCGTCGGTCGGGGTGACCGCCTCCAGAGACGTTCGGTAGCTGAACAGCAGCACGAGGCCGCTGACGGTCGCGAGCAGTGTGTAGAGGATCTTCTTCATGGCCGTCTCCCTGCTCAGATCGTGAACGATTCGGAATGGATGCGATGGGCGGGGAACCCGGCGTCAACCAGGTCGCGCCGGAGGTCTTTCATCCAGGCCTCAGCGCCACAGATGAAGACGTCGTGGTCCTTCGGCTCCGGCACGAGATGGTGGAGGAGATCTGCGCCCGACCACGCCTCGTGAGTGGCAGGGATCCAGCTCGACGCGCCCGACGAACGCGGGCCGACGAACGGCAGGTACCTCAGGCCCCGGGTGCTGATGAGGTGAGCGATGGCCTCCTGTCGAAGTGCGTCCTCTGCGGCGGACTCCCGGGTGATGAGCATCGCGTCTCCTGGTCCGTAGCCTTCCGTCTCGAGCAGCGAGACGAGCGGTGCGACCCCGGCGCCGGCGCCGATCATGAGCAGCTTCGTCCCGGTCCGCCGCTCGCCGGTCATCTCCCCGTATGGTCCTTCCACGATGACCCGGGTGCCGGAGCGCAGCGCGGTAAGCCGGCGTGTGCCGTCCCCCACCACACGGGCGGTCAACGTCAGCTCGCTTCCCGGCGCAGCGGAGAGCGAGAACGGGTGTCCGCGGGTCCAGCCGGGCCCGTCGAGGAACCGCCAGACGAAGAACTGACCGGCCCTGGCACCGAGCGTTGGAAGGTCGCGACCGGTGACCCGGACGGTGACGCCCCGAGCACCGTCCGCCTCGACCCCTGCCACACGCAGCGCACGACGTGTGGACCGCAGCAGCGGCATCCCGATGCGGAACAGCAGCACCGATCCCGCGGCGAGGGCCCAGATCGCCCACCAGTAGACGGTCGCGATCGGCGAGGACAGGAAGTCGGCGCCCGTCCACAGCTGGTGCGGCAGCGCGAGCCCGACGCCCAGGTAGGCGTAGAGGTGCAGGAGATGCCAGGACTCGTACCGCAGGCGACGACGAGCACGCCGGATGGAGGTGACGACCACGAGCAGGATCAGCAGCGTGCCGGCCGTGGCTAGGAGCATGCCCGGGTAGTCCCAGATGAAGCTCCACAGCTGGACGAGCGGGTTGATGCCGGCCGCCATCGCGTAGCCCACCGCGAGCAGCGCGATGTGCGCGCCCATCAACCAGAACGACCAGAATCCGACGAAGCGATGCAGCCGCGTGATCCCGTCGCGACCGAATCCGCGCTCGAACAGCGGGACGCGTGCCATCAGCAGCACTTGATAGAGCAACAGGTTCGCCGCGACCAGCCCGGTGAGGCGTCCGAGCGACGTGATGGTCTCGGCGTTGACCCCCAGGACTGCGGTCACTCCACCACTGGCGACCCACAGAGCCACGACGAACAGGCTGGTCGCCCAGATCACCGTGATCGCCGCTGCACGCCAGAGCTGCGCGCGGCCATGGGCTGCCCGCCGTGGCTCAGGGGAAGCGGCGGGGACGGAAGCACGCGGTCTCGTCGTCAGAGTGGTCATAGGGGAATCGTGCTGCGCCGACTCTGAGACAGGTCTAAGGAACGGCTCCCGATAGGCAACTCATAGCTGTCTCTCAGGCAACGCCACTCGTCCCGAGCAGCGTGCCGATCGCGAACGTGACCACCAGCGCGATCGCCCCACCGAGCACCACCCTGATCGTGGGCCTCAGCGCGGGGTTCCCGCCGATCCTCGCGCTGACGAATCCGGTCAGCGCGAGCGCCAGCAGCACCACCGCGAAAGCGACCGGCACCCGGATCTCGGGAGGCGGGAGCAGTATCGCCAAGAGCGGAAGCAGCGCTCCGAGTGCGAAGGCAAGTGCGGAGGCCCCCGCCGCCGCCCACGGACTGACCACCTGGTTCTCCGTGATGCCTAGTTCCGCTTCGAGGTGCGCGGTCAGCGGGTCGTGCGCGGTGAGCTCCTCCGCAACGAGGCGTGCGGTCGCCGGGCTAAGTCCTTTCGCCTGATAGATGCTCGCCAGCTCCTCGAGCTCGGTAGCCGGATCATCGGCCAGCTCGCCTCGTTCCTTCTCGATCAGAGCCCGTTGGCTGTCTCGCTGGCTGCTCACCGACACGTACTCCCCGAGCGCCATCGAGATCGCACCGCCGACGAGACCGGCGACACCCGCGGCGAGCAGCGTCGCGGAATCGGTCGTCGCCCCCGCGACACCGACGACGAGCGACGCGACCGACACGATGCCGTCGTTCGCGCCGAGCACTCCGGCTCTGAGCCAGTTGAGCCGCCCAGCGAGATCGCCGCGGTGGGGTTCACCCGGATGCGTCGCCAACATCATCGCCCCGTTCTTTCTCCCGGCGCGGCTATGGAAGGCACATCCCGACGTAGGTCGAGCTCTGCGTGCGCGGAATGCCACTTCGTGAGAGGTCGAGTCATCGGACAAGAGTACACCCGCCACAAACGCGCGCTCCGCAGCTCGACCGCTAGCAAGTCCGGTCGCGGCACCAACCGAAGGCCCATGCCAGAACGGGGTTCCGGCTCCCGCTAGCGGCGACCGCCCCGGCAACCAAGTGATACCGCGCCGGAAACGATCGTTTTCGGCTGGTCGCGCACCTGGTTGACGACGACCGCTGCCTTGCCATAGCCGATCGTTACAAAAGATTGAAGCGTAGGCCCCCGGCGATGCTGCGCGGTCAGCAGCAGATGGGAGGATCCTTGTGATCATGGAGATTGAGTTATTGCATATCGCGGGCTGTCCCAGCTGGATCGCCGCGGGCCACAATGTTGCCGAGGCGCTTCGGGAGACAGGCCATGGGGCCACGCCGTTGCGCTATCGACTCATCCGCACGGAGGAGGATGCCGCTGCGGTTCCCTTTGCCGGGTCTCCCACGATCACACTGAACGGGAAGGATCTGTTCCCCGGCGCGGATCACAGCGTCGCCTTAGCGTGTCGCGTCTACGCGACACCCGCGGGCGTGGCAGGTACGCCGACGGTTGATCAGATCCGGGAGGCGATCATCACTCGTGGCCGCTGAGTCAGACGAGACATGTACGTGTTGCGGGCGATCGTTGCCCCGAAGGAAATTGCATGCCCTTGGGAAGCGCGGGGTGTTCATCTGTCGCCGGTGCGGCTGGTGGGTTGCGCTTCGTCTGCGACGCGACCATCCACCGGATCACCAGGAGAGTTAGTCAGCAGTCCCTGTACAGTCAGCGTGTGCTGACTTTTGCTTTCGTCTCGATGCAATGAACGAGACGCCCCTACTCGCCCTCTTCTAAACCTCCCTACCTTGGCGACGCCCGCCACCGATCTGGAGCATCCGTCTTGAAACCCCCCGTCAAGGTCGCCCTCGTCACCGGCTCCACCCTCACCGTGCTCGCCATTATGGCGCTCGTGGTCGTCCTGATGACCCGCCCCGCAGCTCCGGAATCCCGCACAGAAGGTGCACTGCCTGGTACCCGTGCGGATTCGCATGTGCTCGACGCGTCCGGGCCAGACGCTCCGACGCTGGTTGAGTTCCTCGACTTCGAGTGCGAAGCGTGCGGTGCGTTCTATCCGGTCGTCGAGCAGATCCGCGAACAGTACGAGGGTGGAATCAACTACGTCGTTCGCTACTACCCCCTCCCCGGACACTTCAATTCGATGAACGCCGCCCTGGCTGCGGAAGCCGCGTCCGAGCAGGGGAAGTTCGAGGAGATGTATCAGCGCCTGTTCGAAACGCAGACTCAGTGGGGCGAACAGCAGACCTCGCGAGCGGACCTGTTCCGTACCTTCGCGGAGGACCTCGGGTTGGATTTGGGTGCCTATGACGCGGCTGTAGCCGCCCCGGCGACTAGGGAGAGAGTCGAAGCTGACTTCAACGATGGACAGTATCTTGGGGTCAGCGGCACGCCATCATTTTTCCTGGATGGCGAGAAGCTTGAACTCACTCAGCTCAGCGACCTGACTAACGCACTCGACGAGGCGACCAACCGTTGACCTCGAGTGTTCGAACCCTCTCGCGTCCTGCCGCCGCAATCAGCCCTCCTACCGCATCCGCGCATTAGCGGCTGCCCTAGACGTCTCATTCTTGGGTCTCATCGCCGCCGCGGATCATAAGGAACGCTCCGGCGATCGCAGCAGCGAAGATCACAATGTCCGCGACATTTCCGATGAACCAGTTCCCGTAGGCGAGGAAGTCCACGACGTGTCCGCGGGCGAACCCGGGATCTCGGAAGAGACGGTCGCCTGCGTGTGATGCTGCGGCTCCTCCGAGCGCGCCGATGATGATCGCCCATCCCAGGCGTTGAACTCGAAACGCGAACACGATCGCTGTAACGGTGGCGGCGACAGCGAGCAGCGCGAACACCCAGGTGAAGTCTTCGCCGAAGGAGAAGGCGGCACCAGGGTTGTACGCAAGCTGCAGGCCCAGCAGGTCGCCCGCCAGCGGGATGCGCTCGCGCTCCGTGAGAGTCGCTACCGCCCACACTTTCGTTCCCTGATCGATCAGGACGACGAACACGGCGATCAGGAGCGCTCCAACCGTGAGTTGCCAGCGCGGCGCCGACGGCACTTTTCGCGCAATAGACGGGCGAGCTTCGGCCTCGGACGACATCATCCGAGGACCTCAATCAGGCGAACGATGACGCCGGATTCGATCAGTATGAACAGCCCGAGACCGATGAATACGGCCGGTACGAGCCAGTGCTCGACTCGTTCCAGCCCCTCGGTGACGGCCTTGTTGGTGCCGATCAGCCGTCCGGCAGCGCACCAGACGGCGACGAGGATGAGGAACACGACGATCATGACGACGACGTCGCCGGGCGCGCTGGTGCGGAAGATCGGCGTGTAAAGGGAGATGTTGTCGGCCCCGTTGGCGATCGTGATCCCGGCGACGCCCCACAACCCGACCGCGGTGATCTTGGCGTCATCATCATCGTCATCACCGTTTCGACGCAAGCCACGTACGAGCGTCCAGATGCCGATGCCGAGCGGGATCAGCCCGAGGAAGCCCACCCACTCGTCCGGGACGATCGTGAGGCCGAGCGCGGCGATCACGCTGATCACGACGAGGGTGATGAACCCGAAGTACTGGCCTGCGACGATCTGCCACGGTCGCGGCTTTCCTCGGCTGGAAGCGAGGAACAGCACGGTGAGCACGACAATGTCATCGATGTTGGTCGCAGCGAACAGGCCGATCGCTGATCCGATGGTCGCGAGCATCAGCTCTTCACTCGCGGAGTGCGGGCGGCGCGCAGGCCGTTGAGAATAACGATGACCTCGGCGACCTCGTGGACCAGGACGACCGCCGCGAGCCCGAGGACACCGAAGAGCGCGAGCGGGAGCAGTGCGGTGATGATCAGCAGCGACAGGATGATGTTCTGGTTGATGATCCGTCGTCCCCGTCGGGCGTGGTCAAACGCGCGCGGGATCAGACGCAGATCGTGACCGGTGAACGCGACGTCGGCGGATTCGATCGCTGCGTCGGAGCCGGTCGCGCCCATCGCGATGCCGATGTCTGCGCCGGCGAGAGCCGGGGCATCATTGATTCCGTCACCGATCATCGCGACCGGCCCTACCTTCGACAACTCCGCGATCGCGGTCGCCTTGTCCTCCGGACGCAACTCGGCTCGCACGTCACTGATCCCGGCCTGCGCACCAAGCGCACGGGCAGTCCGGGCGTTGTCGCCGGTGAGCATCGTCACGCCGACGCCCTGGCCGGTGAGCGTTCGGACCACCTCGGGGACTTCTGGGCGCAGCTCGTCACGGACGCCGATCGCGGCGACCGGCGTCCCGTCACGATGCACGATCACGACGGTCATGCCCTGCTCTTCGAGCTCCGCGACCCGATCCCCGAGCGCGCCGGCGTCCAGCCAGCGGGGGCTTCCCACAGTGATTCTCGAGTCGTCGACCGTGCCGTCAATGCCGTGACCAGCCCGCTCGGTCACGTCCGCAGCGGCTGTGACACCCGGAGCGGCCGCCGTGATCGCGGCAGCGAGAGGATGCGTGCTGTGCTGCTCCAGCGCTGCCGCCCACGCCAGCGCCTGAGCCTCCGACACGCCATCTGCGGTGAGGACAGCGGTAACGATGGACTCGTTGCGGGTGAGGGTGCCGGTCTTGTCGAGGGCAACGTGCCGGACGGTGCCGAAGCGCTCGAAGACGGCACCGGACTTGATGATCACGCCGAACTTGCTTGCGGCGCCGATCGCGGCGACGACCGTGAGTGGCACCGAGATTGCGAGTGCACACGGAGAAGCCGCGACCAGCACGACAAGCGCGCGGGTGATCCACACCTCTGGATCGCCCAGCAGCGACCCGATGATCGCGACGAGCGCCGCGAGGATCAGAACACCGGGCACCAGCGGGCGGGCGATCCTGTCCGCGAGACGAGCACGCTCGCCCTTCTCTGTCTGCGCTTTCTCTACCAGCTCCACGATCGTAGTGAGCGAGTTGTCGGTGCCAGCAGCCGTCGTCTCGACCTCCAGCGCACCGGCACTGTTGATCGCACCCGCCGACACCGCATCGCCGGGCTCCACCTCTACCGGGATCGATTCGCCGGTGATCGCCGAGGTATCCAGGCTCGAGCGACCAGAACGCACGACCCCATCGGTCGCGATCCGCTCGCCCGGCCGGACCACCATGACCTGGCCGACCGTCAGCTCTCTCGCCTGCACCTGCACAGTAGTGTCGCCCTGCAGGATCGTGGCTGTTTCCGGTACGAGCTTGAGCAGTGCGCGCAGGCCGCCGCGGGCACGGTCCATCGCCTTGTCCTCGAGCGCCTCAGCGATCGAGTACAGGAACGCGAGAGCTGCGGCCTCCTCCACGTAGCCGAGGATGACTGCACCGATGGCGCTGATCGTCATCAGCAGACCGATGCCCAGCTTGCCCTTGAACAGCTTTCGAACCGCTCCCGGCGTAAACGTCGAGGCACCCAGCAGCAGACCGACCCAGAACAGCACCAGCGCGGGGATCTCCTGGCCAGACCACTCCAAGATCAGGCCGGCCAGGAACGCGACCCCGGAGAAAACCGGCACCAGAACTCCGCGGTCTTTCCACCAGGGGCGCTCGGCCTCTTCGATTTCCTCGTCCACCGCGCTGGCAGGCTCGTGCTCGCAGCCACACGCCGCGCTCACGCGTCCACCCCCGTCGCACAGCAACCGGCCACCGTACACGCTGAGTCCACGCACGGCGCGTGCTCATCCACAGCCAGCGTCACATCCACCAGCGCAATGAGGGCAGCAGCGAGGTGCGAATCGGCGATCTCATAGCGAGTCTGGCGGCCTTCTGGTTCCGCGACGACGATTCCGCAATCGCGCAGGCACGTCAGGTGGTTCGACACGTTCGAACGAGTGAGTACCAGATCGCGCGAGAGGACGGCCGGATAGCTGGGCCCCTGGAGCAGGGTCATCAGGATCCGGGAGCGCGTCGGATCGGCCATCGCCCGGCCAAGCCGGTTCATTACATCGATACGGGAAGCAATAGTCAGCACGTACTGAACTATACAGCCATCGGTGACCAATCGCGATCGTCGAAAGAGGACTCGAGTAAGGCTTCCAGCGTCGTTGGTGGGCCCGGAGTATCCCCACGTCAGAGCGATCCTAAGCAGCAGGCTGTCGCAGCGCAGATGCCGACCGGCGCGTTTCCCGCTCCCACGCCTGGGTTGCGACCTGCACGGCGTCCCACGGTGAGCCGAGCGGGGGCGTGTACGACAGGTCGAGGTCACTCATCGCCGCGACAGTCATGCCGTGGTGCAGAGCCGTGGCGTAGGTGTCGACGCGCTTGGAGATTTCGGCACCGCGAGTGCCCACGAGCTGCGCGCCGAGCAGACGGCCGTCGTTGGTGTCTCCGGTGATGCGAATGCTGATGGGCGACGCGCCCGGGTAGTACCGCTTGTGGTCGTCCGCGATCGCGGTGTGACTGTGCGGGGCAAAACCGGCGGCTGTCGCTTCGTGGTCACGAAGCCCCGTGCGTGCGGCCACGACATCGAACACCTTCACGACCTGCGTGCCCAGGCTCCCAGCGAATCGCGTATCGCCACCGATCGCGTTCTCCCCTGCGACGCGTCCTTGCTTATGCGCCGTGGTGCCGAGAGGAAGGTATGTGACGCCGAGCAGGCGGTGGTGGGTGACCACCCCATCGCCGGCCGCCCACACGTTCGGCAGGCCGGTACGCATCTGTTCGTCGACGACGACAGCGCCGCCCGCGCCCGTGGTTGCGCCGGCTGCGGTGAGAAGGCTGGTGTTAGGTCGCACGCCGACGACGACGAGCACCACGTCAGCGGTGCGAGAGAGTGCTTCTCCGTCGTGGGTTCCTGTGACGGTGATCCATGCGGCTTCACGGGTGACGGCTTCGACGCGCGTGCCGGTGAGGACGTCGACGCCGTGTCTGGTGAGTTCGTCGTGGACGAGGGAGCCGAGTTCGGGATCGAGGGTGGAGAGGACTTCGGGGCCGCGCTGGAGCTGGGTGACTTGGAGGCCCCGCACGGTCAGGGCTTCGGCCATTTCGAGGCCGACGTAGCCGGCTCCGACGATGATTGCCGTCTCGGGCTGATGGTCGTCGAGGTACTTCTCTAGCGCGAAGGTGTCGCCCATCGAGTGCAGCAGGTGCACGCCGTCGTCGGGGCCGAGCTGGTCGAGGCCTGCGATGCCGGCGGTTGACGGGGATGCTCCGGTGCCGACCATGAGTTCGTCGTACGCGATCGTTGATTCGCTGCCGTTCGCGTCGCGGACCGTGAGTCGGCGGCTGTTGACGTCGATGCCGGTGGCGAGGGTGTCCAGACGGAGGTTCATGCCGGTGGCTTCGAGATCCGCGTGGGTGCGGTGGGCGAGCGACTGCCAGGGCTGCACCTCGCGGGAGAAGTAGTACGGGATGCCGCAGATCGAGAAGTTCGGGTACGCGTCGGCCACGACAACGGTGACATCGACGGACGGGTCGAGTTCGCGGGCCCGTAGGGCGGTGGAGATTCCGGCGTCGCTTCCGCCGATCGCTACAAGATGCATGAGGGTGCCTTTCAGGGCTGGGTTTCGAGTTGTTGAGGGAGCACGACGTCGCCGGCCGTGCGGGCGGCGGTCGGGTAGAGGGCGAGCAGCAGGCCGAGGCCGATCGCAGCCCCGACGAGCTGTGCAGCGATGAACGGCGCGACAGAGGCGGGCGCAATGCCGGCAAAGGTGTCGGTGAACATGCGGGCGATCGTCACCGCGGGATTCGCGAACGACGTAGAGCTTGTGAACCAGTACGCCGCGCCGATGTACGCGCCGACCGCGGCCGCCGTGGTCGATCCCTTGCCCGTGCGCGCGAGCGCGAAGATCAACAGCACAAGTCCCGCGGTGGCGACCACCTCCCCGACCAGGTGGCCATCGGTCGCGCGGTCGTTCGATGAGAGCGCGGGGGCGGCGTCGAACATCACTCCCGCCAAGAACGTTCCGGCGATCCCGCCGAGAACTTGCGCGAGCAGGTACGGGGTGAGGTCGCGCAGCGGGAGTCCCGTCCCGGCGCGGCGTCCGAGCAGCCAATCTGCGATCGACACCACGGGGTTGAAGTGCGCGCCAGACACGGGGCCCAGCATGAGGATCAGGACCGTCAGGCCGAGCGCGGTGGTCAGGCTGTTCTCCAGCAGTTGGAGGCCGACGTCATCCGGCGAGAGGCGCTGCGCAGCGATGCCGGAACCCACAACGATCGTGACGAGCAGGCCCGTTCCAAGGAACTCGGCAGCAGTTCGGCGCAGCATGTGAGGTCGCGCGGGCTCGGACTGGGAGCGGGTAGCAATGTTCATGTCGGCTTATCTTGACCCGAGAGGGGTAGTTCAGTCAAGATTGAAACAATGAACACTGAACGAACTGATCAGGTGGAGGCGCGCGCGGCAAAGCACGCCGCGCTGGGTGACCCATCTCGCCTACGGATCGTCGACCGTCTCACGCTGGGCGACCTCTCCCCCACCGAAATCGGGGTGGCGTTGGGCCTTCCCTCCAACCTCGTCACACATCATCTGAATGTGCTGGAGTCCGTGGGGATGGTCTCGCGTTCCCGCTCGGAGGCCGACAAACGGCGCAGCTACGTTCACCTAACCGAAACCGCACTTCGCGGGCTCACTCCCGGCCGAGTGGAGCGCGCGGATCGCGTCGTGTTCGTCTGTACGGCGAACTCCGCCCGGTCGCAGCTTGCTGCGGCATTGTGGTCTACCCGCAGCAGCATCCCGGCGTCATCGGGAGGAACGCACCCGGCCGAGCGGATAGATCCGGGAGCGGTTGCCACAGCCGAGCGCCACGCCCTCGCGCTGCCAACGGAATCACCGCGCGCCCTGACTTCGGTCCTGACCGATTCGGATTTCGTGGTGACGGTGTGCGATAACGCTCACGAAGAACTCGGCGTCTCCGGGCACCTGCACTGGTCGATTCCCGACCCGGTGCGGATCGGGACCGATGACGCTTTCGATACCGCCTTTGACGAGCTGGAGCGCCGCATCGCGGAACTCGCTCCCCGTCTCGCCGCCAGCTGAACCCAACCCGGAAGAGACCCCGTGACTGACGCTCCCCCAACCGTCCTTTTCATCTGCCAGCACAACGCCGGCCGCTCACAGCTCGGCGCAGCGCTCCTAGAGCACCTGGCCGGCGACCGGTTCACCGCGACGTCGGCGGGCCTCTCTCCCGCCGACGAAGTAAACCCGGCCGTGGCCGCCACCGTCGCAGAACTCGGAATGAACATCACCGATCGTGTGCCGCGCGCCGTCACCGTCGACGACCTGGACGCCGCCGACATCGTGGTCCTGATGAAGCCCGGACTCACCCTGCCGGCGACGCCTCGCGGGGAACTCCTGGAATGGTCGTTCCCCAACCCGGCGTCCTGGGACGCCGAAGCAGTGCGCCCGCTGCGCCAAGCCGTATCCGAGAAGATCCAGAGCTCACTTCTCAACCGTTGAGCTGACTGGAGCGGAGCGCCAGAGGTCAGCGAATACGCCTGCCAAAACCCTCTGACGGCTCACGTTTCTGGACCCCATTCAGCGGCTGTACGAGTCATCCCGCCGTACACGATCATTCTCGGCGGGGTCGGTAGCTTCGCCGCCGATCGGTGCTGCGACAGGTTTCATGAGAATCCGCCACCTTCCATGAGAACTGCGACAACATTCGTGAGAAAGTGACGACTTTCGTGAGAAACGACAGGCCTGTCGAAATCTGCTTGATGTCCGATCTCACGAGAGTTGTCGTGAGATCGGATCGCGATCCCGCGAGTTTCCGGGACAGCTGTAGCCGGCACATGGAGCGACTTGCCTCATGACGCTTATCAAAATTCCGACGACGAGAATGATCGACCAAGCTGACTTGCTCGAGAGGCGTTGGAGCCAGTCACCTGTGGCAGGGTGGATCGCCGCAGGGCCGCGGGCATGGGCACCCACTGCACCAGGGGCGCGGTCTAGGAAGACTCTGCTGCGATCGGGATGTCGATATGCCCGCGAGCCACGACGACGTTGCGCTGGATGACGTAGCACTCCACGTAATGATTCCCTCGGAAGGAGGTCACTTCGCGGCGCTCGGTGCCGTGGGTCGGACGGATGATCTCACCGCGTACGTGATCCCGCCGCTCAGCTTCGGCTCCTCGGTTCAGTACCTTCCAACGCACCTCATATGATCCCGGCACGTCGATGTTGTCGATCGCGAACGTAAGTTGTTTCTTTGCGGGCAGTAGCGAGAACAGGTTGAGAAATGAGTTCAGCGAGGTAGGACGGAATCCGTCCTGGGTCACGGTACAGCTGATCTCGACCGAAAAACGGATGTCCACGGGATGGGTGTCCTCGATGAACTCCTCCGTGTCGTTGAACGATCTGGCTGCAAGCGCATTCTCCCCTCCAGCCACTACTGCTGGGACGGACTTTCCGAATACTGCTCTCCACTTCTTGTACTCGTTCTTCTGACCAGCAGCGTCGACCGCCTCGGTGCAAAGCTCAGCGCCGGACGCAGCCTTCTTCTGGAAGCGCTTCTTGACTCGAACGCGCTGACGGCTTCCAAGCGCCAGATAGAAATCGTGGTCCACCTGGTCCGCGAGGTACAGAAGGAAGTCGCGCATCATCTCGCCGTAGGATTCGGACGTGCCAGAGCGATGTTCCGTCGTAGACGTTAGGAAATTGTACGCAAGGGTGTCTACGAGCAGCCCGCCCATCACGACTCCTTGCTTGTTGCGCCATGCTCGAGCGAGCTTGCACAAGCGTCGCAGATTGCCACTAGTAGCTGAGTCTTCCTCGCTGATTGCGGAGATCTCATCGCGAGGCTTCGTCATCTTCCACGAGTCGCTGTAAGTGTCCGGGTAGTCGAAGGACCCGTCCTCGTTTTCGAACACGGGCTGCACCTCGAAAGTGAAGTTCGAGAACTCCACTACGACGACCAGCCTGTCGACCCCGACAGTCGTCGTCGGATACCGCTTCTGGATCGCAGCACGGGCGCGCCGCAGCGCTTTGAGCGGCCCGCCTTCCTCCTCGTATGAGGCGCGCAGACTGGACGGCAATATGTACAGGAGGTCAAGGTCCGATATACCTTTGATCGCTGTCCAACGACCGTAGGAACCGACCATCAGCTTGTTCGCCGTGGAGCCGGTCAAGCTGCGGAACTCGCTGTTCAGAGCTTTCGTTACTTCGTCCCGCCGGTCGGCGATGCTCTCAGCAGTGTTGACCCTGAGATTGGTGAGGAGACCATCGAAGATGTCACCGGTTTGCGACATCAGTGCTCCCAATCCTCTCGAAGCGCCTCCGGCAGCATCAAATCGATCTCCTGCGTGCTGAGAGTGAGATCTTCCTTGTCCTTCAGGCCGGATTGAGCCATGGCATACGCCTGCGGTGTCGTTCGCGGGGCGTCCTTCAGCACGGCCTGAGCCGCCTTCTGCAGCTCGTCTCGTTTCTGCCGCGCCTGGTCGAGCGGCAGAGACTCGGACTTCAGGTCCACAATCAGCGACAGATACGACTCCCGCAAGTTCCATAGCAAAGCCGCGGTGTCGCGGTGCTGCTGCATCTCCTCGCCGTATCGGAATGTCCGGTCACCCAGGCTTGCCGCCGTGACTAGCACGGCGATGAAGGAGGTAGCTAGCGATGCCCACTGCGGGTCCAGCAGCAGCCCGAAGAGTGACGCTAGGAACGTCCCCGATCCGACCGCCGTGAGAACGAACTTCCAGACTCTTTGCCTCCGCGAGGACATCGCGCAGATGTCAGCTTGCTTCTCATGGGTCTTCTGCGTGTACGCGATGCGCCCATATAGCTCTCTCACCTGGTTGAGAAGCAAGTCACGACCCGCCTCTGACGGTTCTGTCTCTCGTCGATGCATCTTTCCCCCAGCCCACGGCGACAGTCCGCCGCAAGTGCATGCTAGCGGCGGACACCGACACGGCCCGTTTCGAAGGCGAACCAATGGGCGTAGCTCGGCCGGAACGTTGGGGACGAAGTCCCGCGCAGGCTACGACTCTTTCCGTTCACCCCAGAGAGAAACGACTCTGCATGCCCCGGAATTTACATCCGGCTCACAAGCGCGATCCGTCATGAAGCCTGAGCGAATTCACCGATAGAGGCGACGCAGTCGCGCTACTTCCTCGATTTAGAGAGCTAGCGGACATTCCCGCAACGTCGAGGACGACGAGTACAGTCTGACCCGTGAGCGATTCGTCTGGCCAGCCTCGTGTACGCGGTGTGATTGAAAGCGTCAATGGGCGTGCGAATGGTCGCGGCATCCCTGAGCTCAGCCAGGCCGTTCTTCGTCTGGAGGATGGGTCGACGCTCGAGGTGCGTATGCCGCGGCCATTGGGAACAGAGCGGTATTTTCAGGCGCTCCCTGTCGCGTTCGATTTTGTCGACTTTGGTGTTTGCCCGATCTGCTTCGCGCCGGAGCCGCGAAGCCGAGAGCATGTGCCGCCCCACTCAGTTGGCGGGAGCGTGATCACGATGACCTGTGAAAATTGCAACAACGAGTTCGGCAGCAAGTACGAGCCGCACCTGCGCAATTGGTATGAGAACGCGATCGGGAAGGTACGACTCTCGGGCAAGACCGTTCCCGGCCGCCGCAGCGTTGGCGAGTACCTACTACGCGAGAACGCATCCGGCGGGTTTGTTCTCTTCCAACACGGCAAACACGACCCGGCGGTCTCTCAGATCTTGGGAGAACAGGAGTTCGAGATGAGCTACGAGATTGTCGACGCAACCCGTTCGCACATCGCAGCGGTCAAGACTGCATATTTGGCCGGATGCGTTGCGCTGCACGCGATCCCGCGGACGCCACGCGCTGATGCGTTGAGAGCTGAGCTCCTCGTTGCCCGAGACGTGCCCCGTGACCAGAAGGCTGAGCTCGGCGACGTAGCGAGGTCCATCAAGGTCGCGCGTTCCGCACACGAACCGAGCCCTGGCGAGATCATCTTGATGGCAGCCTCGGATGAACTAACGGAATCGGCAATGGTGATCAGCTTCAATCGCGTCTTCGCCGTCGATTGGCCGTTCGACCCGATCACGGGATTCACAAGGCGTGTGGACTGATGGCGGCTCAGAACGATCGTCGCGGCCAGAAGAAGGTGGCACCGACGATCGAGCCCGCAAAGATCGTGGAACGCTTTGTTCTGCGTGCGCGACGGGTTGCCGCGCACTCACTCTCGCAGTCGAGGGACCGCCTCCAGGCGTTCGCCAACACCATGATCCGCGGCAACATCGATCTCGCGGGCCGCTTTACCGTCGTAGAGGACCTGCCCGATGAGGAGACCTTCGAGTCTCTCGTCGCTCGCCTGCGCCCGCTCACGGTCGAGTCGGAGCCGATCTTTTACAACCGGGTCCTCGACGCGATCACCGCATTGACTGCCGGGGCGGCATCAGCTTCCGATAGGCAGCGAATCACGGCCCTACGAGCAGCCTGGGGGTCTACGGAAATCCAGGGAACACAAGTCCAGGGATACACCGTTCAGGCGGTCGGACCCGATCATGCACCGACCAGCATCGTCTCGGATACGCAACTTGCGGCAGGCTGGCTCTACGCAGATCTCGTCCACGCGGACCCCCGCGGAGCGAAGGTGGCGGCGCTCGAGCATGATCTCAAGGAGCGCTACACCGCGGCGGTTCGCGTGTTCTCGCGCATCGCAATGCTCACACTCGACACATTGGACCTTGTTCGCGACCTGCAAGAACGATCGCTGATCATGTTGCCTGATGATGCATGGACGTCCGCGGTAAGCGTTCACGAGTCGGAGTCACCGATCGATGTGCGCGTGTTTTACGCCGACACCGGCACCGCGGTCCCTGATCTAGCGGAAGGCAGCGACCTGCCGACCGAATGGTCGCGCTTCACCGTCTCTGATGTGTTCCTGCAGGACCCCGCCAATCAGGTGTCCCTCACCCTTCAGACTGGCGACGAGCATACGAACCTCGAAGCCGCAGTCATGCACCGTCGCCCTGAAGAAGGCGGCGTCGAATGGGACATTTTCGTCGATGGGTGCCTCATCCTCACCTTCGCGTTCACATTCGAGAACGATCGGGCAGTCGCATGCACCCTCGCTGAGGAAAAGTACCTCGAACTCACAAACGCGCAAAAGCTTCGCTCCACACAGCTCGCACGGCGCCTGCACTCAGCAGATCGCGCGGTGTTCGACGTCCCCGGCGGAAACATCACCATCTCGATGGAGGACCTCAGCGCCGAAGAGGAACTCCAGATGCGCGTTATCGAGGAGGCGCTCAGTGATGTGATCGAGATCGAGAGGATCACGGGAAATGAGATCGGAGTCTGCAACGGACGCTTCACTAACCTGGAACGCGTCAGACTGCGGCAGACACGTCTGATCTGGGAAGGCAAAGTCGTCCATGCCCGCCTAAAGAGCGCGACCGTCACCTCACCATCGGGAAATCCACCGCAGGTCATCACCATCAAGGAGGGATCGATCGCGTTCGCCGGGCAACAGATCCCAACGCCCGCGACGCACCTCTGGCATCAGCAGCTCGAGGTGCATCCCACCACGGCGACCGACAGCCCCGGGCACCCGCGCGACTACATCATGAGTCCGCCGCAAGGCGAGCACCTTGTAGCGTGGGCCCCCTCACGGTTAGTCCGCTCTGAAACCGAGCCAGTGCTCGCGTCGCCGTGGGATCTCACCGGAATCGATGAAAAGTCGTTCCCGTAGCACCGACGAGTTCGGCACAACGCAGTCGACGCGCCGAGCACGGACAGAGCACCGGCAGCCCATCAGTTCCGTCTCGGCCAGCAAGGCAGGCGCGATCCTCACCAGAACTTTCCTGCACGCGGGCTTCACCAACTACGCCATAGTGGCGGGCTGCAGATGGCGATCGACGCGAAACGCGCCTGTCTCACCTGGAGCCGCCTGCGGAGTTCGCGGTGCCCGCCGAGTGGGAACGCACCTATCGACCACTCGCCGTGAAGACCCCTGCAGCTGGCGAGATCCTCACGCTCACGTACACAGCTGCACCCCGCACTACCCTCCCCAATCAGAAGCGCCCGGGGCGAGGTGCCCGTGCGCAGCCATTGGCGTAGCGGTCAGCCTGCACTCTCGAAGGCCGCGAAGCCCCTAGAGCTTCCCAGCGAGGACCATCGCGCGCATCGCGATCTTGCCGGCATTCATGATCCCGTATCGGTCTTCGACCCGCGCGGCGAGCTCGTTCACGGATTCTCCTGCTTCCGCGGCACCGAGCACGCTGCCGAGCAGCACCGATTGATCGTAGACATCTCCGCCGGGGGCTAGGAACTGCGCCATCAGCTCTTCGGTGGGAGTGAGGGGTTTCCCGCGCAACGGAGTGCTCACCTTCCATCGAGCATCCAGGCGGTTCAGCGAGTACCACTTCGCTCTCGACCGGACGGAGCTCGGCGATAGTTTGACGCCACCTTTCCCCGACGTCACGGCTGCGCGAGCCCAGATATTTCCCCCCGCTCCTTGAGGCTTCTGGAAGGTCATGTCGCTGCGCGCGATGACGGCCATCGGCTGCAGCATCAGGGTAAAGACGCAGGAGTCATGGACCTCGAGCCGGATCCGGCTTTCGTCCTCTCCCCAGCTGCCGCCTACCAGCTGACCCGACACTCGCAAGTCCTCCGCACCCTTCGAGCTGAAGAGCAGCGCCGGGCTGAGTACCGTCACCGGGGTTCGGCCCTTGTTGATCACTGTGATGACAGCGACATCGAGTGCGGGACCGTCCAGTCTGTATGGCATCCGCCAGTCGATGGCATCGGGGTTCTCCATATCTGCCGGAGAGGCACGTACCATCCGGAGGCCATCGGTTTGGCCGAGCTCGAGCTGCACCTTCAGGATGCTGCCGCCCCATACCCACTCCCGGACAGCCCAGAAGAGTGCCACAGCCGCGACGACCAGGATCCCCACCTGCACCAGGTCGGCAAGAGGATTAGGGGCCGGCGCGACGCAGGCGAGGGCGGCTAGACAGATCACGTGGCCTCCTGGCGGTCACGTGATCTTACCGAGGCCGACGCTCTGCGCTTCTCCGGACATGTTCGGCACGGGTCACTCGTAAGGGAGGGCGCTTCGCACAATCTTCAACGCTCCTGCTCGAGCAGCCTCGGCGAGCACCCTGCCGTGAAACAGTGGCCCTGTTCGGTACATTGATGCGACCGACTGGATCTGTCACGTATTGAATCATCTCGCCTCGAAAGACCACGAATGGAGCCCCCATGGCCCAGGACTACCCGCTCGAGGAACTCAGTCCGCGCGCTTTCGAACAGATGACGATCGCCGTGTGTGAGGAGGTGTTCGGTCCAGGGCTTGAAGCCTTCGGGGCGGGGCCGGACGGGGGGCGCGAGGCCACCTTCCGTGGGCTCATTCGGTGGGGCACCGAGCCTGACGATCCGAACGTGTGGGATGGGTACACGGTGATCCAAGCGAAACAGCGCGAGCATCACTCCGTCGATCCCGCTAACAACCTCTCTTGGCTTCTCAAGCAGATCGACGCGGAACTCGAGAAATGGCTGGACATGTCCAGCACCCGGGCTTCAGTCCCGGACCACCTCCTTTTCGTCACGAACGCCCGCATCTCGAGTGCGCCGGGCGCCGGCATCGACCGCCTCACCGCGCACCTTGCCAAATGGTTGGACAACCCCGCGTCCGGCGACCCGAGAGTCACCCTGCGAAAGCGCGGCCTTCGACAGATCCGGGTGTGGCACCGAGACAAAGTCAACTCTCTTCTCACCGCGCACGGATCCGTGCGCAACGGGTTCAGGGCTCTCCTCACCGTGGGTGACCTGCTCGAACGCCTCACTCAGATTTCCGACACCTTGAGGCCCGACGAGCTGCATCCCTTCTTACACACCCACGCGGGAGCGGCGCTGTCCGCCGAACGCTGGGTCCATTTTCAAGAAGCTGGCGGCAGCGACCGCGAGTCCGTCGAGCAGATCGTCATCGACCTGAAAACTACCGACGAAGACGCAACGGAGTCTACGGTCCTCTCCGAGATCTTCACCCGGTCAAGCGCTGTGCTGAAACCCATGATGGCCGATCGGGTGGAGCGCCCCCACGTCGTCATAACCGGACGAGCAGGAAGCGGCAAGAGCACCATCACGAAATTCGTCACGCAGGCATTTCGCTCACAATTTGCGGCAGAAGAGTCTCTGCCACCCACCGCTCGGCACGTCCGCGAAGCAACCGAGGCAGCATTCCGCGGCCTCGGGACGGATGGTCCTACCGGGCGGCGATGGCCCGTGCTCATCAGGCTCACGGATTTCGCTGCGGCCATCGGGCCGAGCGGCGACCTCATGCTGCTCCGATTCCTCGCCGACACGATCTCGCGCCGGGCCGACATCGACATCAAACCGAACGTCCTCAAACGGTGGCTCACCTCCTGGCCGTCGATCATCATCCTCGACGGGCTCGATGAAGTGACCGCGCTCGAGGTCCGCCCACGAGTGCTCGACGCGATCACCTACTTTGTGGAAGACCTCGAGAACAGCAACGCCGACCTCCTCTGCATCGTCACCACCCGCCCCTCCAGCGACGCGGAACGATTCATGCCCGAACGATTCCGTCAACTTAACCTCACCTCCCTCGATCGGGAAACAGCAGAACGCTACGGGCGCATGGTCACTCAACGGCGCCTCGCCGACGATCCGGACCGCCGAGACCCACTCCTCGCGTCCCTGGAACGTCAGTTCTCACTGAGCACGATGCAACGCCTCATGAAGACTCCGCTCCAGGTACTGATCATGACGATCATCCTGGAGCGAGTCGGAACACTGCCCTCGGACCGCTACCAGCTCTACTCCCAGTACTTCGACACGATGTACACGCGCGAAGCAGGAAAACCCACCACCCTGGCACCCCTCCTCGCGTCACAGAATCACGCCATCATCTATCTGCACGAAACGGTCGGCCGGGTCCTCCACATCAAGGCGGAAACTTCCGGAGGCGAAAAATCGGTGATGCCCCGCGGGCAGATGCGCGAGCTTCTCGACGCCCGACTCACCGAACTCGAACACGACACAGACCGCCTCCGAACCCAGATCGGGGACCGGATCATGCAAGCCGCAACCGAACGGCTCGTCCTCCTCGTGCCCGCCGAAGACGACGGGTTCGCCTTCGAAGTCCGCAGCCTTCAAGAACTCATGGCTGCTCGGTCACTCGTGAAAACCAACGACGCCAACCTTCGCACGCGGCTCATCGCCCTCGCCCCCAGCCCGCACTGGCGCGCAACCTGGGTGTTCATGGCCGGATACGTATTCTCCAACGGCACCGACGAACAACGAGAAATGATCGTCCACATCGTGGAGAACGTCGACATCGGCGAGACGTGGCCCGGCTGGTTGAGCCCGATCGGCCCCGAACTCGCCGCTGCCCTCCTCGACGATGGCCTCGCCACCCAGACACCTAAATGGCTGCGCCGACTCGTCCAAGTCGCCCTCCGAGCATTGACCGGCCCGGCACCACGCAACATGCAGGCGTTCGCGGACGGCCTCACCGCAGCAGCCAGCGCCGATTCCACCACACGAAGCCTCATTCGCAACACACTCATCCAGGCCCTATCCGGGACTCCACGAGCAAGTCACACCGCCCGGTTCCTCCTCGCGATGACCAAGCTCGACGCAGGGATCAGTCAGGCAGCGCTCCGGGACGCCACAGAACCGATCTTGTCGAGAACCTCCGAGACCTTCGACTGCCTCGGCACCGTCCTCGAAGACCACATCTCGTCGCTGCCAGAACCCGGCGACGCGGTCGTGGCCCTCAGACCCCTCCTCGATGCTTTGAACTTCTACCACGCACCACCGTTCGGCAGCGGCGAGGTCGGCGTGACCCTCGTGCACAACGACACCGTCACCGACAATTCGACCGCGCAACTGATCGACGACCCACACACCGCCGCACTCCTCGAAGTCCTCATCGCCTCTCTCCCCCTCGAGAGCTGGCGCGTCCCGCACGGGGTGTCTGTCATCTACGAACGCGGCGCCGGCCGCCGCCCCGTCTCCGACCAACTCGACTGACCGTCACGAAACTGCACGCGAACCCCAACCGCCGCGCGCGCCGCACACATGCACGGAGACGAGTGGAGATGAAGTCGGCCATTTCGGACTGTTCCCCACTTCGGCGACGCGGGTCGTGGTGCCGATCTTGCCGCTGGGCCTGACCAGACCCCGCTCAGCAGCCGGTGGCGACACCGACCGGAGACTAGGGACGCTTCTTCGACCCAATCGACTTGAGCCCGCGGCGTCCACGGAGTAGACCGAGGTCCCGTCCTTGGTGCGGTCGTTCGAGCCGGCTCAACACAGCGTGTTGGGTCTCTGGCGTCCAAAAGATCGTGAGGCGCTCTCGAGCTCGGGTAACCGCCGTGTAGAAGATGCTGTGTGAGAAGCGGTCCTCGTTGGCGTCGGTGATCACAACCTTCACGGAATCGTACTCGAGACCTTGCGCCTTGTGGATGGAAACCGCGTAGGCGACTTGGAACGGAACCGTCTTGCTATTGGACTCGTCCTCCTCGTCGGTACTCCCCTGCTCCGAAACGGAGAAACGGACCGTCGAGCCGCCGAGCCACTGCAATCCGGAGACTCGCGCGACATCAAATGCCGTGAGTATCCGATCTAACTCGATGTCAAACTGGATCTGACCGGGGAAGGTTTCGATTCCAACAATCGTTCCTTTGAGGTTGTTGTAGATGACTCCTCTGAATCGCGAGGTGTCCCCGAATAAGACGGGGTCGCCGATCTTGTACGTTGAGACGCCCCAAACGGTCGCTTCGCCAGGATTGCCGCTCTGGAGGAACCGGTTGATGTTGTTGATGCCGTATAGGCCGTCGTAGTTGAGGCACAGGATGATCTCTTGGTCATTGCGCGGTGCGAAGAGGGTCTCGTCGAGCACGGCTGAGTAGCCGTAGTGAGCCAGCAACTCTTCGATGTTCGGCTCGATGCCGCGCACGGCATCCCAGAACTTCAGTAGCTGGGCGCTCTTCGTGCGGTAGGGGCTGGTGAGCTCGAACACCGAGGAGTCCGGCAGGAACGCCGGAGCCAACGTGAACCAGTTGCCGAATTTTATTGATTCGATCTGGTAACTGTCCCCGACAAGAACAAGTAGTTCGAACGACGTCCGCCGTAGCACCTGGAGGAGATCGTCGTTGCTGACGATGCTGCACTCGTCAATGAACAGCACGTCAAATTCGGTGCCGGTGTCGTTCCAGAGGTGGCTCGCGATCGTTCGAAACGTGGAGTTCTGGGCACTGACGCGCCGCTCAAGGTTGTTCTTCGCCGGATTGGTGTGCGCCAGGAACAACTTCCTCTTGTCGTTGAAAAAGTGAGCGATGTGGTCGATCATCGTCGACTTTCCCGTGCCGGCTGCACCGTAGATCAAGGCGACCTGGGAACTCGCGAACAGTGCTTTGAGCGCTGCCTCTTTCACCGGATCATCCACGTTCACCGTCGGCGTCTCCTCAAGCCATCGCTCGACCGCCTCGGTATATCCGCCGATCCCAGATTTGGCGTGGGCCTGAAGTTCTTCGATGATCTCGACCGAGTCGTCTTCGTACTCCTGGACGAAGACGTGCTTCTTGTCGTGGACGAGGTCCCGCGCCGGGCGGTGCCCGTGCCAGAGCTTGCTGTTGAAGGTCGCGATCAAAGCGTCAATGTCGCCGAAGCGCTCAAGCTCCTCATCGGGTGTGTAGAGCATGCCGTGCTGCTCGACGTTGTTCTTTACACGACGAGCAAGCAGCTCGTGGACGCGGTCACGAGTGTCCAGACTTTCGACCAGGTCGGAGAACGTGACGTTGTGCTTTTTCGGCGAGGTGCAGAAGGGCATTGAATCGAATGGCTTGCATCCGCGATCCAGGTTGAGATTCGAAAGCAGGCTAGAGGTTTGAGAGCTGTACTGCTGCTTGAGGATCAGGTTATTCATCCTGAGCATGAGGTAGCGGATCATGTTGTGCCCGGGGCGATGGCGGGAAATCAGATCGCGGGCCCTCTCAAGCACGGGAAAGATCGCCGCCTTCTGGACGCGCCGCGTGGCATCCTCTCGTAGCCCCGCAAACCTAGTGTCAGGAAGCGCGACGACATCGAGGAGTCCAGTCTCCGTTCGAGTCAAATACTCCATAAGCACGCGGTACTCACTGGACCCTGACGATACCTTCGACGCCACTCCGAACAACCGAGCGAAGTTGTCGAACTCGCACGGACGAATCGAGACCTCCCAGTCCGTGATGATGGTGATCGGCATCGTCTGGCCGAGCACGTCGATGGCTTCGGAAACCACGGTAAGGTTCGCCGCGTACTTGTCCGTCATCTCGATGTCCGTGAAGGCAATGATTCGGTCGACCTTCTGCAAGTGATCAGTCGTCGCGCGGAAGACTACCTCGTAGAGAATCCGCCCCTTCGTGAAGATCGGCCGGATTCGATGGACGTAGTACCGGTTCCGAACACCTCCTGGTGTCGGATTGGCGCGGACGGCATCGATCCGGGCGGCGATCTTGCGGTGGTACTCGCGAAGTGAAGGATCGAGGTTGACCGGAAAATCCTCCAGATTATTGAGCGTCTCAATCTTGCAAGCTGCCCGCAGCAGCAGGCGTAGCCTGATGAGGTACTCGTAGTACTTGAGCATCAGCCGCTCGGAGGTGTCACCATCCATCGTGTAGTGCGACACGCTCTCCTGTAGCAATTTGTGGAAACGGTGCAGGAACTGAACGCGCTTCGGCGCTGACCCGATGGCGACCAGCGCCGCCTGAATCGCGTCGTAGTCGTAGTCAGCATCAGCACGGCCCGTGTGAAGGCGAACCGCTGCTCCCTCTACGAGATTTCGAAGGTGTGACAAAACCACGAGCGACATAAGTGCACGATCGCCTTTCAGCGCAGCGATGCTGTCACAGATGGCACGATCGGCGCTACGGATCTGATCATCGACTGTTCTCATCGCCGCCCCCTTGCAAGCCTCGTCGTGTCCAACCTGTGGCTCGTGCCAGAGCGCTGGGATGGATCGCTGTACGCTCAAAGTACCGCGCGTGGTTGCAGTACGTCACGAACTAGCCGAGTTCCGTCCAATCTTCAGCACGTACCTCGGCAGCCGAGCTACGCTCGAGCACTTCATAAATTGACGAGCCACCCCTACATCCGGCATGTACCCCACCGACCAAGCGCACGAGGCTCTCAACGCACGCGGCTTCTCCCACCCGAAGGAGACACTCCGGCGCATCACTCGGCACCCGGCGTCGCTGACCACTCACGCTTAGCCACTTCCACCTCAAACTCAAGGGGGTCGTAAGCTCGCGCTATGACGATCTCGGAGCCTTCGTCGGACACGTCAAGGCGGCTGCACGTCCAAACCCCCGAGCACTTACGGGGAGATGCCTGATCATGGATAGACGCTCGCATCAGCGCTCCGCACTGCTTGTGCTCGACGTCGATGGCACGATCTCCAGGATCCACCGCGAGGAAGAGCGCACGCTGCACCAGAACGCACAAGGCTGGCGCTCCTGGATGACGGTCGACGATGACCTCGTGGACGCGCTTGACGATCTCGCACTGCGAGCCGACGTGCAGTTCGCGTGGTTGACGACTTGGCCGCGCGATCAGGTCGGCTGGTTGATCCGCGAGCCGTTACGCGGCAAGCTCAATGGCCCTTACGTGCCCTGGCAAAACTGGCCAAAGAGTGGATGGCGGACGATGAGCCTCATCTCGCACATCCGGCAGACGGGCCCAGATGCGGTCGTGTGGGCAGACGATCGAGCTCCCGAGGACGCTGAGCAACGGCTAACCGCGATGACGGAGGTCCCATCGCTGGTCGTCCGCCCCGACAAGTTCGTGGGCCTCACCCTTGCCGATGTTGGGCAAATTGATCAGTTCCTAGACGAGCAGCTCGTAGTCTGAACGTCCGCCAGGCAGGGCGGCCCTCATTCGGATGCTTCCCCGGCCTTGGCACGAGCGTGAGACGCGCAGAGTGCCCACACCCACATTCGGATCGTGTAGGTCCTCGCCGGTGCCCCGCATTCTTCGCAGGTCCTCGTGCTCTCCCACTCAGCAGCAAGGATGGCGTCGCTGAACACTTCGTTGTAGTCGTAGACGTCGTCGGATGCACGAGCGTAAAAGCTGAGAGAGCCAAACTTTGATTTGATCTGCTGAACGACGTAGCCCGGAGCGATCGCCGCGAGCTTTCTGTCAAGCCGGTCGAGAAGCGGGTACCAGCCGGAGCTCACATCGATGAGCTCAGGCCAGCCAGGTTCGATGCGAGCAATGATCCGCCGAAGCCCCGGCGGAGCGTTCTCAGTCATATCGTCCCCTCCTGATCGACGTTCTCCGCTCTAGACGACTCGAACGGGCTAGTGGTGGCTCACGGGTACATCGGCTCGATGGGAGCCTACGTACCTTCGTTCGTTTCGTCAGCCACCTCCAGCGGTTCCGCAAGCAGGACCAGTGTGGAATGCTTCGAACCGTTACGGGCAACTAGGGACGCTCGGGACTGTTGCCGCCGTCGAGAATGCTCACGGAACGCGCGCCCTACGCGCAGACTGCGCATCACGGCCCTGTCGAAGCTAATCATTCCTCGACGACGCCACTCGATAGCGGCGTGACCTCGAAATCCCGTGACCGCCCGTCGGCGCTCCATGAACTCGAGTTCTGGGAAAGGACCCGGCAATCCACCGGTGTCGGGCAGCAGGTGGGTGAAGAGTTCGGCGAACGTCGGACCGAGGCCCGTGCGGCGTCGAGTCTGCGCGATGAAGATGGCGGCAGCCAGCGCCCATTCCTCCGCGGTGTCATCGCCGGTGAACTCTTCGAACATGTACACCCATTCTGTAGGCGGCGGACTCGTGATGTCCTGCCACCAGATCGGGAACGCCTCACACATGACGCACACCATCACATTTCGCGGTCGCATGCACGGGCCGATCCCGCGGCGCGACCGCCAGTCACCGGGATGGGCAGCACACGTGCAGGGAGTAGCGGAGCAATCCGACGAAGATGATGATTGTTTCGTATGGCCTCCCAAATTATGCCATACCGATTAGGCCAAGCATGAGAGCCCGGATCTAGACGCTTGGAAGGTGCGCCAGCGGAACGACGACTTGGAAGCAGATTGGGATGCGTTCGCGCAGCGCTTCGCCACTTCCCTTCGCACTGCTCGCCACAAAGCCAATCTGAGCCAGGAAGACGTGGCCTACCGCGCCGGGCTGACCCGGTACACGTATCAGAAGTACGAGAAGGGCGAATCACGCCCCGGCCACCCGGCTAACCCGACGTTGCGAACTCTCCTGGCTCTCACCCAGGTGCTCGGCATCACCTTGACCGATCTGGTCCCGGGGAACGCTCCCGATCTTCGAAGTCGCTGAGCGCTGTTCAGGCCCCTGCGTGACCCACGGTGCATCGTCGGCCCAGCCGGGAACGATGCGCCGGGATACGACCCGAGATGCAGGTGCCGCACGCACAGAACGCTCCAGGATGTCCGCTCTTCTGCCGGAGCGCGTGATGTGGCGCAGGAGAACCGCTTTCTCACGGTAGGACGCTTCCGCGACCCCCTTCTCAAATGGCGTTTTCGATACCGTCGCCCCGCTCGACTTCGGCATTCGGATCGCGGTGTACATCGCGGCGCGGTGAACCGCTACGACCGTGGCTGCGGTCGATTCCAGTTCCGCCGTCCGGCTTCCACCTCCAATGCCTACGACGAGCCCGATAAGCCCTTCGACCTGCTGGGAGTCGCTCTCGGCGAGTGCAAACAAGCTGAGCGTGACGTCAGGGTGCGTTAGCGTCACGAGCAGGTCAACTGCCGGCGCATACGAGCACGAGGCTCGGAGCCAGCGCGCGTCAGGTCGCTCTTGCCAGCTGTCGATGATCAAGCGCAGGGCAAGGTCGTATTCGCCCGTGTGCATCGTCACTCCACGTCTCCAAAGAACTCCTGAAATCGACTGTTCGGCGCGATGGCACGCCGACGGGGTGGACAGGAGTTCATCTTCACCGAGGAAGTGCCATCGACGGTGGCGAATGCAAAACCCACCTCCCCTACTGAACACCTCAGTCGGGTTTCCGTCGCTGCATACCAAGCACGCGGAGCGAGCGCGATCAACAACTTCGCACGTGGCGCAGCGTCGAAGCATCCACCGAACGTGGTGGCAGCGCCGATACAGACGGAAGCGTGCGCGCTCCTTGGCGAAGTACCCGGGAGGCAGCGCACCGATTGCCTCAGTCGCAGATGTGAATCGAGCGTTGGTCGAGCTCGACCTGTTGGCACCAACCGTCCGCTCCAAATAGTGGGTGAGCGCGCTGAGATCGAGCGAGTTGGCGACGGCCAACCTAGCCAGGAAACCGGCAGGCGTCTCCCCGGGCAGCGGAATCACACGACAGGGAAGAGTTCGCATGCCTACCTCGACCTCAGTTCCACACGATGGTTCAGCACATGCGCCCTGATCGCCTTGACCCTCGGAAGCATGCGCCTGGCAGCGGGCGTAAGCACGCAGCCGCCTTGCGTCGCGACCGCGGACCTGCCGATCCAGAGTTCCCGTCCCTGAATTCTCAGGCTGTCGAAGATGCCGTCCACGGCGCGATGCCCTAGAGAGTGCGCGGCGACTACGCGATCGAACAGCATTGCCAGTGCGTACCCACCGAGACCCTGCGACATCAGAACGTTCGCGAGACGAGCGTCAGTGAGCCGCGCAGTGAGCGCGATTCGCCGCGGAAATTGAAGAATCTCGTCATCCAGAAGTTCAGCTGCGCACCCACCTTCGAGATTTCGCAGTCGCAGCAACTCCGCGGCCGCATCAACTTCGGGTGACCGATACGGCACACCTCGAAGAGTGAGAGTTCCATTCAGCAGGCGTTGCGCGAGCAGGTGCTTGTGCCTCCCCGGCAGGGGAATATCTCGGCCGCTTCCGTGCCACCTCCGGTGTCGCACGCAGACCGGACCGTGCATACGCGCGACTGTGACCTGATCGCCTCGGGCGCACCGTCTGCAGAGAGCCACAGCTGCCGGAATCATGCGACAACTCGGGCATTCGACTTGACGCGTGGCGCCACCATGTCCACAGGCGCGACCGCCGGCTTCGCGGAGCAATGCACCATCCGGAAGCCCACCCAACGCCTCGATCTTCCGGAGGGCGCTTCTCGGTGTCACCCGAATTGGGAGGGTTCGATCCTCGCGTCGCAACGCCAACCAGAGGTCCTTTTCGCCGATTGCATTTGCGGCGCAAAGCCGCGCCCAGTAGCTCGCCGCCGTTTCTCCCGGATACAGGCGAACGGAAGTCGGAAGCCCGGGACGCGAGGTCATGCCGCACTTACAGGCGTTCGCGATCGTCGCGGCTTGCTTGTGTGGAGCGTTGCGGCCGTCTGACGGCGGGCAAGATCGCGTTCAAATGCGGCCGAATCGAGCTTCTCGGTTCCGTCGTCCATCGCGCTCAGGGCAGCGAACTGCAAGAGGTCCTTGAGCAGTCCGATCTCCCCGCCCGTCAGCGCGTGCAGTGTCGGCGCCGCGGACAGAATCGATCCTGGCCGTTGCTCTGCTAGACACAGTGAGCTCTCCATGGCGAGAAGCAGATCACCCCAGCGAGCCTTCTCCGCGGTCGAGATCAAAGGAAATGGTAAGGCCACGTGCACTTCGAATCGCTTCCCGATCTGCCCACCACGTGAGCCGTCGAGAAGTCCGGTCCCCTCAACTGCGATTCCGGCGTAGACGAACGTGCCTCCACATCGCTCGGAAAGCTGCTTGAGCATGTCTGATGCCTCGACGTTCTGCCGGTACTTCAGATCGAGGTGATGCACGTCATCGACCAAGACAAGTTCGGTGGAGCATCTGCGCAGGGCGTTCGAGACCGCTTCCAGCAGGTCCCCGTAGGTCATCCTGCTGAGAACCGGGAGACCAAGGAATCGGGCGAACTCATGCATCAGAGCTTTGGCTGAGCACTGGGCGGGTACCGCGACATACACGACTGGGAGCATGCCCGGCCCCGCAGCCGGGTGGCCGGTGTCTCGCCGCCTGCGTTCGTGTGCTCTACCGATCTCGACTAGCGAAGTAGTCTTGCCCTGGCCTGGCTCCCCCGAGAGGATCAGGCCTAGCTTCCCGACTCGTCGGTAGGCGTTGAGCATGACGCGATCCCGCACGGCTCGCTGGAAGGCTTCGAACTGCGGTGTCCGCACGAAGGCGCCTGCCTGCGAGTATTGAGCTCGTCCCTGGTTGTATAACGCGCGGTCCCCGAAGCTCATGGCCCGAAGCTCCTCGGATGTGACCGGCGCCGGGCGCTCATACGCGGTGTCGACGTGCTCGCGCCAGCCTTCCTTGGTCGCGATCTCGATCATTCGTCGATCCTCCGCCGCACCTCGTCGAGCCTGTCTCCGATGAGAGGGAAGCCACCGGTGTTAGGCCATTCCTCAGTAGAGGTGGTCTCGATGGACGAATTGTCATCGTCAGCAGGTCGTTTCTCGTCCTCGATGCCCTTCACACTGGTGAAGTTCATCGGATCTTCAGCGATCGCTGCCAATCGAGCGCGCTCTCGCCCGCTTCGCTTCTGACCGTTGCTTCGAGGGGCCGGATTCCCTTGACCGGCGAACGCCTTGATCGCCATCGCAAGCTCGCGACGTTCAGCATCGAGATCCGCGACACCACCGGAGCGCGACGTGCGAGCGTACCGCCAGACATCACCCAGCATCGGGAGTTCATGGACCTGATTGGACCATCTCAGAGGGATGAACTCGCCGTCCCGCTCGAGCCAGACGACGTGCAGATTGTAGGGGTCTACGCGGATCGGCCATCGGCCGTTCCGCGCTTTGTCAGGAGACTTGCGCCTCCACAGGCCTTTGAGCCGCTCGGAGTTGTAGACGCGGTTATCGATGCGCACGCCGTAGCGGTTCAGAACTCGGTAGTCCACAGGTAGCAGCGCGATGTAGTCGTCTCGCGTCAGCGGTACGTGGAGTTCGGGCACGTAAGCGCGGAACGCGCGACACATCTCGTTCGGCGACAACTTGATGCGCGGATGCAACGGGTCCCGCAGTCCGTCATGCGGACGATTCTGCCACTCGACCGCGATCCAGTCCTCTAGGAGCTCCTGGGCCTGTGCGATCGTCAGTAGTTCGTCGGATTCCGTGTCTGTGTCGCGCCCGCGATGTTCGACGCTGCGGCCGACATATCCCTTCACATGCTGCAGCAGCATTGAGTTGATTGCCCCGAACGCTCGCTCTACGTGCGGTTTGTCCGTTGGTGTGTGCGGCGCCGAGGTGATCAGCGAGATATTCAAGGTTTCACACGCAGCGCGGAAATGCCGCGACAAATAGTTTCGTCCGCGGTCGGTGGTGATCGTGTCCGGAAACACATACGGCTGCGCGATACGCAATCGCTCAAATCGCTCCTGATCGATCAGTTGATCGTCAGCCCATGCCGTCGAAATCAGCTGTCGGGTCTCGCGAACCCCTTCCATACGCCGGCCATAGGGCACCAGGGCCCGTGCAAGGACAGCCACCAGGTCGACGCTCTTCGTCCCTTCGGGGCGGAGCATCGCGGCAAGAATCGAGCGCGTTGCGACGTCAAGGAGAATCGTCAGTTCGGGCCGGCCGACGGTTTCGTCATCGATCCGCAACATGACATCAATCCGCGTGGAGTCCATCTCGACCAGTTCGCCGGGACGCAGTGCGGTGCGAGTGCCGAATGTGCCGTCGGGTTGAAGCGCAAGCGACTCGCGAGTCTTGGCCGAACCGAAGGTGAATTGCCCGTGCTCGTCTGCTTCGAGAAGTCGGAAGAACGTCGCTCGGCTCGGCAGCTTCACCGCATCGCCGTGGAGACGTTCGACGCGCCTCATGATTTGTTCGATCGCTGTAGTTCGACTCACAGTCGAGGCGCGGCTCTTTCCTCCGAGTACGTGGTTGATGGCCTCGACGAGGCGTGGATCCCATGTGCTCTTGCGTGGGGAGCCTTTGCCTGCAGTGGTCGTCCCCTGCTCTCGGAACGCTTTAAGCCGACGCTCCACGGCGCGCGTGGAGACAGTTCTACTTAGGCGCACCTCCAGCCACTCGCGCTCTGCTTCAACAGCCTTCCCGACCCCGATCTCTTCTCGGGTCGCCTCGATACGTATGCAGGATTGCAGCCACGCATCCATGTCCGGCGTGATGTCCTGCACCTGCAGAGGAAGGTTCAGCAGACCTGAAGTGTCGCTAGGCACCGGTGTTGCATCATGTCGAAGCTCGTCGAGAGCGACTTCGACCTCACTTCCGTCCTCATCTCGGAGCATCGCCAAATCCTTCTCGATGAACAAGACCGAGAACTTGCGTTGACGCCACGTGAGCGACCCGCCAACTACAACCCGCACTACACGCTCCTTTGCCACACGATCGTTCTGATGTTGAGGGCTTGATCGAGATCTGCCTCGAGCGCCCCTGACCAGAGGTGCGCGTAGCAGTGTGCGAAGCCCTCGGATCCGACGCCGAGCAGCGCAGCTACCTCAGCCAGGGGCAGCCCATCTTCTGGGAGCATTGGCAGTTCTTCGCTGCTCGCCCAGTCTCGAAACGGGCCCAGGAATCGGAGGTTGGCCTCGCGGACTACCGATTCCGCGTCATAGACGACATACCGCCAGCCGCGCTCAGCGGCGAACACCGCTGTCATGTCGAACTGTCTTCTGACGTCGTCCTTGATCTGAGTCGCCGGCTTGACGTCCATCAGCACGGCGTGCCCGTCGTCCAGACGCACGAAGTAGTCCGGGCAGTGCTCGCGCGGGCCGTCGGGTGTGGTCCATCGGATCCACATGGGCTGGCTGGCGATCGCAACCACGCCCGGGGTGCGGTCCAATTCGATGAGGCAGCCCCGCTCCGTCAGCGACTCGAATCCGACAGACGCGCCAAGCGCACCCATCCAGTGGTAGCCGTCGTAATGACGCTTGAGCCGCCAACTGGGAAAGTTCCGAACGGGATCGCCTCGTTCGAAGGGCACGCTGTCGCAGTCGACGGCGTCGAGCTCTAGTTGCACGCCATCGAGACGGTACTCAACGCGAGCTCGCGTCCGGTTGGCTTTAGTGGTGGGAGGAACAGGCCACTGCTGAGTCAGGTCCATAGGGATCCAATCGACATCGACGGATACTTCCTATTCGGCAGTCAGCCTCTCTCCTGGGGAGCGGTACTGGCCTATGTCCTGAGCCCTGACAAAGATGCCCCGACTGGGGATCTGCTCACGGGCAGACTATGTCCGGCACCCAACGAGGCTGGTCGACACGCCGCTCTTCCGACACGTCTAGTGAGACTCCGACACTTTCGTGAGACTCTCCGACAGCCTTCGTGAGACTCCGACACTTTTCGTGAGATCGGACAGCGGCGGGGGCCAGCGGGAACATCCGTGACCAAACCGTTGCATTCGTTACCTTGCCGTTATACAGTGATCGCACGGTGAATGTTTGCTGTGGCATCCACCGCATGTGATTGCAGGACACTCTTGGTGCAAGGGACAAGGGCCGGTCGGGAGCCTCTCCGACCGGCCCTTTACTGCGCCCGGTACTCTGTGAGGATGACCGATCGGAAGCTCGCGCTGGAGGCCTGGGAAAGCCTCTTCCGCGCGCAGCACGAACTGTTCACCGAGATGGCGGCCGACTTCGACACCGGCGACATCACGCAGGCCGAGTACGACGTGCTGCTCACCGTCACGCGCTCGCCGGAGATGACCGCCCGCCTGCGCGACATCACCGCCAACATGCTCATCAGCCAGCCGAGCGTCTCCCGCCTCGTCGACCGGATGGTGACGCGGCGACTGGTCGCGAAATGCGCCGACCCGGACGACGGCCGCGGCGCCCTGATCCGCGCGACGGACGAAGGCGCCCGGGCGTTCCGTGCGCTCGCGACCGTGCACGGCCGGTCCATCGCCGACCGGATGTCGCGGCTCGATGACGAGGAGCTGCGCCTGCTCCGCGACCTCGCGGAGAAGCTCCGCACCCGCTGACCCGCGCGCTCCTCCACACTCGTCGTGGTCGGTTACCTCTCCACCGACGACGGGATCATGGCGCCCGCGACGGGGGCGGGCGGCGCTTTTCTGGCAGGGTGGGTTGCGCACGCCCACATCGACCGTGGGCATATCGGACCGCCCCCTCGGGGGGAACCAGGGAGGTCATCCATGGAGATCGCCGGAATCGTCGGCATCCTCATCGTCATCGGGATCGCGGTCGTCGCCGCGATCGTCGTTCTGCTGATCCTGCTGCTGTTCGCACGCAGCTGGATCAAGGTGGCTCGCGCCGACGAAGCGCTCGTCATCTCCGGACGCAAGCAGAAGGTGCAGCGTGCCGTGATCGGCGCCGACGGCACCAGCAGTTCCGAGATGTCGGAATCGCCCGTCACGGTCATCGTGAACGGCAAGTCGCTCGTCAACCCGATCACCCAGCGCCACGAGATCATCTCCCTCCGGTCGCGGCAGGTGTCGCTCAACGCCGAGGCGCAGTCGCTCGACAACGTGACGCTCAACGTCGACGGCGTCGCGATCGTGAAGATCGGCTCCGACCCGCTGCTGGTGCGCCGGGCCGCCGAGCGCTTCGCCTCCCAGGACAAGGCCATCGAGCAGTTCACCACCGAGCAGCTCGAGGGCGCCCTGCGCGGCATCGTCGCGACGCTCTCGGTCGTGGAGCTCATGCGGGAGCGCAAGAAGTTCTCCGACCAGATCGCCGCCGACGTCTCCCAGGAGCTCGCCGAGCAGGGCCTCATCCTCGACTCCTTCCAGATCAAGGGCATCACCGACAAGGTCGGCTACATCCAGTCCCTCGGTGCCCCGGAGATCCAGGCGAAGCGCCAGGCCGCGGAGATCTCGCAGACCAACGCCGACCGCGCTATCAACCAGAAGAACATTGCGAACCAGGAGGCGAACCTCGTCGAGCAGACCGCACTCGACACGAACACCGCCAACGCCAACGCCGGCATCGGCCGCGCACGCGCCGAGGCGGAGCAGGCCGAGCAGCTCGCCCGCGCCCAGGCGGAGCAGGCCGTGCTGCAGCAGCAGGCCGAGAACAAGCAGGCGCAGCTCGACGCCGACGTCAAGCGCGTCGCGGACGCGCAGCGGTACGAGGCGGAGACCCGCGCGCAGGCCGAGCTGTACACGCGTGAGCGCGCGGCCGAGGCGGCGGCGATCGAGCAGGTCAAGCAGGCCGAGGCGCGCACCCGCATCGCCGAGCAGCAGGCGCAGGCCGACAAGGCGCGCGCCGACGGTGAGGCGGCGGCCGCGATCGCGAAGGCCACCGGTGACGCCGACGCGCTGCGCGCCCAGGCGGAGGCGGAAGCCGAAGCCCGTCGCCTGCGCGCCAACGCCGAAGCCGAGGCGATCCGCGCCGAGGGTGAGGCCCGTGCCGCCGCCGTCGAGGCTGAGGCCAAGGCCATCGCCTCCAACCAGGACGCGTTCCTCTCGCAGCGCGTGCTGGAGGTGCTGCCCTCGATCATGTCCGAGTTCGCGAAGGGCTACGCCGCGATCGGCAGCGTCTCGATCGTCGGCGGGTCCGGCGAGGACGGCGCGTCCAACGTCGTCGGTGCCGACAGCGCGAAAGCCCTGCGTTCGGTCTTCGACAGCGTGCACTCCGCGACCGGCCTCGACCTCGCCGGCATCATCCAGGGACAGGCCGTCGGCCGCGGCTTCGGGGCGGGAGTCGCCGAAGCGTCCGCGCCCGCCCCGGCGCCGCGTACGCCCGCACCGACCACTCCACCGCCGCCCGCGCCGCCCGCTCCCGCTGCGGAGTAAGCAGCGTACGACAGCGGATGCCGCGGCCGATCGGGTCGCGGCATCCGCTGTCTCATGACCGGGCAGACTGGACGGGTGACCCGCGCCGCCTTCGACCTCACCGCCATCGGCGCCGGTCTGTCTTTCGCGGGCGCCCTCGACGAACTCTCCACCGCCCTCGACACGAGCGGATCCGTGGTCGTGACCGCGCCGCCGGGCACGGGCAAGACCACGCTCGTCCCGCCGCTCCTCGCCTCACGCGGCACCGGCCGCGTGATCGTCACCCAGCCGCGCCGGATCGCCGCGCGCGCGGCCGCTCGCCGACTCGCACAGCTCGACGGCACACCCCTCGGCTCCCGGGTGGGCTTCACCGTCCGCGGCGAGCGCACTGTCGGGCCGGACACGAGGGTCGAGTTCGTCACCGCTGGCGTGCTCCTGCGACGGATGCTCGACGACCCCGGACTCGACGGCGTGAGTGCGGTCATCATCGACGAGGTGCACGAGCGTGCCCTCGAGACCGACCTCCTCGGCGGCCTGCTCTCCGAGGTGCGCGAACTGCGGGACGACCTCGTCGTCATCGCGATGTCCGCGACCCTCGACGCCGACCGGATCGCCGCGGTCATCGGCACCGAGGAGTCTCCCGCGCCGATCGTCGACCACGACGTCCCGGCTTTCCCCCTCACCGAGCGCTGGGCACCGGGTTCCGCGCCCCGCCTCGACGAACGCGGAGTCACTCGGGGCTTCCTCGATCACGTCGCGAGTGTCACCGCCACCGCCGCCGCCGAGCTCGTCCGGAATGACCCCGAAGCGGATGTGCTCGTGTTCGCCCCTGGCGCGCGCGAAGTGGCGGAGATCGCGCGACGAGTCCGCGACCGGAACAGCGCCTTCGACGTCCGGGAGCTGCACGGCCAGATCTCCCCAGCCGAGCAGGACGCCGTGATCCGCGGTCGTGCGTCGGAAGCCCGGCCCCGCATCATCGTCGCCACCTCCCTCGCCGAGTCGTCTCTCACGGTGCCGGGTGTGCGGCTGGTCGTGGACAGCTGTCTGGCCCGGCAGCCGCAGCGCGACGCCGCCCGCGGCATGACCGGTCTGGTCACCACCGCCGCCTCCCGCTCCTCGTGCGTGCAGCGAGCCGGACGCGCCACCCGACAGGGCCCCGGCACGGTGATCCGGTGTGTGGACGAGCGCGCCTATGCTGCCGCTCCTGCGCGGCCGTCGCCGGAGGTCGCCACGGCAGACCTCACCGACGCCGCCCTCCTGCTCGCCTGCTGGGGCGCCCCGGGCGGCGCCGGCCTGCGCATGATCGAACCGCTACGAGCCGACAGCCTGGCCGATGCCGTCACGGTGCTCCGCGGTCTCGGAGCGATCGACGACGACGGGCGCGCCACGGCAGAGGGCCGTGCGCTGGCACGAATCCCCACCGATCCACGGTTGGCCAGAGCGCTGCGGGACGGCAGTCCCACGGTGGGGAGCCGGCTCGCCGCCGAGGTCGTGGCGCTTCTCGGCGGGGACCAGCGCATCCCGGACGCCGATGTCGCCCACGCTCTCGTCGCGTTGCGCGGAGGGGGCACTGCCGAGGCCCGGCGCTGGCGAGAGGACACGCGTCGTCTGGAACGCCTCGTCGACACGACGTCCGACACGCGCGCGGGTCTCGACGGCGTCGGTCTCGTGATTGCGCTGGCCTTCCCCGAGCGCGTCGCCCACCGCGTCGAGCACTCGGGATCGGGAGCGACGTTCCTGCTGGCGTCCGGCACGCGGGCCGGTGTCAGCGGCGCTCTGGCCGCGTCGGAATGGCTCGCCGTGGCCGACGTCGCCCGAGCCGCGTCCCGGGCGGCAGCCGGCTCGGGTGCGGTCATCCGCTCCGCAGCGGCCCTCACTGAGGAGCAGGTGGAGCGCGCGGCAGGCCCCCTGATGAGCGACCGCGTCGAGGCCGAGTTCGTCGGAGGTCGGGTGCAGGCCCGCCGCGAACGCCGGATCGGTGCGATCGTGCGCTCATCGGTGCCGGTGCGCCCGTCGGCCTCGGAAGGCCGGGATGCCGTGGGCCGAGCACTCCGACGCGATGGCCTCGGCATGTTCACGTGGTCCGACGGGGCGGAGGCCCTGCGCCGCCGACTCGCGCTACTGCGACGTGAGCTCGGAGACCCCTGGCCCGATGTGTCGGACGCGGGTCTGCTCGCATCGCTCGACGTGTGGCTGGCACCGGAGCTCGACGCTCTCGCCTCCGGCACGCCCGCGAGTCGGCTGGATCTGTCATCCGCCCTTCGCCGTCTGCTGCCCTGGCCCGAGGCCGTGCACCTCGATGCGCTCGTCCCGGAGCGGCTCGAGGTGCCCAGCGGCTCCCGCGTACGCATCACCTACCCGGAGCCCGACGGCGACGCGACCGCACGGCCCGTCGTGGCGGTGAAGCTGCAGGAGTGCTTCGGCTGGGCGGAGACTCCCCGGCTCGTGGACGGCCGCGTCCCCGTGCTCTTCCACCTGCTGTCCCCGGCGGGGCGGCCGCTCGCGGTCACCGACGACCTCGCCTCGTTCTGGTCGGGCCCCTATGCCCAGGTGCGCGCCGAGATGCGCGGCCGCTACCCCCGGCACCCGTGGCCCGAGGACCCGTGGGCCGCCGTGCCGACGAAGCACACCAAGAACCGCGCCCCGCGCTGATCCAGGCCAGGACTTCGGCTCAGCGCGTGCGCCGCCGCAGTGTGAGCGCTGCGAGCACCAGAGCGCCGACGGCGAAGGCCACGACGATGAGCAGCGGACCGAACACGTCCCCACCCTCGTCCCCCGCCGCGACCGCGTTGATGGTGTCGATCGCGTAGCTCAGCGGCAGCCAGTCGGAGATGGCGTACAGCACGTCGGGCATCTGGTCCCGCGGCATGAACAGACCGCCGAGGATGATCTGCGGGAACACCAGCAACGGCATGAACTGCACCGCCTGGAACTCGGTCTGGGCGAACGCACTCGCCAGGAGCCCCAGCGCCGTGCCGAGCAGGGCATCGACCACCGCGACGAGACCCAGCTGCCACAGCGGCCCGTCCACGTCGAGCCCGCACACCCCGACTGCGAACGAGACCGTGATCACCGCCTGCAGCAGAGCCAACACCCCGAACGCGAGCGCGTACCCGAGGATGAAGTCGGCCTTCTCGAGCGGCGTGGTCATCAGACGTTCGAGCGTGCCGGAACGGCGCTCCCGCAGGGTGGTGATCGACGTGATGAGGAACATCACGATGAACGGGAACAACGCCAGGATGGCACCGCCGAACTGATCGAACACACCGTCCTGCTCGCTGAACAGCCAGGCGAAGAGACCGACGAGCAGGCTCGGGGCGATGAGCATCAGGGCGATGGACCGCGGGTCGTGTCGGAGCTGCGTGAGCACTCGGCCGGCGGTCGCGAACAGCCGGCGGCTGTTCATGTCCCGTCCTCCTCCTGGCGTTCCTGCGCTTCTCGGCGTGCGCGCCTGGTGGTCACGGTGGCGGCCCTGTCGCGTTCGATCAGCGCCAGGAACGCGGCCTCGGCGTCGGTCGTGCCGGTGTCGGCGAGCAGTGCGGACGGCGTCGTGTCGGCGATGATCCTCCCCTCCCGCATCAGCAGCAGCCGGTCGCAGCGCACCGCCTCGTCCATCACGTGACTCGACACGATGAGCGTGACGCCCCGGTCGGCCAGCCGGCGGAACAGGGTCCAGAGCTCCGCGCGCAGCACGGGGTCGAGTCCGACGGTCGGCTCGTCCAGCACGATGAGCTCCGGGGAGCCGATCAGGGCAACGGCGAGCGACACCCGCGTCGCCTGGCCGCCGCTCAGCGCATCGACGAGCTGCGTCGCCTGCGCGTCGAGACCGACCTCCTGGATGACCCGGTCGACGTCCCCCTTCGGCGCCTTCAGGAGTGACGCGAAGTAGGCGAGATTCTGCCGCACGCTGAGATCGCCGTAGACCGAGGCACCCTGCGTGCCGTACGCGACACGGAGTCGGAGCCGGCGGGACCCGCCCGGCTCGCCGAGAACGGTGACGTCGCCGGAGGCGATCCGCTGCACACCGACGATCGACCGCATGAGCGTGGTCTTGCCGCACCCCGAGGGGCCCAGCAAACCCGTGATCTGGCCACGCGGCACGGCGAGATCGATGCCGTCGAACACGGACACGGCCCCACGCCGCACGCGAAGCTGCGTGATCTCGACGGCCGCATTATTCATCATGCGATGAATTATGCGCCTCGCCTCGTCGGGCGTCAACGCTTCGGTGGGCACAGCTTCGGAGCGCCGGATCGACACGCCGCCGCCGGCCCGTGCGGTCCGGCGCGGCGGGCGAGATCTCCGAAGCTGTGTCCGCCGCGGCGCGGGTCAGTCGAAGAGGTAGCGCTGGACGGTGGGGCCGACGCGGCCCACGAGCTCGTCGACGGAGGCGCCGGCGAGCGCGGGAAGCTGCAGGACGTAGCGGCCGATGAGCATGCCGGCGATCTGCGACGCGACGAGGGCGGCACGGAGGTCGGCGTCCTCCACGTCGAGGCGGCGCGCCACACGGGAGAGCAGTTCGCGGGAGAGGAAGCCGGCGAGCAGGGGCGTCGTCAGCCTGCTCCCGATCGCCGTGCGCAGGAGGAGCACGCCGCCGCGGCGCACGTCGGGCTTCTCGAACGCGTCGAGCACATAGCGGACGAGCCGGGGCCCCGCTTCGTCCTTCGGCCCCGCGAGGATCTCGGGGACGTCGAGGTCGGGGCGCAGCGGTATTCCGGCGGCCTCGGCGAACAGGTCGGCCTTGGTGCCGAAGTAGTGGTGGACGAGCGCGGAGTCGACCCCGGCGCGGGCGGCGATCGATCGCACCGTGGCGCCGTCGTACCCCTGCGCACCGAACTCGTCGACGGCGGCGGACACGATGCGCTCGCGGGAGTCGGTGCCGCCGCGCGGGCGCCCGCGTCGTCTCGGCGTCTTCTGCTCGGTCATGCCCGTCAGCCTACGGCTCCGCGGATCCTCACTCACCGAGCAGATGCCGGAGATACCGCTGCGGCTGCCCGAGGAACGAGCGCCAGTGGTTCACGATCTCGAGGTCCTCCCAGGCGGCCGGGCGGAGTCCCCACTCCCCGACCTCCAGGATGGCCGCACCCGGAAGCGCCGCGAGGACCGGCGAGTGCGTGGCGCACAGCACCTGGCCGCCCTCGTCGGCGATGCGCTGCAGCACGGCGATCAGCGTGAGAGTCGAGTGGAACGACAGCGCGGCCTCCGGCTCGTCCAGGCAGTAGAACCCCGGATCATCGAAGCGGCTGTCGAGCAGGGCGAGGAACGACTCCCCGTGGCTCATCTCATGGAAGGGCACATCGCCGCGCAGGGAGGGGTTCTCCTCGAGATACGTGTAGAACGAGTGCATCGTCTCCGCCCGGAGGAAGAACCCCCAGTGGTGCGCACCGACGCCGCGCTGGAGGCGCAGCCAGTCCGACAGCGGCGACTCGCTCGGCCGCGTCCGGTGCTGCGCCTGGCGGGACCCGCCTTCCGGGGAGAGACCGTACGCGATCGCGATGCCCTCGACGAGGGTGGACTTCCCGCTGCCGTTCTCACCGACGAGGAAGGTCACTCCCGGCCCGAGATCCAGTCCCTCGCGCAGCACCTGGGCCACCGCGGGGATGTTCGTCGGCCACGTCCCGTCCGGGATCGGCGCGTCCTCGTTCGGCCGCACCGCGACGACCGGCTGCTGCCGCATGTGCCTCTCCCTCCTCCGTCGACCCGCCCCCCTGTGTGCCTGCCACCCCTCTCCGTGCGCACGCAGCGGGCCGGGGCGCGCGAAAGGGGGTGGCTCGGCGAGGTCAGCACTCGATGACGTTCACCGCCAGACCACCCTCGCTGGTCTCCTTGTACTTCGTCGACATGTCGAGACCCGTCTGGCGCATCGTCTCGACGACCGCATCCAGCGAGACGTAGTGGCTCCCGTCGCCGCGGAGCGCGAGGCGGGCGGCGGTGACGGCGGTCGAGGCGGCGATGGCGTTGCGCTCGATGCACGGGATCTGCACGAGTCCGCCGATCGGGTCGCACGTGAGGCCGAGGTGGTGCTCCATCGCGATCTCCGCGGCGTTCTCGATCTGCCGGTTCGTGCCGCCCATCACGGCGGTGAGCCCGCCGGCGGCCATCGCGCACGCGGAGCCGACCTCGGCCTGACACCCGCCTTCGGCGCCGGAGATCGAGGCGTTGGCCTTGAACAACGACCCGAGGGCGGTGGCCGTCAGCAGGAACCTGCGGATGCCCCGGCGGCGGTTGGCCTCCGCGATCTCCGCGTCCTCGCCGTCGAGCGCGGGAGGCGACGGCGGAGCTCCGTCGAACCCGAGCAGCGCGCTGCCGACGAGCTCCCCGTACGGCGTCACCGCGTTCCCGGCTCCGAGACCCGAGTCGGCGAGGAAGCGCCACCAGTACATCGCCACCGCCGGGAGGATGCCCGCCGCGCCGTTGGTGGGTGCCGTCACGACGCGGCCACCCGCCGCGTTCTCCTCGTTCACCGCGAGCGCGAAAGCCCCGAGCCACTCGCCGGGGAGCTCCCGGTGCCCGTCGGCTTCGACCGCCTCAAGCTGCGCGCGGATCGTGCCGGCGCGGCGCTTCACCTGCAGCATGCCCGGAAGGACGCCCTCGGCGTGGAGGCCGGCGTCCACGCAGCCCGCCATCGCGTCCCAGATCGCATCGAGGCCGGCGGCGACCTCCTCCTCGCTGCGCAGTGCCGTCTCATTGCGGCGGGCGACCTCCGCGATG
>NZ_LOSO01000015.1:40678-191393 GCF_001595495.1 Microbacterium sp. CH1 | reverse complement strand
ATCGCAGAGGGCGAGTAGCGAGGCGGCATCGGCATAGGGATGCGGGAAGGCACCGGTCGAAAGGTGCGCCTCCTCCCCCTCGCGCCGGATAAACCCCCCGCCGATCGAGTAGTACGTCTGCTCGAACAGGGTGGTCCCGTCGGCATCACGGGCGATGAGCGTCATGGCGTTCGGGTGGCCGGGAAGGCGGGTCCGGGGCGCGAACACGATGTCGTCCTTCCGGAACGGCACCGCATGGGCGCCGTCGATCCGCAACGGCTCCCCCTCCGGATACGCCGACCACGCCGCACGGACGGCCGCCGGATCGCACGTCTCGGGAGCGAGACCGCGAAGCCCCGCGACGACCGCATCCGGGGTGCCGTGGCCGATCCCGGTGGCGCCGAGCGAGCCGTACAGCGTGCACTCGACGCGGCCGACGCGGTCGAGCTCCCCGGAGGCGGTCAGCTGCCGCGCGAAGTCGAGCGCGGCGCGCATGGGTCCGACGGTGTGCGAGCTGGACGGGCCGACGCCGATGGAGAAGAGGTCGAAGGCCGAGACGTACGCAGTCACCCCTCCAGGCTACGCCGAGTTCGGGATTCCGGTTCACCGCGATTAACCGCGCGGCCGGCGGGTCCGCGTCAAGGCCCTTCATGTTCCGCAGAGGCGGAGGCAGGCTGAGGACACGACATCGCAGAAAGGGACGATCATGACCGACAGCACTCCCGAACCGACCGCGAACGACGACCTCTCGCCCGAGGCGCAGACCCCCACCCCGACCCCGGCCTCCGACACCACGGAGGGCGAGGCGACGACGCCGGAGCAGGCGGACTCCCCCGAGGACGCGGACCCGGCCGAGGTCCCGAGCACCGAGGAGCTTGAGGAGCCCAGCACCGAGAAGGCCCCGGGCGAGGAGCCGAAGGCCCCGAAGCGCGACGACCCGGAGCCGGACCACGAGGCCGTCGGCCTCGGCGTCGACTGACCCCCTACCCGAGACCCCGCACTATCGCCGAGACCCCGCCCTGCTGATGCGTGCAGGGCGGGGTCTCGACGCGAAAGCGGGGTCTCGGGGGACTACTCGACGAGCTTGCCAGTCGTGTCGACGTCGCGCATGAGCTCGGCGATCTCGTCGGGGATCGCGGGGATCTCCTCGCGCGTCACGCCGGCGGTGGGCGACCAGACGAGGTTCACCTGCAGCGTGGGATCGGTGTCCGGGAAGTCGCTGCGGTTGTGGCATCCGCGGGTCTCGCGCCTCTCCCGCGCCGCCTCCAGCGTGGCCCGGGCGGCGAGCGCGGAGGCCTTGAGGTCGAACGCGTGTGCGAGGTCCTGGAACCCGGCGATGTCCGGGTGGATGCCGATGTCCTCCATCCGCCCCTCGATCATGTCGAGGTCGGCGAGGCCGGCGTTCAGCCCGTCCTCCGACCGCACCACGCCGGCGTACTCCGTCATGAGGTTGCGGATCGCGCGCTGCAGAGCCCGCACGTTCTCGCGCCCCTCCGCGGCGAGGAGGTCGTCGATCTCGGCACGGGCGGCGGCGACCGCATCGGCCGACCGGCGCTGGGCGTCCAGCCCCGCGGCGTGGGCCATCGCGGCCTGACCGACGATCCGGCCGTAGACGAGCAGCTCGATGAGGGAGTTGCCCCCGAGACGGTTCGCGCCGTGGAGTCCGCTCGACGCCTCCCCGATCGCGTACAGCCCGTCGACGTCGGTCTGGTGGTCGTCCGGCCGCACCCACACGCCGCCCATCGAGTAGTGCGCGGTCGGCGCGATCTCGATCGGCTCCGCCGTGATGTCGAGCATCTGCAGCTCCATCATCGTCTGATACACACGCGGAAGCCGCGTCATGATGGTCTCGCGGGGTAGGTGGGACACATCGAGCCAGACGCCGCCGTTCGCGGTGCCGCGCCCTTCCTGGATCTCGGTGTAAGCGGCGAGCGCGACCCGGTCGCGAGTAGACAGCTCCATCCGCTCGGGGTCGTACTTCGCCATGAACCGCTCGCCGAGGGCGTTGCGGAGGATGCCGCCCTCCCCGCGCGCGGCCTCGGAGATGAGCGTGCCGGCGGCGTTCTCGGGCTCGATGATGCCGGACGGATGGAACTGCACCAGCTCGGGGTCGCGAAGTCGCGCCCCCGCCTCGACGGCGAGCCGGAAGGAGTCTCCGGTGTTCTCGTCGCGGCGCGACGACGTGCGGCGCCAGATGCGGTTGTGTCCGCCGGCGGCGAGGATCACGGCGTCCGCATGGATGAGGTAGCGCGTGCCGTCCGCCTGATCGAAGCCGTAGGCGCCGAAGACGACGTTGTCGCGCACGAGCAGGCGCGTGATGTAGACGTTGTCGAGGATGGGGACATCGAGCTGCTCGGCACGGGCGACCAGCGTCCGCTGGATCTCGAGGCCGGTGTAGTCGCCGGCGAAGGCCGTGCGGCGGTACGTGTGCGCGCCGAAGAAACGCTGCGAGATGCGGCCGTCCCCTTCGCGGGCGAAGTCCATGCCCCAGCGCTCGAGGTCGCGGATGCCGCGTTCGGCGCCCTGGGTGACGATCTGGACGGTGTGGGGATTGGCGAGGAGGTAGCTCTCCTTGATCGTGTCCGCCGCGTGCTGCTGCCAGCTGTCCTCGGCATCCATCGTGCCGAGAGCGGCGTTGATGCCGCCCGCCGCGAGCGACGTGTGGGCGTCCTGCCGGGGGCGCTTGCCGACGGCGAGCACGTCGACGCCGTGCTCGGCGACCTCGATCGCGGCGCGGAGCCCGGAGCCTCCGGTGCCGATCACGAGGACCGTGGTGGAGATCTGTCGTTCGGGTGCATTCATGCTCTCGACGCTAGTTAGGCGATCCTAATAACTCCAATGCATAGTTGGTCTGGAAACCATGCGGGTACGCTATGGATATGAACCTCGAGCAGCTCCGCGGGTTCGTCGAAGTCGCCCGCCTCGGCCATTTCACCCGCGCGTCCGAGCACCTCCACCTCGCCCAGCCATCACTGAGCCGTCAGATCTCGACCCTCGAGCGGGAACTCGGCGCCGAGCTGTTCCATCGCGCTCGCGGTCACATCGCCCTGACAGCCGCCGGCGAGACGGTCCTCCCCCATGCGCAGCGCATGCTCGCCGAAGCCGACGCCATCCGCGACGAGGTGGCCGAGCTCGCCGGACTCCGCCGCGGCCGCGTGCGCCTGGGCGCCCCGCCCACGCTCTGCATCAGCCTCGTGGCGGAGGCCCTCAGCTCGTTCCATGCCACCCACCCCGGCATCGATCTCCACCTCACCGAGGGCGGCTCCCGGCTGCTGGTCGAGCAGCTCGCGGTCGGGGCGGTCGACATCGCCCTCGTCACCCAGTCCGAGGGACCGGTGCCCGCGGGGGTCAGCCTCACGCACGTTCCGCTCCTCGCCGAGGAGCTCGTGGTGATCTCGTCGGCGTCCGCACCTCCGGTCACCCACGGCCCGTCCGTGAGCCTCGCGCACCTCGCCACCCTCCCGCTCATCCAGTTCGACGAGAGCTATGAGCTGCGGGCCGCGATGGACGCCGCTTTCCGCGCCGCCGATCTCACCCCGACCCTCGCGCTGGAGGGTGCGGAGATGGATGCGGTGCTCCGCTTCGTCGAACGGGGCGTCGGGGTCGCGGTGGTCCCGGCCATGGTGCTGTACGAACGCCCCGCGCTGCGGTCGGCGCGCCTCGCCCACCCGGCGATGTCGCGGACGATCAGTCTCGCCCATCGCTCCGACGTCACCCCCGCGGTCGCGGTGGCCGCGATGCGCACCGCCATCATGGCCACGGCAGCCGACCTCGCCGAGCGCGACCCGGCGATCACCAGCCTGCTCTGACCGGAGCACTCGCCCCGGAACAGCGAGAACCCCCGCCGCTTGCGCGACGGGGGTTCTCGTACTGTCTCAACACAGTGTGCGCCTCGAGGGACTCGAACCCCCAACCTTCTGATCCGTAGTCAGATGCTCTATCCATTGAGCTAGAGGCGCAGGACCCGCGGTGCTTTACCGCTCAGCGGGCCGACGACCAGCCTACAACAGACGGGACCGGAAAGCGAAACGAGGCCTCACTCCCCCTTCGCGGCCGCCTTCTCCTGCTTCTTCCGCCGTTTCTCCTTGGCCCGCTGCTGCGACGAGAGCGCCTGGAGATCGACAAGGCGCAGCGCCTGCATGCGCGCCTCCCGCATGCGCGCGTAGTCCGGGTCCTGATCCGGTCGCATGCCCTCGACGCGCAGCCGGCGGTCGAGGTTGTGCCGCACGTCGGCCCAGGCCGCCGCGCGCGCCTCCTCGACGATGCTCTCCAGCTGGGCACGGTCGTCCATCATCTCGCGCAGACGCTGCGCGACGCCGAGCGACTGCTTGGCCCGCCGCCGAAGATTACGCACATCGCGGTCACGGTAGTCGTGCGTGCCGACCGGATCGGAATGCCGGCCGCGGGCGCGCTTGCGCAAGGCCGTGACCGTGGCGGCGGCCTCCTCCGACTCCTCCGCCATCGCGCCGAGAGCAGCCCGGGCGTCCTCGACGTACTTGTCGAGGTCGAAGACGCCGTCCTCCGCGATGGTGCCGATGAGGATGTGATTCTTCACGGCGAGGCGCGCAGCGGCCGTCGCGATCGCGACGCCTTCGGCGATGGCATCCGCAGTCCGTCCCACCGGCACCTCCTTCTTTCGAGCGTACCGGTATCGATGCCGCGCAGTCTCGGCCGGATGTGCTCCGGATCAGCATGCCGCAGACGTCCGACATCGGCATCCTGCCGGGCGGGGGCTCAGCCGACGACGCCGACCCAGATGCCCGACGCCCAGGTCTGCTGCTCAGCGGAGCACCCGACCGAACCGGGAAAACCGCGGACGACGGCCATGCAGTTGGCGAGGAACTCCGGATCGCCGCCGAACATCGCCGCGTAGGTGCTGGACGAGGTGAGGGTGCCCCAGACCCGGAACTGGTAGATGTGGGCGAGTTCATGCGCCATCGCCCAATTCAGGCGTCCGTCACTCCACCGGGCGATATCCGCGCGGTATTTGATATACCCGTTGCTGTTGGCGCAGGCCGGGGCGGTGCCGCCCGCACACGACGACGACTCGTACAGTCCGACGCCCCCGCCGCCCACCCTGTCGAGGGCGGCGCGCACCCGCGCGTAGCCGTCCGGCCCGCTCGACGTCCAGGCAGTGCCGCCGGGACCGGCGTTCTGGGCTGCCTGCCACCCGGCGACCTCGGTACCGACCTTCTGCGTGAGCGCCTCGACGGTCGCGGTCGCCGCCACCACGATGCCGGGGTCGTGACGCTCCGCGTGCACCGTCTCCTGGACGGATCGCGCTGCGGCGAGATGCGTCGCGGTATCGACCTTGCCGTCGGCACCGCGAAGGACTGCGGCCAGGGTCGAGAGCTCCTCGAGGAACGCGGGACGCACCGCCAGCACCGCGGCCCGATCCTCCGCGTCCTGCTCGGCCTGCGCGACATTCCCGGACAGGTGATCGGTGCGCTGAGCGGCGTCATACGAACGGTCCGCCAGGACGGAGAGCTCCGCGAGGGCCTCCGCACGCTCACGGTCCAGCGCGTCCGCCCGCGCGACGACCGCAGCCCCGAACAGGACGGCCGCGGACAGCGTCACCGCCAGCACGCGACGCATCACGGCAGGAAGCCCGTCGTGTCCGACAGTTCGGCGTCCTGCTCCGCGATCCGGGCCCGGAGCTCCGTGAGCCGCTCCGCCAGAGCGAGGTTCGCCGCCTCGGATTCGTCGAGAGCCTGCTCGATCCGGTCGATCTCGGCCCGCACGGCGGCGAGGTCCGCGGCACGCTGCTGGTCCGCCACGACGACGAGCGCGGCACCACCGAGCAGGAGGATTCCCCCGATGACGACAGCAAGACTTCGCATCTCGCTCCCCAGGACAACGCGAACAGACCGGACCGACTCCGACCGGACAAGGATACAACCGGGGTTCGGCGCAGCGGGGTGCGTCTTCGCGAAGGCGCCTCAGCCAGTCGCGGTCCGCGCCAGCCGGCGTTCGGCGGCGGAGTGTCCGCTGGCGAGGTGCGCAGGGACGATCCGACGGAGAGCCTCCACGTCGCGCCCGGCGACCGCGTCGAGGATGACACGGTGTTCCTCGGCCATCGCCACCAGATCGTCGTGCTGCCCGAACAACCAGCGCAGCCGGGTCAGGAACACGGCGACGAGCTCCCCCAGCATCTCGTTGCCGGCCAGGTCGACGGCGATCTCATGGAATGCCGCGGCCGCCGTTCGAGCCGTCTCGGCGTCCCCTTCGCGGGCCGCCGCGAGTTCCCGCTCGTACGCGTCGCGGAGCCGGGCGAGGCCGGCGCCGTCGTGTCGCTCGGCCGCGAAGACGAAGATGAGGGTCTCGATCGCCTCCCGCACCTCGGCGAAGTTGCGAATGTCGTCGTGCGTGAACTCCCGCACCACGGCCCAGGTGCGGGGCCGTGCGACCACCACGCCCTCCGCCACCAGCGTGCGGATCGCCTCGCGCACCGGGAGCCGGGAGACGTTCAGCTCCGCGGCGATATCGCGCTCCACGAGCCGGGACCCCGGAGCACGCCGTCCGAGCACGATGTCGTCTCGGAGGATCCTCGTGACCCTGACCGACTCGAGTTCCCCGCGTTCCCCCACAGCCCCCGCCATCCGGGCATTGTCGCACCCCGGCCCGGGATTGGCCAAGTTTGGTATCCCAGACCGGGGCGCCGGCGACTCAGGGCAGGCGGTTGGCGCGGGCGAGGTTGGCGGTCAGTTCCTCCGCGTTCTGCCGGACGACGTACGCCGGGCGATCGCGCTCGACTCGCCAGGACTCGCTGAGCGGACCGACGTTGACGGTGTCGAAACCGGCCTCGTCGTAGAAGCGGGTCACGAAGGCCACGGCCTCGGCGTCGTCACCGGCGGTGGCCAGCGCGCGACGGTTCGGCGTACCGGCCGGCGCGCCATCCGTTGTGATGTCCGCGGCGTAGATGTGGTTGAAGGCCTTCGCGATCTTCGACTCCGGGAGCTGCGCCTGCACGAGCTCGGATGTCGTGGTCTCACCCTTGTCGAGCGCCTCGATGTGCCCATCGCGCTCGAAGTAGTAGTTGTTCGTGTCGAGCACGATCTTCCCGGCGAGCTGTGCGGCGGGGAGCTGATCAATGGCGTGCAGGGGTACCGTCACCACGGCGACGTCCGCCGCCGCGGCCGCCTCGTCCGCCGTCGCCGCCTTCGCCTGCGGTCCGAGCTCCGCGACGAGGTCGGCGAGCGTTTCCGGCCCCCGCGAGTTCGCGATCACGACGTCATAGCCGTTGGCCAGCGCCACACGGGCGATCTGGCTGCCGATGTTGCCTGCTCCGATGATTCCGAGAGTTGTCATGCTCGGGCCAACGTCAGCCGCCCGATGCTATTCCCGGTTCGAGGCAGGAGCGGACGAGGTCAGAGGCGCGTGAGCGCGTCCTCGGCCGCCACCCAGGCGAGCATGGCGCACTTCACGCGCGCCACATACCGGGAGACCCCGCCGAGGGCCGCGGCGTCGCCGAGCATCTCCTCGTCCGGCTCGATCGCGCCCCGAGAACGCATCGCCTCGCGGAAGGCCGCGATGCGCACCTCGAGTTCTTCCACAGTGAGGCCTTCGGCGAGCTCGGCGAGCAGGCTGGCGGACGCCTGGGAGATGGCGCACCCGTGTCCCTCCCACGCGATCGCCTCGACGGCCCCGTCCGGGCTGCGGTGCACCTGCAGGGTGATCTCGTCGCCGCAGGTCGGGTTGAGCTGGTGCGACTGCGCCGGGATCTCCTCGCGGAGTCCGAAGCCGTGCGGCGTGCGCGAGTGGTCGAGGATCAGCTCCTGGTACAAGCTCTGCAGGTCGCTCATGCGCCCCTCCCGAAGAACGCGATCGCCCCGGCGACCGCCTCGATGACGGCGTCCACCTCGGACGCGGTCGTGTACAGGTAGGTGCTCGCCCTCGTCGAGGAAGTCACACCCAGCCGGCGGTGCAGCGGCTGCGCGCAGTGGTGCCCGACGCGCACCGCGATGCCCTGGTCGTCGAGGAACTGCCCGACGTCGTGCGAGTGGATCCCGGCCACATCGAAGCTCGCGAGCCCGACCCGCGGCAGCTCGATACCTGCCCCCAGGACGCGCACGCCCTCGATCGCCGCGAGCCCGTCGACGAGACGCTGCCCGAACGCGGCTTCGTGAGCGGCGATGCGCTCCATGCCGACCGCGGACAGGTAGTCGACGGCGGCGGCGAGCGCGATCGCCTGGGACACGCGCTGCGTCCCCGCTTCAAAGCGCTGCGGCGGCGGCAGGTACTCGGCCTCGGTCGTGGTCACCGTCGTGATCATGGAACCGCCCGTGAGGAACGGGGGCATCGCGGTGAGGACCTCGCGCCGGCCGTACAGGGCGCCGATGCCGGTGGGGCCGAGCATCTTGTGGCCGGAGAGGACGGCGAGGTCGACACCCAGGGCATGCAGGTCCAACGGCAGGTGCGGAGCCGACTGACAGGCGTCGAGCAGCGTCAAGGCGCCGACCTCCTTCGCCAGCGCGACGAGAATCTCGATCGGGTTGATCACGCCCAGCACGTTCGACACATGCGTGAACGCCACGAGCTTCGTGCGGTCCGAGATGAGCTCCGCGGCCGCATCAAGGCGGAGGGCCCCGTCGTCGTCGAGCGGGATGACCCGGAGCGTGGCCCCGGTGCGCGCGGCGAGCTCCTGCCAGGGGATGAGGTTGGCGTGGTGCTCCATCTCGGTGGTGACGATCTCGTCCCCTTCGCGGAGCCGGAGAGGCTCGGCCGCGGCACCACCCCGGCCGAGGGAGGCGTTGGAGAGGGAGTAGGCGACGAGGTTGACCGCTTCGGTGGCGTTCGAGGTCCAGACGATCTCGTCGTCGTCGGCGCCCACGAACCGGCCGAGGGTGCTGCGGGCGTCTTCGAAGAGCTCGGTCGCCTCGGCGGCCAGCGTGTGGGCGCCGCGGTGGACGGCCGCGTTCATCGTGGTGGCGAAGCGGCGTTCGGCGTCGAGCACGGACTCCGGACGCTGCGACGTCGCCCCCGAGTCGAGGTACGCCAGCGGGTGGCCGTGGACGCGGGTGTGCAGGATCGGGAAGTCCTCGCGGATCCGCTGCACCTCGGTCTCGGTCAGCGGGGTGATCACGTCGACTCCGGGAGAAGCGCTCATCGTTCCAGTCTCCCATCTTCCGGCTGACCGGGGCCCGGCGGAGGCGCGGAAGGACTAGGACATACGGGCGAGGCGGGCGCGGGCGATGCAGAAGGCCCCGTACAGCGCGAAGCCGACGCCGACAGCACCGAGGATGAGCCGGCCGAACGGCAGACTGAGGAGGCTGTGCAGAGCGGCGTCGAGACCCGCAGCGCGTTCCGGGTCCTGCGTCACGGCCGCCACCACGAACAGCACCCCGGTGACCCCCACCGCGATGCCCTTGCCGATGTAGCCCACGATGCCGAGCGCCATCACGCCGGCGCGGGCGGCTCCGGTCGGCACGTCGATGAGCTTGCGGAAGGAGCGCATGATCCCGCCGATGATGAAGCCGATGCCGACACCGATGACGCTGAGGCCGATCACCACGAGCAGAGGCACCCCGCCCGGTGCGGCCAGGACCACCTGGCTCAGGGTCTTCGACGCGTCGGAGGATTCCGCGCGGCCGCCCACCGCGTAGACGAGTGCGAGGCCGGCGATCACCAGGTAGGTGCCCGAGATCCCGAAGAGCTTGAGGCGCTTGCCCCACTTCTTCGTCTCGGCGGGGTCGGCGGCCAGGAACCCGCTCGCCACCTGCCACACGGCGAGCGCGAAGAGGCCCACGGCGATCGCGAGCAGCAGCAGTCCGCCGATGGGGTTGTTGCGCACCTGCTCCATCGCGCCGTCCTGGTCGGCGTCCCCCGACCCGCCGGCCGCGATCGTGATGGCGATCGCGCCGATGATGATGTGGATGATGCCGAGGACCACGAATCCCGCGCGGGCGGTCCGCCGGAACGCGGTGGAGTCCTTCGCCACGCGCGCCGCATGCTTGACGGTGCTCATGCTCGAAGAGTATCCGCCGCGGTGCGTCCCGATCAGGGGGTTGCTTTCCGGACCCCCGGTGCGACAGCGCTCAGGTGATCCGTTCGACGGGCTGCCGCAGGATGGTGCGCAGCTTCTCCGGAGCCGTCCGACGGCGGTCACTGAGGTAGATCTCGTGGTGCCGCCCGCGCATCTGCAGACCGTTCTCCGGGACGAAGCGCTCGTGCAGCTCCTCGAGCACGGGTCCTTCATCGTCGAACGGCCCGATGTGCAACGTCTGCACGCAGAGGCCCTCGTCCAGCACCTCGCACCGGACGGCGGCCAGTGCCGGGAGCTCTTCCCCCTTCTTCGCGACCTTCGCCGCGACCGTCTCGACCGCGCGGTCGAAGAGGGCGGGAGTGACGTGGTCGCCCACCATGATCATGAGCGTCCAGAGCCACGTCGACTTGTCGCGTCGCGTGGTGAACGAGGCCATGTCGGGCGCGTGCCACAGGCCTTCCAGGGGCATCACGACCTGATCGACGCCGAGCTCGGCCCGGCTGGCGAACTTGAGGGTGTACGCCAGCGGGTAGAGCGCCGCGACCGCGTCGAAGAAGGCCGGAGCGGTGTTCGGATCTCCGGCGCCGTCGATCATCAGATAGGTCAGCGGCGGCACCTCGAGGACACGGAAGGCGCCCCGCTTCGCCTGATAGGCGTCGAGCGTCTTCTTGGGATCGATCGCCGTCATGGCCCGCCTCTCGGTACGTCGTGCGGTCAGTGTGCCACGGGGCACCGACATCGGGTCGAGCCCCAGGGGCCCGACCCGATGGGCGGTCAGCTCTGCTCGACGGGGAGCCAGAGCTCGCAGGAAGCCGTGTCGCCGGTGAACTCCCGGTAGCGGACGATCGACGGCCCGGGCCGCAGCCGCCACGGGTTCGACGGGAACCACTCGGTCGCCGTCGCCCCCCACAGATTCTGCAGGGTCTCGGGGAAGGGTCCGCTCGCGCCGAACACGGCCCAGGTGCCCTCCGCCACGCGCAGGGCGTCGAGGTCGTCGGGAACCGCGGTGTCGGCGCGCACGGCCACCCCGTGCAGGTACGTCAGCGGCGTCCCCTCCGGGGCATCCGGATCGATGTCGGCGGTCACGGCGAGGATGCCTGCGGGCTCCTCGTTCCCGAGGGCCTTGAGGCGGGCGTGCTCCTCGGGCGGGATGGCGGCGATGTGCGCCTGGATATGCGGATTGACGCCGACGTGGATCAGCGGGACCTCCGCGGCATGGCCCGCGAGGACGAACGCGGGACGGTGGGTGATGGTGACATCCATCGGGATACTCCCTTCGACGCTCAGGCGGAACCGGAGCGTGGGTTGTGTGCGGAGAGGACCCCCGTGCCGACGCGCGTCCGCCGGCCCGATGCCGTGCACGGCGCGGAACGCCCGGGCGAACGCCTCGGTCGATCCGTAGCCGTGCCGCACCGCGACATCGAGCAGACTCGGCGCGCCGGCGGCGAGCTCCGCGCCGGCGAGCGTCATCCGACGACGCCGCACGTACTCGGTCAACGGCATCCCGGCGAGCGCCGAGAACATCCGGCGCAGGTGGTACTCGGTGGTGCCGTGCGCACGGGCGAACGCGGCGACGTCGATCTCCTGACCGCGGTCCGCGTCGACGAGGTCGACCAGGGCGTTGAGCGTGCCGATCACGGGGGCCCTCCTTTCCCCACCATCGTTTCGCCGCAGTCCCCGCCTGCACCCGATCGTCGTGGTCCGATGCGATCGGGTCGGGGATCAGAGCTCGACCGGGACCGCCGGCTCCGTGTCCTCCACCTCCGGATGGCGGGCGAGGTTCACGACGGCGGCGATGAGGCCTCCCCACACCGTGACCATGGCGATGATCATCATGACGATCGCGGTGGTGGTCATGCTCCCGCTCCCTTCGTCTGCGCCGCCGGGACGGCGATGCTCGTCGTCTCCGGGTCGGCGGCGTACTCCTCCTGGTCGAGGAAGTCGTCGTAGCCGGCATCGTCCTTGGCACGGGAGCGCCTGCTCCACGGCACCAGCGACAGCAGCACTCCCCCGATCACCAGCGCGATGACCATGCCCCAGCCGAACACCCCGAGGAACCAACCGGGGTAGCCGCTGTACGGCTCGGCGATCTTCGTCAGGAGTTCGGTGATGAGCAGGTAACCGAGCACGAGCGGGGCCAGCACACCCACGAGCAGGCGCCAGAGCAGCCCGACCCGGAAGCTGGATCGGCGGTTGAGGTGTTCCTGCAGCTGCGGCAGCCGGTGCAGCACCCAGGCCACCACGATCACGGCGACGAGGGCGACCGCCATGATGCCGAAGGCGTTGACGAAGGCGTCGGTGGTGTCGAGCACCGACAGCGCGGTGGTGGTGGAGAACAGGGCCATCGAGATGACGGCGAGCGGGATGGAGACGATGAGGGTGGTGCGCACCCGTCCCCACCCGAGCTTGTCCTGGAGGGCGGCCACGATCACCTCGAGGATCGAGATGAGCGAGGTTACCCCCGCGAAGACGAGGGCGCCGAAGAACAGCACGCCGATGATCGAGCCGCCGGTCGCCTGCGAGACGATCGTGGGGAACGCGACGAACGCGAGACCGATGCCCGAGGTCGCGACCCCGGAGACATCCGTGCCCTGCGCCTGGGCCATGAACCCGAGGGCGGCGAACACGCCGATACCGGCGAGGATCTCGAAACCGGAGTTGGCGAACGCGACCACGAGACCGGAGCCGGTGAGGTCGGTCTTGCGCTTGAGGTAGGACGCGTACGTCACCATGATCCCGAACGCGACGGACAGCGAGAAGAAGATGTGCCCGTAGGCGGAGGCCCACACGGCCGGGTCGGCGAGCGCCTCCCAGTTCGGCGTGAAGAACGCGTTCAGACCGTCCAGGGCGCCAGGGAGGAAGAGGGCCTGCACGACGAGCACCGCGAACATGAGGGTGAGTAGCGGCATCAGGATCATGTTGGCGCGACCGATGCCGCGCTTGACGCCGAGCGCCATGATGATGATGACGATCAGCCACACCGCGATCAGCGGCAGGCCTACCTGCGGCACGAACTCACCGGACAGGCCGACCTCCGCGACGTCGGCGGACTGCAGGAAGTCGACGAAGAAGAAGTCGTTCTCGTTGCCCGCGCCCCAGGTGAGCTGCGCGGAGAACCAGGTATACATACCCGCCCACGCGACGATCACGGCGTAGTACACCGCGATGACGACGCAGATCAGCACCTGCCACCAGCCCAGCGGTTCGGCGGCCCGGTGCAGGCGTCGGAACGCGAGGGGCGCGGAGCCCCGGAACCGGTGGCCGATCGCGTAGTCGAGGAACAGCAGCGGGATGCCGGCGGTCAGCAGCGCGCACAGGTACGGAATGAGGAACGCACCGCCGCCGCCTTCGTAGGCGACGTAGGGGAAGCGCCAGATGTTCCCGAGACCCACGGCCGAGCCGATCGCCGAGAGGATGAACACGTTCCGCGAGCCGAAGGCCTCGCGCTGCGGGGTCTGGGTCGGTTCAGGCATGCCCGCGAGGATACCCGAACCGGGACACCCGGGCGACTCGCCCGGCCGCGCTCACAGCATCGCGGTGAGCACACCGCCGTCCGCCCGCAGCGCGGCGCCGTTCGTCGCCGATGCGCGGACGCTGGAGAGGTAGACGACGAGGTCGGCGACCTCGGCCGGATCGAGGAAGCGACCCAGCAGGCTGGTCGTGTTCTGTCCGATGATCGCCTCCTTCATCACCTCCTCGGAGACGGACCGGGCCTCGGCGACCGCGGCGACGCTCGCCGCGACCCCCTCCGAGTAGGTCGGGCCGCCCAGGACGGTGTTCACCGTCACGCCGGTGCCGCGGGTGAGTTTGGCCAACCCGTTCCCGAGCGCGATCATCGCGGCCTTCGTCACGCCGTAGTGCACCATGTCGGCCGGGACGTTGACGCCGGACTCGCTGCTGACGAAGACGATGCGCCCCCAGCCCCGTTCCCGCATCCCCGGCAGGAGAGCTCGGGAGAGGCGCACGCCGCTCATCACGTTCACCTCGAAGTAGCGCGCCCAGTCCGCATCGGCGACGTCCGCGAAGTCGGCGAGACCGAAGAGACCGACGTTGTTGACGAGGATGTCGACGTCACCGAGCCGCTCCGTCAGCCGCGCCACCTGCGACGGGTCGGTGAAGTCCGCGGCGATCCCGGACACGGTCACCTCCGGGTGCGCGAGGGCCAGCACGCCGACCGCCGCGTCGACCCGTCCCTCGTCACGACCGTTGATCACGACATCGACCCCCTCGGCGGCGAGAGCGGACGCGACCGCGTATCCGATCCCCTGGCTCGATCCGCTGATGAACGCCCTCTTGCCGCGCAGCCCCAGTTCCATCCGTCTCCCTCTCACTTCCGCGGACGTTCCGCATCACTTGCCTGAGCAAGTCATATTAGCCTCCAGTCACTTTCCTGAGCAAACGAAGAGCACGGCTCGACCGCTACCGTGGAGGAATGTCGTCATCCTCCCCCGCCCCCTTGAGCACCGAAGAGATGGACGTCTGGTCGGCACTCGCGACGCTCCTCGAACGGCTCCCCGCGGCCCTCGACGCGCAGCTGCAGCGCGACAGCGGACTGACCCACTTCGAGCACGGCATCCTCTACGCCCTCGATGCGGCACCGGAGCACACGCTCCGCCTCAGTGTCCTCGCCGGCTACGCGAACAGCACGCTGTCCCGACTCTCCCGTGCGGTCACCCGCCTGGAGGCGAAAGGCTGGATCCGGCGCGAGGTCGATGCGGAGGACGGGCGCTTCACCCTCGGCATCCTCACCGACGCCGGCCACCGGAAGGTCGAGGAGTCGACCCCCGCGCACCAGGCCCTCATCCGCCGCGTCGTCTTCGACACCCTGACCCCGGCGCAGGCCCGGCAGCTCGGCGCGGCGAGCCGGAAGATCTCCGCCGCGCTCTCCCCCGACCCGACCTGGATGCCGGAGGCGCCGGCGTGAGGAGGGCCCGCCCGCACGCGAGAACACGAAAGCCCCGGCGAGCGGACTCGTCGGGGCTTCTCTGTGCGGAGACGAGGGGATTTGAACCCCTGGTCCCCGTAAGGGGACTCCACCTTAGCAGGGTGGTGCACTAGGCCGGACTATGCGACGTCTCCAGGCATCCGGCTCGAGAGCACGGATGCACCCCACCATCATAACGGGTCCGGCGCGTGGTCACGAACCGCCGGTCTCGGATGCTCCCGGGAGCCGGCCGCATGCCCTGCGATACTGGCCGCACGCTGCGAGGGTCCGGCCCCCGCGGACGCGAGAGGAGACGCCATGTCCGAGCCATCCGGAGCGCACGTCCGCGCGGGGTTCGCCGCCCCGGCCGACCCGAGGCGCGGCGCCCTGGGCTATGCCGCGGTGCTCGCCCTCCTCATCGTGTCGTACGGACTGTGTGCGGCTCAGCCCGGAACGGTCCCCAGCCCCTGGGCGTTCCTCGCGATGCTGGTCACGGTCGCGATCGTGTTCCGCGTGACCAGGGCGCACGCCCTCGTGCAGCGGGTGTCGTGGGTCGTGCTCTCGGCCGCCGGCCTGGCCGCCCTCCTCGCGGCGTTCTTCGCCACGGACAGTCCGGCGCTCGCCGTGGCGCTCTCCGCCGCCTCCATGATCGCGCTGCTGGTCGCGCCGTGGGCCATCATCGCGCACCAGGTCACCCGCCGAGGCCTCGACGTCGAGGCGCTCCTGGCCGCGGTGACCGCGTACATCCTCGTCGGCATGTTCTTCGCCTTCGTCTACAACCTGCTGTCGCTGCTGCTGCCGACCCCGCTGTTCGGGGATGCGGCGAACGACTCGCTCGGCAACCAGCTCTTCTTCTCGTTCACGGCACTGACCACGACGGGCTACGGGAACCTCGTCCCCGTCGGACCGGGCGTGCAGGCGGTGGCCGTCGCCGAGGGGATCACCGGGCAGCTCTTCCTCATCACCGCCGTCGCCCGCATCATGCGGGGTGCGAGCGCCCAACGCACCACATCGACGCCGGCCTGACCCGGCCGCCGGTACTCTGATTCGAATGAGCACGCCCCCCGCAGCGGATCATGTCGTGGACGGACCGCACGGCCCCCTTCCGATCCGGGTCTACCATCCGGACGCGCCGGCGCGCCATGGACTCGTGTGGGCGCATGGAGGGGGCTTCGCGGGTGGCGACCTCGACATGCCGGAAGCCGATGCGGTGGCGAAAGCCTTCGCAGATCGCGGGATCCTCGTCGTGAGCGTGGACTACGCGCTGGCACCGGTCACTGCGGAGTGGACGCAGCGCCTGGGCGTGCTCGAGCGCGACGGAGTTCACTACCCGGTCCCTCATGATGAGCTCGTGACCGCGTTCCGTTGGGCCTCATCGTCAGGGCTGGCGTCTGACTGGGCGCTCGGTGGTGCCAGCGCCGGAGGCAACCTCGCCGCCGGTGCCGCGCTCCGCCTCTCCCACGAAACTGGCCCGGCACCGGCTCTCGTCGTGCTCGCCTATCCGACTCTCCAGGCGGTGCAGGGCCGCCCCGATTCCGAACTTCGCGCCCTGCTGGATGCGAACCCCGCCGCCGACGTGTTCCCCCCACCTTTCGTGCACGGCATGTATGCCAACTACCTGGGCGGCGACCCGGCGCTCGCCGATGTCTACGCCATCCCCGGGACGGCAGATCCCGCGGCGCTGGCCGGCTTCCCACCCACGATCATCGTCAACGACGAGACCGACGAACTGCGGGTCTCCGGCGAGGCTTTCGCGCGATCGTTGGAGGCCGCGGGCGTCGACGTCACCGCCGTCGTCGAACCAGGCACCACTCACGGGCACCTCAACCGTCCGGAGGAGCCCGCGTTCATCGCGACGATCGAGCGGTTCGCGGCCCAGATCCGCGAGCTGGCCTGAAACCGCCGACGGCCTACCGCCCGCGGGGCGCCTGAGGGCCGATCAGCGCACGTTGCCGTTCGAGCAGGTCTGCTGGGCGGCGGAGTTGCCCTTGATGGAGTCGGGCAGTGCCACGACGCCCGGATCGGTCGGAGTCGGAGTCGCCTCCTGATCCGGAGTCGTGGGCTCGGTCGGCTCCGCCGGCGCCGTCGGCTCCTGCACGACCACACCGTCGTTGCTCGTGTTCTCGTGCGTGATCTGGAGCTGGGCGTTCGCCTCGATCGCGTCCCACAGAGCGGCGGCCGCCTCTTCGTTCGGCACGACCTTGTTCGGGTCGTTCCAGTCGGTCAGCGTCGGGTACTGCACGAACACGATGTCCTCGAAGGGCACCGACTTCACGGCGAGCGCGATCTGCACGATCATCATCGGGTCGGCGAGCGACGTACTCGTCTCCAGGTTCTGGATGCCGGTGTTGGCGAGCTTCAGCATGACCGGCACGTTGCCCAGCACCTCACCGCTGATGAGCTTGCGCGCGAGGCTGGACATGTACTGCTGCTGGTTGCCGATGCGGCCGAGGTCGCTGCCGTCGCCGACACCATGCCGGGTGCGGAGGAACTGCAGGGCCTCGAGGCCCTGGACGGTGTGGGTGCCGGCGGCCATGTCGAGACCGGTGTAGCGGTCGCGGATCGGGTTGGCGAGGCAGACGTCGACGCCGCCGATCGCGTTGGTGATCTCGATGACACCGCCGAACGTCACGGAGGCGGCGAACTGCACCTCCTGGTCCGTGAGGGCGGAGATCGTGCGGACGACGCAGTTCAGCCCGCCGTCGGTGTACGCGACGTTCAGGGGCTGCTTGCTCATCGCGGCGGTGGCGTTGCCGTCCTCGTCCTCACAGGACGGGATGGGGATCATCAGGTCGCGCGGGAAGCTGACGACCGTGATCCGCCGCGGCTCCTCCGAGACGTGCACGAGCAGGTTCACGTCGTTGAGGGTGCCCTCGGCGTCGCCACCCGTGCACCGGTCGCCGAAGTACTGCTTGTAGTCGTCCTCGCAGGTGTCGACGCCGGTGAGGACGAGATTGAACCCGCCCTTGTACTCCCCGATGTCCGGCGGCAGGTCTTCCTGACCGTCGAGGTCGACCGCGTTCGCGGAGACCGTGCTCGAGAAGTCGAACCAGATGTAGGCCGCGACCCCGATGCCGCTGACGAGCACCACCGCCATGCTGATCGCGAGGAGCTTGAGGAGCTGACTGGCGGCGCCGGGCGAGCGCAGCTGACCATGACGCGCGACGGTGCGGCGGCGGCGGGTGTTCTCGCTCACTCGGACCCTTTCGAATTCAGCGACGGCGGAGGTACCGCGCTCAGGAAGCGGAGGGTGTGGGATTCGAACCCACGAGACATCTCTGCCCACTGGTTTTCAAGACCAGCTCCATCGGCCGCTCGGACAACCCTCCCGACAGAAACATCTGCCGACCAGGCGCGAGTCTAGCCGAGTTCTATTCTCCTGCGTCGACCTGGGCAGGTGCTGGAAGCGTGTTCAGAGCCGCCGCAAGCCCTCCCTGCTCGACGTCGGCGGTCACCTCGCTCGCGGCATCCTTCACCTCGGCGGGCGCCTGCCCCATGGCCACGGCACGACCGCCGCCGGTGCGCGCCCAGCCGAACATGCCGATGTCGTTCCGCCCGTCCCCGGCGACGAGGACCCGGGCCGCGTCGAGGCCGAGCTCGCCGCGCACGCGCTCCAGCGCCGTGCCCTTGTCCACGCCCTGCGGGGCGATGTCCAGCCACGCCGTCCAGCCGATGGCGTATGAGACCTCGTTGAGCCCGGCGTCGGCGACGAGTCGGTGGAAATCGTCCTCGTCGTGTCCGGGCGAGACGACGACGATACGGGACACGGGGAGCGCCCCGAGCTCCTCGAAGTCGACCTGGCGGCCGCCGTCGAGGGTCCAGTCGTCGAGCTGCTCGGTGAACAGCCGCTGCCCCGACCCGAGCTCGACCATGTAGCGCGCATCCGGCAGGCGCTCCTGGAGCAGGGCGAGCACCGGCGTCGGGTCGAAGGTCTCGACGTGCCAGCGCTCCCACTCGTCGCCGTCGCGGCGCATCGTCACCGCGCCGTTGGAGCACACCACGTAGTCTGCGGTCAGCCCGAGCTCCTCCACGTAGCGGCGGGTAGCCATCCAGCTGCGTCCCGTCGCGATGGTCACCACATGACCCGCGTCCCGCACCCGGGCGACGGCCTCGGGCACGCCGGGGCTCATCGTCTCGTCCTGCAGCAGGATGGTCCCGTCGACGTCGAGGCCGACCAGCCAGGGCGCCGTCATCGGGCGGCCTGCTCGTCGGCGAGCGGGCGGATCACCTCGAGCCCGCCGAGATAGGGGCGCAGGACCTCGGGGACCCGCACCGAGCCGTCCGCCTGCTGATGGGTCTCGAGCAGGGCGACGATCCAGCGCGTGGTCGCGAGCGTGCCGTTGAGCGTCGCGACGTGCTGGGTCTTCGGAGCCGTGCCGCCGTCCTCCGCAGCCGGGCGGTACCGGACGTCGAGACGCCGCGCCTGGAAGGTCGTGCAGTTCGACGTGGAGGTCAACTCGCGGAAGGCGCCCTGAGTGGGCACCCAGGCCTCGATGTCGTACTTCCGCGCCGCGCTCGACCCGAGGTCCCCCGCGGCGACGTCGATCACCCGGTACGCGAGACCGAGCGAGGTCAGCATCTCCTCCTGCAGCGCGACGAGCCGCAGGTGCTCCGCCTCGGCGTCCTCGGCCGTGGTGTAGACGAACATCTCCAGCTTGTTGAACTGGTGCACGCGGATGATTCCGCGGGTGTCCTTGCCGTGGGAGCCGGCCTCCCGGCGGTAGCAGGTCGACCATCCGGCGTAGCGGAGGGCCCCGCGCGCGAGGTCGACGATCTCGTCCTTGTGGTACCCGGCGAGCGCGACCTCGCTGGTGCCGACGAGGTAGAGGTCGTCGTCCTTGTCGAGGTGGTACACCTCATCGGCGTGCTCGCCGAGGAAGCCCGTGCCCTGCATGATCTCCGGACGCACGAGCGTGGGCGTGATCAGCGGGACGAAGCCGTTCTGCAACGCCGTGTCGAGGGCGAGGTTCATGAGCGCGATCTCGAGGCGGGCGCCGATTCCGCGGAGGAAGTAGAACCGGGCGCCGGAGACCTTGGCACCGCGCTCCATGTCGATCGCGCCGAGCATCTCCCCGAGTTCGAGGTGATCCCGCGGCTCGAAGTCGAACGCCGGCACCTCCCCGACGCGCCGCAGCTCGACGAAGTCCTCCTCACCGCCGGCGGGAACACCGTCGATGACGACGTTCTCGATCCGGGCGAGGGCCGCAGCCGCGGCGTCGGCGGCCTCGTTGGCCGCGTGCTGGGCCTGCTTGACCCGGTCGGCGAGGTCCTTGGCCTGCGCGACCAGGGCGGCCTTCTCCTCCTTGGGCGCCTTCGCGACCTGCTTGCCGAAGGCGTTCTGCTCCGCGCGCAGCTCCTCGAACGCGGCCAGTGCTGCGCGGCGCGATCGGTCGGCCTCGAGTGCGACGTCGACGGTGCTCTGGTCGTTGCCACGGGCAGCCTGCGAACGGCGGACGATCTCCGGATTTTCGCGGAGGAGTGCGAGGTCGATCATTCCGCAAGTCTACGAGGTGAGCGGCGCGAGACCGGGCGTCCGGGTTTTCCCTCCACCGGCGTCCCGCTCCTCGGCGGATGCCGGTCTAGAGTAGCGCCATGACCACGAGTCCCCGCGTTCTGAAGCAGGCGGCGCTCGTGTACAACCCCGTGAAGGTCGACGGGAAGCGCCTGCGCGCGCAGGTCCGCGATCTGTCCCGAGAGGCGGGATGGGATCACCCCGCCTTCTATCCGACGACCGTGGAGGATGCGGGCCAGGGGGCGACGGCCGAGGCGCTGGCGCGCGGCGTGGATGTCGTGCTCGTGGCCGGCGGAGACGGGACGGTGCGCGCCGTCGCGGAGGCCATCGCAGGCACCGGGGTCCCCCTCGCCATCCTGCCGAGCGGCACCGGGAACCTCCTCGCCCGGAACCTCGGGCTGCCGCTCGCCGACCCGGCGGAGATGATCCGCGCCGCCCTCGGCGACTTCCGTCATCCGATCGACATCGGCTGGGCGCGGATGACCAGGGAGGACGGTTCCGAGGAGGAGCATGCCTTCGTCGTGCTCGCCGGCATCGGGCTCGACGCCGACATGATCGCGAACACCCGTGCCGACCTGAAGAAGTCCGTCGGCTGGATCGCCTACGTCGACGGCGCCGCCCGATCCCTCCCCCGCGCCAAGCCCTTCCGCGCGGTGTACCAGATCGGCACCGGGCGCCTGCATTCCACCAAGGTGCACAGCATCCTTTTCGCGAACTGCGGCACGCTCCCGGCGGGCATCTCCCTCATCCCTGACGCCTCCATCACGGATGCCACCCTCGACGTGGCGGTCATTCAACCGACCGGCGTCCTCGGCTGGCTCGGGGTCTGGCGCAAGATCTGGTGGGACAACTCCGTGCTGCGCCGCTCACGTGCCGGCCGGATGGTGCTCGAACGCCGCGGCACGGATGCCTCGGTCCACTACTTCCGCGGTGCCCGCGCCGAGGCCGCCGTGTCCGCCCCCACGCCCGTCGAACTCGATGGCGACGAGTTCGGCGAGGCCGTGCACCTCACGTGTCGGGCCGCCCCGGGCGCGCTTCTGCTCGCGCTGCCCACCGGCCACCCGGTGCACATCCTCTGACGGGATCGTCCGGCTCAGCGGACCTCGACCGTGCCGTCGAGCCCCGCGCCGACGAGCGTCAACTCGAACGGGGCGTCGTCGTCGACCTCGTCCTCGGCGAACTCGACCACCGTGGCCCGCGGCGCCATGTCCATGGTGCACACCTGAGCCTCGTCCGTGACGAAGGTCACGGTCCCCGTCGAGCCGTCCGCCTCGACCGATTCCACGACCGGAGCGCAGCTGGAGGAGCCCCACGTCAGCAGGACTAGTCCGCCGTCGTCGAACCAGGCCGCGGACGGCTGGTACTCGGTCGACGAACCGGGCGTCGCCGTGGCGGCCGGGTCGCCGTCGACGTCGATCTCATCGATCAGGTCGCCGTACGTCACCACCAGCGTCACGTCCTTGGTCGGGTCGACACCGTCCGGCAGCGCTCCGACGGTGGCCCGGGGCGCGAGGTCCGCCGTGCAGGCCTGTTCCGTGGCGCCGTCGCCCTCCGGCTCGACGAGGGTCACGGAAACCCGCTGTCCCTCCGCGGAGACGTCGTCCACCTGAGGAAGACAGGTCGACGACCCCCAGCTCACGATGGCGAACATCCGTCCGTCGTCGAGGAGCGCCCCGTCCATGTCGTCCTGGTCCTCGGTGCTCCCCGCACTCCCGGGACCGCTGGAGGGGTCGGAGGTCGCGTTCGGGGCAGCGCCGCCGGGACCGACCGTGCAACCGGCGAGGACGAGGGCCGCGGCGAGCGCGGAGGATACGGCGAACACGAGCCTGCGGGGAGTCATGCCCTCAGGGTAGCGACGGCTCCCTCGTCTCGAAACGGGGGTTGACGGATCGCGTGATCACTGCAGGGCGGACGTGAGCCGCGCGAGGTTGTCGAGCACGGTGGAGCGCAGCGGCTGCTGCAGCCACTCCTCGAGCGTCAGCTCCCTGCTCAGCGACCGGTACTTGTCCTCGACCTCGCGCATCTCGGCGACGAACTCCTCGCCGCGCACGAGCATCGAGACCTCGAGGTTCAGGCCGAAGGAGCGCATGTCCATGTTGCTGGAGCCGATGACGGCCACCTCGTCGTCGATCGTCAGGCTCTTGGTGTGGAGGATGTAGGGCTTCCGGTACATCCAGATCCGCACGCCCGCCCGGAGCAGCGCCTCGTAGTAGCTGCGCTGGGCGTGATAGACCATCGCCTGGTCGCCCTCCTCCGACACGAAGAGCTGCACCTCGACGCCGCGGTCGACGGCGGCGGTGACCGCGAGCAGCAGGGCCTCGTCCGGCACGAAGTAGGGACTGACGATCATGATCTGCTTCTTCGCCGCGTACAGGAGCGCGAGGAAGAGCCGCAGGTTGTTCTCCACCTCGAAGCCCGGCCCCGACGGCACCACCTGGCAGTCCAGGTCGCCGGAGCCGATGTTGGCGTGCGAGATGTCGATCTCCTCAAGCACGACGTCCGTCTCGCTGTACCAGTCGCTGAGGAAGATCGCGTTGACGCTCAGCACGACCGGCCCGTCCAGGCGGACCATCAGGTCGACCCAGTGCAGACCTCGGCGGATGTTCTTCCGCAGGTTGTATGTCGAGTCCGTGATGTTCTGCGAGCCCAGGAAGGCGATGTTGCCGTCCACGACGAGGAGCTTGCGGTGATTGCGCAGATCCGGACGCTGCATCTTGCCCTTGAGCGGCTGCACGGGGAGCATCAGGTGCCACTCCGCGCCCATCTCGTTCAGGCGGGCGATGGTCTGGCGGTAGCGCGGCTTGCCCCGATTCGCCCAGTGGTCCAGGAGCACGCGCACGGCCACGCCCCGCGCGGCCACCTCTTCGAGGGCGCGGAAGAAGTTGTCCGTCGAGTCGTCCGACTGCAGGATGTAGAACTCGACGTGCACGTACTCCTGCGCCGTGCGGATGGCCTCCGCCATCTCGTCGAGCGACTCCTGGTAGTCGGAGATGAGGTGGGCGCCGTTGTCACCGGAGAGCGGCAGGGCGCCGAGACGCTGGTTCATCTGCACGATCGGCCCGAACCAGGCGGGGGCGTTCGGCCGGAGCGTCCCGAAGTGGAGGTGCTCGCTCGTCTCCGCGATGTACTGGTTGATCTGCTCCTGTTTGCGTCGCCGTGCGCGCGGCAGGCGGGGGTTCCCAATCAGCAGGAACAGGAAGACGCCGACCACAGGGATGAAGAACACCGCGAGGAGCCAGGCCATCGCCGCGGTGGGACGGCGATTGCGCGGGATGACGATGATCGCAGTGACGCGGATGATGATGTCGAGCACCAGGACGAAGGCGGCGACCCACCAACCCCAGGACTCCGCGGTCATCACGCCCCCTCACCCACACCGAGGATGCTCACCCCGGGGCGCGCCGGACCGGGCGCGCTCGCTTCACAGTAGCCGATGGGCCGGACTCAGGAGCGCGGCGGCAGCCCGCGCGCGGCGCGTTCCTCGGCCTCGATCTGCGCGTGCACCTTGCGCTCCGTGCGATCGAACCGGAGGATGCCGCGAAGCACCACGAAGAAGACGATGCTGACGCCGACCGTCGGCAGGAGCGACCATGCCGCGGCGAGCCAGAAGTTGTCCATGTCTCCATCGTACGCGAGCGACTACTCGTGCACAGGTGGCGCTTCCCAGGATTCTCATCCACAGCGCCCCTCCGGTGCCCCGTCGAGTGTGGGAGCACGTCACCCTCTCCTCATGACAACCATGCTCCGCGCCTCCGACTCCGCCCAGTTCCTGGCCATCGTGCCCGCCCTCGCCGGCTTCACGCCACGCGAGAGCATCGTCCTCCTCCCGTTCCGCGGCTCCCGCAGCGACGGGGCGATGCGCCTCGACCTCCCCGATCACGTCATCCCCGTCCTCCACTACGCCGCGGGGGCCGTCGACCTGGTCGTCCGGGTGCCGGGGACCGACGCCCTGGCCGTCGTCGTCTACACCGACACCGCGGCGGAGCAGACGCCGGACGGTCTCGTGCTGCCACACGCGGTGGCAGTCGACACGCTTCTGGGTTGTGCCGAGGGCGCGGGGCTCCGCGTGGTCGAGGCCCTGTGCGTGACGCCGGAGGGCTGGAGCCGGTACGACGACACCGATCCGGTGCTGCATCCGCTGACCGACATCGTTCCGCCGCCCGCGGCCGCCGCGCTCGGCGACGTCTCGGGAGACCAGTTCTCCGGAGCGGCCTTGCCATCCGCCCCCGCCGCGGAGGCTCGCCAGGTCGCCCGCATCCTGCACGGCCTCGACCGTGCGCTCGGACCGGAGCGCACGACGCGCGCCGGCGAGCCGCAGGTGATCGCCGCCGCCGCTCTGCTCGACGACATCCCCGCGTTCCTCGAATCGGTTCTCGAGGCTGCGGACCCGCTCCCGCCTCTCACCGCCGCCGCGCTCGTGTGGTGCCTGGGGCGACCACCGGTCCGCGACACGGCGATCGCGCAGTGGGCGACCGACCATCGTCAGGGCATCCGCACCATGGAGGCGCAGCTCGCCTTCACCGCCGCCGGGGCGCCCGTGCCCGACGACATCGGGCGCGTGTTCCTCGGCCGCGGCACGGCGCCGGACGGCGAGCGACTCCGCACCGCGCTTCGTGCCGTGCGCCAGGCCACGGCACGGGCGCCGCGGGAGGCACGCCCCGGCCCGCTGACCGTGGCGGCCTGGTTGTCCTGGGCGCTCGGACGCGCCACGCACGCGGGCCGCTACCTCGAGATGGCTCGGGAGATCGACCCGACGTACAGTCTCGCGCTGCTGCTCGACGCCATGATCGGCGGGGCGGTCCTGCCGGAGTGGGCTTTCCGTGGGCGGCGCGGAGAATGAGCGCCTCGCCGCTACTTGACGAGCGGGAAGAGGATGGTCTCGCGGATCCCCAGGCCGGTGATCGCCATCAGGAGACGGTCGATGCCCATGCCCATCCCTCCGGACGGCGGCATGCCGTGCTCCAGAGCCCGGAGGAACTCCTGGTCGATCGGCATGGCCTCGACGTCGCCGCGGGCGGCGAGCTTCGCCTGCTCCTCGAACCGCTCACGCTGGATGACCGGGTCCACGAGCTCGGAGTACCCGGTCGCCAGCTCGAATCCACGGATGTAGAGGTCCCACTTCTCCACGACGCCCTCGACGGAGCGGTGCTCCCGCACGAGCGGCGAGGTATCGACGGGGAAGTCCATGACGAACGTCGGCCGGACGAGGTCGCCCTTCACGAAGTGCTCCCAGAGCTCCTCGACGAGCTTGCCGTGCGTGGCCTGAGGCGGCACGTCGACGCCGTTCGCCTCGGCGAAGGCGATCAGGTCCGCGACGGCGTCCGTCGGCGTGACGGTCCGCCCGGAGGCGTCCGACAGCGACTCGTACATCGAGATACGGTCCCACTCGCCACCCAGGTCGTATTCGGTGCCGTCCGCCCACGTCACCGTGGTCGACCCGGCCACCGCGATCGCGGCCTGCTGCACGAGTTCCTGCGTCAGTGCCGCCATCTGGTTGTAGTCGCCGTAGGCCTGGTAGGCCTCGAGCATCGCGAACTCCGGGCTGTGCGTGGAGTCGGCGCCCTCGTTGCGGAAGTTCCGGTTGATCTCGAAGACCCGCTCGATGCCGCCGACGACCGCGCGCTTGAGGTACAGCTCCGGGGCGATGCGGAGGTAGAGCTCCGTGTCGAACGCGTTGGAGTGGGTGACGAACGGGCGAGCGGACGCGCCGCCGTGCTGCACCTGCAGCATGGGCGTCTCCACCTCGAGGTAGCCGTGGGACGCGAACGTCGCCCGCAGGCTCGCGTTCACCGCCGCACGCGCACGCACGGTCGTCCGCGCCTGCTCCCGGACGATGAGGTCGAGGTAGCGGCTGCGGACGCGTCCTTCTTCGCTCAGCTCGGCGTAGGCGTTGGGCAGCGGGAGGATCGCCTTCGACGCGATGGTCCAGTCGTCGGCCATGATCGACAGCTCGCCGCGACGGCTGGAGATCACCTCACCGTGCACGAAGACGTGGTCGCCGAGGTCGACGTACTCCTTCCAGTCCGCGAGCGACTCCTCGCCGACGTTGGCGAGGGAGACCATCGCCTGGATCCGGGAGCCGTCGCCGGCCTGGAGCGTCGCGAAGCAGAGCTTCCCGGTGTTGCGGCTGAACACCACGCGGCCGGCGACACCGACGACGACGCCGGTCTCGGCGCCGGGCTCGAGGTCTCCGTACTCCGCGCGCAGCGCGGGAATGCTGTGCGTCACGGGCACGGCGACCGGGAACGCACCGCCGCCGGCGTCCGTGCGCTTCTCGATCAGACGCTCGCGCTTGGCGAGGCGGACGGCCTTCTGCTCGTGGATGTCCTCTTCGGCGGAAGGGGCGGCCGAGGCCGTTTCGGGCGCGGCGGACGCGTCAGTCATGTGCGGGGCTCCTTGGAAGTCCTCCCCAGTTTACCGAGATGGCGCGGGACGTCCTCGCCGCGCGGCGTGCTGGGTAGCCTCGAGGCATGGCCCCCACTCGGATCCTCCGCGCGAGCGCCGTCGTCGCTCTCGCCACCGTCCCCGTCCTCGCGCCGGAGATCGCCGTCGCGGCGGCCCCGGCGACCGCGACCACCGGCGTCTCCGCCGCCGACGTGGACGACTTCTCCTACGCCTCCTGGGACGCGGTGTACAACGTCGGGCTCGACGAGGACGGGCGGGCGCGCATGCAGGTGACGGAGACCGTCGTCGCGCGATTCCCCGACGCCGACCAGAACCGCGGCATCGTGCGGGGGCTGGCGACGACGTACAAGGACGCCGCGCTCGACACCCGGGTGCTCGCGGTCACCGACGAGGACGGAGCCGCCATCCCGTACGAGACCGACGAGGACGACGGGACGCTCTTCGTCCTCACCGGCGACGACGACTTCGTCCACGGCCTGACCACCTACGTCATCGAATACGAGATGCGCGACATCATCGTCGGCAGTGCGCCCGATGCATCCGGTTCCCGTACCGCGGACGAGTTCTACTGGGATCTCCTCCCCCTCGACAGCACGCAGCCGATCGAGGCGTTCCGGGCCGACATCCGCTTCGACCCGGCGCTGGCCACCCATCTCACCGGCGCGACGAAATGCTACATCGGCCCTGCCGGATCCACGGCTCCCTGCGAGCTCGCGGGGCCGATCGCGGGCGGGGAGGGCGCGACGTTCCATGTCGAGGCCCGGTCGCTTCCCGCCGGGGACGGGGTGACGGTGGCCGTCGGCTTCGCACCGGGGACCGTGACCCAACCGGCCGCCCGCCTGCCCGATCCCGTCGCCGACCTCGGGCCGGTGCTCGCTGCGGTCGGCGCCGTCGGCCTGTCCGCGGCCGGCTGGGCGGCCACGGTGGGCTCGGGACGACGTCGGCGCCGCGCCACCGGGATCATCGTGGCGCAGTACGAGGTCCCCGACGACCAGCCTCCCCTCCTCGCGGCCGCGCTCCTCCCTGGTGCCAAGAACGTGGTGCCCGCCGAGATCGTGCACCTCGCCGTCCGCGGCGCCCTGCGCATCGAGGAAGGCGCATCAGCCGAAGCGCCCCGGCTGCGACGACAGCCCCACGGCAGGGCGCCGAGCCCCCTCGATCAGGCTGCGCTCGACGCGCTCTTCCTCCACGCGGATGCGGACGGCGTCGTGGACCTGCCGACCGAGAGCGAGGCCTTCGCGACGCGGATGACCGCGCTGACGACGAAGGGCCAGGAGGAGGCCTCCCGCCGCGGGCTGACGACCACGGCGCGCAGCCGCACTGCCGTCATCCTGCAGTCCGTGGCCATCGCCGTCGCCGTGGCCGGTCTCGTCGTCGCCATCGTGGCCGTGGCATCCGGACGCCTGTCCGCCGGCCCCGCGCTTCTCGCCATCTCCGTCGGGACGCTGCTCGTCGCGGCGTCCAGTTTCTTCACCTTCTCACGGCACACAGTGCTGACGCCGGAAGGTGCGCAGGCGTACGAGCATCTGCAGGGGGTGCGCGAGTTCATCCGCGTCGCGGAGGAGGACCGGTTGCGGATGCTGCAGTCCTACACCGGCGCAGAACGGCGCACCGAGGAGGGGGCGGACGTCATCCATGTCTACGAGCGCCTCCTCCCCTACGCGATGCTGTTCGGCATGGAGGACGAGTGGGGCCGGGTGCTGGAGAGTGCCTACAGTCGGGAGGCGCACGGCCCGACCTGGATCGGCGACCCCACGTCCTTCGCCCTCCGCACGTCGCTCGTGGCGTTCATGAGCTCCTCCACGGCGGCCGCGACCTACTCGGCCCCGTCCACCGGCACCTCGTCCGCTACTGGCGGCTCGTTCGGCGGCGGGTTCTCCGGGGGCGGAGGCGGAGGCGGCTTCTCCGGCGGACGCTGAGGCCGAGCCGACGCGCCGGGAAGGCGATCAGACCAGCGGGGGCGGATCCGAGGCGTCGCGCAGCGCCCGCTCGACCGTCGACTGCACCAGAGCCGACAGGAAGCCACCCGGGTTCTCGACCCCGATGTCACGGAGCCGCGAGGTCGACTGTCCGATGATCGAGCGGGAGAACTCCGTGGCCGTGGCGATCGCGTCGGCGTAGGCGGCACGGTCGGCTTCCGCGATGACCACCGGTTCGCACCCCATCTCCACGGCGAGCGCCTGAGCGATCGGGAGCACGGCGGCGGGAGCGGTGACCGCCGCGAAGCCCGCCTGCAACTGCCGGAGGTCGATCGAGGTCCCGGTGAACGTGATCGCCGGGTGCACCGCCAACGGGATGGCACCGCGCTCCGCCGCCGGGCGCAGGACCTCGATGCCCTGCGCCGGATCGGTGTGCAGGACGAGCTGGCCGATCTGCCACCCGCCCAGCTCCGCGATGCCCGAGACGAGGGCCGGAAGCTCGGCGGAAGGGACCGCGAGGATCACCAGTTCGGCGCGCCGCACGACCTCCTGCGTGTCCAGCACCGGGACGCCCGGGAGCACCGCGGACGCACGCTCGTCGTCCGATCCGCTCGTGATCCCGACGATCGCGTGCCCGGCTCCGGCCAGTGCCGCGCCGATCACCGGACCGACGCGCCCGGCCCCGACGATGCCGACGCCGAGGCGCCCGTCGCGCACCACGCTCACTCCTCGCGCGACGTGTCCGGTCGCGCCGGCGGGGTCGGACCGGTCGGCGCCGGAGAGATCGAGGGGGCAGCCGTCTGCGGCGGTGGCGGCGCGACCGGCGGCGCCGGCGGCGGAGCGACCGGAGGCGCCGTGACCGGCGGGGCCGGCGGCGGCGCGACCGGGGGCGCCGTGACCGGCGGAGCCGGCGGCGGCGTCACCGGAGGAGTCCGGACGGGCGGGACCGGCGGAGTCGCCGCCCCCGGAACACCGGTCGCCGGAGCCGGCGGCGCGAACGGGGCCGGCGGAGCGGGCGGAGCAGGCGGTGCGGATGCCGCCCCTCCGAACGCGGGAGACGCCGGCGTCGTAGGACCACCGAACACCGGCGGAGCGGGCGGTGCGACCGGAGTTCCGGCCACGGCGTGCTCGCTCCAGCGGTGCGTGTGGTCTCGGGACGCCGCCTCGGCCGCGGCGACGCTGACCTCGTTGAGCAGTGCGAGGGCGTCGGCGCGCTCGAGCCCGGAGAGGAGGCCGGTGATCGGCCCGGGCACGGTGTGCACCTGTGCACCGGAGACCCCCTGGGCCCGGTCGATGGGCCCCTGGCTCAGCGACACGCCCTGGAGACGCGCGAGCGGGAAGACCGCGAGCTTGCGCCACACGATGCCGCGGCGCAGGAGCAGACCGTCCGTCGTCACCGTATAGCCGTGCCGCTTCCAGGAGAACGGTCGCCGCCACCAGGCCCGGCGCGGCATCGTCCGATAGGGGTCGGCATCGGTCGGACCGACGACACCCTGGTCCCACAGCGCGGGGATGCTCTCGGCCGGCACGTCGGGCAGCACGAGAGACAACACGCGCTCGACGTCGGCGCGCTTGCCGACCGGGAGCACGACGTTGAACTGCTGACCGCTGCTCGACGACTGCTGCGCGGCGCTCTTGCCGCTCATGCGGTTGATCTTGATGGTCCACCAGCCGAACGGCCGCCACAGCAGGGACTGCGACACCTCGACCGCGAAGATGCGGCCCGGCGGAAGGGTCTCGGTGACCGTGGTGAGCAGGCCGTAGGTGATGCGCACGCCGTCGGGGGTGGGCGCGATGGAGTAGCGCAGCGACTTGGAGATCTGCGCCCAGGTGATGCCGACCACGGCGATGACCATGGGGACGCCCATGCCGAGCCCGATGCCCAGCAGCACCACCCCGCCGTCGGGATCGCCATCGACGAGGATGCCGATGAGGGTGCTGCCGATCGCGATCGCGAAGATCACGCCGAAGAAGACCAGCCACAGCAACCCGGAGATGAGCTGCGAGCCGATCAGCCGGCCGGCCGGGATCTTGACGACGCTCTCGGGGACGACGTCCTGCAGGTCCACGCCGGCGAGCAGGCCGTTGACGCCCTCGTTCATCGAGCCGACGAGTTGTGCCCGAGCGGAAGCCGGAGCGGTCCCGTTGGACGGCGCGCCGCTCTGCGGATCCAACGCCGCGTGCCGAGCGGCTCGCGCACCGGAGGCCAGGCGCAGGATCTCGGCGCGCACCCCTTCGGCGCGCGGCGTGGCCAGGTACTCGAGCGCGACGTTCGCATCCGTGCCCGCGCCGACGACCTCGAGCTTCGCGAGGCCGATGATGCGTGCGGGGAACGGCCGCGTGAGGTTCACGCCCTGCACACGGTCGAGCGGGGCGCGACGGTGCGACCGGAAGATGATGCCCTTGCGCACCTCGACGTGCTCCCCGGTGATCCGGAACTGCTGGAAGCGCCAGACGAACCAGAAGATGGCCACGAGCACCACGACGAGCGCCAGGACACCCAGCAGGGCAATCAGGGCGAAGTTGTTGGCGAGCACCCAGTCGACCGGATCGCCGCCGGTGTAGTCGTCGTAGTGCGCCTCCTCAGGCGCGAACTGCCCGACGAGCCAGGCGATGACGCGGTCGCGCATGTTCGCGATCACGATGCCGCCGACGATGATGAGCGCCAGGCCGCCCTTGAAGAGCGGCGTCAGCGGATGCATCCGGTGCCATTCGCCGTCCGCGAGGTGCGTCGACGGCGCGCCCGCGGAGGTCTGCCCCGGCGCGGCGGTGGGGAGCTGCGACTCGCTCACAGTCCGGTCCGGCGGGTCTCGGCGACCTGGATGAGTGTGTCGCGCAGCGCCTCGGCCGCCGCCTGGGTGAGGCCGGGGATCTGCACGCCGGTGGTCGCCGCCGCGGTGACCATCTTGAGCTGGGAGATGCCGAACGCCCGGTCGAGGGGCCCCTGGGTGATGTCCACGAGCTGCATGCGACCGTACGGCACGGCGATCATGCGCTGCCAGAGGATGCCCTTGCGGAACACGATGTCGTCCGCCCGCAGCATGTAGCCGATCGCGCGCGCCTGACGCGGGAGGATGACCAGCGTCACGAGGGTGATGAGGATGATGACCCCGGCCGGGATCCACACCCAGTCCTGTTCGAGCACGATGTTCAGTACGACGGCCGCCGCCACGACGAGCGCCAGGAAGATGACGTTCTGCACGATCTGCGACACCACGTAGCGCGGCGAGATCTGGTGCCAGGTGCCGTCGAGCTCGAGGCGGGCCTCGTTGCGCGCCGTGCGCAGGCCCGTGTAGGTGCCCTGGTCGAGGGCGCCGAGGTCAGTGCCCTCCGCCGGGTTCAGGGGCGCGGTCTCTGGGTTCTGAGTCATCAGGATCCTTCGGCAGGGTGCAGAACTGTTCGGCGACGAGAGCGGCGATGACGAGCACGACCGCACTCGCGATCAGCGCCACCATGGCCACAGTCGACCCTATCGGGGGATCGATGGGGCGCGTGAGGAGGAAGGCCAGCAGGCCCGCCCCGAAGCCCGCCAGGATCGCCCCCAGCAGACTCGACGCCCGCGCGAGGGTCGCGGCCCGGAGGGCACGGAACGGGTCGATGCGCACCCCGGAGCGGACGCTGCGCCGCACCGGCCAGGCCACCCCGAGCGATGCGCCCGCGATGAGGACGAGCAGCACCGGGAGGAAGAGGGACGGCGTGAACGTGGCCCGCCCCGTCGCCGTGAGCGTCTGGTCGAGGATGAAGCCGGCCCCGGCGCCGACGAGCGCGAGGACGGCGAGAAGTCCGGCGGAGGTGCGCTTCATCCCTCGCCTCGCGCGCGAAGGTCCGCCGCCAGATCGGCGACCCGGCCGCGCCCCACGAGCTCGGCGTCGGGGTCGACGTCGAGCCACGGCTCCAGGACGAACAGCCGCTCCGCCGCCCGCGGATGGGGCAGCTGGATCCGAGGGTCGTCCGAGACGACGTCGCCATAGGCGATGAGGTCGAGGTCGAGAGTGCGGTCGCCCCACCGCTCTCCGCGCACGCGGCCGTTCTCGTCCTCGATGGCGTGCAGCATGCCGAGGAGGATCTCGGGAGCGAGCCGGGTGGTCACCAGGGCCACCGCGTTCACGTACCCGGGCGCGTCCGGATCGGGGCCGTCCACGCGCACCGCCACCGTCTCGAATAGGCGCGAAAGGCGCACGTCCGAGACGAGCGGAAGCCGAGCGATGCGCGCGGCCGCGGCACGGATCGTCTCCTCGCGGTCTCCGAGATTGGCGCCGAGCGCGACGACCGCCACCGTCTCGGGGCGCGGAGCTCGGGGGCCCGGCACCTCCGGCGGGCGGGAGAGGTTGCGGCTCATGTGGTGATGTCCTCCAGCGACTCCGGAGCCCGCGTCCGATGCACCGTCACGGCCACGTCGCCGAAGGTCAGAGCGATCGGCGCCTGCGGCTTGTGCACCGTCACCGTCACCTGCTGCACGCGGCGGTCACCGAGGGCGACGTCCGCGATCCGCTCGGCCAGGGTCTCGATGAGGTTCACCGGCTCCCCCGCGACGACCGCGGCCACCCGCTGCGCGAGCTCGCCGTAGTCCACGGTGTCGGTCACATCGTCGGACGCGGCGGCCTGTTCGAGGGAGAGCCGCAGCCGGAGGTCGACCGTGAACTCCTGCCCGTTCTCCCGCTCGTGCGGGTAGACGCCGTGGTGGCCGAACACGGTCAGCCCTGTCAGCACGATCTCGTCGAGGAAGTCCATGCCTCTAGGGTACGGCGACGCTCCGACCTCGCACTCAGCCTTCCCAGGCGCGGGTGATCGCGAGGGCGTCGCGGGTGGCCGCGACGTCGTGCACGCGTACCGCCCAGGCGCCGGCGCGCATCGCGAGCGCACTCGTCACCGCGGTGGCCAGGTCCCGGCGCTCCTCGGTCACGCCGTCACCGCCCGGCGCCGCCTCCTGCAGCACGTCGGCGAGGAAGCGCTTGCGCGACGTCCCGACCAGCACGCGGAAGCCGAGACCCACGATCTCGTCGAGGCCCCGCAGCACGTCCCAGTTCTGGGCACCGGCCTTGGCGAACCCGATACCGGGGTCGACGATCAGGCGGGAGGGCGCGATCCCGGCGGCGGCCGCCTCCCCGATGCGCTCGCGCAGCTCGCCGGCCACCTCCCGGGCGACGCGCCGGTAATCGGCGTTCGCGTACATGTCGGCGGAGAAGCCCCGCCAGTGCCCGATCGCGAAGTCGGCTCCCGACTCCGCCACCGCGGCGCGCATGTCGGGGTCGGCGAGTCCGCCGGAGACGTCGTTGACGATGCGCGCTCCCGCGCGCACGGCGGCCGAGGCGGTCGACGCGTTGAGGGTGTCGATGCTGACGACGGCACCGGCCGCCGCGAGCTGTTCGACGACCGGAAGGACCCGGCGCTGCTCCTCGTCCACCCCGACGCGTTCCGCGCCCGGCCGGGTCGACTCGCCCCCGACGTCGAGGACGGACGCCCCTTCCGCGCGCAGACGGAGGCCGTGGGCGACCGCGCGGTCTGCGTCGAGATACCGCCCGCCGTCGCTGAACGAGTCGGGGGTGACGTTCACGATGCCCCAGATGCCGGTCATGCGCGCGACGTCCCGGCCCCCGGCACGGTCATGCCGATCAGGGTCACCAGCTCTGCACGCGCCACGGGATCCGTGTAGACCCCGCGCGCCGCGATGGTCAGCGTCGAGGCCTCGGTCTGCCGCCCTCCCCGCATCGTCACGCAGCCGTGGCTGGCATCGAGTACGACGAGCACGCCGCGCGCGTCGAGGTTCTCGGCGATCGTGTCGGCGATCTGCTCCCCCAGCCGCTCCTGCACCTGCGGCCGCGCGGCGAGGATCTCCACGACGCGCACGAGCGCACCGAGGCCGACGACCTGCTCGCCCGGAAGGTAGGCGATGTGCGCATGCCCTGCGAAGGGCAGGAGGTGGTGCTCGCACACCGAGCGGAAGCGGATGTCGCGCAGCAGCACCGCGCCGGACGGCAGGGTGTCCGGCGCCGGCCCGCGGGTCACGCTGATCGTGTGGGCGAGCGGCTCGGCGGGATCCTCGCCCACCCCGGCGAAGAACTCCGCGTAGAGCTCGGCCATCCGGGAGGGCGTCTGCTTGATCCCCGGACGATCGGGGTCCTCGCCGATCGCCTCCAGGAGTTCCCTGGTGAGCCGCTCGACGCGTCCCTTGTCGACGGTCACGTCACGCCGTCGCGGGACGAGGGTTGCCCGCTCCGGCGGAGCCCTGCTGCGGACGCGGCGGGGCCGTCGGCGCCTCGACCGAGGCGGCGAGCGAGACGTCCTTCTTCGGGACCTCGATCGGCGGCCGCTCCGAGACCGGGCGGTCCTCGCTGGACAGCCACAGCGGACGCTCGGGGAGCTTCTTCACCTCGGTGAAGATCTCGGCGATGCGGTTGTGGTCGAGGGTCTCCTCCTCGAGGAGCGCGAGGGCGAGACGGTCGAGGATGTCCCGGTTCTCGCTGAGCACCGCGTACGCCTCGTTGTGCGCCTGCTCGATGAGCGCCCGCACCTCGGCATCGACGCGCTCCGCGACCTTCTCGGAGTACTCGCGGCCACGGCCCATGTCGCGCGCGACGAACATGTCGCCGCCCTCGGTGCCGAGCTTGACGGGGCCGACCTGCGTCGTCATGCCGTACTCGATGACCATCTTGCGGGCGATCGAGGTCGCCTTCTCGATGTCGTTGGAGGCGCCGGTGGTGGGGTCGTGGAAGACGAGCTCCTCGGCGACGCGACCGCCCATGGCGTAGGTGAGCTGGTCCTGCAGCTCATTGCGGGTCACGGAGTACTTGTCGTCGAGCGGCAGCACCATCGTGTAGCCCAGCGCCTTGCCGCGGGGAAGGATCGTGATCTTCGTCACGGGGTCGGTGTAGTTCATCGCCGCCGCCGCGAGCGCGTGTCCGCCCTCGTGGTACGCCGTGATGAGCTTCTCCTTGTCCTTCATCACGCGAGTGCGACGCTGCGGACCGGCGATCACGCGGTCGATGGCCTCGTCGAGGGCGCGGTTGTCGATGAGCTGCGCGTTCGAGCGGGCCGTGAGCAGCGCGGCCTCGTTGAGCACGTTCGCCAGGTCCGCACCGGTGAAGCCGGGGGTCTTGCGGGCGACGACCTCGAGGTCGACGTTCTTCGACAGCGGCTTGCCCTTGCTGTGCACCTCGAGGATCTTCTGGCGGCCCTTGAGGTCGGGGGCGTCGACACCGATCTGACGGTCGAAGCGGCCGGGGCGCAGCAGCGCGGGGTCGAGGATGTCGGGACGGTTGGTGGCCGCGATCACGATGACGTTCGCGTTCGGGTCGAAGCCGTCCATCTCGACGAGCATCTGGTTCAGCGTCTGCTCGCGCTCGTCGTTGCCGCCGCCCATGCCGGCACCGCGGTGGCGGCCGACGGCGTCGATCTCGTCGATGAAGATGATGGCCGGAGCGTTCTCCTTGGCCTGGCTGAACAGGTCGCGCACGCGGGAGGCGCCGACGCCGACGAACATCTCGACGAAGTCGGAACCGGAGATCGAGTAGAACGGGGCTCCGGCCTCACCGGCGACGGCGCGGGCGAGGAGGGTCTTTCCGGTTCCGGGAGGGCCGTACAGCAGCACGCCCTTCGGGATGCGGGCGCCGATGGCCTGGAACTTCGCCGGGTCCTGCAGGAACTCCTTGATCTCGTGGAGCTCCTCGATGGCCTCGTCGGCACCGGCGACGTCGGCGAAGGTGACCGTCGGTGTCTCCTTGTTGACGAGCTTGGCCTTGGACTTGCCGAACTGCATGACCTTGCCGCCGCCGCCCTGCATGGACGACAGGAGCCACCAGAACAGCAAGCCGAGCAGCACGAGGGGAAGCAGCAGGGAGAGGAAGCCGTCGAACCAGGTCGCGCGCGGCACGGCGTCGTTGAAGCCGTCCTTCGGGGCGGCCGCATCGATCGCGGAGACCACCTCGTCGGCGCGGGCCTCGACGTAGTAGAACTGGACCTTCTCGGAGCCCTCGAACGGCTTGGACAGCGTCATGTCCACGCGCTGATCGCCGTCGGTGGTGACGACCTCGGTCACGGTCGTGCCGGAGAGCAGCTCGAGCCCCTCCTGCGTCGTGATCTGCTTCGGCGCACCGAGGTTCGAGATCAGCAGGAATCCGCCGAAGAGCAGCACGCCGATCAGAGCGACGTAGATCAGCGGATTGCGGGTGAGCTTCTTCACATCCATGGTCGGATCAGCGTATCGCCTCCGTGCTAGGGGGCCGCTGTGCGTTCACCCACGGCGCAACGCCCCGCCGCTGGGTCGCTGAGCCCGCCCGGGCCCGGAGCCCACCCAAGTCGCTGAGCCCGCCCGAGCCCTGAGCCCGCCTGGGTCGCTGAGCCCGCCTAGGTCGCTGAGCCCGCCTAGGTCGCTGAGCCCGCCCGGGCCCTGAGCCCGCCTGCGTCGCTGAGCCCGCCTGGGTCGCTGAGCCCGCCTGGGTCGCTGAGCCTGTCGAAGCGTCAGCTGTACACGTGCGGCGCCAGCACCGCGACGTCGCGGAGGTTGCGGTAGCGCTCCGCGTAGTCGAGTCCGTAGCCGACGACGAATTCCACGGGGATGTCGAAGCCGACGTACTTGCAGTCGATCTCGACCTTCGCGGCCTCCGGCTTGCGCAGCAGCGCGAGCACCTCGATCGACTCCGCACCGCGGGACTCAAAGTTCTCCAGGAGCCAGCTCAGGGTGAGGCCCGAGTCGATGATGTCCTCGACGATGAGCACGTGCTTGCCGTGCAGGTCGGTGTCGAGGTCCTTCCGGATCTGCACGACACCGCTCGACTTCGTGCTGGCGCCGTAGCTCGACACCGCCATCCAGTCCATCGGCGCGTGGAACGGCAGCGAGCGCGCGAAGTCGGCCATGACCATGACCGCGCCCTTCAGCACGCCGACGAGGATGAGGTCCTTGCCCTCGTAGTCCTTCGCGACCTGCGCCGCGAGCTCGTCGAGCTTGGCGTGGATCTCCTCCTCGGTGACGAGGATCTGTGCAAGGTCGTCCTGGATCTCCGCGGCGCGCATGGATCGATTTTAGGCGACGCGGCGGTGTGCTCCGGTCGTGGGCGCGCACCTCCCCCGCAGGTCGACACCGCACTACTCTGACGGTGACGCGGGCGCACGCCCCGACGGAAGGAGATCCCCATGGCGACCCAAGACATCCTCAGCCAGGTCCCCCTCGACGACATCGCGCAGAAGCTCGGAGTGTCGCGCGACGAAGCCAAGGTCGCGGTCGAGCAGGGTGGCGCCGTGCTCCTCGGCGGGCTGGCCAAGAACGCGGAGAGCTCGGAGGGATCGGCGGCCATCGAGAAGGCCCTCGGCAAGCACCGCGGTGCGTCGAGCCCGGCGACGGTCGACGACATCGACCAGGAGGACGGCGAGAAGATCGTCTCCCACATCCTCGGCGGGAAGGAGAAGGAGGTCACGAAGGAGCTGACGGAGTCGAAGGCGACTCCGGGCATCGACTTCGGAAAGCTCCTCCCCATCCTCGCGCCGATCGTGATGGGCCTCATCGCCAACGCGACCAAGGACAAGACGGCGAAGGCGGACGCGGGCACGGAGGGCTCCGGCGGGATCGGCGACGTCATCGGCGGCATCCTCGGCGGCGGCGACTCCGGTTCCGGCGGCGGGTTGGGCGACGTGCTGGGTGGCCTCCTCGGCGGCGGCAAGAGCGGCTCCGGCGGCGGCATCGACCTCGGCGGCATCCTCGGCGGCCTCTTCGGCGGCAAGAAGTAGGACGTGACGCCGCCGCGGCCTGAGATTCAGCGGGTCGCGGCGGTGAACACGATCCGGCCGCCCTGGCGCACGGCAGCGCACCCCGGCAGGTCGATCGGCCCTTGACCCGACCAGTCGGTCACGAGGCGGGCGACCTCGATCGTCTGCGCGCGGCTCAGGCTCGCCCCGAACTCGCTGTCGACCACGAGACGGATGATGCGGTTGCGCAGCGCGGCCGGGTTGGCGGCGAGCGCGGCGACGCTCACCGAGATCCCGGCCTCCGCGTGCTCGACGATGTCCTCGATCGTCTCGTGGATCATCTCGTCGAACGCCTCCGCGTCCTCCCGGAGCTGCTCGGCGGTGCGCGCCAGCGCCTCGGCGATACCCGGACCGAGCTGTGTCTCCAGCACCGGGAGCACGTGGCGGCGCACCCGCACCCGCGTGTAGCGGTCGTCGGTGTTGTGGGGGTCGTCCCACGGCTGCAGCTCCGCCGCGGCGCAGAAGGCACGGGTGGTCTCGCGGCGCACGCCGAGCAGCGGGCGCAGCCACCGGAGGCCGTCGTCGTCCTCCCGGTCCGGCGCCATGCCCTGCAGGCTCGTCGCCCCGGAGCCGCGGGCGAGTCCGAGCAGAACCGTCTCGGCCTGATCGTCGAGCGTGTGACCGAGCAGAACCGCCCGCGCGCCGATGTCGCCCGCCGCGTCCCGGAGCACGCGGTAGCGCGCGTCCCGCGCGGCCGCCTCCGGACCACCGCCGCCGTCGACCTCGACACGGACGACGAGCGCCTCCAACCCGAGTCGTCCGGCGATGCGTGCCGTCTCGGCGGCGACCTCGGCGGACCCGTCCTGCAGACCGTGGTCGACCGTCACCGCGGTCGCACGCACCCCGACTTTCGCGGCCTCGAACGCGGTGGCCGCCGCCAGTGCGAGCGAGTCGGCACCGCCGGACACCGCGACGACGACGGTCGAGCCCTCGGGCAGGTCGGCGAGCGCGGTGCGCACGGCGAGGCGGATCTCGGCGACGGCGGGGTCGAGGGAAGGCATCCCTCCACGCTAGGGCACCGCCTCGGCTGCCGTGTCGCCCGAAACCGCGCAGGGCTATCCTGGCGCCGTGACCGGTCGCTCCCCTGCTCCGTCGTTCCGCCCTGAGCGCTTCAAGGCGTTCGTCGATGCGGTCGTGGCGATCGCGATGACGTTGCTGATCCTGCCGCTCACGGACTCGGTCGCCGAGGCGGCCGCCGATCACCTGGATACGGCAGAGTTCCTCACCGCACACGCCGGCCAGCTTCTGAGCTTCGGATTGAGCTTCCTCCTCATCGCGGTGTTCTGGATGGGGCATCACAGTCAGTACCGGGACGTCCAGGCGGTCACGCCCGCGCTGCTGTGGATCAACGTGGCGTGGATGGCGACCATCGTGTGGCTGCCGGTGCCGACGGCGATGATCGGTCAGATGGAGCCCGACCCTCTGCAGGCGGTCCTCTACATCGGCACCCTCCTTCTGACGCAGGTCACGACACTCGCCGGCTGGCTCTATCTGCAGCGGCACAGGGAGCTCATCACGGCACCCCCGGCGGTGATCCGCGGCGGAATCGCCGGTGATCTCGCGGCGATCGTCCTCTTCGCGGTCGCCCTGGTCATCGCCGTCGCCGCGTCGCCGAACGGCTACCTGGGGCTGCTGGTCCTCCTGTTGAGCAGTCCTCTCTCACGCTTCCTGAATCGGATCGTCCAGCGGCGGCACCGGGACAGCCATCCCGCGACCCCCGAGTAGGCTGGTCGGCGGCATCCCAACCGATCTTCCTGAGGAGCACACGCATGGGCGCACACGACGCCGTCATCGAGATCCCGCGCGGCAGCCGCGTGAAGTACGAGGTCGACCACGAGACCGGGCGAGTGCACCTCGACCGCGTGCTCTACACGACCTTCGGCTACCCCGCTGACTACGGCTACTTCGACAACACGCTCGGCGAGGACGGCGACCCGCTCGACGTGCTGGTGCTCCTCGACCACCAGATCTACCCCGGCGTCGTCGTCGAGGTCCGCCCCGTCGCCGTGCTGAAGATGAGCGATGAGGCCGGCGGAGACGACAAGCTCGTCGCCGTGCTCTCCAAGGACCCGCGCTGGGCCCACATCCAGGACATCGACGACGTTCCGGAGTACACGAAGAAGGAGATCGCGCACTTCTTCGAGCACTACAAGGACCTCGAGCCCAACAAGTGGGTCAAGGTCGACGAGTGGGGCAACGCCGCCGAGGCGCAGCGCATCCTCGACGAGGCCATCGTCCGCTTCGGCGAGCAGGGCCACTGACCTTATCTGGGTCGCCGACCTCTCTGGGTCGCTGAGCCTGTCGAAGCGAAGACCCCCGGACGCCAGGCGTCCGGGGGTCTTCTGCTGTCCAGCCGTCCGTCAGACGGAGATGCCCTTGCCCGCCATGAAGTCGATGGGGTTCGTGTAGCGGCCGTTGATGTAGACCTCGAAGTGCAGGTGGCAGCCGAAGGAGCCGCCGGTGTTGCCGGCGTAGGCGATGACCTGTCCGGCCTCGACCCACTGGCCGCTGCGCACGGCGAACCCGCCGGGCTTGATGTGCGCGTAGCCGGTGGCGATGCCGCCGCCGTGCTGGATGCGGACGTAGTTGCCGTAGCCGCCGTTGTAGAAGGCTGCGTCGACGGTGCCGGAGTGGGCGGCGTAGATCGCCGCGCCGCAGCCGTTAGCGAGGTCGACGCCGTAGTGCCAGCTCGATGAGCAGCCGTTGGCGTTGCACTGCTGCGAGCGGGGGCCGTAGCCGGAGCTGCGGTAGCCACCGTGCGGACGCACCCAGCCACCGCTTCCCGGGGTGCCACCTCCGCCGCTGTTCCCCCCGGCGTTCGCGGCGGCCTCGGCGGCCTCGCGGCGCTTGCGCTCCTTCTCGCGCTCCTCGACGCCCTTCTGGTAGCCGGCGACGGTGGTCGCGGTGGTGTCCTTCAGCGCGGCGAGCTGCGCCTGCATCGTGGCGAGGTTCGCGGACTGCTCGTCGAGAGCGGCCTGGGCGGCGTCGGCGGCCTGCTGCGCCGCGACCATCTTCTCCTCGGCGATCTTCTGGAGCCGGTCGCGCTCGTCCCGGGCGACGACCGCCTGGTCGCTGAGGGACTGCGCGGAGTTCCGCGCGGCGACCGCGTCGTTGTAGACCGTCTGGTTGTACTCGAGGAGCTTGTCCATCGAGCCGAGGCGGGCGAGGAGCTCGTCGGCGTTGGCCGCGGAGCCCGCGAAGAACAGCTCCAGCGACGTGTCGTCACCGCCGTTGCGGTAGAGCTGGGCGGCGACCTGACCGGCCTTGCGGGCGGACTCATCGGCGACGGCGGCCTGCGCGTCCGCCTTCTCCTGCAGCGCGTCGGCCTCCGCGATCGCGGCGAAGTAGGCCTGCTGCGCGTTGTAGAACTCGGTCGAGGCGACCTCGGCGGCGGCCTGCGTCTCGGAGACCTTCTGCGTGAGCGACTGGATCAGCCCCTCGATGCGCGTCACCTCAGCGGCCTTGGCGGCCTCGTTCTGCTTGGCCTTCTGCACGTCGTCCCAGCTCGGGTACGACGCGGCGTGGGCGGCCGTGACTCCGGACGTGATGCCGAACGCGCTGAGGGCGACGACGCTGAGCGCGCCGAGTCCGAGAGCGCCGCGGCGGCTGATGCCGTCGCCGAAGAGGGTACGGCGCTCCGTCGGGGTGGGCGCACACCCGCAGTCCGCGGATGCCGCGAGTGCCGCATCCTGCGTGGTCTTGTCGTTCACACGGCCCCTTCCGCCGGTTTCACAGATGCCACAGTAACAACAACCTTCACACCAGCACCAGGCTCGTGGAGCGTAGGAAACGGCATCCCCGACCCCCCATCGTCCCGCTCGAACACGCCCGGGGGAAGCCGGTTCGGGGCTCGATTCGCGATTTGCCCGAATGATCCCTTATGCTTGAGCGTCGGCAAGGAAGTCCCCCGGGACTGACTCGGCCCCATCGTTTAGCGGCCTAGGACGCCGCCCTTTCACGGCGGTAGCACGGGTTCGAATCCCGTTGGGGTCACTCCATCCGATACAATTGAAAACACCAGTATGGCCCTGTAGCGCAGTTGGTTAGCGTGCCGCCCTGTCACGGCGGAGGTCGCGGGTTCAAGTCCCGTCAGGGTCGCTCCGTGCGACGAGCTCTTTCTTCGGAGAGGGCTCTTCGTCTAGGACGCGGCAGCATCATCGCCGCGCGGCTCTGTAGCTCAGTTGGTAGAGCGTTCGACTGAAAATCGAAAGGTCACCGGATCGATGCCGGTCGGAGCCACTGGAACCCTCGCGTAGCTTCTACATCGCGGGGGTTCTTTTATGCGCTTATCAGGGTTTTTCCGCGTCAGCGACTGCCTCCCTCCGGGCAGGCTCTGGGGTTTTCAGTCGTGGACTCCGCACAAACTCCGCACTATCAGGCTCAGGCAGCAGCGTCGCCCGAACGCAACTAGCGCCCAATCCTGACCCCAAAGTCTCGATGCATCCCCAGAGATAGAAGCCCCGTGTAGTTGCTAGCGAAGGGCACGGCACGAAGGTGGTCAATCAACGCTCGCTGACGAATCGTCACTGAGCCCTGTTCACCAGTCAAGCGCGCCTTCGCCACCGCGTGGATCGCGTCGATCTCGTCGGCGAAAGCGGATGCAACTGCGAGGTTGATGGAAGGGAACGCGAACTGGATCGTCTCTCGCCACTGTTGCACCCCCTCTTCGGCGCTAGGACCCTTGCTGAGGAACCGGATGGACGGTCCGTGGTGGTCGATGATCACGCCATTCGGGTCCTCCTCGCTACCGAGGCGCAGCCCGGATTTCCGAGGTTGCACTGCAAGCCCGTGCTTCGTCGAGTTGTACACGTTAGCCTCGCGGGCGAGCAGCGCGGCTGCCCGAGTCAAGAGAAATCGAAGGACGTCAGCGTCCTCTGTCCATGCCTCCGCGGATACCTCAGCAGGCGCATCGAGCCTGCCGCGGAATACCTCGCGCAATAGCTCATTGCGCGGAGGGCTGGTCAACAAGTCGCCCGCCATCTGCTTGAACTTCGCGAAGCTCGTCAACGACGAGAGCTTCAGCGGCGGACAAGGCTCCGGTTCCACGTGCGCGAAGTACAACCGCAGGAGTGCCTCCGCCGCGAGGTACATGATCGAGATCGACTCGACCACAGCGAATCCGTCGATCTCTTCGTCGTCTAGTGGCACCTCTAGCTCGACGCCCATACCCCACGCACGGACACCTCCAACGAGCGCGGGATGCAAGGCGGCATCGGCGTCGCCGAGGGCGACGAGCAACGCGATTCGAGTTCGCAGGTACTGCGATGGTGAATGCGAATAGAAGTCACGGTTCAGCTCGTCCGCAAGATTCAGCCCGCTCGCAGGATCAGGCGCCGGCGGCTGCTCATCAGTCATCGATGGATCGTATCCGCAGCCACGGACACTACGATCGGGTAGAGCGGAAGCCCTCTCCTCACTCCGCCCCGGGCTGCTTCTCGCACCGGATTAGATCAGCCCGTCCAGCTTCTGGCCCATGATGCCTGCAGCTTTGGTGGAGCCCTTGATGGTGTTCATGTACACGTCCTGGGTCATGCTCGGGTTCTCGTGTCCGAGGTAGTCGGCGATCTCTGTCGCGGACAGTCCAGCCTTGTCAAGAATCGTGGCTACCGACTTTCGGAACGCGTGCGTTGACAATCCCGGGTACCCCAGGCCGTCGCGACGGTCTCGAAGCTCCCGCTGCGTGTTCGAGGGATCGCGAGGGCGCATCAGCGGAGTCGGGAAGATGAGGTTGGTATCGGCGCGCAGCCTCTCGTGCCGCTTGTGAAGGAGGAGCATGGTCGCTTCCGGCAAGTGGGTGGTACGCGCGGACTTGTCGGTCTTCGCGAACTCCTGCCGCACAATTCCCCGCCCCTTCACACGCACATTCTGCGCGACAACGGAAGCTGTGCCGGCGGCGAAGTCGATAGCGCTCGCTTCGAGCGCGCACACCTCGGCCACTCGCCACCCTGACGCGAGCATGAACGTGATCAGATCCACCGTGTCCCACTCGTTGAGCTTCTCGTCCTCACGGACGCGCTGGAGAAACATCGGCAGTTCGTCCAACGGGATTGCGGTGCTGCCCTTCTTCTTCCTTTGGGTGACGCGCTCGAGCTCACGCACGGGGTTGTGCGACAAAGCCCCGTTCCGCACCGCTAGGCCGAGCATGCCACTCAGCGCCGATCGGCAGTTCTTTGCTGCCCCCGGGCCGGCTTCCTTCTCAACGGCGTTAAGGAACTTCTGCAGCCGTTCAGGTGTGGCCTCGGCGACTGAGAGGTCGCCGATCCGGGGCGCGATATGAGCGGTGACTGCATAGCCGTAGGTCTCCAGCGTGCCTTCTGAGCGCCCCAACTCACGCCGGGACTCCAAGAACCTCTGGCCGAGGGCGCGGAGGTGCGTTGCCGGTTTCAGCTCGCCACCGCGGTCGGCCTCGATCGTGGTCAGCGCATGCCTCAGCGCGGCCGTCGCCTTGGCCTTGCTCGGCGCGTGCTTCTCGATCTGGCGGGATTTGCCGTCCGCGAAACGATACCGCGTGCGGGCACGCCACTTCCCCGGCTGAACCTCGGCCACGTGGATGGTGCCGTAGGTTCCGATCGCCATTCGAGGTCTGGCCATCAGACTTCACCGTCGGTGGATGCGCGGAGTTCGTCAATGAGCACACGCGTGACGCGCCCACGCGCCTGCGGCGTGCTGTCCTCGCCGGCACGGAGCAGGGCCTCGACTTCAAGGGAATGGCCCCAGAGTCGCGCCGCGTACTGCTGAAGCAGAGGTGGGCGTATCCCAAGCTTCTTTGCCGCCCGAGACTCTGCAAGGCTCACACTAGGCCGACGAGCGCTCTGACGCGTGTCACGGTCGGGCACCTCCGTCATGGCCCCCCACTGTGCATCCACCTGGTCATACGACTCGGACTTCCTGCCGTGCACCCTCATATGCTCAAGGGCCGCCATCTCGAGTTCCTCGTCCCACTCGTGATCCCCACCTATCGGCGCGGCGCCCACGTGCGCATAGTCGCCATCCTCGAGCGCGATCGGTGCGCCCGACAGTACGCGGTTGACCCACTCCCGCCGCACGGGCTGATCCTCACGGAGCTCGTACGGCCGTTCCAGCAACTCCGCAGCCCCAAGAAGGTCGGCGAGTCGAAGCGGCTCACCAGAGAGCTTTCCAAGTGCGAGTGCGAGCGTGAGAAGCGTCGGAACCGTCGGCGCAGCCTTGCCCCGCTCAATCGCCTGGACGCTAGACAGGCTCCACGTTGCTCCGTAATCGCGTCCAACGGTCGCGATCGCCTCAAGGGTAATCCCGTGCCGCCGCCGGTAGGCGGCAAGAAATCCGCCCACCGCTTCCGCGTATGCCATTGATTCCATGCTTACAAGTTACCAGAATCATGTAGCTTGTGTTACGGTACCTCACAAGTTACAAATTTCTGGTACTCGCTATCAAAGGACTCCGCATGACACAGACGACGAACACCCTCCTCGACGTTCACGATCTCTCCGCCCAGACCGGCATGTCTGTGTCGACTATCTACCGCAAGCGGTCGCTCGGTGAGCCGCTCCCCCGGGCCGTGAAGATCGGCGCCGCTGTTCGCTGGCGTCAGGCCGATGTCGACCGTTGGATCGAGGAGCAGCTCGAGCCGGCGATGTGATGCGTCCTCGCCGGACCCATTGCGCGCGGAAACCGTGCGGAACTTCGAGGCAACTGTCGGGACCGACACGTTCCGCGTGGTGTTCCGCACGTGGCGCGCCCCGCCGTCGCCTAGATAACCCGCGCACGGGAGCGGAGATGCGGACGGAACCCCATCACTTCTCTATTGGCACCTCGGAGGCGAAATAGGTGCAGTCCGCGCAGGAGAAGTGCGGGGGTGACTTCCGCACTACCGATCTTCCTCGGCTCCCGGGAGCGTGCCTGCTCTTGCCTCGCCCCCGAAGCGGCCTGCTGGTGCTCAACACGCGCACGGCAGGGTGCAGGCGCGGATACGAAGGGACCGCAACCACAAGATCGACATCACGCTCGAACCCTGAGCGAGCACTACCCATACGGAAGAAACAAAAAGGGCCACCGAGCTGCAACTCGGCGACCCCATGGCGGATCTGAAAGGAGATCCTGCATTTGACTACCACCAGCGTACCTGAAGACCGCGATATCCCCGAGGCGCTCGGGAAGCGGTCCACCGCGCAGCAGCTCGTTGAGTTGGCCCTCGATCACTACGACCTTCACGTCGATACCGATGGCAAGCCTTTCGGTGTTCGCAAGGGCGGTCACGTAGCGATTCCTCTCCTCGGCAGCAGACGCTCCGTCCGCAAGGAACTCGGCGGCATGTACCGGCGTCGGACCGCTCGCACAGCCTCGCAGAACGCGTTGACTGAGGCGATGAGCGCGCTTGAGTACGAGGCGGAGGAGAGTTTCGAGCCCATCAAGCTGCACCTGCGCACGGCGCGCCCCAGCGACGACGAGATCTTCATCGACATCGGCGATCGCAGTGAGCAGGTCATCCGCGTGACGGCAGCCGGCTGGGAGATCCTCGACGGCGACGATGACCTTCCCGTGCTGTTTCGCCGCACCGCCGTGACCGCCCCTTTGCCCGTCCCTGCGCGCGGCGGAAACCTCGACGCATTGTGGGAGTTCGTCAATCTGCCGGCCTCGGACCGCGGCTTGATCATCGGCTGGCTCGTCGCTGCGACGATCCTTGTCGGTCTTCCGTGCCCGGCCTTGGCTCTGCTCGGTGAACAGGGAACCGCCAAGACCAGTAGTGCACGACGGCTCTTCTCCCTGTTCGATCCGACCACCGCGCCGGTGAGGCGCCCACCGAACGATGCGGACCGGCTGCTTCACGCCGGGGCTCACTCGCGCGGCGTGGTCTTCGACAATATGTCGTCGATGCCGCGTTGGTTGTCGGACGGCTTGTGCCGATTCGTGACCGGTGAAGCTGATGTCGACCGCGCGCTGTACACCGACGACGACGTGCGCATCATGCAGGTGCAGGGCGTCCTGGGATTCACCAGTATCGATATCGGCGTTCTCAACGGCGACCTCGCCGAGCGATGCGTCTGGGGAGATCTTGAGGTGATCCCCGCAGACAGGCGTCGCTCAGAACGCGAGTTGAACTCCGCTTGGAACGCGAGCTACGCCTCGATGGTGGGTGCATTGTTGGACCTTGTTGTTCTGACCTTGCAGCAGCTGCCCGTCGTGAAACTCGGCAACAAGCCTCGGATGGCGGACTTCGCCGAGATCTTGGCCGCTCTTGATCATGCAACGGGGTCAGACACTCTGAGCCGTTACCGGCGGGCGCAAGATTCTGTCGCCGAGGACATCGTGAGCACCGACCAGTTCCTGGTGGCGATCACCGAGACGATCAAACGTCGCTGGACGGGTACCGGCAAGGCCCTTCACGAGCTCTTGCGCAGACCCTCGGACGATCGCTATTGGCCCGAGCCTCGTGGCATGAGTGGCAAGCTCCGGCGAGTGGCTCCGGATCTTCGAAAGGCAGGGTGGCAGATCGACGAGATCAAGCCGGACCCGACCACCAAGCGTTCCAAGACTTGGGTTCTGGTGCCTCCGGATTCCGCCATCTCCGATGCGGATCTTGCGAGCGTGAAACTGACCCGCGAGTTCGTCGCTGAAGACGTTCGAGCGTGGATCGCTAGGTTCATGGCGAACGGGGCCACCGCCTCATGCGCCACCGACCACGGATCCGCTGCGAGCTCGGGCTTCCCTATCACTTGCCGGACGCCCGGCTGCACTGCCGGCTGGCGCTCCGAGTGGGACACGCCGTTGCAGCGGTCCCGAGCGCTGACCTCACGACTCGCGGACGAACTCACGGCTCTCGGTATCAGCGTTGCTGACCTGGACCAGTACGTCGGCAGCGATCCCTTTGCACCTCCGGGTAGGGGCGAGGAGACCGTAGCCCCACCTAAGACCGAGCCCCGTTGATCGGGGCTGACCACTACACCGCACCGTTAGGAGAACACCATGCGAAGGACCCGTAGTCAGCTCCGAGCTGCGCAGATCGCCGCGCTGCAGGCCGAGCAGGACGCCTACGACAAGAACGTGAACGACGCGATCAAGGTCGCGGCGTTCGCACGCTGTGACGCCGTCGAGCAGCTGTACGAGCTTCTCGACGTCCAGCCTGAACCACCCATCATTCGTGATGGCAAGCACGGCCGCTACGAGGTCACGTCCGATAAGGACGAGGCCAAGCGCGCTGCTCGCCTCATCGAGGCTGTCACCGTCCTGCTATCAATTGAGGAGCAGCCTACGACGCAACCAGTCGGCAGTGATCGTCAGGTTCCTGCTCAGGCAGCTGAGAGACCGCCGCAGGCGGCTTCTCCGGCCCTGGTCGCGACGACTTCAAGCACGCCGACGGCGGTCAAGCAGCCAGCCGCCTGAGCGTTGCGTCGCCCGCGGCCCCGTGCGGTCGCGGCGAGTAGAGAAACCCCATCTGCCCTCGAAGAGGCGCTGATGGGGTTTCTCCGTTTCGGAAGGTGGCGCCACGACCTGTGCGTGGAGGCGGGAGCCTTCATCCGGGTGTCGGGCCGGAGGCCTGACCAAGGAGTATCCAAGGACAGGAGCGCAGCGATATGTCTGACGGATAAACTGCTTGCCGTTATTTGTGTAGTCTGGGACCACCCTCGCGGAGCGGGGAAGCAAAGGCCCAGACTGCACAAAGAACCGAGCGAAGGGGACGACCTGATGACGAGGACCGGCAAGGCGAGCGAAGCGACGCCGCGTCGTCCGAGGAAGAGGGTCGTCAACTTTGCGAAGCGCCGCACACTGAGGTTCAGCGACGACGAGGAACGAGCCGTCGACGACGTGCGGCGAGCTTTGGCCAAGTCCTCCGGACGCGACCTCGAAGAGGTCTCCTTCTCCGAAGCTCTGCGCCTGCTCATTACTGACCGTGAGGGTGCCGCCGAGGTGGAAGCGAGGGCGCTGGCTATCGAGCGCCAGGGCCCGAACGTGACCGACTGGGGCCTGGCCGACATCTCCGATCGGCTCGGGTACGAGCTCGGTCCGATTCGCAATCACATCGCGCATATCGGCGGCAACCTCAATCAGATCGCGAAGCGGCTGAATATCGGCGACCCGGTGACCGCTGGGGAGGTCTCGGAGGCTCTCCTTACGGTGGCTGAGCTACGCGATGTTCCCGACGATATCGAGAAGCGCATCGCACGCCTCGTGGACCATGGCCTGCCGCCGCGCGGGACGGTGTAGTTATGCCTGTTGTGGTGGCGAGCTCGACGCGGTCGGCCGATGCGCTGATCAACTATGCGCTCGATGACAAGCCCGAGCAAGATGGCGAGCGGTACGTCATGGCGTCCGGCGTGGGCGGCATGCTGGTATCGGTCGCGAAGCAGCAGATGCGCGACGTCCGCAAGAAGTGGGGTAAGGACAAGCCTGGCGCGTTCGTCCAGGCGTATCACGTCATCCAGTCTTTCGCGAAGGACGAGTTGGACCCCGAAGAGCCAGACGACTGGCTGACGGCTCAGAAGCTCGGGACAGCACTCGCAGAAGAGAGGTTCCCCGGCCGACAGGTGCTCGTTGTAACACAACGAGACGGGCGAACAGGCTGTGTGCACAACCACCTCGTCGCGAACTCCATCGAGACCAAAACCGGCCGCAGTCTCAACAGTTCAGTCGTCACGCACGCACGCCTTGTCGAGGCACATGAGCGTGTTCTTGAACAGCGCGGCTTCGAGCAGCGAGCGGACCTCAAGCAGGCCTTCAGCGACGCGAACGAGCGCTTCGAGCGGGGCGAGCCGAGCGGTCTTCGCCGCGCCGGGTCGACCGCGGACAGTGAGCTTCGCGAATGGCAGCGGCACATCATCTGGGAAACAGAATGCGACCTCGCGGATGAGTTCGGTGCGCCCCGCAACAAGCAACCTTTTAGTCTCACCGTGCTGAGGGCGAGCATCGAGAACACGCTCGCCGATCCAGCCGTTGTCGACTGGGACAGCTTCGTCGAAGTCGGTAGAACCCGAGGCGTTCAGATCGAACAGCGCGGCAAGAAGGGCCGTGGCATTTCGTACGGCATGCTTCGCGAGAATCCGGACCGAACCCCAGCCGATCCAACGCCGAGTGATCGACGCCGCTGCACCACACTCGGCACGGCCTTCGAGAGGGACGCTGTTGAGACCGCTTTCGCTCGCAACAGCGCGGTGACATTGTCCGTGCCACAACACACGACTGTTGAACGCCGACTGTCGCCCAAGAAACGCATGATGATCGCTCTGGACGAGGCGACACAGGAGGCAAATCGCGCCGCGCAACGCCTGGTGGCTACAGCCCTGTCAAACGCCGACGCGATGACAAGCGAACACGAGAATTCCGGTGCGCACGCTCCCACCGAGCTACCCGCAGTCCCGGGCACAATGGGACTGTCGGAACTCCGAGAAACTCAGCCACGGATCGCGGACCCAGAGGAACCAGAAACGGAGGTCACGGTTCCCGACTACCGTCCGCACGACGTCGAGCAACCGCGATCGGCGCGGCCGCAGGCTAACACCGGTGAGAATCAGGAGACCTCCCCCAAGCCTCGCCCGCTGCGACTGCGGTTCCCCGCACTCTTCGAAGAGGCGGAGCTTTCCGCGCCCGATCACCAAGAACGGAGCATCGGCGACTAGCACTGTGCAGTGGGTGGCCGGTGACCGCCTCGTGTCCATATAGTGGTCCGACGGTGCCCACACTACATAGTCGCTAGTGGCAGTCCGAAAAACGGGCTTCAGCTGGTCCTTTACAGGCCGGTTCGTGGTCACTAACGGGACACCGGCATTTCGCTGGGCAGCAGGGGTGGCCAGAACATGACCACAATATGGTCGCTCGGCGCCCACTGATCTCGGCCGTTTCGCATTCTCCACGTTGAGTTGTCGACGCCATGTCCGAGTCGGCACTCACGGGCATGATGGATGGATGCAGATCCATGAGACAGCCGACAGCTTCGACCTGCCGGATGAGCGCGTGTGGGTCGTGGGCGACCTCCACGGCAATGCTGGATGGATTCAACCGCTGCTGCCCGCGATGCGTCGGCATGACCCATCGCTGCGCACCATCCTTCAACTCGGAGATTACGGTTTCGAGCATGCTCAGCCCGGGACTGGCCCGGTCGATTATTGGGCGAAGCGCACAGGCATCGAGCGCGTGCTGGTCACGCCTGGCAACCACGAAGAGTGGAACCACATCACCCCGGCGCAGGAAAGCGCCTCCGGTATGGCGATCAGGGTCAGTGACGTCGTGTGGCTCATCCCCCGGCCGTTCCGTTTTCAGATCGCGGGACGCGAGGTGCTATCGCTCGGCGGCGCGTCCAGCGTCGACAAGGCGTTTCGAACTGCGGGCAAGGACTGGTTCGAGGATGAACTCATCACGGAACCGATGGAAGCCGCCGCGATTGCCGGCGGCCCGGCCGACCTTATGCTCACGCACGAGTCTCCAGCGATCGCGGTACCGGAGGTGCAGCGGCTGCTCACGAACAATCCGCATGATTTTCCTCCCGAGGCGTTGGCCGTATCTGCTGCACAGAGAGAGCGTGTGCAACGTGTATCTGATGCTGCGCTCCCCCGCTTGCACATGCACGGCCATATGCACGTTTACGGTAAGTTTGAGCGCGAGGACGGCAGGACCGTGGTCAGTCTCGATCGGGACACGTTTGCCTGCAACGCAGGAGTGCTCGACCTCGCGGGCCTCGCGTTCAGCCCACTTCCACTCAACGAGATCCGCGGCGGAAGACGACGGTACAAGCACCGCGCTGATCAAGGCGATGGCGCCGTCGTTCGCAGCTGATGGACCGGCGGATCGTCACCCTCCGCGGGATGATGCGAGCAGCCCGGAAGCGACTGGCCTCATGCGCTCTCCACTTCGAGGCGCAGATCGCGCTGCCCCGAACCGGTTGCTGGGGGCTTAGCGAGCGCCCCAGCTCCGTAGGAGCATTCCGCTGAGCCCTGTGCTCATCCGCCCAGAACTCGTCTCCGGGCGTGGCACAAATCTGACCTCTCTGCCCTTCTAATCACGGGAATGAGACCTCACCGGACGCCGATGGAGCTAAGTGTGTCATTGGACCGCCAGCGGCCTGGATGATGATGAACCCGGCTCGATGCTGAACTCGATGAGCCGAATCGTATTTACTTTGTTTATTTCGCGGGGCAGCTCACGTTGCGCGCACGCCGGCCCACGCAGCTACGTGGTCACGTCGCTCTGAACACATCGACGCGGGACGTCGATAGCTAGGTCACGGGCGCCTGCCCCGGCCGCGCCGACTACGACGATGTCGACCTGATCGCTGAGGTTCTGCATCAACAGTGACCCCCCGCCGCTTACGCAAGCTATACTCGCTAATGACCGTTAGGATCCGATGATGTCGAACGCAACCGCACACCCCCTCCGCAGCGATCGACGCGCATACCTCACGGCGACTCGGTCGGACGAAGGTCGCGAGATCACCATCAAGATCGTCGGTCCTGTGGAATTCACGGACCACGAGGCCGAGGAGCTCGCGCACGAGCTGAACGTGCTGGGCTCCAGCGGTCGGCGCGCTCACCTCATCAGCATCCTGCAGGGCGTGAACAAGGCGCTCCGGCTCGAGGAAGAGCCTGGGCACTCGTCGCTGACGGAGGCTGAGCAGGACGCACTGCGCGCAGCCGGCTCGCTCGTTGAGCCGGAGAACGCGCTGCCTGTCGAAGAGCGCCCCAGCGTGCTCACGGCCCTCCGCCAGCAGGACATCCTCGCTGAGGCGCTGCCGACTAAGCGCGTCGCAGAACTGCTCGACGTGACCGAAGGCCGAGTGCGCCAGCGCCACGGCGAGGGGACTCTCTTCGCGATCCCGGGCCCCGGCCGCGGCCTGCGGTTCCCGACGTTCCAGTTCACCGACCACGGTGAGCTCCCGGGCTGGGGAACGGTGAGCCGAGCGCTGCCCGAAGGGGCGAACCCCGTGGCCGTGGAGTACTTCCTCACTCACGCTCACCCCGACCTGGGAGACGGCGAGCTGACTCCTGCCCAGTGGCTCGCAGCCGGCAAGCCCGCAGAACCTGTCGCGGCGCTGGCCGAGCAGGCGTTCTCGATCCGATGAGCGCGCTTCCTGCCCCCGACGCATCGAAGTTCCCGCATCCTCTCCCCCCGAGCGCTGTCCGTACGCTGCCGGCCGGCACGATCTTCGGACGCATCTACGACGCCGGCGGCGCTCACCCTGCCCGGTGGCACGAGCTCCGCCACTTCGGGCCCACGGGGAGCCGATTCGATCACCACCCCGATCCCGTGGGTCACCATCCGAACCACGCCGTGACCTACGTCACGCCCCAGATCACGGTTCCACCGGAGACGGCAGTTCAGAGCCTCCTGCTCGTTTGCCTATCAGAGTGCTTCAGCGACCGAGGCGTCATCGAACGCGGTGGCGTCGGAGCGGGAGGGACCGGGGGCACGCAGCCTCGGTTCGTGCTGTTCGCGACCACCCGCGAGATCACACTCCTCGACCTTATCGACAGCACCTGGGTCACGGACGTCGGCGGGAACGATCAGATCAACACTGGCGATCGGTCGCTGTCCCGGCCGTGGGCCCGCGCCATCCACCAGGCATATCCCGACGTCGACGGCGTCTTCTACCGCCCCCGCACCATCGCGCAGCGTCCGCAGCTCCCCGAGGCTCGCGCCGCGGCGCTGTGGGAGCGCGCCGAAGACGCCCTGCCGGTGAGCCCGACCGCGGACATCGAACTCAGCTCGCCTGGACTCACCGTGACGCTCGAGTCGTTCGCGAAGACCCTAGGCCTCGGCTTGGCGTAGAGACCCGAAAGGAGGGTGTCATGACCGCCCGTACCTGGTCTCAAGACCTCGAATACCTTCGCACTACGCTCACGCGTGCTCAGCAGACGCGCTATCGGCGCCAGGAATTTGTCCAGCTCGAGGACGGCAACACGGAGCTCGGATGGGTTCTCTATGAACGCGAGCAGATGCTCGCAGCAGTGAACGCTCTCCACGCCGCTGCAGGCAAAGCGCCCGTCTCGAGCGACCAGCTCCAGGCTGCAGAAAGCAGTGCCTGTGGCCATGTCGACTATACGTCGAAGTTCGCCATCGGGTGCGCGGACCTGGTGGCCGCGGAATGAGTCCGTCATCCGCCACCCCGCACGCCTCCGACTCGGCCGAGCAGCGCATGGCGGAGCAGCGCATGGCGGAGCGCGCGATCGTCGCGGCCGTCGCCGAGCAGCTGGGCGTCGCGCTCACTCCCGCTCGGATCGCGATCGATGACGCCCACATGGAGATCGACGGGCGACCCCAGACCGCATGGTCCTCGTGGAGGCCTACGCCCGTATCGGCGCACTCAAGGGTGCGCAGCCCCGCAAGCTCGCCACCGACGCGTTCAAACTCGCCTGGGCCGGTCAGAAGCTCGGTGCGACCCGGCTCATCCTCGCCGTGGCTGACGAGGCGGCGGCCAGCTACCTGCATCGCCCGGGCGCGTGGCTGACGGCTTCCATCCGCGACGCCGGCATCGAGATCATCGTCGCCGAACTCGGCGACGTGATGCGCGAAGCGATTCTCGCGGCGCAGGCTCGTCAGTACCGCTGAGATTCAGCTACTGTAGCTCGCGGCGGCCGCGACGGAACTTCTTCTTCTTGAGCGGCGCCGTCGGCCGTGGATCAGCTGCCTGCGAGAGCGGATCGACGTACCCTCGCCGGTTCGCCGGCACCCACCCCTTTGGTGTGTGATCGCGCTCAGCATGGCGTGCGTCGAGCCCGGCCTCACGCCGTTGCCCACGTGCGCGCCCCGCGCGCGCCTGGCGCTCTTTCGCGATGCGTTCACGCTCCTGCTCACGCAGGACGTCCGCTCGCCGCTGCTCCTCAGACGTAAGCCGCGGGGCGCCATCAGAGGAACGAACCGGGTGCTTCTTTCCGTCGCCGACGCGCAGACGGATACTCGCGGCGTTCTTCGCCTTCCAGTTCGTCCCCTGCTCGAACCCGCGCGCCTCTCCCACGGCGGCCTCAGTGCGCGGCGTCGTACGCCTGCTGCACCGCGTCGGGGACGCGGCCGCGGTCGGAGACCTGGTGACCGTTCTCCTTCGCCCACGCGCGGATTGCCGAGAGGTCGCGCTTGGCGGCGCCCTGCGAGTTCCGGCGCCCACGGCCTCCGCGAGTACCGCCGGCGGACACCCGGCGGGCTGCCGCGATCCACGGCTCAAAGGCCTCTCGCAACGCTGCTGCGTTCTTCTCGGACAGATCGATCTCGTACGCGGTGCCGTTCAGGGAGAAGGTCACCGCCTCGCCGGATCCGACTTCCAGGACTTCTCCGTCGATGTCGTCGACGAGCTGATGCACGATTTTGCGGGCCATGCCGCCGAACATATCAGCCAGCATCTAAGCCGAATCGCAATGGTGGCCGATATCCCGCGAACTGCGTGCGGGATTCGAGACCACTCTTGTCGATGTCGACCTCTCGACGTACCATTACTAATGCATTACTAACACGCTTGGAGGCCTCGAATGGCTGCACGACCGATCAGTTTCGCCGTCGAAGAGACGGACGTCCCTTTGCTCCAGGAGCTCGCCGATGCGTTCGGCGGCGGCAACCGCAGCGAATTCCTGCGCGTCGCCATGAAGGAGTTCAAGAAGAAGCTCCGCGTCCAGCAGATGAACGATCTGCACGCCGAGATGCTCGAAGAGCGCGGCGGCAAGGTCTACACGACCGAGGAAACGCTCAAGCTCATCGAGGACTTGGGAACCTCATGAACAGCCAGCGGGAGCGCCCTCGGATCGCGGTCGTCTACGACATCAACGTCTACCTCGACCACATCCGTAGCGGCACCGGAATGCTGCTCCCCGACAAGCTCCCCTCCCCTTCGGCGGCATCCGACGCTCTCTCGCTCGCGTTCGATCAGCAGGTGCGTTTGTTCACCTCGCCGCACATCCTGCGGAACGTCCACCGCCTGATGATCGCCTCCGGGCAGTCTGAACGAACCACGGCCAAGTACATCGAGTTCGTCGCCGAGGCCTGCGACGACTCCGGAGGCGCGATCGTGGACCCGGTCGTCCGCGACTATGCCATCGGGAATCACGAGGACAATAACATCCTCGCCCTCGCGAAGGACCCCGCCGTCGACGCGGACGTGATCGTCTCCTCCGACCATCACCTCATCGATCTCGGTCCCGCATGGAACGGCCGGCTGATGATGCGGCCGCGACAGTTCACCTCGCACATGGTTCGGTCCAGCTTGCAGAGTGCGGCTCAGCACACCCCCGCCCCGAAGGTGCCGCGGACTCCCGCGCCACCGAAGCGCGTCTCCGATGCCTTCCCCGAGCTTCGCGGTGTGCACCTCGATCGGTATGGTCTTGCTGGCTCCTCCGCACCTCAGCGAGAAGATGGCCTGCAGCACTGAGAACAACCCGGGACACTGCCGACCTTCGAGGACAATCCGTGGGAATGCGGTCAACGAGGGCATCGTGCATGATGACCTCATGAGCGCATCGCACGACGTCATCACCCCCGCCGAGCTCGGCCGCGAACTCGGTCACAACGACGGTGATCGGCCCGGCATCACTGTGCGCCGCTATCTGCGCGAGCGCTACCCCGACCACTTGAAGAACCAGCGCTGGGAGCTGACCCCCGAGCAGGCCGACGAGGTTCGTGCGCACTTCGGCAGGACCTCGGCGTGAGCGCTGACTCCCTGCACGACCTCACCAATCCTGCCGTCGCCGCGCTCACCGGAGAGCGCTGGGCGATCATGGAGGCCGCGCAACTCGTCCCCGCCCGTCCCGGACTGTACGCCATCTACGGCGACGAGCAGGCCTGGCGGGATCTCCAGCTTGAGCCGGCTCCGGATCATCCCCTGTACGTCGGCAAGGCCGAGGAGAGCCTGGTCTCGCGCGACCTGAACGGTCACTTCGCCACGAACCCGAAGTCCAAGCCCCGCACCGGCGGGTCCACGGTCCGGCGGTCGTTCGCCGCCCTCCTGCGCGACTTCCTCGATCTGCATGCGGTCCCGCGCAACCTCGCGAAGCCGGAGCGCTTCGCGAACTACGCCCTTGCCGACGGCGGCGACGCACGCCTCAACGAGTGGATGCACGCGCGCCTCCAGCTCTCTGTCTGGCCGGCGCCAGCGGACATGCGGGTCCCGCTCGGCGACGTCGAGACCAGCGTCATCGTGCGCCTCACACCACCGATCAACTTGGACAAGAACCCCGGCAGGCTCCCCCGGCTCTCGGCTGCTCGAGCCGCGATGGCCGCCGAGGCCGCCGCGTGGCGCCCCGAGGGCTGAACGCCATCGTGGAACTCGAGATCACCGCTACTCCGCGCGAGACACTCGTCTGGGCGCCGTCGACCGAGCACGCTGCACAGCTGCGACGAGAGCTGACTGACTCCGGCTACCTAGTGCTCGATGCTGATCCGTGGGAGCTGAACCAGCAGAGCATCATCCCCGAGGGCGAGCATCTCGAGTTCGACCCTGCGCGGATCTTCAACGTCGACATCGGCGCCGACGCGAACGCGTCCCTGCAGATGCTCGTCGACTCCGGTCACGTGCTCTTCTGGCACCGGTGGCATCCGCGACCAGCCCGGAAGATCTGGGGGGTCGCCGTCTCGTCGCAGCGTGGTCGCCGAGCAGGCACCAGTCCGGTCGAAAGCGCCGTGCACTTCGGACTCAAGGTCCGCGGCAGCCGCGAGCTCGGCCTCCGCATGTCGCGCGAGACCTACGCCCGGATCAACAAGCGCTCCTCCCTGCAACGCTGGTACCGCGAGGAGGACCCGTATCTCTGGGACGCGATCGACGACAGATACGAGGACCCCGACCACCGCATCTACACAGACGCATGGTGCTCGTTCCTCCAGGAGCTGGCACTGGCGAACTACGACCTCAACATGGCGCACTTCGCCTCCCTCGACACTGCCGAGTTCGATGCCGCGCTGCAGGCGGCAATCACCAGCCAACCGGGCATGACCGAGGTCACCGATCTCACGAAGTGGGATGGGGTGCCCGGCCTCTACGTCATGGTGCTCGACGAGTACCGCCAGGCGTATGTCGGCGCGACGAACGCCTCGGTCGGAGTGATGAAGCGCATCAAGCAGCACTGGACCGGTGCGAAGCCTCTGGACCGGTTGATCTGGCCCGATCCCCGAACGTCCATCCTCTCGATCGACAGCTTCAGAGCTCTCGACACCACGCGCATCTTCGCCGCCAGGACCTCGCGGTCGTTCGACGGTGAGAACCCGCTGCTGGACCTCTTCCCGCCGCAGTTCATGTTGAACCGCATCATGGGCGGCCGCGATGTAGTGAAGCTCGCCGGCCTCGTCGGCGTCGACCAGGTCATCAGAACGCGCGTCTTCGACGCCGCCGCGCCTGACCAGCAGACTGAAGCCGCGAGCAATCTCAGTCAGGCCTGAGACACCTTCAACAGGCGAGCCGCTTGCGCTTCACCCGTGCTGTCAGCTCAGCGCGTAGGTCAACAGGTAGCGGTGTTCCCGTCGATGATCTCGAGGTCGAGCGTTCCGGTGATTCCTGCCAGGTCCGCGGTTCCCGAGCCGGGCACGATCTCGTAGCGCAGCTGTTGGTCGGGTGCCGTCATCGTTCCGAACTGCTGGAACGCGAAGCCTCCGCGCAACCCGTCGAGCTCGCCGTCAACGGTTTCCACGGCGACATAGCCCGCCTTTCCGGTTGCCGGATCGCCAGCTGCGAGCATCGTCCCGGCCCCCTGCCCGGCAAGGTCACCCCGCCATGTCTTGGTGATGACCATTCGGCGGATGCCCGCCTGATCGTGCTCCGCGGGCTCGAGCGACACCTCGAACGTTCCTCTTGCCGTCCTCATGTCGCCACTGACCTCCGCGGTCCTGATCTCTTCGCCCATCAACGCGCTCAACGGTGTCCTCTTCCTGTCATGGCTTCGACGTTACGGGGCGCGAGAACCAGCGTGCTTGAAGATTCGCGACACCATGTGTCCGTCGGGACTCGCCTGGAACGAGCCACCAACTGCAACAGAACAGCCCCCATTCGCTCCGAGAGCGTGGGGGCTGTGCCGACTAGTGAGCGAAGTGCTTACTCGCGGCTGAGGCGCACGGTCATCGTGGTGCCCATCGCGGTGACCTCGTAGCTGAGCTCGTCGTTCTCGTACGTGAACGTCTTGGTCGCGTCGCTCGATGCCATGATCGAGGACTCGGTCTTGGACGTGTCGTTCGCCGAATCGAAGGTGAACGAGTCGCCCTCTGCCGGGACCTCGACGGTGCCGGCCCAGTACAGCGACTTCGTGTCACCGCCGTCGGCGACCCAGTGGACCTCGATCGTGTCACCGGTGATCGTGGCCTCCTGCCACGCGTCCTCGGAGTTGGAGTTGTTCTGCTTCCAGGAGCCCTCCAGACTCACCGGCTCCGGAGCTTCCTCCTCCTGGACCTGCTCGGTCTCGGACGAGGAGGACTCGCCGCCAGACGACGAGCTGGACGGTTCGGGAGATGCGCACCCCACGGCGCTGATGCCGAGGAGTGCCAGAAGTGCGATGGTCGCGCCGAGCTTGGGTGCTGTGATGTTCAAGGGATGCCTCTCCGAGCAGGTTGATGTCGACGCTGACCGTATCAGCGCCTACTGACACCTTCGGTTCTCAGTGCGAGACGCGAAAGGCGCTGATGACCATCGTTACCGGACGGTCATCAGCGCTCGCGTGGCGAGCTCCCCGTGCCCGTCATGGCGTCGATCGCACGGGCTCGAGCAGACCTGCCACCTCGACGAACGCGTCGGCTCGTCGCTTTACGCGTGCAGCTCTCTCCTCGAGATCCCGCACGAAGAGAGCCTGCGGCGAAGGGTGAAACGTCCGAACGACGGTGAGACCCCGCTCACGCTCGATCTCAGGGGACTGCCTAAGCAACCGGCGCCAGGCGTGATCCGCATCACCACCCTGGAGTAGCACGACCTTCAGCCTCGGCGCGAGTTCCAGCAGGTGCAGGATCGTCTGGACGCCGGCATCCAGCTCAGCCGCCTTCGGGGCGCGGTTGATGTACCAGGGGTACGCATTCCACGGCAGCAGCTCGTACGGAGATAGCGCTGCTTGCTCGAGCAGGACCGCCTGAAGCTCGGCGCTGCCGTCGTTGTTCTCGACGCAGATGAAGCCCGAACCCTTGCCGTCCTGCGTCGCGGGCCCTGGATCGCGAAGAATGCTCAGCACCCGCGCTTCGACTCCACCATGAAGGGGCGCGACGTACGGCGCCCACCCGCGGCCGACCTCACGCAGTTCGTCGACGTACTCGTTGACCGGCGCGATGTGCAGCGCATAGCGATCGTCCCACTGCTGCTGTCGAAACTCAGGGTCCGCCATACGTCGGGGCATGCGCCGACGGTATCAGCCAGCGTCCGTCCGGGTGTGCGGGATGCCGCACGTGCGACCGAGGGAGTCGCCACCCATGAGGCATCCCGCGTGAGGCCTCCCCAGCCTCGTCCCCAGAACCGGACACCCGCGGGGGCCCGCGGTGATCCGATACCTCAGGATGCCGCGTGACAGCGGCCGGCACAAGGTTCAGACGAAAGGTGGTTGTCACCGTCTTTCGTGACCGCAAGACTCGTCGTGAACTGTTCTTCGGAGACGGGAGCACCATCATGGGTCAGCGCGACGCATCAGAGACCATCCGGCAACAGCAGGCAGAGCTGCAGGCACGGCTCCCGTTCGACGATGAGCGGGATCTCGCGGCGGCCGAGCGAGGATTCATCGGCACGCTAGACGAGCCTGCGATCCGCAACGCCGCCGGCGATATCATCTGGGACGCGTCCACCTATGACTTCTTGCAGGGTGATGCTCCGGAGACGGTGAACCCGAGCCTGTGGCGCCAGAGCACGCTGGTCGCCAAGCACGGCCTGTTCGAGGTCGTGCCCGGCCTGTACCAGATCCGCGGGCTCGACCTGTCGGTGATGTCATTCGTCGAGGGCGACACCGGCGTGATCGTGATCGACCCGCTGATCTCGAAGGAGACCGCAGCCGCGGCGATGGCGCTCTACCGGCGTCACCGCGGTGACCGCAAGATCACCGCTGTCATCCACACCCACTCTCACATCGACCACTTCGGCGGCGTGCAGGGCATCGTCTCACAGGCCGACGTCGACGCGGGGGTCGAGATCATCGTCCCCGCGGGCATGGTCGAGCACGCGGTGGCAGAGAACGTCTACGCGGGCACCGCGATGGGCCGGCGCGCCGGGTACATGTACGGCGCGGCACTCGCACGCGGCCCGCAGGGGGCAGTCGGCGCCGGTCTCGGACAGACGACGTCGACCGGGGAGGCGACCCTGCTCGCGCCGACGCTGGAGATCACCGAGACGGGGCAGACCCACACCGTCGACGGGCTGGAGATCGAATTCCAGATGGCGCCGGGCACCGAGGCGCCCAGCGAGATGCACTTCTACTTCCCGAAGTACCGGGCGCTGTGCATGGCGGAGAACGCCACGCACACGCTGCACAACCTGCTCACCCTGCGGGGCGCGGTCGTGCGGGATCCGCACGTGTGGTCGCAGTACCTCACCGAGGCCATCGAGCGTTACGGCGACGACGCCGAAGTCGTGTTCACCTCGCACCACTGGCCGACCTGGGGCAACGCGGAGATCCGTGAGTTCCTCGGTCTGCAGCGGGACCTGTACGGGTACCTGCACGACCAGACGCTGCGGATGCTGAACCAGGGCATGCAGGGCGCCGAGATCGCCGAGGCGATCCAGCTGCCGCCCGCGCTCGAGAACGCCTGGCACGCCCGCGGCTACTACGGCTCGGTCAGCCACAACGTAAAGGCCATCTACCAGCGGTACATGGGCTGGTTCGACGGGAACCCGGCTCGGCTCTGGCCGCACGCGCCGAAGGAGCAGGCGAAGCGCTACGTCGACGCGATCGGAGGCATCGACCGGGTCCTCGAGCTCGCCCGCGCCGCCTTCGACTCGGGAGACTTCCGCTGGGCGGCCACACTGCTCGACCACGCGGTCTTCACCGAGGAGAACAATGCGGAAGCGAAGGCGCTCTACGCCGACACCCTCGAGCAGCTCGGCTACGGCGCTGAGAACGGCACCTGGCGCAACTTCTTCCTCTCCGGGGCGACCGAACTGCGCGAGGGAAACTTCGGTACCCCGACCGTGACCAACGCCCCAGCCATCCGAGCGCAGCTCACCCCGGAACAGCTGTTCGATGCCGTCGCGATCACCGTCGACGGCCCGCGCGCCTGGGACCTCGACCTCGGATTCGACATCACACTCAGTGATCTCGACCGCTCGTTCCACGTCACGCTCCGCAACGGCGTGCTCGTCTACGTCGAGCGCGAACCCGCCACAGATGCCGCACTGCATCTCACCCTCACCAAGGAGCGGCTCATCCGCCTCGCCGGCGGAGACCTCGACGCCGAGGGCCTGGACGTGCGCGGCGACCTCGGCGTCCTGAAGCAGTTGCTCGGCGTACTGACCCCCGGAGACCCGGCATTCGAGATCGTGCTGCCCTAAAAGACGGCGCGCATGGACGCCACCGAGAAAGTCACTCATCCCGGCCGGTGGTTGGAGGTGGCCACGGTGGTGCTGCTGTCCATAACCGCGGTCATCACCGCATGGTGCGGATTCGAGGCGTCGAAATGGGGCGGTGAGATGTCTATCGCCTTCAGCCAAGCGTCCAGCGCACGTGTCCAGGCCGCCTCCGCCGAAAGCAGGGCCCAAGCGGCGCGCCAATACGATCTGACCATCTACACCGAATGGGTGCTCGCCACCGCAGACGACGACCAGGAACTCGTCACCTTCATCGAGGAACGCTTCACGGACGAGTTCCGGATCGCGTTCGACGCCTGGACGGCGGAGGGGCGCGTATCCCAGGGGCCCCTCGCCAGGGAGGAGTACATTCCGCCGGGGACCGAGGAAGCGGAAGACCTGCACGCGCGCGCGGACGCCAAGTTCGACGAAGCACTCGTGAACAACCAGCGCGGAGACAACTACGCTCTGCTCACCGTGCTCTTCGCGCTCGTGCTGTTCTTCGCGGCGCTGTCCCAGAACCAGCGCGCCGAATGGCGCCGGCGCACCTTCTTCATTCTGGGCCTGACTCTCGCTGTCATCGGTGTGGTCATCTTGGCGACGTTCCCCGTGAAAGTGTGACTGGCGTCGAAGCCCTGACCTCTCGGCCATAGCCCAGCGAATAGTCTGGTGAAGCCGGTAACCGAAAACCGGCCCGGCACGAGCTATCGCACGAAGAGGGAACTGCACAGTGACGTCACCGACCACGAACCGACGCTCGGGAGTGCGCTGGTCCTTCCTCGCCGGGCTGGCCATCGCAGCGGTCGTCGTCGCCGTCGACCAATGGACCAAGATCTGGGCCGCCTCTGCGCTCTCGGGCGGAGAATCGAAGGACGTCCTGCCACCGGTTCTCGAGTTCCAACTCACCGTCAACCGTGGCGCCGCGTTCTCCCTCGGCACCGACTTCACCTGGCTGCTCGGACTCCTCGCCGCTGCCGCCGCGGTCGCCATCACGGTCTACCTGTGGCGGGTGGGATCGCTCTGGTGGGCAATCGGGCTGGGCCTGGTCCTCGGCGGTGCGATCAGTCATGCCGCTGACCGCCTGGCACGCGGTGGCGTCATCGACTTCATCGGCTACTTCGATCTGTTCATCGGCAACGTCGCCGACATCGCGATCGTCGTCGGCGGCATCTACCTTGTCGCGCTCGTCCTCCTGCGTGTGCCGACCCGCCGCATCAAACCGACCCCGGCGCCCTCGCCGGCGTCGTAGCTATCGCCAGGGCATGTGCTGCAGGCACCAGGTGTTGCCGTCGGGGTCGGCGAAGAAGGCGTAGAACACTCCGCCGAGGTCCTCGACCTCGCTGATCTCGACGCCGCGCTCGACCAGTTCGGCACGAGATGCCTCGATGTCGGCGACCACCAGGTGCAGCCCTCGCAGGGTCCCCGGAGGCATGTCGAGCGTGGGCAGGCCCTCGGCCAGGGTGATCGAGCATGCCGAACCCGGTGGCGTGAGCTGGACGATGCGGACGCCGGGCTCTGGGTTGATGTCGACGTCGAGCCGAAAGCCGAGCTGGTCTCGGTAGAAGGTCTTTGCTCGTTCGATGTCGGTGACCGGAACCGGCACGAGCTCCAGCAACAAGGCTCCCGGCGGCACGGGTGGGTTGGTCAGATCGTTGACGGTGTCGCTTGGGGGAGTGGATGCGTCGGTCATGGATACCGCCCTTCTTGAGCTGGATGCCCCGCAATCGAGGGGCCGATGATCTGCGGTCCGAGTCTGCCCTCGGCCTCGATCTCCGCCAGTCTCGCTGACGGCTACCGAATCGTCGACCCTCGGGCAAGGGCTTCGAACAAGCCCATCTCTTGCCACCTGAACGTGCGCTCTCGATCGGCGATCTCGATTGCCCGCCGGAGCTCGCTGAGTACGCCGGGGATGATTCGATATTCGTGCCGATAACGCAGAACGCCGATGACTACGGCGTGGAGCTCGACACGGTGACCTGACACCACGCGTGGCGATGAGCCAACTGCTACACGATCAGTGGCTCCGTTCCGGCGTGCGCTAGCGGCGACCGTCCAGGCTCAACGCCAGACCCTCGCCGCAACACGAGACCGAGATCCCTCCCCTGAAGCAGTTCCCGGCGAAGCTCGCTCGGAACCGCGTCATGGGTGGACGCGACGTTGCCCGCTTCGCCGGCCTCGTCGAGATCGACAAGGTCATGAGACGTTGGGATGTCCCTGTCTCTTGACGCCGCGATTCGGCCAGTCATTCACGCCGTTCATCGGAGGCCGGCGGCGATCGCCAGACCAGTGCTACCCCGATGATCGTGGTGATGATGGCGACGTCGTAGCTCGCCACCGTGTACGTCCACCAAGTGCCATTGTGGCTTCCGTATTGTGTATCGGTGCTCAGATGGATCAGGACGAGCGCGGGTCCGGCTGCCAGGAGCACAATCCCTAACCGCACAAGTCGGCGGTGCAGTCGGTACGCACGCGACGGGCGAGGTGGCGGCCTGCTCGGTGCGGAACGATGGCTGAGCGCGGACAGGCGGAGCGGATCGAATCGTGCGTCCGGCGACATCAGAGGATCGCTCCAATCGCGAGGTAGGTGGCGAAGGCGAGGAGGACGACGGCGATCGTTGCCGCGGTGATGAAGAAGACGAAGTTCCGGAACGGATTCTTGTGTTCGTTCATGGTGGATTCGTGAGTGGGCTGCGGTTACCGGGCCGGGCTGAGGACGGTGAAGCCGTCGACAGTGACACCAACGATGCCTCGGTCATCGACGAGGATGATGCGGTCATCGATGGTGCTGAGGGCTTGAACGGCTCCGTCGAGTGGCCCCAGCTGCTGCCACGTCCCGTTCTGATCTTGGGCCCAGAGGACCCCGTCGGTGCCGGCGCCGACGAGTGTGCCGTCTGTGCGTGCTACGAGGGCGTAGAGCAGGGGTGATTCGGGGACGGGGGTGAAGGTGTCGCCACCGTCGGTGCTGACGAGCAGTCCTTCTTCGGTGGCGGCATAGAGCCCGGACTCTGTGGCGGCGAGGTCGGCTGCCGCTAGAGGGGCATGGGTGGTCCAGTTCGTTCCGTTGTCGGTGCTGGAGAGCAGGTCGATTTGGCTGGAAGCGATGCCGTACAGGGTTCCGTCGGGGCTGGCGGTGAGGACGTGGAAGTCGGTTGTTCCGTTCAGGGCGATGGGCGACCAGTTGAGGCCATAGTCATCGCTACGGATGATGCCGAGGTTCGGGGATCCCAGCTCGGCCGGGGTTTGCTCTCCGGGGTGTCCGGAGGCGAACAGGGTGTCGCCGGTGACAGTGAATCCCATGGCATCGAAGTCATGGCCGCCGACGGGTCCGGAGACGTTCCCGTCCGGTGTGACGGTGAAGATGCCGTTGTGCGTGGCGACGAGCAGATCGTCACCGCGGGGGTCTTCGGCGATGCCGTGGATGTGGTCGATGCGGGGTGTCGCATCGGGCTCGTCGGACTGCGCGGCAGTACAGCCCGTAATGACGAGCGTCAGCACGGGGATGGTTGCGGCGGCGAGAAGAAATGATCGTTTCATGATGGTTTCCGGGTAGCGGCCAGGAGGGTGGCCAGGCTTGTGACGCGGGCAGCAGGGAGCGCGCCGCGGGGTCGGTCTTCGCGCGGGGCGATCGCGCGGGAAACGCAGGGCGGGTCGTTCGGGAATCGGCCCGCCCCGCGTGGTTCTACAGTTCTCCGAGGAGGTCCTTCATCGTGGCGATCTCCGCCGTCTGGTCATCGATCACCTGTTGCGCGAGCTCGAGGACGTCCGGGTTCTGCGCGTCGTCAAGCGCCGTCTGTGCCATGTCGACGGCGCCTTCGTGGTGCACGATCATCTGCTCGAGGAACAAACGGCTGGCCTCGGTCGCGTCGGCGTCTTCCAACATGGTCATGTCCTCTTCGGACATCATGCTGTCGTCGCCGCCCATGGAGCCGTGGTCCATGCCGCCCATCGAATCGGGGTCGTACTCCACACCCCAGTCCTCGAGCCACCCGAGCATCTTGTCGATCTCCGGGCCCTGCGCCGCCTTGATCTGTTCGGCGAGCTCGACCACCCGCGGGTCCGCGCCGTCCTTGGCCAGCAGAATGTCCGACATCTCGATGGCCTGCTCATGATGAGGGATCATCATCGTGACGAACATCTCGTCAGCCTCGGTTGAGGCCGACGAGGACGTCGACGCGGACGGTGAGCTGCTGGTACCGGACGGCGCGGTGCCGGTGTCGGCGCAGCCGGTCAGTACCAGGGCGAGGGTGAGAGCGCCGGTGCTGAGTGCGAGGGGGATCTTCTTGTTCATGGTCGTTCCTTCGTAAGTCGTATGAGAGTTCGCTGAAGCGGCGGCGCCAACGGGCGCCGCAGGGCCGCCCACAGTTGGGTCGGCGTGCGAATACTCAAGTTCGACTGATCGAAAGAACCGTCAACGAGGGGCCACGAGGGAGGGCATCGGTCGCTTCCCACCGCAACCAGCTGGTCACCTCGCGAAGGGAGATGCCGGAGCGTCGGGCAAACGTCGGTGGGACGAGGAGCAGAAGGCCGGCCAGCAACGCGAGTACGCAGGCGGTGACCATGTCGTCGTGACCCTGCCCTTGTCCGGTGGTCACGTGGCACGGCCCGTCGCAGGCAGCGGCACCACCGTCGTCGAGGCTCGCCGTGGCGTCCGGAACGTGAGCGACTGTCGATGCGGAATGGGCGACGCCCGAGGAGCCGTGCCCGGCAGGTTCCGCGGTGAAGGTGTGCATGCCCAGGAGGCCGACGATGATCAGGACGGCCGCGGTGCCGAGCATCAGCAGGGTGCGCAGCGACAACTGCGGGCTTGTGGCGCGAACCGTCACCTGCATCCTCGATCCTTCCTGTTCCTCACGACGCTAGCACCGCCGCCTGTGTGCCCGACATCGATCCTGTGCACACTCAGAAGCCGCCTGCCAGCTCGTGCTTGACCGCCAGGATTTCCCTTGCCGCTGACCACCCGACAGCACCCGCCCTCTTGCCGTCGGCGGTCCTGAAGGTCGAGACGAGGCCGCCGCCGGCCGATGACGTCGTTTCCGCGGTCGCCTGCGGCAAGACGACGCCCGCTCCACTCAGCGTGACGCCGTGCACATTCACCGTGAACCCGGAAACGTGCCGGTACGGGCCAGGATCGTCCCCGCCGTGCAGATCATGAAGCAGCGCTCGGGCGGCGTGAGCCCCTTGTGCCACCGCATCATCCCAATGATCCATACGATAGAGCGAACCGTCGGGACCGACATGAGCGGCGACCCCACCGGCCGCATACACTGCCGGGATCGTCCTGGCACGGAGCCGGTCATCGACCTCGATCGCGGCACCGTCTGAGCGGATCCATGAGACAGCCGGAACTGTTCCGTGGGCGAGGACGATCACGTCTGACGATACAGATGTCCCATCATCGAGGAGTACGTCACCCCCGCTTCCGGAAGCCGAGATGGAGCGCACTGTCCGGCCTGGATGGAACTCCGTGTGCGCAGCGTGCAGATCGCGGAGCCGGGTGGCGATCGGCAACCCGAGGCTGTGCGCCAAGGGGATTTCGGAGCGCGCGACGAGATGCACTCTGGCACCAGCGCTCACAAGGTAGCTTGCTGCTTCTGCTCCGACCAGCCCGGCACCGAGGACAGTGACAACCCGCCTTTCGAACGTCGGACCCGCATGCCCTCGGATGCGTAGCGCGTCGGACGCGCTGTGCAGCGTGAAGACCCCCTCGCTGACGCCTGTCGCCTGCAGGGGACGCGGGGCGGCGCCGGTCGCCACGACAGCCGTTGCGAATATCAGCCGTCTGCCATCGTGCAGCAAGATGCCCCGCTCTTCCATCCCGACAGCGCTGCCGGGGATCGTCTCGACATCGATCGAGTCCAAGGCAGGCAGCGCGGATTGCTCCGGGGTGAGCAGGCCACGAAGGATGCCCTTGGTCACCAGCGTGCGGTTGTACGGGGCGAACGGCTCCGCATGCACGATCCGGATCGACCCGTCGAAACCGCTGCGCCGCAACGTGACCGCCGCAGAATGACCCGCGGCGCCCGCGCCGACGATGAGCACATCCGAGCTGGTCTTATCCATGAGAAGCTCCCTTCACCCCCTTGACCGGAATACCCTGGGTGGGTATATGGTTAGGCATACCAGTACCCTACCGGGGTATTCCGAATCGAGGGAAGGAAGCCATCATGAGCACGAGCGAGTACCAGGTGAGCGGGATGAGCTGCGGCCACTGCGAGGTCGCTGTTCGCGGCGAGGTCAGCCAGGTCCCCGGCGTCGAGAACATCGAAGTGAGTGCGCAGACCGGCCGGCTTCTCGTCACGACGAGTTCCGCAGTGGATGACGCGGCCGTGCTCGCGGCCGTCGATGAGGCCGGGTACGAGGCGGTCCGACTCTCATGAACGCCCCGGGCCGCCTCGGCCTCTACGGCGCGGGCCTTGTCGTTGTCTTCGGCGCCGCCTTCGCCGCCGCGGGCGCACTCGTGCCCGACAGCACGGTGACCGCATGGGCGGACGCCGGGCATTCCTCGCATGACGCGCAAGCGCCCGAGGATGCTGCTGGCACGAAAGACGATCAGGAGATGGGGGTGAGTGGAGTGATGAGCGCGGCATCGGGATTCACAATGAGCCCCGTACAGGCGCCGGCGAACGTCGAGACGGACGGTGAACTCTCCTTCGACATCCGCGATCCCTCAGGTGTCCCGATCACCGATTTCGACGAGGCCCACGATAAGCAGTTGCACCTGATCGTGGTCCGCAACGACGGGCGTGAATACCGTCACGTGCACCCCGAACTCGACCCGAGGACCGGGGTCTGGTCGCTGCCATGGTCCTGGGATACCGCGGGAACGTACCGGCTGTATGCGGACTTCACCTCTGAGGGGGTGAGCGCCACGCTCTCCCGCACCGTCGATGTGGCGGGGCAGCTGACACCGGAGCCCGAGGTCGCCGTCAAGACAAGCGACACGGTCGACGGCTTCGACGTGACCGTCAGCGGCGACCTGGTCGCCGGAACTGGAAGCGAACTGACTGTCAAGGTCTCTCGGGACGGGGAACCCGTCACGGTGCTGGAGCCGTACCTCGGTGCGTTCGGCCACCTCGTTGCCCTGCGCGATGGCGACCTGGCGTATCTGCATGTGCACGCGCGCGGCGAGGAACCACAGCCGGGCGATCTGGCCGGCCCCGAGGTGGAATTCACCGCCGAGACACCCACCACCGGCCGCTACCTGCTGTACCTGGACTTCCAGGTCGACGGACAGGTCCACACCGCACAGTTCGTACTCGAGGCGACCCCCGCCACCGGCGACCAGGCGGACACCGAAGACGACGCCGAGCACGACGGGCACTGACCCGCTCAGTGCGCATCGAGTTGCAAGAAGGATCGAGGAGACATCATGACGGATACGCAGTCAGCAGCCGCGTCCAGCGTGGAGCTGGAGATCGGCGGGATGACCTGCGCGTCGTGCGCGATGCGCATCGAGAAGAAGCTCAACAAGCTGGACGGTGTCACCGCCACCGTGAACTATGCGACGGAGAAGGCGAAGGTCACCGCACCGAACGGGTTCGACCCGGCGCTGCTGATCGCCGAGGTGGAGAAGACCGGCTACACGGCCGCCCTTCCCTCACCGGAGCCGTCCGCGGTAGTCGACGGTGAGGACGCTCCGGATAGGGAGCTGGTGAGCCTGCGGAACCGTTTGATCGCTTCCATCGTGCTGACCCTTCCTGTGATTGCGATGTCGATGATCCCCGCATTGCAGTTCACTTACTGGCAGTGGCTCTCACTCGCCCTGGCCGGCCCCGTCATCGTTTGGGCGGCCTGGCCTTTCCACAAGGCAGCGTGGACGAATCTCCGGCACGGTGCGGCGACCATGGACACGCTCATCTCGATGGGGACGATAGCCGCCTTACTGTGGTCGCTCTACGCGCTGTTCTTCGGCACGGCCGGCGTCCCCGGGATGACCCACCCGTTCGAGCTCACCGTGGCACCGTCGGACGGGGCGGCGAACATCTACCTCGAAGTGGGTGCCGCGGTGACGATGTTCATCCTCGCCGGACGCTACTTCGAGAAGAAGGCGAAACGGCAGGCGGGCGCCGCCCTGCGCGCGCTGTTGGAGCTGGGAGCGAAGGATGTTGCTGTGCTTCGCGCCGGCGCCGAGACCCGCATTCCCATCGCGGACCTGCGAGAGGGCGACGAGTTCATCGTACGGCCCGGCGAGAAGATCGCCACCGATGGTGTGATCGTCTCCGGCACCTCCGCGGTCGACGCGTCCATGCTCACCGGTGAATCCGTGCCGGTCGAGGTCGGCGAAGGAGACTCCGTCACGGGGGCGACGGTCAATGCCGGTGGCCGGCTCGTCATCCGGGCGACGAGGGTCGGGTCGGACACCCAGTTGGCGCAGATGGCGAAGCTCGTCGAGGACGCCCAATCGGGCAAGGCCGAGGTGCAGCGCCTCGCCGACCGGGTGTCGGGTATCTTCGTGCCCATTGTCATCGCGATCGCCATCGCCACGCTGGGCGCTTGGCTCGGCGCGGGATTCCCTGCCGCGGCGGCGTTCACCGCCGCGGTCGCGGTGCTGATCATCGCCTGCCCGTGCGCCCTGGGCCTTGCCACGCCCACCGCACTGCTGGTGGGCACGGGCCGCGGCGCGCAGATGGGCATCCTCATCAAGGGTCCGGAAGTTCTCGAGTCGACGCGACGGGTGGACACCGTCGTTCTGGATAAGACCGGGACGGTGACCACAGGGCGGATGACGCTCACCGGCGTGTTCACCGCTGACGGCGTCGACCGCGGCGAGCTGCTGCGCCTGGCGGGTGCGGTGGAGGACGCCTCCGAGCATCCCATCGCGCAGGCCATCGCCAAAGCCGCAGTCCAAGAGGTCGGCACGCTTCCGACACCCGAGGGTTTCGCGAACATCGAGGGCAAGGGAGTGCAGGGCATCGTCGACGGGCACGCCGTCCTTGTCGGCCGCGAGTCGCTTCTCGAGGACTGGTCCCAGCGCCTTCCCGAGAATCTCGCCGCCGCGAAGAGCGAAGCAGAGCGTCAGGGCAAGACCGCGGTCGCCGTGGGGTGGGACGGGGAAGCACGCGGTGTGCTCATCGTCGCGGACACCATCAAGCCGACCAGCACCGAAGCCATCAGGCAGCTGAAGGCGCTGGGACTGACACCGGTGCTCCTCACCGGAGATAACCGTGCCGTGGCCGAGCAGATCGCGTCTGAGGTCGGCATCGATGAGGTCATCGCCGAAGTGCTCCCGAAAGACAAGGTCGACGTGGTCACCAGGCTGCAGCGCGAGGGCAAGGTCGTGGCGATGGTCGGAGACGGCGTCAACGATGCGGCCGCGCTCGCCCAGGCAGACCTGGGGTTGGCCATGGGCACGGGCACCGATGTGGCGATCGAGGCCAGCGACATCACGCTCGTCCGCGGCGATCTGCGCAGCGCGGCCGACGCGATCCGTCTGTCTCGGAAGACGCTCGGCACGATCAAGGGCAACCTGTTCTGGGCCTTCGCCTACAACGTCGCCGCCATCCCGCTGGCAGCCCTCGGTCTGCTCAATCCCATGCTCGCCGGCGCCGCGATGGCGTTCTCCAGCGTCTTCGTCGTCGGCAACAGCCTCCGCCTGCGCACGTTCCGCAGCCAGGCGGCGGACCCATCCCCGACCGCCGCGCCCGCACCGCGTGATCATGCGACGCGGAACGCAACCGTCGGAACCCACTGAAATCACGAAAGAGGAACACACATGTCTGATTCCGGATCCTGCTGCAGCCACAACAGCCACGGCTCTGTCCCAGCCGACGGACGCAAGGACCTCCTCGCGCCGTCCGCCGAACAGCTCGCCGAATGCCCCGTGATGGTCGGCAGCACCGTCGTGAAAGCGGACGCTGAAGCCGCTGGCCTCTACCGCGACTACGAGGGCACCCGCTATTACTTCTGCTGCGCCGCCTGCGGCCCCCTGTTCGACGCTGACCCCGCCAAGTACGTGACCGCAGCCTGACATCGCTTCACCTGTGCGGGGCGGCACACGGATCGCCCCGCACAGCTTCATCGTTTCCGAGGAGGATAGCCTCATGAGCCAGCCACACAGCGACGACGCTGATCACACCCACGAACACGCAGCGCACGGGCACACCCCATCGGTCCCCGCCGCGGCCACAGAAGACCCCCCCGTCCACACCCCTCACCACGACACCGCCGTGCACCACGACGGTCCCGATACTGCACCGCACGGAAGCGGCGCGCCGATGGGCCACCAGGGTCACGGCGAGCATGCCGGCCATGACGCACATGGTGGACACGACGCTCACGGTGGACACGGGGGTCATGCGGGGCATGGCGACCACGTCGGACAGTTCCGTCGCCTGTTCTGGATCATGCTGATCCTCGCCGTCCCCACCGTCGCGCTGTCGGGCATGTTCGCGATGATCCTCGGCTACACCCTCCCCGACATTCCCGGCCTGGCCTGGGTGTCCCCGGTACTGGGAACAGTGATGTACATCTGGGGTGGAAAGCCGTTCCTCGTCGGTGCTGTCAGCGAAATCCGCGACCGCAAGCCCGGGATGATGCTCCTCATCGGACTCGCCATCACCGTTGCGTTCATCGCCTCTTGGGGTGCGAGCCTCGGCCTGCTGCACCACGAGCTCGACTTCTGGTGGGAGCTCGCGCTCCTCATCGTGATCATGCTGCTCGGGCACTGGATCGAGATGCGGTCCCTCGCGCAGACCACGTCCGCTCTCGACTCCCTGGCCGCGCTCCTGCCCGACGAAGCAGAACGCGTCGAAGGTGACCAGGTCGTGACGGTCTCGCCTGCCGAACTCGTCGTCGGTGATGTCGTCATCGTTCGCCCCGGGGGCAGCGTCCCCGCCGACGGTCGCATCGTCGACGGTCGCGCGTCGATGGACGAGTCAATGGTCACCGGCGAGTCCCGCACCGTGACGCGCGGTATCGATGACCAGGTCACGGCCGGAACTGTGGCGACCGACTCCGGGCTGCGCGTGGAGATTACCGCCACCGGTGACGACACCACTCTCGCCGGCATCCAACGCCTGGTCACCGAAGCACAGAGCTCGTCCTCGCGCGCGCAGCGCCTTGCCGACACGGCGGCAGGCTGGCTGTTCTGGTTCGCTCTCGGCGCTGGCGTGATCACGGCGATCGTGTGGACGCTCGTTGGGCTTCCCGATGATGCCGTCATCCGCACCATCACGGTGCTCGTCATCGCTTGCCCCCACGCACTCGGTCTCGCAATCCCCTTGGTCGTCTCCATCGCCACCGAACGCGCCGCACGCGGTGGCGTACTCGTGAAGGACAGGCTCGCGCTGGAGAGCATGCGCACCGTCGACACCGTGCTGTTCGACAAGACAGGCACCCTCACCAAGGGCGAACCGACCGTCTCCGAGGTCTCAGTCGTCGAAGGCAACGACACCGACCGGGTGCTCGCCCTGGCCGCCGCCGCGGAGGCCGACAGTGAACACCCGCTCGCCAAGGCCATCGTCCGCGCCGCCGCCGACCGTCACCTCGACGTGCCCCGCAGCTCGGACTTCACCTCCTCTCCCGCAGTCGGCGTCACCGCGACCGTCGACGGGACCGTTGTACGGGTGGGGGGACCGCACCTGCTCACCGAGGAAGATGCGCAGGAGCTGCCCGTTGCCGAGCGGTGGCGCAATGACGGTGCGATCATCCTCCACGTGGTTCAGGACGGCCGTGTGATCGGCGCTCTCAAGCTCGCCGATGAGGTGCGGTCGGAATCGCGCGAAGCCGTCGATGCACTGCACGCGCTGGGTGTGCAGGTCGTGATGATCACCGGCGATGCCGAAGCCGTCGCGCACACCGTGGCCGAGGACCTCGGCATCGACCGTGTCTTCGCCGGCGTCCGACCGGAGGACAAGGCCGCGAAGGTGCAGGAGCTCCAGAACGAGGGACGCAAGGTCGCGATGGTCGGTGACGGCGTCAATGACGCCCCCGCCCTCGCCCAGGCCGATGTCGGGCTCGCGATCGGCGCCGGCACGGACGTTGCCATCGCCTCTGCCGGAGTCATCCTCGCCAGCGACGACCCCCGCTCGGTGCTCTCCGTCATCGAACTGTCCCGCGCCGCATACCGGAAGATGAAGCAGAACCTCTGGTGGGCCGCCGGCTACAACCTGATCTCCGTACCCCTCGCCGCCGGCGTCCTCGCCCCCATCGGGTTCGTGCTGCCGATGTCGGTCGGGGCGATCCTGATGTCCCTGTCCACCATCGTGGTTGCCCTCAACGCGCAGCTCCTGCGGCGACTCGACCTTCGCCCGGAAACCACGGCCCGCGCGATCCTCAACCGATAACCAATCCAGAACCGGAGACCACGATGACCGACACCATCGAGACCGACCAGGTCGAGTCCGACACCGCCTGCGAACACGGCGAACACGGCGAACACGGCTACATCACCGACAAAGCCCGCTATCTCGCCCGTCTCAAACGGATCGAAGGACAAGCCCGCGGCATCCACCGCATGGTCGACGAGGAGAAGTACTGCATCGACATCCTCACCCAGATCTCAGCGCTGACGAGCTCACTCCAGGGCGTTGCTGTCGGTCTTCTCGAAGACCATCTCCGCCACTGCGTCACCGACGCCGCACGTGCAGGCGGAGACATTGCCGAGGCCAAGATCACTGAAGCATCCCAGGCCATCGCACGCCTCGTCCGCTAAGCCAGCGAGGCGGCCCCGCGGATGCCTTCGATGCTCCTCGGATAGCTCTGGGCGAGTGGACGCTCAGGACTTTGCGCGCCTGTAGTCAAAGGCGCCGTCCTGACGCTGAGAATCGAGCAACTGATCGAGGATGCCATCGTGATCGATGACGGGCTTGGGCTGGCCATCCGGCTGCAGCCGCCCATCTAACCGAACGTGGCGTCGATGACGTGGTCGTCGAGCGTGGCTCCTCCGCTGGTGCTGCCGTGTCCGAGTGGGGTCATGCACGCCTCTTCTCAGGCTGGCCGGAGCTCACCGACACTGCAGCGCGTCGCCTGCTCGAGCCGACCGGGACGGCGCCGGCAAACGGCTACCCGACGGGGGCGGAGTGGGTGAGTGAGTACCTCACCCCACTCGTCGATGTGCTGGGTGACCGCGTCCTCTACGGCACAACGGTGACGGGAATCGCGCGGCAGGGGCGCGACAAAGACGTAGACAGCGGCCGCAAGGGCCAGCCATTCGTTGTGCACACGGTCGACCAGGACGGCTGCGATGGCCGTATCCTCGCCAGTGCTCGACGCCGTGGCCAGCATCGCCTCGGAGATCGACCCGAACATCCACTCCTGCGGCTCCGTCGGAGCCACCGGCGCACGCCAGCTCGCGCAGCCCGAGAAGGACCTGTTCATCGTCGGTGCGAAGTCTTATGGCCGCGCCCCCACCTTCCTGGCGCTCACGGGCTAGGAGCAGGTCCGCAGCGTCGCAGCTCACCTTGCCGGAGATCACGAGGCTGCGGAGCGCAACGAGCTCGTCCTTCCCGACACCGGGGTCTGCGGCGGTGCCGGCGGCTTCGACGCCGAGGGTGCCAGCTGCTGCGGCACGCCATCCGTACTGCGCAGATCGGCGCAAGGCCCGTCGGCGCAGTCTGACCGACCCACGAGAGGGCGACTTCCCGATTGGGAGGTCGCTTCTTGGCATCCAGGTGCAGTGTCCGTGAACTGTCTCGCCGCCGATTGCGCCTTACTTTGAAGAATGTCAATATAGATTCATGTCGAATCAACAGATTGAGCTGGTCATCATCGGATCGGGCCCCGCAGGCTTCACCGCCGCGATCTACGCGGCCCGGGCAAACCTCGCCCCGGTCGTTATCGCCGGTTCGGTGACCACCGGTGGTGCGCTGATGACGACGACCGAGGTGGAGAACTTCCCTGGGTTCGTCGACGCCGTCAACGGACCGGAGTTGATGGAGTCGATGCGTCAGCAGGCCGAGCGGTTCGGCGCCCGCATCCTCCTCGACGACGCAGTCAGCGTCGACCTCGACGGACCGATCAAGGCCATCGTGACTGGCGCGGGTGAGACGTTCCGTGCGCGTGCGGTGATCCTCACCATGGGCTCCGCCTATCGCAAGCTCGGGTTGCCGGATGAGGAGCGACTCACCGGCCGAGGCGTGTCCTGGTGCGCCACCTGCGATGGGTTCTTCTTCCGCGAGCAGGAGATCGTCGTCGTCGGCGGCGGGGACTCCGCGATGGAGGAGGCCCTGTTTCTCACCCGTTTCGCATGCAAGGTGACCGTCGTGCACCGTCGCGGCGAGGTCCGCGCTTCGAAGATCATGGCGCAGCGCGTGCTTGACCACCCGAAGATCGAGGTGGCATGGAACAGCGAGATCGCCCGGCTGAACGGCGACGAGAAGCTCGAATCCGTCACCCTCCGTGACACCGTCACCGGCACCGAGCGCGAGCTGGCGGCGACCGGTGTCTTCGTCGCGATCGGCCACGACCCCCGCTCGGAGTTGGTCACAGGACAGGTCGTCACCGACGCAGGCGGGTTCGTCCGAGTGGATCATCCTTCCACCCGCACGAACATCCCCGGGGTGTTCGCGGCCGGCGATCTGGTCGATCACACCTACCGGCAGGCGATCACCGCCGCCGGCACCGGCTGCGCCGCCGCTCAGGACGCCCAGCACTACCTCTCGAACCTCGAGAACGACCCGGCCGCTCCGATCGAGGCCGAGGAGGTCTTCGCATGAGCACGCTCACCGCCGTCACCGACGCCACGTTCGAGGACGAAGTTCTCGACTCCGACATCCCTGTCGTCGTCGACATCTGGGCCACCTGGTGCGGTCCGTGCCGCCAGGTCGCTCCGCTTCTTGAGCAGCTCGCCGCCGAGTACGACGGACGAGTGAAGATCGTCAAGGTCGATGCGGATCGGAATCCCGAGACCGTGACCGCCGCTGGCGTCACGTCGATCCCCACCCTCGGCTTCTTCCGCGACGGCACCGGCACGGACATCCTCATCGGCGCGCACCCGAAGCCCGTCATCGCCGAGAAGATCGAGGCGCTGCTCGCATGACCACCGCAACCGCAGCTTCCGCTCCCGCCGCCGTCCGGCGTCTGTCCACCCTCGACAAGTGGCTGCCACTGTGGATCGGGCTCGCCATGGTCGCAGGACTTCTCCTCGGCCGATTCGTCCCCGCTCTGTCGGACCTGCTCGGCCACCTCGAGGTCGGCGGCATCTCGGTGCCCATCGGGCTCGGGCTGCTGGTGATGATGTACCCGGTGCTCGCGAAGGTCCGCTACGACAAGATCGCGGCCGTCACCGGCGACAAGAAGCTCCTCGTGTCTTCGCTGGTGCTGAACTGGCTCGTCGGCCCTGCGGTCATGTTCGCCCTCGCCTGGATCTTCCTGCCAGATCTGCCCGAGTACCGCACGGGGCTGATCATCGTCGGTCTCGCCCGCTGCATCGCGATGGTCGTCATCTGGAACGACCTCGCCTGCGGCGATCGGGAAGCGACCGCCGTACTCGTCGCGATCAACTCTGTCTTCCAGGTGGTCGCCTTCTCACTGCTGGGCTGGTTCTACCTCACCGTCCTGCCCGGCTGGCTGGGTCTGGACACTCAGGGGTTGGAGATCTCGGTCTGGCAGATCGCCCTGAACGTGCTGGTCTTCCTCGGCGTGCCACTCGTCGCCGGCTTCGCTTCCCGCTGGATCGGCGAGAAGCGTCGCGGCCGCGCCTGGTACGAGGAGAAGTTCCTCCCCGTGATCGGCCCCTGGGCGCTGTACGGGCTGCTGTTCACCATCGTGCTGCTGTTCGCGCTGCAGGGCGATGCGGTCCTGGCCAACCCGCTGGACGTCGCGCGGATCGCGCTGCCACTGCTGGTCTACTTCGGGCTGATGTGGTTCGCAGGGCTCCTGCTCGGCAAGAGCCTGGGCCTGAACTACGCCCGCTCCACCACGCTGGCCTTCACCGCGGCCGGGAACAACTTCGAACTCGCCATCGCCGTCGCCATCGGCACCTTCGGCGCCGCCTCCGGGCAGGCTCTGGCGGGCGTCGTCGGCCCTCTCATCGAGGTGCCCGTCCTCGTTGGACTCGTCTACGTCTCCCTCTGGGCGGCGCGCGCTTGGTTCCACACCGATCCCTACACCGGCGAAAGGATCACCTCATGAACGTCACGCTCACCGACGCCGTCGACAGCTGCAGCCCGGTCGCTACCCACGCCATCGGCCACGAGGCGGCGTCCACCGTCGCCGCGACCTTAAAGGCTCTGTCGGATCCGCTGCGCCTGCGCATGCTCTCCGCGATCGCTTCCGATCCGCGAGGCGAGTCCTGCGTGTGCGATCTCGCCGAGCTCGCACACGTCTCACAGCCCACCGTGTCGCACCATCTGAAGGTCCTCAAGGGCGTCGACGTGCTCACCTCCGAACGGCGCGGCACCTGGGTCTGGTACCGCATCAACCCCAGCCGCCGGGGCGCCGTCACCGCTCTGCTGGACTCCTTCGCGCCTGCGACCATGACGGCGCCCGGCGAAGACGGCGACGCCGAAGGCCGCGCCGGCCACCCCGAGTTCGATGCGCGGATCACCCACCTCGCCGATGAGCTCGCCGCCGAGGTCCCCGAGCTCGCCCCGGAGACCGTGCTGGGCATCGTTCGTGAGTCGTACACGTCACTCGCCCGCACGGCAATAGTCACGGGAGCGCTTGTCCCGCTCACCGAACGCTTCGCACGTCAGCGACTCGCCGACCTCACGCGCGACCGCGACTCCGCTGTACCCCAGGTGTTGTTCGTCTGCGTGGCCAATGCGGGGCGTTCGCAGCTCGCTGCCGCGCTTGTCAACAAGCTCGCCGCCGGCAGGGTTGTCGCCCGCTCGGCAGGATCTGCTCCCGCGGACGTCATCCATCCGCACGTCCGCTCGATCCTCGCCGAGATCGAAGGCGACCTGGCCGCCGAACGCTTCCCCAAGCCCCTCACCGACGATGCCGTCCGTGCCGCCGACGTGGTGATCACGATGGGCTGCGGCGACGTCTGCCCGATCATCCCCGGCGTCCGCTACGACGACTGGGCCGTCGGCGACCCTGCCCTCGCATCCCGCGAGGGCGTCGAAGCCATCCGCGACGACATCGAGGACCGCGTCCGCGCCCTCGTCGATGAGCTCACGCACTGACCACCACCCACAGGAGCCCTCATGACCGACACCACCAAGCCCTCCGTCCTCTTCGTCTGCGTGCACAACGCCGGCCGCTCCCAGATGGCTGCCGGGTTCCTCCGCGACATCGCCGGCGACCGCATCGAGGTCCGCTCCGCCGGCTCCATGCCGGCCGACCAGATCAACCCCATCGCCGTGGAAGCGATGAAGGAACTGGGCATCGACATCACCGCCGAGCAGCCCAAGATCCTCACCACCGAAGCCGTGCAGGCCTCCGACGTCGTGATCACCATGGGATGCGGCGACGCCTGCCCGTTCTTCCCTGGCAAGCGCTACGAGGATTGGAAGCTCGACGATCCTGCCGGTCAGGGCATCGAGGCTGTTCGCCCGATCCGAGACGAGATCCGGGCACGCATCGAGAGGTTGGTCGACGAAATCCTCTGATTCAAAGTCTGTCCGCTGAGGCGGGCCTCGCGCACGCTCGATAGTGTCAGCGAGCGACGGCCTCGTCGAGGGCATCCGTGAGGTCCCTGAGCTGGGTGAGCTCGAGCTTCTCGCCGTCGAGGAAGAAGGTCGGCGTGCCACTGACGTTGAGATACTGGCCGTCGTTGCGGTCTGCTTCGACTCTTTCCTTGGTGGCGGGGTCGGCGATTGCTTCGTCGTACGAGTCCATGTCGAGGCCTAGGTCTTCGGCGAACGTCCGGAACAACTGGGTGTGAGAGGTCTGCTGCTCGCCCCTCTGAGCCTGGGTCTCGAACAGGCGAGCGTACATCTCCTCGAACTTGCCCTGTTGAGCTGCCGCTTCGGCGGCGAGGGCGGCGTTCATGGAGTTGAAGTGTCCGGGCAATGGGAAGTACCGCACGACGTAGTTGATCTCGCCCTCATAGTCGGCGCGGATCTGTTCGACCACCGGGTAGAACGCTCCGCAGGCTTCGCACTCGAAGTCGAGAAACTCCACCAGCGTCGGCGCATCCGGGCCGGCGTCGTCCAGGACGTGCGAGTCAGTCCGGGCGCCGGGCAGTGCGCCCGCCGAGCCGGAAGGGTCGGGAGCAGCGGGCCGGGTCAGCATGACCACGACCAGAGCTGCGATCACGAGGACGATAACGACGGCACCGGTGATGAGGCTGACTTTGACGGGGGTCTTCACGAAGGATGGCTCCAGCTCGGACGGCGATATCACCGCAGGGTTGGTCAGGCGCGTGCGGGCTCGGGTGCCGGCGCTAGCTCTCGGAGAGCAGCGGGGCGTCGGGCTGCACGGACGCCGTTGAGGATGACGACGACCTCGGCGATCTCGTGTACCAGGACGACACCGGCCAGACCGAGAACGCCGAACAGCGCCAGCGGGAAGAGCACGATGATGATGGCGAGGGCCAGGGCGATGTTCGCGGTCATGATGCGTCGCCCGCGGCGCGCGTGCGCGAGCGCGCCGGGGATGAGGCGGAGGTCGTGGCCGGTGAACGCGACATCGGCGGACTCAATGGCGGCCGCCGAACCTTTCAGTCCCATGGCGATGCCGACCGTGGCGGTCGCTAGTGCTGGGGCGTCGTTGATGCCGTCCCCGACCATGGCCGTCGGGCGGACGGTGGTCAGGGATTCGATCGCGTGGGCCTTGTCGGCGGGCAGCTGCTCGGCCCGCACATCGTCGATGCCTGCCTGGGCGGCGATGGCGCGGGCGGTGCGTTCGTTGTCGCCGGTGAGCATGACGGTCTCGATGCCCTGACTGTGGAGCATCCGCACGGTCTCGGCCGACTCCGGGCGCAGTTCGTCACGGATGCCGATGAGCCCGGCGACAGCGCCGTCGGCTTCGACGACGACCACGGTCATGCCCTCCGCAGCCATCCCTTCGGCGGCGGTGCTGAGCACGGCCGGGTCAAGCCAGCGCGCGTTCCCGACGCGGATGAGTGTGCCGTCGACGCGGCCGGCGATGCCGTGGCCGGCTTCTTCCACGACATCGATGGCGGACAGCGCCTTCGGGGATGCCGCGGTGATCGCGGCGGCCAAGGGGTGCGTGCTGGTCGCCTCGATGGCGGCAGCCCAGGCGAGCAGGTCGTCGCGATTGGTCCCGTCGGCGGGTCGGACGTCGACCACCGCGGGTTCGTTGCGGGTGAGCGTCCCGGTCTTGTCCAGCGCGACGGCGCGGATCGTGCCGAGCTGCTCGAACGCCTCCCCGGACTTGATCACCACGCCGAACTTCGACGCGGAGCCGATGGCGCTGATCACGGTGACCGGCACCGCGATCGCCAGCGCGCACGGGGACGCCGCGACCAGGACCACCAGTGCCCGCTCGATCCAGGTCCAGGGGTCACCGACGACGAAGCCGAACAGCGCGACGAGCGCCGCGGCGATCAGGACGACGGGAACCAGCGGGCGCGCGATCCGATCCGCTAGTCGTGCCCGATCGCCCTTGCGGGCGTGGGCCTGCTCCACCAGCGAGACGATCTGCGTGAGGGAGTTGTCGCGGCCATCCGCGGTCGCCTCGATCCGCAACGTCGCCGACCCGTTCACCGAACCTGCCGCGACCACGTCGCCGGGCCCGACCTCGACCGGGATGGACTCCCCGGTGATCGCCGATGTGTCCAGGCTGGAGCGTCCCTCGACGACGACACCGTCGGTCGCCACACGCTCGCCCGCTCCGACGACGAGGATGTCGAGCTCGCGCACATCGGCAGCAGGGACCGTGATGTCGCCACTGAGCCGTGAGACGCGCACCGTCTCCGGGATCAGTGACAGCAGTGCGCGCAGGCCCTCCTTAGCGCGGTCCATCGCTCGGTCCTCCAGCGCCTCAGCGAGGGAGAACAGGAACGCCAGGGTCGCTGCTTCACCGACGTGCCCGAGCAGGACGGCGCCGACAGCAGCGATCGTCATCAGCAGACCGACACCGAGCCGGCCACGGATCACGCGCCGGATCGCACCGGGAACGAACGTGTACGCGCCAGCGAGCAGAGCTGCCCACTGCAGCACCAGTGCGGCAATCTCCAGGCCCGTCCACTCGAACGCGTACCCGGCGAGTAGGAACACACCGGACAGCGCCGACGGCAGTAGAGCGATGTCCCGCCACCACGGTGGACGCACCTCGAACTCGTGATCGGCGCCGGCGGCTGGTGGCAGGGCGGGGCCGCAGCACGCATCGCCGTCATCATGAGCAGATACGCCCGCCGCCGCCTGCACGACCTCTGGGCCGCAGCAGCCGTCTCCCCCCTGCGGTAGCGACAACTCGACGCGGTGGATGGTGCCTGTCTTCCGCGGCTCGTCGTCGCCGCAGCACTCCGCGCTCATGCGCAGCACTCGCACTTCTCGTCAACGCACGGCACGCCTTCATCGACCGCCACAACCGCGTCGAGAAGATGCCGCAGGCCCACCGTCAGGTGCGGATCTGCGATCTCGTACCGCGTGCGACGACCCTCCGGCGTCGCGATCACCAGTCCACAGCCCCGAAGACAGGTGAGATGGTTCGACACGTTCGTGCGGCTCAGTTCAAGATCACGGGCGAGCTCGGCCGGATAACCCGGGGCATCCAGCAGCGACAGCAGGATCCTCGAACGCGTCGGGTCGGCCATCGCCCGACCCAGCCGGTTCATCACATCAAGACGAGAAGCAATAGTCAGCACACGATGACTATACACGGGACACTGAACTATAGCGATGGCGACTCCACTGGACACTGCATCGAGGCGTGGCGCCTTGTCCACCACCTCCTGGAACGTGCCGAGCTTCACTCAGGATCGCGCCTACCGGAAGTTCTTCGACGAGTCCGTGTCGTTCGGATGCGACGGGGATGCCTCGATGAGTATCACCCGTCCCGGCTTCTTGCCCTTCGGCTGGGGAGCGTCGACCGCGTAGCGAAGCCTCGCGCCGTCCGTGACCTTGTACTGCCAGACGGGCAGGGTCCTCCCGCCCACCACCGCTGTAGATAGGTTGCCCTTCAGCTGGTAGCAGCGCGAGCTGTCGAACCGCGTCGGGTGAGCGGTCAGGTAGTCCCAGGCATCCGCGAGGGCGTTCTTCGCGGTCGCGCGAAGGTCGCGCCACCCGCGCTCCGCCGCGACGTCGCCGAAGACGATCTCGTACTCGCTGACCCTTGTCGGTCGCGGAACCGACGATCCCCGCCTTCCCGCCATTACGGGCGCTCGACCCGCGCAGACGTCTCCGTCAGATCGATCGGCTTAGCCGGCCGCGCACCCATGGCGTAAGCCGCAGCAGTCTCCCGCCACTCGTGCTGAGCACGCAGCAGGCGTTCAAACGTGCCCAACTCGCTGGCGGAGTAAACCAGCCGCTCAATTTCGCTCGCGTAAGTGGCCAGCTCGCCCTCATCGAACTCACTCGTCCACGCGAAGAGCTCCCGCAGCGCAGCGCCGACATCGCCCCTGTTCCGCCCGATAGCGCGGAGCAGTTCACTGGAGAGCTTCACGCCAAGCTCGAGCGTGTCGAGGTCGTGGCCACGAAGGATCACCAGGTCATCGCCATCCCGACGAGTGATACGCACCTGGCCCTCGTCGATGTGGGCAAGGACATCCTTCGGCTTACGGAGGAGATCGGTGAAAGTCGCGGTGCTCATGAGACCAGAGTACATCAGATAAACATCAGAGGTTCTGCGTCTTGTGCGCTGGAGCCCCCCGCTGCACCCGTCCGGATGTCCGTTCAGTCGGACACCCCACTGAGAACGAGTGCATCGGCCGCGATAATGTCGGAAGCGCGGTGAGATGACGCTAGATGTCACTCGGACGGGGACGGCGTCGGATTCTCTACGCGCTTTGCGGTGACACATTCCTGACGATGCACCACCGGATTGCCATCCCGCCCACGAGATCAGGTGAGTTCACTCTCGAGTTGTTCGATGCGTGCGCGGATGTCGTCGCAGTTCGAACGGACGGCGTCGATACCCTGGCGCGCTGGGTCGTCCAGCTTCCAGTCCTCGTAGCGCTTGCCAAGAAAGAACGGACAGGCCTCGCCGCATCCCATACTGATGACGACGTCAGACGCCTGCACGGCTTCGGTTGTCAGCACTTTTGGGCTGCTCGGCTGTGCTGTCGATTCCGAGCACGCCCATCGCCTCGTCAGCAGTCGGGTTGGACCGCTCGGCGGGCATGGATCCCGCCGAGCGGACCTCGACGCGGTCGCCTGCGATGTCGCGGAGACATCCGGCCGCCATCTGCGAGCGTCCGGCGTTGTGGACACCGACGAAGAGGACGGAGCGCTTGGTGGTGGTGTCAGTCATGGAGGGCCCTAGTAGGTACTAGTCCAGGAGGCCTCGTCCACGAGGGTGCGTACCCGTACGGTTTGATTGTCGAGGCTGGTAACATCCTCGTGAAATGATCACGTCTGGCCGGTCTCGTAACCAGGCGGCGTCTGTTGACAAGCTCCTGATAACGAAGATCATTACAGGCCTTGGGTTGGCCCTGCTCTTGATTGTCGGAGCATGGTCCGGTGGTCATCGCGACGCGGACGCCTCTCCATATCTCACTGCTACCTCGACTGCATCGATGGAAACCGAGCTTACGAGCTATGGTGCGGTTGGCTCGTCGACGCATGGTTCTGGTGGCGCCTCATCGGAACGGCTCCTGATAGACGGCGCCTCCGCGAACGCACTGATCGGCCTTACAGGGTGCGTGTTTGGCCTCGTCTGCTCCTTCCTGATCCTCATCGTCGCTCGAGCCTTCGTAAATCGCGTGCCGAACGGAAATCGCGAGCGACTTCCGCGCATGCCCGAGATGAGGGCCGCACCCGACCGCCCGTTTGCACGAACTCTTTCCCTCACGCAACTCTCTCTGTCGCGCACCTGACATCGATCAGCCATCTCACGATGGCGCTTCACATTCGGTGGGGTTCACGTTCGTTGTGCTGTGTTGTGGTTGGAGAGAAATGAAAGCGTCTCAAAAGGCGATCCTCGTCACGGTGGGTCTCGTCGTTGTCCTCCTTGTCGTCGCGCTGGTGTACGTCCTTCTCAGTGAGAATCGGGCCTCCGCGCCCGAGACAGAAGGCAACGACGGCCCTCAGGTGGTGCGAGAGAATTCACATGTGCTCGACGATGGCGGCGACGCAGCGGTCACCGTGGTCGAGTTCCTCGATTTTGAGTGCGAGGCGTGTGGCGCCTTCTACCCGCTGGTCGAGGACCTTCGTGAGAAGTTTGATGGGGAGATCACCTACGTCATCCGGTATTTCCCGTTGCCTGGCCACTTCAACTCGAAGAACGCTGCGATCGCGGCAGAAGCGGCGGCCCAGCAGGGACGGCTGGAAGACATGTACCACCGCTTGTTCCAAACACAGGCCCAGTGGGGTGAGGCTCAGGAGTCGCGTGCGAACCTGTTCCGGGGTTTCGCTGTGGAGCTCGGGTTGGATATGGCTGCTTTCGATGAAGCGGTCGCGGATCCGGCGACCGCACAACGAGTGGAGTTCGACGTTGATGAGGGCGAGCGACTCGGCGTCAGCAGCACTCCGACGTTCTTCATCGACGGGGAGCAGGTCGTATTGGAGAAGTGGACGGACCTCGAGGACGGCATCGAAGCTGCGGTGAACGGGACGCAGTGATGGTGCGTTCGTTATCGCATCGCCGAGCGATTATCGTCGGGGCCGGCCAATCTGGATTGGCGATGGCGTCCGCGCTGTCGTCCTATGGGCTGGAGGCACAGAAAGACTTCGTCATCATCGATTCCGCGCCGACCGGTCAACGAAGCTGGGCAACCCGTTGGCACTCGATGAGGCTTCTCAGCGATGCTCGCAACAGCACTCTCCCCGGGTTCCCCTTTCCCGGGGACAATCGCCGTCATCCAGGCGGTCGCGAGATGAGCGACTACCTGGCTTCTGTAGAGAAGACGCTCGGCGTGAAACCTCTCTGGGGCGTTCGCGCTCTCGAGGTGGAACGCCGCGGAGACGGATCCACGTTGCACCTTTCGACGTCCATCGGGGACGTGCAAACGCGAAACGTTGTCTGTGCCACAGGATCTGCGGCAGTGCCCCGAGTCCCTACCTGGCGCCAGAATCTGTCGGCACCCGGAACGGTTCTACATTCCAGTCAGTACCTACACCCGGGCCAGATCCCTTCGGGGACCGTGTTGGTGGTCGGCGGAGGGTTCAGCGGCGTACAGATCGCCGAAGAACTCGCTCACTCGCGAGATGTCACTCTATCCACCCGAACAGAACGACCGCGGCCGTCAGCGCGATGGTCCATCTGGCCGAGGCTGCGCCGCAACCACTCGATTCGTTCCGGCCCCGCGCCCACCGCTCTGGCCGGCGTGAGCCACGCGCCCCCCGTCGTGGAGGCCGACGGAGCCGTCGTGACATTTGCCGATGAGTCGACGATGCAGCCGCACTCCATGATCCTCGCTACCGGCTACGAACCCGGCGACAAGTGGCTACCCGCCCCGGAACCCACCGGTGCTCGGACACAAGCCAACACGCATATTCCCGGACTGTTCACGGTCGGCATCCCGAAGTACTCCCGAACCGGCGCAGACACGATTCCGGGGGCATGGAGTGATGCTGCCATCGTCGCCCCCAACATCATCGACCGCCCCTGAAAGGATCACCATGACAGAAGCAGGGCACTCGCACGGAGTGGGTGACGCCACTCCCCGCAATCGTCTGATCATCGCTTTCGCGATCACCTCCTCGGTCTTCGTCATCGAGGTGATCGGGGCGATCATCACCGGCAGCCTCGCACTACTCGTCGATGCGGCGCACATGCTCACCGATGTCACCGGGTTGGCTATGGCCGTCACCGCGGCGCATCTCATGAATCGCCCTCCCACCCCCAAGTACACCTTTGGCCTGCAAAGGACCGAGGTTCTCGGAGCACTCGCCCAAGCAGCGCTGCTCCTCGGGGTCGGCATCTTCGCGCTCGTCGAAGGTATACGGCGGCTCTTCGAACCCCCAGAGATCGCGTCAGGAAGCCTGCTGTTCTTCGGTATCGTCGGCCTGGTCGCCAACATCGCATCCATGCTCGTCCTGTTCAGCGGCCGCGGACGCAATCTCAACATGCGCGCCGCATTCCTCGAGGTCGTCAACGACGCCCTCGGCTCCGTAGGCGTGATCGCCAGCGCGATCCTCATCGCCGCTTTCGGCTGGTATCAGGCCGATGCCGTCGCCGGTATCTTGATCGCCCTGCTCATCATCCCTCGCACGCTCATCCTGTTGCGAGCATCCGGACGTGTGCTGTTGGAATCGACACCCCCGGGTCTCGATCTGGACGATGTCCGCCGCCACATCCTTGCCCTTCCGCACGTGGTCGCGGTGCATGATCTGCACGCGACTCAGGTCTCAACGGACCTCCCCACCCTCAGTGCCCACGTCGTGGTCGACGACACCGTCACCATGGAGACCTCCGCGGCGTTGCTGACAACTCTTCAGGAGTGCGTCAGCGAGCACTTCGCCGTCAGCATCGAGCACTCCACTTTCCAGATCGAACCCGAATCGCATCCCGGAGAGCACGACACCCATGCATAAGAACCTCCCCAGACGCACCGCCATTGTCTTATCCGCCGTGCTGTTGTCAGGAGCAGTCGTCGTCGCCACCCCGACGGTCGCTGTCGCTGACGACAACTTCGACTCGTCGTACCCCGTTGCCGACTCGACCATCAGCGGCTCGCCTGATGAGATCTCACTGATGTTCACGGGAACCCTCAACAACGAGGCCGGCACGACGATCATCGAGGTCCTTGATGAAGGCGGAGAAGACGTTGCTGTCGATTCGCCGACGGTGAGCGGTCAATCGATCACTCAGCATCTCTCCCCGGAAGCCGCCGATGGTCTGTTCACAGTGCGCTGGAAGACAGTCTCTGGGGACGGGCATCCGATCAGCGGGCAGTTCTCGTACACCGTCGGACAGCCCGGACCGAGTACGAAAACCGCGCCACCCGCAACGCCGAGCCCCAATCCCAGTCCCAGCCCGGAAGAATCCGACAACACTACGGAGGAGCCAGAGCCCGCTCCTGCCAGGCAGACATACGGTGGCACACCATCAGGCGGAGCAGAGTCCGAGATGCTGCCCGTGTTCTTCGTCGGCGGCCTGGCAGTGATTCTCGGGTTCGGCGTCGTCGGAGTGATTCTGGCCGGACGCCGGCGCCACCAGCAAGACCGTGCCCAGGCTTCTAGAGATACGGCGGCTGGGGAGGGGGGTCACGATGCGTGACCGGGCACGAAGGTTCGCCGTGGTGTTGATCATCGCCGCGATCGTCACTTTGGTCGATCAGGGAACCAAGGCCCTCGCTCTGAGCTCATTGAGCCAGGATCAGCGCATACCCCTGGTCGGCGATTGGCTCGGTCTTCAATTGGCGTTCAACCCGGGGGCGATCTTCTCGTTGGGCGAAGATGCGACCTGGGTCATCACTGTCGTCGGCGTCATCGCGACCACTCTGCTCGTGGGAGCCGCTACGCGAACCCAAAACGCATGGTCAGCAGTCGGCTTCGGTTTCATCGTGGGAGGCGCGATCGGCAACCTCATCGATCGCCTCTTCTCTCCCCCGTCGTTCGGAATCGGACACGTCACCGACTTCCTCGCCTACGGAAACCTCTTCATCGGAAATCTGGCCGATGTCGCCCTGGGTATCGGCGCCGTGTTCCTTGTGATCGCGGGTCTGCGCGCCAGTCGCCGACACTCCTCGCCTTCTCGCCCCGAATCCACAGATCCCGCACCAGCCGAAGAGATGGCCCGCCCATGAGCCCCAAACAACGTGTTCCCTCCACCTATCAGCGCAATGCTCTCGCCCCCAGCCTCGTCGCTGCCGCCATCCTGTTTCTCGCGCCTTTGCTCGTCCAGGCGGGCTGGGCGCCACTCGTCCTGTTTGTTGCGTCGATTTTCGGGCTGATCATCGCATGGTTCGCCGTGCAGGCCCGTCATTGGTGGTGGGTACCGATCTTCGTCGCGGTGGCTGTGCTCTGGAATCCGGTGATGCCCTTCCCCTTCTCCGGTGTCGTGTGGGAGATAGCTCAGCCCGTCGCCGCTGTGGTCTTCCTGGCGGCGGGGGCGACGATCAAGGTGATCCGGAAATGATCTGCGGGAACCTCGCGTCAACACCATGCTTGTGAGCGGCGCGATCCCCGACACTCCGCCAACGCTGCAGTCCTTGCTCGCGCCGGCGGATCTGACCATTCCTGTGTTGCCCGTCATCGCCGGAGTCCTTGCGGCCCTCTATCTCGTCGGAGCGGTCCGCCTATGGATGCATGGTCGGCGCTGGTCCGTCTGGCGGACCGTCAGCTTTCTTCTCGGATGTGTTCTCCTGGCGGCAGTCACTGGCCTTGGGGTAGAGGCGTACGGAGAAGTCCTTGTCTCTGTGTTCATGTTCCAGCAGCTGACCCTGATGATGACGGTGCCGCCGTTGCTGGTTCTGGGCTCGCCGGGCACTCTTCTCCTCCGAGCGACACCGCACCGTGGAGCCGGCCGGATGATCCTCACGGCAGCGCATACCGGTCTTCGGAGTCGCGCCGCCAGGTGGTTGCTCAGCCCGTGGTGCACGGTTCCCCTCTACCTGTTCGCCTTCTACGGCCTCTACCTCGCGGGCTCGGCGGACGTCATCCTCGCCCTGCCTGCCGGCCACGTCATGCTCGAGTTGGCGTTCCTCCTCGCCGGCGTGCTGTTCACCATTCCGATCCTGTCTTCGGATCCACTCCCGGTGAGGTTGGGTCACGGAGCGCGGGCACTCGATGTGTTCGCCGAAGCCGCACTCCACGCGTTTTTCGGAGTGTTTCTCATGATGGCCAGCACGATCCTGGTCGGTTCGTTCGTCGCACCCACGGAGGCCCTGGGCGTCGACCCCCTCGAAGATCAACAGCTTGCCGGCGCGCTGGCTTGGTCGTATGGCGAAGCGCCCACGGTGCTGATGCTGGTGTACGTGATGCACCGCTGGTTCCGCAGCGACACGGCCGCTGCTGCTGCTGCAGACCGGTACGTCGATCTGCATGGGAACTCAGAGCTCGACGCGTATAACTCCTACCTCAGCAAACTGAACTCTGATGACCCTCAACGTTGATGCAGTCGTGAGGCGCCCAATCGCCTCCCGCAGGAGGTGTAGTCGTCACATCGGGTTCGATCCACGCACCATGTCGACGGCAGTACCGTTGCCCGTTGCGATAGTCGCGTCCGCTATCGCCGGCGCCGCGCTGGATCTTGCGTACCCGGAGCTCGGCTGGTGGCCTGTGGCCTTTGCGAGTGTGACGATCGGCCTGTGGACACTGCGCGGGCGTTCGCTACCCGCGGCGTTCTTGGTTGCCCTCGTCTACGGGGCCGCGTTCTATTTCACCCACCTCGTCTGGGTCTCACGATTTCTCGGCCCCATCCCCTGGGTGGCGTTGGCCGGACTGGAATCGCTGCTCTTTGGTGCCGGTGGGATGCTGATTGCGCTCGCATATAGGGTGATGACCAGCCGCTCGCGGTGCGGATATTCCATGATCACGCCTGCGCTCATCGCAGGCGTGTGGGTGCTGCGCGAAACCGTGATGGGAACTTTCCCTTACACGGGGTTCCCCTGGGCGCGGATCGGATTCACCCTTACTCAAAGCCCGTTCGCGGAAGCCGCCTCCTGGGTGGGAACTACCGGGCTCTCCTTCCTGACGGTCCTCATCTGCGCGAGCAGCTTGGACGCACTCGCTCATCGACGACGGCGACCGGGAGCAGTCGCAGTTCTCGCTCTCACTGCCACCGCGCTCGCCCCCCTGTTCCCCACTACGCAGGCAGGTGCCATACGTGTCGGATGGGTGCAAGGAAACGGACCAAGCGGCTACTTCGACACCAAAGCACCCGGCGACATCATGCGGGCTCAGGAAGGGGCGACAGCTCCTCTCCTCGGTCGGGGGATGGATCTTCTCGTCTGGCCAGAAGGCGCAGTCGACGCGGATCCTTTCCAGGATGCAGACGTCACCGACCGGCTTGACCGACTCGTAGCAGACGCCGGCGCTCCGGTGTTGGTGAATGCGGCGACCGTGCGCGGCGACGATACTTTCAATACGTCGATCCTGTGGACGAGCGCCGGACCGCAGCAGATCCACGACAAAGCCAACCCCGTGCCTTTCGGCGAATACGTCCCGGACCGTTGGTTCTACGAGGCCATCGCTCCTGACCTCATCGGACTCATTCAGCGCGAGTACACGCCTGGCTCAAACACGCCCCTCGTGAACGTCGGCGGTGTTCCCGTCGGTCTGGCGATCTGTTTCGACGTCATCTACGACAACGTCATTGAGGACAGCGCGGCGAAGGGCGCACAACTGTACGTGTTCCAGACGAACAACGCCGACTTCAGAGGCACAGATGAGAACCTCCAGCAGCTCGCTATTGCGCGTATGCGCGCCATCGAAACCGGAAGAAGCATCGTGAACGTGTCGACGACCGGCACGAGCCAGGTCATCCGCCCTGATGGGACCCCACTTGCAGAGCTCGCGGTGAACACGCAAGGCGCAAACGTCACCGAAGTGCCCCTCTATACCGGGACCACGCCAGCGGTGGTTCTTATGCCGTGGATCGGGTGGGCGTTGAGCATGGGAACCGTATTGATGCTGCTCGTCACCACCGCTACTCGTCAGCAGCGAGCGGGCGAGGATTTCCGTTTTCACGAAGGGAACACGCTGTGAAGACAAAATCGCTCTCGCTTGGTGCGGCGTTCGGCGCGCTGCTTCTGCTCAGCGGGTGCGCTCCCACCGTGCATCTCGAGGCGGCTCCGAAAGCGAACGATCCGTTGTGCGCGGAGGTCACGGCCCGGCTACCCGACTCTATCGGTGATCAGGCGCGGGTGTGGACGGACGCGCAAGCCACTGGCGCATGGGGAAGTCCCACCAGCGTGCTGCTCACCTGCGGGCTGGACTCACCGGCTCCCACCACGCTGCAATGTGTGAGTTTGGGGGGCGTCGATTGGATCGTGGACGAAGCGGAGACACCAAATCTACGGTTGACGACCTACGGGCGGGAGCCCGCAGCGCAAGTGTATGTGGACACGACGACGTTGTCGGCCGACGCCGTTCTCCAAGCACTTGCCGGAGCGATTCAGCAGCTTCCGAAGAACGATGCGTGCACAGAACCGATCACGAAAGACCCTGACGAAGAAACCTCTTCGACGGAGGGAGCGACACCGTGACGCCTCCTATTCTCCGCGTCGCCGGGCTGACGATTTTCGTCGTCTCTGCAATCGTCGCCGTCGTCATCGGGCTGGTGATCGGCGGAGGAGCTGCACCGAGGCTGACCAGCGACCCCGGCGCGGTGGTTCGCTGGGGCCTCCCGGTCGCGAAACTACTCGTCAACCTCTCTGGCGCTGCAATGGTAGGACCACTCGTGTTCGCTCTGTTCGCTCTCGCATCCGGCACGAAGCCCTTCCTCACCGCGCTCAATCTTGCCTCGGCGGGTGCCGCAATTCTTACCGTCGCGAGCGGGACGGTCACCTTCCTCACCTTCCTGTCCTCGTTCAACCCGAAGGTGAGCCTGGAGGCAGAGTTCGGCGCACAACTGGGCCGTTTCCTCCTCGACACCGAGCTTGGAAGATCTTGGCTCATCACCGCCATCTTCGCGTCGGTCGTGACCGTGCTCGCATTCGCGGTGCGCGGCTACGGTGCCGTGCTCGTCACAACGATGCTCGCGATCATCAGCCTGATTCCGATGTCCACTCAGGGGCACTCCGGGGAACTGGCCAACCACGACGCGGCAGTCATGTCTCTCACCCTGCATATCGTTTCGGCGGCGGTGTGGCTCGGCGGGCTCACATTGCTCATCGTGATCCGTCCGGGCCTTCCATCGTCCACCCTCGAGGACATACTCCGACGGTACTCGACGTTGGCACTCATCGCCTTCGTCGTCGTCGCCGTATCGGGGTATGCCCGGGCGCTCACTGCCCTCGGACGATGGGACGACCTCGTCACGCCGTATGGGCTGATCCTGCTCGCAAAGATCCTCGCGCTGGTGGTGATGGGCATCCTCGGAGCCGCCTACCGCGGTCGACTCATCGCAAAAGCGGGCGAGGGCCGCAACACCTTCTGGATGTTCGTGTGCGTCGAGCTGGCATTCATGGGTATCGCAAGCGGCGCCGCCGCGGCCCTTGCCCGAACAGCCGCACCCGCGGACACGATCACGATTCCTCAGACCACGGCCGCGGAGATCCTCACCGACGCCCCAGTCCCGCCAGAATTCACGACGGAGCGATGGTTCACGGCGTGGAGCATTGATCTGCTGTGGGTGATTGTGGGAGGTTTCGCGGTGTTCTTCTACCTTGCCGGGGTGGAGCGCATGAGACGTCTCGGGCAGCCTTGGCCGATGCGGCGCACCATCGGCTGGGTGATCGGGATGGGCGCGCTCGTGTGGACCACCAGTGGCCCGCTCGCTGTGTACGACGAACCTCTGATCAGTATGCGTTTCCTCTCTTTCGCACTTCTCGGCCTCGTCATACCGGTACTTCTCGTTTCCGCTGCGCCCCTCGTGCTCGCACTCACCGTCATACATCCTCGGGACGACGACAGCCGCGGAGCTCTCGAATGGCTTCTGTGGGTTGCCGCCAGCCGAACAATTCGGCTGGCGCTCAACCCCATCATCACCGCCATACTGTTCACCGCCACGATGTGGCTGATCACATACTCGGACCTCTTCCGATGGTCGCTTTACGACCAACTCGGAAGCGAATGGATGATCACGCACCTCCTCGTTATCGGGTGCCTCTTCGTCAGTTCGCTCTTCCGGCGCAATGGCGCCGTGCCCGCTCCCGGGCGATCTCGGCGGTGGACCTTCACCGCACTCATCACTCTGACTCTGACGACGGTGTTCATCGGCATCGCCACCATCACCCGAACAGACCTCATCGTCGCCGAGTGGTTCGGCGCCATGGGACGGAGCTGGGGATCCACCCCGCTCCAGGACCAGCGCGTCGGAGGAATCATCATCGTCGGAATCGCGGCTTTGCTCGCGGCCCTGATCGCAGCCTCGGTGCTGCGCCCCCAGCGCACAAACTCAGTTACCCTCCCCACGCACACCTCCCGAAAGGACGCATCGCGGTGACCTCGACCCGACGCCCGACCTGGCTCGCCGGCAGCATCATGACCCTGATTGCCTTGAGCATCATCGTCGCCCCCGCACCCGCGGCCATGGCGCACGATAACCTCCTCGACGCGGTACCCGCGCCGGAAGAGACGGTGACACAGCTCGACGCCGTCGCCCTCACCTTCAGCGGAGAGCTCATCGACTTCAGCCAGGCCAGCTTCGCGCAGGTCCAAGGCCCCGATGGTCTGTACTACGAGAGCGCGTGCTCGACTATCGACCGCAACGTCCTCACCACTCCGGTGAGACTCGGAAAACCTGGTGTCTACACCGTCCTCTGGAACGCGGTCTCCAGCGATGGGCACCCCATCTCCGAGAGCTACACGTTCACCTACGCACCGACAGGCGTGGACCCCGAATTCGGGTGGGACAAACCAGCATGCGGAAATGAAGAGTCCCGCGCTCAACCCGGTAAGTCGACTCCGTCGCCTACCCCCACAACGAGCGGTGAAACGGAAAACTCAGAGCCGTCGTCGGCACCGACATCCCCACCCCAGGACGAAACCACAGCCATCGCGATTCCCCTCATCATCGCCGTAGGCGTGGTCGGAGTTGGCGTCATCGCCACAGCTCTCGTCGCACGACAGTTGCGCCGAAAGAAGGATCAGCGCCATGACTGATGTACGGACCCCGGCCATCGGGTCGCAGCGACGACGCAGTTACGCGCCGACCATACCCAGCGCGAATCAGTCACATGTGGCGAGGTGCCACGGAAGCGGCAGCCCCCCAGGAGACGATGGACGCGCGAACACGTTATCCATGCGACTGAAAGAAGGGAAAGCGTGAACGCCCACATCGCGAACGAAGCAGCTGCATCATCCGAGGACTGCGGGTGCGCGCCCACCCCCGCTGAACGCGACTCCTTCTGGAAGCTGCGCATCAGCCGGCGCGGGGCGCTCGGACATCGCGCCCTCAGCGCCGTTGCTCTCGCCAGCTTCGGCATCACCTCCGGCGTGTCCGCCCCGTACGCGGCGTCCTATCTCGGTTGGGACGATTTCCAACGAGTCAAAAGCAACGAAGCGGCCAAAGCCGCGGAGGTCACGCGCGTCGGAGGGCTGGTCCAGTCGCTGCCGCAGAAGGTCGCCGAGACTAGGAGTGCGCCGCGATCGCCGCTGCGAAGATCACGATGTCGGCGATGTTCCCGATGAACCAGTTCCCATAGGCGAGGAAGTCCACGACATGTCCGCGGGCGAATCCAGGCCCCGAAAGAGACGATCGCCTGCGTGTGATGCTGCAGCTCCGCCGAGCGCGCCGACGATGATCGCCCAACCTGGGCGCTGAACTCGGAGTGCGAATACGATCGCTGCGATGGTGGCGGCGACGGCGAGTAGCGCGAAGACCCAGGTGTAGCCCTCCCCGAAGGAGAATGCCGCTCCGGGGTTGTAAGCAAGTTGCAACCAGCCAGGCCGCCCGATCAGGGGGATGCGCTCGCGTTCGGTGAGGCTTGCTTCCGCCCACATTTTCGTTCCCTGATCGATCAGAACAACAACCGCGGCGATCAGCAGCGCTCCGCCAGTGAGTTGCCAGCGCTGTGCCGGCGACAATTTCCGCGGAGCGGACGGGCGAGCTTCTGCCTCGGGCGACGTCATGCGAGGACCTCAATCAGACGAACGATGACGCCGGATTCGATCAGGATGAACAGACCCAGACCGATGAACACGGCCGGGACGAGCCAGTGCTCGACGCGTTCCAGCCCCTCAGTGACAGCCTTGTTGGTGCCGATCAGCCGTCCAGCGGCGCACCAGACGGCGACGAGAACGAGGAACACGACGATCATGACGGCGACGTCGCCGGGTGCGGTGGTGCGGAAGATCGGCGTGTACAAAGAGATATTGTCCGCCCCATTGGCAATCGTGATCCCCGCAACACCCCACATTCCAACCGCGGTGATCTTGGCGTCGTCGTCATCGTCATCGCCGTTGCGGCGCAGGCCGGCGACAAGCGTCCAGATACCGATGCCGAGCGGGATCAGGCCGAGGAAACCGACCCATTCGTCCGGGACGATCGTGAGGCCGAGCGCGGCGATCACGCTGATCACGACGAGGGCGATGAACCCGAGGTACTGGCCAGCGACGATCTGCCAGGGCCGGGGCTTCCCCCGGCTTGAGGCGAGGAACAGCACGGTGAGCACGACGATGTCGTCGATGTTGGTCGCTGCGAACAAGCCGATCGCTGATCCGATGGTTGCGAGCATCAGCTTTCCAGCCGCGGAGTGTGTGCGCGGGCGGCTCGCAGCCCGTTGAGGATCACGATGACCTCCGCGACCTCGTGGACCAGGACGACGGCCGCGAGCCCCAGCACTCCGAAGAGTGCGAGCGGGAGCAGTGCCGTGATGATCAGCAGCGACAGGATGATGTTCTGGTTGATGATCCGTCGCCCTCGGCGGGCGTGATCGAACGCCCGTGGGATGAGGCGGAGATCATGGCCGGTGAACGCGACGTCCGCGGATTCGATCGCCGCGTCGGAGCCGGTCGCGCCCATCGCGATACCGATGTCCGCGCCAGCGAGGGCCGGAGCGTCGTTGATGCCGTCGCCGATCATCGCGACCGCCCCTGCCTTCGACAGCTCACCGATCGCGGCCGCCTTGTCTTCGGGGCGCATCTCGGCTCGCACGTCAGTGATGCCGGCCTGCGCAGCCAGTGCACGAGCGGTGCGGGTGTTGTCGCCGGTGAGCATCGTCACGCCGATGCCCTGTCTTGTCAGCGTCCGGACCACGTCGGGGACTTCGGGACGCAGCTCGTCGCGAACGCCGATCGCGGCGACCGGGGACCCGTCACGGTGCACGATCACGACGGTCATGCCCTGCTCCTCGAGCCCCGCCACCCGGTCCGTCAGGTCGTCGGCGTCCAGCCAGCGGGGGCTGCCGACGGTGATTCTCGATCCGTCAACGGTGCCGTCGATGCCGTGCCCGGGCTGCTCGGTCACATCGGCAGCCGCCAGAGTACCCGGGGCCGCTGCGGTGATCGCGGCAGCCAGAGGATGCGTGCTGTGCTGCTCTAACGCTGCCGCCCACGCCAGGGCCTGAGCCTCCGTCACGCCGTTCGCGGTGAGGACGGCGGTGACTGCCGGTTCGTTGCGGGTGAGTGTGCCGGTCTTGTCGACGGCAACGTGGCGGACCGTACCGAAGCGCTCGAAAACAGCACCGGACTTGATGATTACACCGAACTTGCTCGCCGCACCGATCGCGGCGACGACCGTCAGCGGTACCGAGATCGCGAGCGCACACGGAGACGCCGCAACGAGTACCACAAGCGCGCGGGTGATCCACACCTCAGGATCGCCCAGCACCGAACCGATGATCGCGACGAGCGCCGCGAGGATCAGAACGCCTGGCACCAGCGGTCGGGCGATCTTGTCGGCTAGACGAGCACGCTCACCCTTCTCCGTCTGCGCCTTCTCCACCAGCTCAACGATCGTGGTGAGCGAGTTGTCGCTGCCGGCCGCAGTTGTCTCGACCTCCAGTGCACCGACACTGTTGATCGCGCCGGCCGAGACCACATCGCCGGGCTCGACCTCGACCGGGATCGATTCGCCAGTGATAGCCGATGTGTCCAGGCTGGAGCGACCGGAGCGGACGATCCCGTCGGTCGCGATCCTCTCGCCCGGTCGGACAACCATGACCTGACCGACCATCAACTCTCTCGCCTGGACGTGCACGGCAGTGCCGCCCTGCAAGACGGTCGCTGTCTCCGGTACGAGCTTGAGCAGTGCACGCAGCCCGCCGCGGGCGCGGTCCATCGCCTTGTCCTCGAGTGCCTCAGCGATGGAGTACAAGAACGCCAGGGCCGCGGCCTCCTCCACGTAGCCGAGGACGACTGCTCCGATGGCGCTGATTGTCATCAGCAGCCCGATGCCGAGTTTGCCCTTGAAGAGCTTCCGAATCGCACCGGGCGTGAACGTCGACGCACCCAGCAGTAGGCCGATCCAGAACAGTACCAGCGCCGGGATCTCCTGACCCGACCACTCGAGAATCAGTCCGACCAGGAACGCTATGCCGGAGAAAACAGGCACCATGATCCCGCGGTCTCGCCACCAGGGCTGCTCGACCGCGTCGGATTCTTCGTCAGCAGTACTAGAGGGCTCGTGCTCGCAGCCGCACGCCGCGCTCACGCGTCCACTCCCGTCGCGCAGCAACCAGCCACCATGCACGCTGAATCCACGCACGGCGCATGCGCGTCGACAGCCAGCGTCACATCGACGAGCGCGACGAGGGCCGCTGCAAGATGCGGGTCGGCGATCTCGTAGCGGGTCTGGCGACCTTCAGGCTCGGCGACCACGATGCCACAATCGCGTAGGCATGTCAGGTGGTTCGAAACGTTTGAACGGGTAAGGACCAGGTCCCGCGAAAGCACTGCAGGATAACTGGGTCCTTCGAGCAGAGTCATCAAGATCCGTGAGCGCGTGGGATCTGCCATCGCCCGGCCAAGCCGGTTCATCACGTCGATACGGGAAGTAATAGTCAGCACACACTGACTGTACAGCAGTGGATGACCAATCGCTAATGGGCTGCCCACTCCCCACCCCGCGGGCGATGCGCGAACAAGCTTCCATCTCATTCCCTACTCGGTGGCGCCACGACCGTTGTGGGTCGCCAGTCGATCCCCGATGACTGCAACCGCAGGATCCCGCCGTTGACATCGTCTGCACCAAACCGATCGGGGCTGCAGGCATCGGCGGCCATCGAGAGGCTCTCCTCGGAACTCACCGCTTCACTGTCCGCTGCCTCGCCAGTCTTAGAGCGGAAGGATGACGGTGCCCATCACCGCCGTCAGCCGGGACATGATGTCGGTCCAGATTCCGCTTACCATCAAGGCGCCCAGCGCGAGGAGCAGCACCCCGCCGATGGCGTTCACGACGCGGATGTGTCGGCGGAGGAACCCGATTGTCTTCGTCGCCCATCCGAATCCGAGAGCGACGAGCAGGAACGGGATACCGAGGCCCAGGGAGTACGCGAGCCCGAGGAAGCTGGCACGCACGGGATCGCCGGCGTTGAAAGAGATCGCCACGATGGCGGCGAGGGTCGGGCCCATGCAGGGTGCCCAGCCAATGCCCAGCGCGATGCCCAGGAGCGGGGCACCGACAATGCCGTACTTGGAATCGATGTGAAAGCGCAGCTCACGTTGGGCGAAGCCGAAGAAGCCGAGGAACACGAGCCCCATCATGATGATGATCACACCGAGGATCCGTGTGATCAGGTCACCCCACTGCAGCAGGAAGACGCCCACCGTGCCGCTGAGTGCCGTGATGAACACGAAGACGATGCTGAACCCGAAGATGAACAGCAGCACTCCGAACAGTAGCCGTCCTCGCGACGGCGATCCGGCATCCCCGGTTGTTGAGCGAGCTCCGCGAGACGCAGCGCCTCGCGGAGCGGCCGTTCCCCCGAGGAAGCCGAGGTAGCCCGGGACGAGAGGGAGCACGCATGGGGACAGGAACGACACGAGTCCGGCGAGCATGGCGAGAGGGATTGCGAGCCAGAGCGCGCCGGATCCGATGATCGCTTCGGGATTCATAGCGTCGCCGAGATCGTCACGACGACTCCGCGAGGGCGTCCTCGACGAGTGTGGACAGGATTGAGGTACCCTCGATCGGACCGATAATGCGCGCGGCAACACGGCCCTGCTTGTCGAGCACCAGAGTGGTCGGGGTGGCGGCGATCGGAACGACTTTGGCGAAGGCGAGCTTGGCCTCCGCCGTGTCGGCATCGATCAGGCTCGGATAGGTGACACCGAACTCGTTGGCGAATGCGGCGGCGGTATCGGCCTGATCACGGGTGTTGATCCCGACAAACGAGACGCCGTTCCCTTTGTATTCCTGCCAGACGCTCTCCAAGTCGGCCGCCTCGACACGGCAGGGTGCACACCCGGCGTACCAGAAATTAACGACCACAACCTCGCCTGCAAGGTCAGCGCTGTCAAGCTTCTCGCCGGTCTCTGTGATGCCGCCGAAGTCGACAGGGTCTCCACGGTCAGCCTCAGGGATCTCTACGATCGCACCGTCGCCGGAGACAAAGCCCGTGTTTTCTCCGCTGAGAAACGATTCACTGACCGGATCGGGCGCGCAGGCGCTCAGGCCGACGATGAAGACCGCGGCCAGCGCGGCTCCGACCGCACGGAGAGAAGCACGGTTGCGGCAAGAACCACCGGGACGAGTTGCATTGACCGTTGGGGCGAGTGGCACAGTTTTCAATTTACGGGGCGTTCCTATGCGTGACCCCGAAGCCCAGGACGCCCGGCACAACCACTGACCGGACCCGATGACGCCGCGCTCTGCGACCGCGTCGCACAGGCGACGATCCTGACGACAGGCCCGGGCGTGCGCGCCCGCAGCTCACTCACCGCGCCGGTATGGAATGGCGCCCCGCCCCACATATACATGACGGTCCCGAGAACCGGGGATACCCATCCGAGCCACGCGGCTCCCGCAGCGAGTACCCGCGCAGCATCGCGAACAATATTCAGGGTATTCCTCGGTCTAGGCTCCGGGGTCCATCTCCCGCCGAAAACGATCGTCTTCGGCAGTCACCTGGGCGCACTGCTGCAGCGTACGACACGCTGACGAAAACCCACCGCAACCCTCTGCCGAACCCAATACGCACGGAAACGACAAGTGAACAGTTTTGGCTGAATCGCACAACGGCGTGGCCACCGAGCATGGGTGACACATGCTGTCAGCAATGCCAGGCGTGGCACGCAAAGCGGGGTTGTGCCACTTCAACGCGGTTCCGACAGTTAAGCTCGTGCTCAGCCCCATCTCACTTCAAGGGGTGTGTTTCTAACCGCCGATATTCACAGTTATCCGAACTATCGGCGCGAAGCCCCATTTTTCGGGGTTGAGAGCGAAACGTACGGACCGTTCCAGGGGCGGAGCTCAATTCAGGCTCCAGCGGCGGTGCTCAGTCGCCTGAGCCGTTGGGCAACACCCCTTTGCGGAATCCTGGTTGATGGGCCGCGACGTCGCTACGCGCCGCGTGGAACATGCACGCGGCCACAATGAGCGTTAGGCATACGCTGCACGTGTTTACGAGCGCTACGGCGGCACCCAACCACATCTCCCGGACCGAGCATTCGGGGCGGCTGACGTCCCGCGAGTCAGCAGACCTTGACCGCCCGAATGACAGCGCCACCTTTGCCCCGCATCCTCAGCGGCACGACTGGCTACTGGCCTCGGCAAAGGCGCTATTAGGGAGCGTCCTCATTCAGCCAGCTTTCGACCCGCTGCAGATCGCGCGGCAGGAGCCCCGGCAAGGACCTTGTCCGCAGGAGCAGGCGCTGATGATTCTGTTGCGGTCCCCATGGGTCGGCCTTGATGCCCACGTTCCCGATTTCATCGTCGATCCATGCGAATCGCGCCGGCTGCACACGGTCAAGAAGCAGTTCAGCGGCCCGACGCTTCCACCACCACTCGGAGTTCGAGTCGAATGCGATGCTCTGGTCAAAGCGTTGGTCGATGATCGTCTTACCCTCGCGAGTATCCACCGAGGGATGATCTGCGCGATGAGGCATCAGCCCGTCGAGACCGAGCGCAGCCTCGAACTCGTCGAGTAACCACGGCTGCTCCAGCCAGGTAGTCAGCCAGGCGCCCTGGACGTCCGAGCGAGCGAGGATCGCTCGAAGCCTTCCGACCACCAGCGGCCTCCAGCGGATCTTCCACCTACCGACTTCCGCCACGGCCAGTTGCTCTCCGCGAGTGTTCTTAAAGCCGTTGAGCACGCCATCGATGTCCAAGGCGATCAGCGTCACCGTGCGCTCGCTCGGCGTCAACGACGTGACGCTCGGCTGGTCCATTTGTCCATCCCTCACATGGCGTTAATACCACTCGCAGAAAAGGCAAAGCTGCCAATTCGCAGAGTCGCGACGTGCAAAAATGGCGGACTCATTGATACATGAGTAGAAATCCTTTCGGAATGCATCCCGCACTCCACGAAACTTGTGGTTTTAGTCCGCGGCAATGACATATCGTTCAGCTCATGGCACGAACCAACGGAGGGCACGGCGACGGTTCACGACCGACACACGAAGACGTGCAAGCCCTCGTCGACGCCATCGTCCGCTTGTCGGATGACCCTGCATGGCTCATCTCTGCACAGTTCATGCACACGCCGCAGGAGGAACCTCATCGCAGTCGCACGCCAAACTCGAATGCATGGCTCGTAGACGGAGGCGACGTCGAGACGGTTATGAAGATTATCCAGACCGTCGGGCGGCGTTGATCCGGCCGGCAACCCCAAAGATCAAGGAGCACTCGTGACAGGGAACGCATGGCGAGATGAAATGGATCCCTTCCAAGTTCGCATCATCGATGAAACGGCAAAGAGGTTTAGCGATACTCAGGCCCGGCTGACAGGCGACGACCACGCACGGTGGGACAGTCTTCCTCCAGACGCGAAAACGAACGTATCGGACCTCGTCGCTGCTGTGTATATCGCGCACAGTCAAGCACTTGCGGCGATCGTGCCAGAGGCCGGAGAGTTGGTCAGTGGCTCTCCGCAAAGGGCCCCCGAGGCATGCGGATTTGATGACGAGGACTATGACTCAGCGGATGACGAGTACGAGCACGGAGTGGACGATGAGCTCGACGTCATTCTAAGCTCGCGCGGCTGGAGGTCTGCCCGCACGGATCGTAGTCTGCGCCATGACGGCTCAGACCGTTGGTGCCTGCTGAAGCCAGGACGCGTGCAAGTCTTCGTGAGTCCCGTCGTTCGCCGCGGCTTCGAAGTCATGATCTGGGTTGGCGGCGAGTTGTTGGAGCCACAGCTGTTTGAGATCGACACGGCAGCTTTCATCTCCGTCGTTCCTGCAATGGAGCGCCGCCTGCACGGCCTCGGCAGCGGCGTCCTTCTTCTCCGCGGCCGCCGTGCGCCTCTGCTCCGCGGCGGGACGGTCGCGCTCGACGCGGTCGGCCTCCTGACGCAGCTTCTCCAGCTGCGCCTCCACCTCGGCGATGCCGTCCGCGAGCTCCTCGGCGCGGTCGCTCAGTGCCCGCACCGCCTCGTCCTCCTTCGTGAGAGCCCGCTCCGCCGCGGCCAGGGCCTTCTCCGCCGCGGCCACCTGCCGCTCCGCGTCCCGCCGCTTCCGCCGCTCCTCCAGTTCGTCTCGCGGGCGCGGGGGTTGCGGCTGCAGGGTGGGGAGCGTGCCGGCCACGGCATCGCGGGTGTCGTCAGCGGTCCCCGACGGCTCGAGGGCCCGCACGAGTCGTCCGGACGCGACGGCCGCAGCGGCATCCTGATCGAAGAACGCTGCGGAGATCGTCTGCTCGACGGCGTCCCGCGTGGCCGCCGTCACGCGTTCTCCGCGGGACCCCGCGAGGTCCGCCGCACTCTCAGCGAGCCGGCGGGTCAGCGCCCGGCGCTGCCTGCTGAGCGTGGACAGCGCGGCGGCATCCAGGTCTTCCTGCGCGTCGCGCAGTTCCGCGGCCAGCGCCAGTGCCTCCCCGAGCTGGGCAGCCCTCTCCTGCGCGAACAGGTTGACCACCCAGGCGGCGACCGACGGCTTCCGCAACGCCTTCACCTCCGCGGCGAGCGCAGGATCTTTGATCTCCTTGACCCGCGCATTCCGGCTGGCCGTGAACGCCTCCGGCGGAGCCGCATACAGCGTCGCCGCGATGTCGTCGAGCGTGGATGCGACCATGCGCCCACGATACGCGGCGTCGCGGCTTCTCCATGCCCCCGCTGGAGCAGCGTGCGCACGCGCGGGTGTACCGTCGGCACCATGGGCCTCGCCGTCGTTCTCGTCGTCGTCATCATCGCTCTCCTCGTCGGTGCGGCCTTCCTCCCCGGATGGGTGCGGCGCAGCTCCACCGCGGCCGGTGCCCGCGCCGGCGCGCGATTCACCGCCGCCCGGATGACGGAGCTGCTCACCGACCTCGGGGCGACGCTCCGGATCCAGGCGCCGCCGGAGGTCGCGGCCGCGCTTCTGCGCGCGGCGGTCACGGGCCGCGAGAAGGCCTACACCGTCCTCGACGACGGCACCGTCGGCATCCGCTTCGTCGAACCGGACGACACCGTCGTGCGGCTCGTTCCCGACGCCGAGGGGGCTCTCCTGCGCATGGAGACGTTCCGCGACTACCTCGGCTTCCCGCAGACCGCGCCGCTGTGGCGGGAGCTGCGGGAACGGGTGACCGCAGAGGCGGCAGCGCGCCGGATCGAGGTGAGCGAAGGACCCGTCTCGGCGTTCGAGCGCGGAGACCTGCTCGACGACCGCAACGCCCGCTGGTTCCGTCGCGCCTGATCGTGCCGCTGCCCGCCCGTGCAAATAGGGGTCACGATTCACAGGCGACGCAATTAGGCTAGACGCGCGCCGCGCCCCGCAGGGACTCCGATGAGGACCCGGACGCGGTGCACGCCGGGGCCTCCTTCCCCGTGCTTGCGAACCCGTCCACGGAAACGAAGACCGCTTCGTGTCGCGGACACGCCAGAAAGGCTTGAACCCATGAGCGATTCCTCGGGCACCCCCCGCGACGACGACCGGTCGCCGGACTTCTTCGATCAGCTGATCGAGACCACTCCGCGCGAGTCGTCCTCCTCGTCCACCTCGGCGTTCACGATCGGCTTCCGGGGCTACGACAAGAACGAGGTCGACGCCGCGCTGGCGTCGATGCGCACGCAGCTCCAGCAGGCGGCCGACGAGCTGGCCGAGACGAAGGCGCGCGAGGCCGAGTCCGTCGAGGCCATCAAGGCCGAAGAGCGCGAAGCCCGCGAAGCCCTGGAGGCGGAGCTCGCGGCCGCGAACGCCAAGGCCGCCGAGGCTGAGCAGCAGGTGGCGACCCTGACCTCCGAGCTCGTCGACATGCCGCAGGCCGATGGCGAGGAGGCACCGTCGCGTCAGCAGTTCGAGGCGATCCTGCGCGTGGCCGAGGAGCAGGCGAACGTGCTCATCCAGAACGCCGCAGTGCAGGCCGACCGCCTGATGACCTCTGCCCGCGAGGAAGTGGCCGCGCAGCGCGCCGAGGCGGAGGCCGACGCCGAGCGCATCATCTCGCAGGCGCAGCGCGACGCCGACCAGGTGCGGCTGAAGATGGAGACCGAGTACACGGCCCACGAGGCGCGCATCGAGCGCGAGGCGGCGCACGCCGCGGAGAAGGTCAGCCAGGCCTCTCAGGAGGCCACCGCCATCCGCACCGAGGCCGAGAAGGGCGCCGCCGCACTCCGCTCCCTGGTCACGCGCGAGACCACGCAGCTGCGTGCCGACGCCGAGCGCGAGGTCCGTGAGATGAACGCCCGCGTGCTGGAGTTCGAGGAGACCCTCACCCGTCGTCAGGACGACGCGCAGCAGGAGTTCCTCGTGCTGCACAACCAGGCCGTCGCCCACGCGGAGCGCATCACAACCGATGCGAACGAGCAGGTCACGGCCTCGCTGGAGCACGCGCAGCGCATCTCCGCGAAGGCGGACGGCTATGAGAAGCTCATGCGTTCGCAGGCGCAGGCGATCGAGGCCGACGCCCAGGTGCGCGCCAGGGAGATCCTCGAGCGTGCCCGCGTGAAGTCGCAGAAGATCGTCGACGCGGTCACCGGACACACCTCCACCGTTCTCCGCGATGCCGAGGACCGCGCCCGTCAGCTGCGGTGGCAGCAGCAGCAGCTCACTAGCTTCATGGCCGAGGTGCGCGAGCTCATCCGCCCCGACGGCATCTTCAGCGACGACGGCCTTCCCACCGAGATCGCGGTGACCGAGGCCACGATCGACGAGGACGACGACGAGACCGAGGACGACGTCGTCGAGGCATCGGTCGAGACCTTCCGCGGCGATGAGGTGCTCGACGACGAGTTCGACGACGACCACCCTCTGGAGAAGATCACGATCGACGTCATCGAGACGGACGACTCCTCGAAGCGCTGATCCCGCGCAGAGACGACGAAGGGGCGAGCAGGTGTCTGCTCGCCCCTTCGTCGTCTCCGTGTGCTCAGGCGCGGCGGAGCTGTGCCGCCGCCGGGCAGTCGAACGGGTCGCGCGCCGCCAGGCCCACGCGGTTGAGGTAGGCGATGACGATCGCGTACGACTGCCCGAGGCTTGTCTCGGTGTAGGGGATGCCGTTCGCGGCGCAGTAGTCGCGCACGATGCCGCGTGCCTTCGACAGGTGCAGCCGCGACATGTTCGGGAACAGGTGGTGCTCGACCTGGTGGTTGAGGCCGCCCATCAGCCCCGTCACCCACCATCCGCCGCGGATGTTGCGCGACGTGCGCACCTGCTTCGAGAAGAAGTCGAGCTTGGCGTCGGGGGCGATGACCGGCATGCCCTTGTGGTTGGGAGCGAAGGACGCGCCCATGTAGACGCCGAAGACCGCGAGCTGCACGCCCAGGAACGCGAAGGCCATGCCGACGGGGAGCAGGAGGAACAGCGGCACGAGAAGGACGGCGAACCGGAGCACGATGAGTCCGAGCTCGATCCAGCGACCCTTCACGTTCTTCCGCGTCGTCAGGTGCTTCAGACCCAGGAAGTGCAGGTTGAGCCCCTCGAGCGTCAGGAGGGGGAAGAACAGCCACCCCTGCGTGCGCGTGATGAGCCGGACGATGCCGCGCGACTGCGCCGCATCCTCCTCCAGGAAGGAGATGGTGTCGACCTGGATGTCGGGGTCCTTGCCGACCTGGTTCGGGTTGCCGTGGTGACGGGTGTGCTTGGAGTCCCACCAGTGGTAGCTCATGCCGATGATGCCGGCGAGCACGCGTGCCAGGCGGAAGTTCGCCGGCCCCGTGGAGAGGATCTGACGGTGCGCCGCCTCGTGGGCGAGGAAGGCGACCTGCGTGAAGACGACACCGAGGGCGGCGGCGATGAGGAGCTGGAACCAGCTGTCCCCGAGGAGGAGGAAGCCCGCGACGCAGCCGGCGAAGGCGACGACGAGGGCCGCGCCGATCAGTGTGTAGAACACAGGAGTGCGCTGCAGGAGCCCGGTCTCCTTCACGACCTGCTGCACATCGCGGTAGGCCCGGGTGAGCGGGGGGAACTCGGCGTTCCCGGCGTAGGTCTGACGAACCGGCCCGAGGGCGGCGATGACGGTCGGGGAGGATGTGCGGGAGATGATGCTCTCCTGTCGATCGGGAGCCCTTGAGCTGAAGAAGCCAAGGGCGGTTGCCGATCGCTGTGGCCACACTAACCCCGCGCGCATACGCGAGGCGGCATACGACTCAGGCCCGTGCTCGACGCGGCCGACGACCGCGCGTGCGAGGGAGGGTCGTCGAGGCCGCCGGCCGGGCGGGCTGCTGCGCGGCGGCGAGCGCGCGGAAGGCGTCGTCGAGCGACGGGAACGGCCCGAGGTCGGTGCCGCGCTCGTCGCGCAGTCGGTGCGCGGATCCGTCGAACTCGACGAATCCGGCGAACTCACCGTTGCGGGTGGCGACGTGCACGTCGACGTCGGCCTGTTTCCAGGTGAGAGGGATGGAGGAAGGGGCGGTGGTGGTACTCATGCTCATGCTCATTGCTGTGGGGCGGGCGCGCTCGCGCTCCGCACGTGTAGAGACCGAGGGCGGATTCCGCGCGCGTCGATGTGCGTGGTCCGTGGATGGCCCTGATCAGTGGCGACGAGGCGGCCGAGAGAGGCGAAACGCACACGTTGCACGATCAGCTTAGCAGATCCACGAACCACGCGCCGAGAGCGTCAGCTGCCGGGCGGACGCCCGCCGCCACGCGTAGGCGCGGCGCCGGCGCTCGGCGTGGTCGTCGTGTCGACGCCGACGACGAGGGTCGCGGCGTATCCGCCGGTGACGCTCCCCGTCGTCGTGGCGAGCTGCGACACCCCGCCGTCGTCGCCGAAGACATTGTCAGAGGTCAGAGAGATCCGCGCCAGGTTGTCCGCCGATCCGGAGTAGGCCGTCTCCGCATACACCGCGCTGCACGCGTCATCGGGCAGCGCGAGCTGGGACGTGGCGATCGCGTTCGACGCGTCGGTGATCGAGGCCGCGTCCGGATACACCTCGAAGTGGATGTGGGGCCACCGACCCGAGTAGCACCCGGGGAAGACGGAGGTGAAGGACACCTTCCCGTCGTCGTCGGCGACCTGCACCCCGCGCAGATAGGAGACGTCCTCGAGCCCGGACGAGTACAGCGAGTACTCCCCCTGCGCGTTGCAGTGCCACGCGTAGACCGCCACGCCGGCGAAGGGCACCCCGCCGTTCGCGAGGTCGACGATCTGGAGCTCGAAGGAGAGCGGGACGCCGTCAGCCGTGGCGCCGCCGTCGATGGACGAACGGATGTCCTGGCGGATGATCCCGGCCTTGTCGAGGACGTCCGGACCGTTCGAGCCGTCGCCCGGATAGGGGCCGGCGGTCTCGTCGGGGATCTCCGTGACCGTAGCCGACGCCGTGCCGGTGGCGCTGGGCGTGGGGGTGGCGGTCGTCGACGACGATCCGGTGGCGCCGGGAGCGCAGGCGGCGAGGACGACGGCACCGAGGCCGAGCCCGCCGCCGATCAGCAGCCCGCGACGACTCATCAGCGTCCGGAGGTCGAAGGCGACGCCCTGGTCGACGACCTCTTCGTCCGCGCGGTCCAGCAGTCGTCCTTCGTACATGGGGCCCTGCGGCGTGGGGGTCGGTTCGGGGATGCGGCTCATGATGAGCTCCTCTCGAGCGTCGGCGGCGTTGCCCCCATGCTCGACGGGTGAACAATCAAGAAGCTATGCGTGATCCCTGGGGCTCCTGTGGAGTCAGGAGCAGAGCGGAGGATGCGGGGACATCGCTCCGCTCTGCAGCGCTGGCGCTCGAAGAACTCGGCGGCCAGCGCAGGGCCGGGGCGAGGGGGGAATCGCGCGCGCGGCCACGAAGACGGCCGTCATGCAGGGGACATGCGCGGCCGTGGCGCATCCAGTGGAACATGCCACTTGGCACCTGTCAAGTTTTTCCCGGACACCTGTCCAGATCCGTCGGAATGCCATAGCATTGCCCGCACCGATCCCGAAGGGGACGAGACCGGGGGACAGCATGACGACAGCGGAGAAGCGCGCGGAACGCGCAGGGGTGGACAAGTTCGCGCTCCGCCGACGGGCACTGGCCGAAGCGGCCTTGGAGGCGATCGCCGAGCGGGGGTTCGCGCGGACGGGACTCCGCGAGATCGCGCAGCACTCGGAGCTCTCCCACGGGTCGCTGCACTACTACTTCACCGACAAGAACGACCTCATCGCGGAGGCCGTGCGGATATCCAAGGGAGGGCTCGGCGACCGCTACCTCGCCGTGCTGGAGAGGGCCGAGACCGCGGAGGAGCTGGCGACCGGGGCCGCCGAGGAGCTCGCCAGGAGCGTGCACGACGACGCCCGCCTGCACCGGCTCTGGTACGACCTCCGCAACCAGTCCCTGTTCGAGTCGGGCTTCGGCGACACGATCGCCGAGGTCGAGGCCGATCTGCAGGATGCCATCTGGCGCGTGGTCGAGCGCTACTCCGAGCTCTGCGGACGCCCGTGTCGCTTCACGCCGCTCTTCGCGTACGCGCTCACGGACGGCATGCTCCAGCACACCCTCATCCGCCACCTGCGCGGCGACGGCGAGGCGATCGCGCGCCTGCGCCGCGAGTGCCGGGAGCTCTTCGCAGCCAGCGTGTGACGCCGCGGATCACTCGTCCGTGACGACAGTTCCCCGAGCAACGGGCGGCCGGATCACCAGCACGATCACGATCGCCACCATGACCGTCGCCGTCAGGGCCACGGGCACCGGCACGAACGGATCGAGCAGGACGAGCAGCGCGCCGAGGGGGATGACCGCGTTGACGACGCGGTCGGCGTTGTCGCGGATCGCGATCCACCAGATCCCCAGGAGGAAGAGGGCGATCGGCACCGAGACGGTGAACGTGGCGATCACCGGGGCGAGGTGGCTCTCCCCCGTCATCACATCCAGCTCGACCTCGACACCGGCCGAGAACGCCGCCGCCGCGGCGAACACGAAGTAGTGCGTGTAGCCGTAGCGCAGGGAACGCCCCAGGGTCGTGATGGCGCGGTGGTGGGGCGGCCAGAAGTAGATCCACCACAGCGCGGCCGTGACGATGAAGGCCAGCGCCGAGATGGCGAGGAGTGGACCGAGCGCCTCCACCTCGTCTCGCGCGTCGATGATCGCATTCGCGGAGGCGAGGAGGCTCTCGCCCAGCACGATGAGGGTGAAGAGACCGTACCGCTCGGTGATGTGGTGCGGGTGCCACGGCGTCTGTCCTCGGCGCTCCGCGAACACCGGGACGCTGACCTCGATGAGCGCGAACACGACGAACGCGACGAGCTGGACCGGACCGGACGGGATGAGCAGGAACAGGATCCACAGAACCTGCACCACCGCGATCCCGAGCGCGTATCGGAGCGCGACGCCCCGGAGCGGCTCCTCGGTCCGCGAGGCGCGAAGCCACTGGGCCACCATCGCGACGCGCATCACCACGTAGCCGACGACGGGGAGGGTGAAGTTCCCCTCCTCGAACGCCTGCGGGACTCCGGCGGCGAGGACGAGGACGCCCGCCATCTGGACGAACGTGGCGATCCGGTACGGCCAGTCGTCGGTGTCGAACGACGTCGCGAACCAGGTGAAGTTCATCCACGCCCACCAGATCGCGAAGAAGAGCATCGCGTAGGAGGTGATGCCGTGGAGGAAATCCCCGTGGCTCAGCGCGTGGTGCAGCTGGGCCGAGGCGATGCTCACGGCCACGACGAAGACGAGGTCGAAGAAGAGCTCCAACGGGCTCGCCGTGCGGTGCGGCTGACGCGGGTCCCGCGGTGCCATGGAACGCAGGTGGAAGCGAGTGCTCGGTGTCTGGTGCGTGGTCACCGCGAAAGAGTAGCCCCGCCCGCCCGGCGCTGGGCGGTATTCCGGAACGGATCTCACCGAGTCCGCGGAACGGCTTCCCTCCGCCGGGCGGATCCGCTACAGTGTTGGACGTCTGCAGTGCCTGCTGCACGCCTCGTCGGTTGGGACGACGAGGACCTTCACGATGTGGGATCGCGAAGCATCAGCAGGACCCGAGGGGTCGGGACGCAGACGTGTCCGTGAACGTGGGGTTCACGGTCTGGGGAAAACTGGGGAAACGATGGCGCACTGGGGTTATCTGCGTACATTCACGGCTCAAGGGGCCTCGGCATGACTTCCGTCGAGGATGCTCTGAGCATCGCTCGTACGGGTTTCACGCCGATCACGGCACCGCGAGCGACCGCGTCGGTGACGCCTGCGGCGAGCACGCCGCGCGTGTCGGCGACGCTCGAACGACGCCGCCAGTGGGAGCGTCGCTATCGGATGCGGCTGCGGATCACGGATGCGGCTGTCATCCTGATCGCGGTCGCACTGACGGCGGTGGTCCAGCTGGTCTCCGGCGTCGCGGTGATCGAGGCCGTGCGCAACGCCGCATTGCTGGGTCTCGCCTGGTACCTGATGCTGTCGGCGCTCAACAGCCGAGCCGCCGCCATCTTCGGGTCCGGGGCCACGGAGTACCGTCGCGTCGCGCACGCGGCGGGACTCGCCTTCGGCATCACCGCCATCGCGGGCGTGCTCCTGGAGTGGGAAGGACTGCAGCCGCTGTTCTTCATCGCCCTCCCGGTCGGCATGCTCGGTCTCCTCTTCGCCCGCTGGACCTGGCGCCGCTGGCTGCAGCGGCAGCGTCTGTCCGGTCGCTTCGCGTCGAGGACACTGGTGGTCGGCGCCACCGAGGACGTCGAGTATGTGATCGACTCCCTGCAGAAGGGCGGGGAGAACGGCTATCACGTCGTGGGGACGACGCTGCTGGATCGCAATGCCGGCGCGCTCAGGATCGGGGAGAGCATCTACCCGGTCGTGGGCGATCTGGACACCGTCGCCGCGGCGGCGGCACAGCTCGGGGCGGACACCATCATCGTGGCGAGCCGCCCCGAGGGGTCCCCCGACTTCGTCAAGCAGCTCAGCTGGCAGCTCGAGGGCACCGCCGCCGAGCTCGTCCTCTCGAGCCGCCTGACGGATGTCGCGGGCCCGCGCATCTCGCTCCGTCAGGTCGACGGCCTCCCGCTGATCCAGGTGAAGATCCCGACCTACGAGGGCGGGGTGCACCTTCTCAAGCGCGCGCTCGACATCGCCGTGGCCACCGTCGCGCTCATCCCGATCGCGCTGCTCACCCCCGTGCTCAGCGCGCTCATCAAGCTCGATTCGCCCGGCCCGGTGTTCTTCTTCCAGGAGCGCGTGGGACGGGACGGCCGCCGGTTCAAGATGGTGAAGTTCCGCTCGATGCGCACCGACGCCGAGAAGCAGCTCGCGGCGCTCAAGGAGCAGAACGAGGGCGCCGGCCTGCTCTTCAAGATGAAGGACGACCCGCGCGTGACCCGTGTCGGGAAGGTGCTGCGCAAGCTGTCGCTGGACGAGCTCCCGCAGTTCTGGAACGTGCTCGTCGGCGACATGAGCGTCGTCGGCCCTCGTCCGCCGCTGCCCAGCGAGGTCACAGCCTACGACGGCACCGTGTTCCGCCGCCTCTACATCAAGCCGGGCATCACGGGTCTGTGGCAGGTCTCCGGGCGCAGCGACCTGTCGTGGGACGAGAGCGTGCGGCTGGACCTGCGCTACGTGGAGAACTGGTCGGTCATGAACGATCTGCAGATCATGTGGCGCACCGCGAAGGTCATGGCGCAGCCGAGCGGGGCATACTGAGCGGATGAGCACTACGACACCCCTCACGATCGCGATGGTGGGGACCCGCGGCGTGCCTGCCGCCTACGGCGGGTTCGAGACGGCCATCGAGGAGGTCGGCCGCCGGCTGGCCGACCGCGGGCACGACGTCGTCGTGTACACCCGCGGCTCCGAGCACCGGGAGAAGCGGTACCTCGGCATGCGCGTGGTGCATCTGCCCGCCGTCCCCGTGAAGCAGATCGAGACGCTCAGCCACACCGGGCTCTCGACCCTGCACCTGCTCGTCCACCGCCGGCCCGACGCGACCTTCGTCTTCAACGCCGCGAACTCGCCGTTCCTCCCCCTGCTCCGGCTGCGCCGCGCGCCGGTCGCCCTGCACATGGACGGTCTGGAGTGGCGCCGTTCGAAGTGGGGTCCGCGCGGCAAGGCCTACTATCGCTGGGCCGAGCAGTTCGGCGTCCGCACCGCCGACGCGCTCATCGCCGACGCCCCCGGCATCTCCGACTACTACCGCCACCAGTTCGACGTGCCGACGGAGCTGATCCGCTACGGTGCGCCGATCCTCGACGAGCCGCCGACGCATCGTCTGGCCGAGATGGATCTCACGCCCGGCGGCTACCACCTCGTCGTCGCGCGGTTCGAGCCGGAGAACCACGTCCTCGAGATCGTCCGCGGCTACCGGGCCAGCACCGCGCGCCTCCCACTCGTGGTCGTCGGGTCTGCACCGTACGCGGCCGGGTACATCCAGGAGATCCGGAACGCCGCCGAGGGCGACGAGCGGATCCGCCTCGTCGGCGGTGTGTACGACCAGGAGCTGCTCGACGCGCTCTACGCGCACGCCGCCACCTACCTGCACGGTCACTCCGTCGGCGGCACCAACCCATCGCTTCTGCGCGCCATGGGAGCGGGCACGGCCGTGATCGGCTACGAGGTGCCCTTCAACCGCGAGGTGCTCGACGGCAACGGGTGGTTCTTCGCCGATGCGGACGACTTCGCCGCGCATGTGGCCGCCGCAGAGGGCGATGCGGCCGCACGCGACGCGCATGCCGCGGCGGTGCAGGAGATCGCCCGGACCCGGTTCCGGTGGGACGACGTGACCGACGAATATGAAGACCTCGCTCGCCGCCTCGCCGAGGGCTCGAGCATCCATTCCTCCGCCCGGCGCGCACGCCGACGGAGCACAGACTGGGCCCCCGCCCCCGCGGACGCCGCCCGATGACCGCGCGAGAGAACCGCAAGACCGTCCTCCTCGTGCATCCCGGCGCGGAGATGTTCGGGTCCGACCGCATGCTCCTCGAGAGCGCGACCGGCCTCGTCGAGGCGGGTGCCCGCGTCGTGGTCGCCCTGCCGAGCACCGGTCTCCTCGTCGCCCCGCTGCGAGAGGCCGGCGCGGAGGTCGTCATCCTGCCGATGCTCGTGTTGCGCAAGGTCCTGCTCACCCCGCGGGGGCTGCCCCGCCTCTTCCGCGACATGTTCCGCGGCCTCGGCGCCGCGTGGCGGCTGATCGGACGCGTCCGTCCCGACGCCGTCTACGTGTCGACGATCATCATTCCGCAGTGGCCTCTCATCGCCCGACTCCGGGGCACGCGCGCGGTCAGCCACGTGCATGAGGCCGAGGCCTCCGGCAGCACGCTGGTGAACCGGCTTCTCTACGCGCCGCACCTCGCCTCCGCCCGGACGCTGGTGAACAGCCGCTTCAGCCTGGACACGATCCGGCGCGCGCTCCCGGCCCTCGCCGACCGGACCCGCGTGGTCGCCAACGGCGTCGCGTCACCGGAGCACCCTGCTCCGCCGCGCTCCCGCCTCGACGGCCCCCTCCGCGTGCTCTACGTGGGCCGGCTCTCGCCGCGGAAGGGTCCCGATCTGGTCATCGACGCCGCCGCCGCGCTTCAGGCCACGGGCGGTCCGATCGAGGTCACGCTGCTCGGCGCGGTCTTCGAGGGCTACGAGTGGTTCGAGCGGGACCTGCGCGCGCGCGCCGACGAGACCGGCGTCCCCGTCACCTTCGCCGGGTTCCATCCCGACATCTGGCCCTTCCTCGCCGAGGCCGATGTCCTGGTCGTACCGTCCCGAGTGGACGAGCCGTTCGGGAACACGGCCGTCGAGGGCGTGCTCGGACTCCGTCCCGTGATCGCGAGCGACAGCAGCGGCCTGCGGGAAGCCGCGGGCGGGTACGCCACCGCGCAGCTGGTCGCTCCGGACGATGCCGGCGCGATCGCGACCGCGCTCGAGGATGTCCGCGCGCGCTGGGACGACCATGTCGCCGGCGTCGCGGCGAGCCGGGAGGAGGCCCTGCGCCGGCACGCTCCCGCGGTCTACCGCGCCGGCGTCACCGCCGGCGTCCTGGACTGACCCGCGAGGTCCGCCCGCGGGTCACACCGACGCGGGGGCGTCGGCGGTCAGCCGCGCCCGATTGCGCACGATGTAGATCGAGAACGGGATCAGCTGGCAGACCAGCAGCGCGAACGCGACGCCGACCAGCGGCCCGACGATGCCGAGGATCGGCGTGAGCACGAACGCGAGGATGATCCCGACGGCGGCCATGCTCAAGGTCGGGATCACCTGGAAGCGGATACCCGGCTTGTCCATGATGAACATCCCCAGCGGGTACACGGCCGCCGTGAGCATGATCATGAGCCCGAACGCGAAGATCGTGGTCGGCCGGACCTCCAGCTCCCCCTGCGTGATGAATCCGAACAGCCAGGGGCCGACGAGCCACACCATGACCGTTGCGAGCGCGACCGCGGTGGCGAACAGCGCGGAGAGCAGGAACGGTCCGCGGCGCAGGTCGCCCTGATGCCGCATGCGGGCGAAGTGCGGCCAGAGGGCGAGACCACCGGCCATCACGAGGCCGTTGAGCGCGAAGAACACCTGGCCGGCCACCCCGTACTCCGCCACGTCGGTCGGGCCGCCGAGCTGGGCGATCACGTAGCGCTGCGACCCCACCGCGATGGGATAGGTCACCATCTGCGCCAGCATCGGCCAGCCGACGTCCATGACCCGGACGCCGGGGAAACGTCGCGGCCGCAGCACCATGCGGGCGGCCTCGGGGATCAGCGGCGACGTGGTGCGCGCCGTGATGAGCACGCCCAGGATCGAGACGATGAGCGACGCGGCGAAGGATGCCATGGCCGCATAGGAGTGGAGGTCGTCGCCACCGAACGTGAGGAGCAGCCAGACGCCGGCCAGGGTGAGCGGCGAGATGAGGCCCTGCAGCAGGATCACGATGTGGTTCTTGCGCTGCCCGAGCATGATCCGCGCCCAGATGCCGAGCGGGATCCCCAGGCAGAAGATCGTGACGCAGAAGAACGCCGCCAGCGACGCCCCCGGCTGCTGCCCGGCGTCGCCGAAGATGAGCTCCCAGGCTCCGGTGGCGAGGAGCACGGTGTTGATCGCCATCGCAGAGGCCGCGAAAAGCAGGAGCACCCGTCCGACGGAGGTCAGCTGATAGCGCAGCTTCTCGTCCGTCCGGACGTCGTCACTCGTGGCCACGGCGTTCACGAGCACGGCACCGCTGCCGAGGTCGGTGAACGTCAGCAGCGACGGAATCGTCGTGAGCAGCGTGTAGAGGGCGAAGCTGCCGACGCCCGCGTCTCCGATGATCATCCGTGTCGTGAGAACGCCGCAGACCAGCGCGATGACCATCGTCAGCGCGCGGGCGCCGACAGCGAGAAGAGAACCCATACCTAGATCGTCACCGCGACAGGGCCCCCAGGGTCGCGCTGTTGCCGGGGAGTCGCGATACCGAAGCGATATCCGCAGGAACCGGGACCGCGATCGCGGCCTGCTGCTGAGCCTGGGCGGGGGTCAGCACGTACGCCGCGGACACCACGGAGGCGCCCTCCACGAACTGCGAGCGACGATCCTGGCCCGTCGCCGCCGTGAACGCGGCCAGGGTGTCGGCGACCGCCGGATCCCGCGAGACCGACCCCTTCGACCACGCCGAGAACCAGCGAGGGGTGCCCGCGGCAGCGCGGTGATAGAGGTTGCCGTTCACGCTCGACATCATCTGGGCGCCCGTGAAGGTGGTGGAGAAGTCTTGCACGCACACGAGGCAGTTCCCGGCGCTCTCCGCCATGACGTTGTTGGACATCACGGTGTTGCGCACGATCCACGGCGCCAGGGGCGCGTAGCGGGTGCGGGGATCGTGACCGGCCGCGTTCGGGTCGGAGGCCCGGCGCTCATCCTGACCGATGCTGATGTTGCGGTTGGCGTTGCCGACGAACGTGTTGTTCCAGATCTTCACGGTGCCCGCGTTCAGCACGAACAGACCGAACTCGCCGTTCCTCGCGATGATGTTGTCCGCGATCGTCGCACGCTCCGAGAGTTCCACCATCACGCCGTGGCCGGTGTTGCCGATGACGTCGTTCCCGGTGAACACGATGTCGATCGTGGACTCGTCGAACCAGGGTCCGCGTCCGGCGTTCTCGGTGAAGGCGCTGTCGGCGACAGTGACGCCGCGGGTTCGGGTCACCTTGAAGGCGCCCGACACCGGGGCATGGTTGAAGTGCTCTGCATTGTTCCCCGTGGAGAGCATCTGCCGCACCTTCAACCCGTCCGCCTGGGAGGCGCCACCGCCGAGGAGACCATTGCCGATCAGCGAGACCCGGGTCAACGTCGTACGCTGCCCCCACGAGTAGAAACCGGTGGTCGAGTTGTCGCGGATCGTCACGTCAGCGAGGGTGATGTCGTCCGCCGCGGCGATCACCGTGCCCATCTGCGGAACGCTCGTGGCGTACCGCCGGACGCCGATGCCGCGCACCTCCGAGCCGGCGGAGCGGATCGACAGCGCCTGCGTCAAGACGCTGGCTTCCACGGTCTTGCCCGTCGGATCGGTGCCGATCACGAGACGCTTGGCGCGGTCATCGACGAAGAAGGTGCCGGCGACGACCTCCGCGGCGGAGCCCACCTCCCGCAGCTGCGCACCGGCGACCCAGACCTGGTCCGGGTGCGCGGCCATCGGATGGGCGGGATCGATGAACCGCCAGTCCGCGTTGGTGTTGTCGGGTGCGCCCTTGGTGTAGGTGGGGCTCGAATCCAGCGCGGTGCCCCAGCCGTCGACGACCCAGGTGTTCCCCGAGGCCCTCCACCCGGAGACGGCCTTCGCGCCATCCATCCAGACCGCCTCGTTCGGGGCCGGCTGGATCGACACGCGCTTCTGCGCGGGGACGATGACCTCTTCGTGGTAGGTCCCCCCGCGGAGGACGATCGTGCCTCCGTTCGCCACCAGCCGCAGAGCGGCGGCGATCGTGCGCACCGGGGCGCTCTTCGTGCCGGCGGCGGCATCGGACCCGCTCGGCGACGCGTACACGGCCGTGGCGGGCACGGGGTACGAGAAGGATCCGGGAGCGGCTGCGCCCGGCTTCCCGCGCACCCCGGCGGGCGTCGTCGGCGGGGCAGGCGTCGTCGGCGTCACGGGCGGGGCCGGGGCGGGGGCCGGGGCCGGAGCCGGGGCCGGAGCGGGAGCTGGCGTCGGAGCCGGCGTCGGAGTGGGTGCGGGGGTCGTGGCGGGGGCCGGCGCGGCTACCAGGACGTCGTCGATCGCCAGCGGGACGGCGGCCTGCGCCCCGGAGGACGTGTACAGCGCGAACCCGTAGCCACCGGCAGCGGTGATCTTGCGAGCCGAGGAGTCCGTGTGCGTGACCTGCCACGCGGCGGGCTCGGCACTGCCGTCGACCCACGCCTTCGCGGAAAGCGTCACCGGGTCGGTTCCCGTGACGTCGAGAGCCACACGCAGAGTCGTGCCGTTCTTCACCGTCGCCGGCAGGCGGCGCTCGCTCAGGCTCTGCACCGTGGTGAGATCGGTCAGCCGGACAACCGAGACGTACGCAGACCCGTCGGGGTGCACCCGCAGGCGCACGCCGTAGGAGTCCTTGCCGACGACGCGCACAGCTTGGGCCAGGTACAGGGGGCCCCCGACGGGCAGCGCCGGGACGGAGACCGAGAAGCGACTCGCCACATCCGTGGCGGTGACCCCGGAAACGGTCGCCCTGGCGGTGATCCCGGGCTTTCGGCTGGCGAGCATCGCGCGCCCGTTCGTGACGCTCGACGTGCCCTCGACGACGCGCCAGGCGCCGACCGAGGAGGCGCCCCACCCGGAGGCGACGGTGCGATCCATGGCATCGGACAGGAGAGGTGCGGCGGCCGCAGCGGCGGCTCGGACGGAGGGCGCGCCTGCCGCGGATGCGGGGGCGGCGACGACGACGCCGGACACGGCGACGGCGGCGCCGACCGCGGCCGCGAGCAGGCGGTGGCGACGCCGGGCCACGCCGGACGAACGATGGACGAGGAACGGAAGGGACACGATGTCACCGTTTCTGGGGCAGACTGTACGATCAACCCACGCTTCGCCGCAGTTTCAACCCCGGCGACAAAGAGCGAGCCCCCCTCGCAACCCATGAAGAATAACCGCCCATCTGGGCGAAGGCAATCGTTTCGGCACCGTCAGCCGATATGCTGCGTGCCGCCCGGCGATCGGCCACGACGACGTATCGACTCACTCGCTGTAGTACTCGCTGCGGTGACGGTCGGGCCGGGCGCGGTTGAGGACCGTTCCGAGGATGCGGGCGCCACCGGATTCCAGCGACTTGATGCTCTTCGCCAGCGCTGCGCGACCGGTCTTGGTCGCATCCACGACGAGGATCACGCCGTCTGTCTGGGTCGCCAGCAGGTTGGCGTCCGCGACGCTCAGGGTGGGCGGTGAGTCGATGACGACGTAGTCGTACTCCGCGGCCGCGAAATCGAGGAGCTGCGCCATACGCGCCGACGTCAGCAGCTCGGCCGGGTTCGGCGGGATCGTGCCGGCGGGGAGGATGTCGAGTGTCGTATCGGCGACGCGGTGCTTGGCCACCTCGAAGCCGACCTCGTCGAGCAGGACGCTCGTGAGGCCAACGGAGCCGTCGATGCCGGCATGCTCGTGCGCTCGCGGGCGGCGCATGTCCGCGTCGATCAGTAGGACAGAGTTGCGCAGTGCGGCGAGGGTCATCGCGAGGTTCACCGAGACGGTGGACTTGCCTTCGGCGGGCATGCCGGAGGTCACCAGCAGAACCTTCACGCGGGACGACACGTTCGCGTAGGCGAGCGCCGAGCGGATACGGCGGAACTCCTCGGAGGTGTGACCGAGGGGCTCCTGAGCCACGGCGATCCCGCGCGCCTCGAGCAGCGGCGACCTGGAGACCACTCCCAGAACAGGGTCACCGCCGGCCTGCGTGAGCGCCTCCTCGTTGCGGACGCGGGTGTCCAGCACGCCGATGAGCACGGCGGCCGCGAGGCCGAGCACGCCGCCGAGGAACCCGCCGAGTGCCGCATCCCTGGGCTTGCTCGGAGTGAACTGGAACTCGGGGACGACGGCATCGTCGATGACTTCGGCGGTGATGGTGGACTCACCCTGCGGATCCTTCGGCGCCACGTCCTTGACGACCTCGATGAGCTGCGCCGCGACCGCGTTCGCGAGCTCGGCGGAGGACTCCGCATCATCCGTGATCCCCGTCACCCGCAGCGTCACAGTGCTCTGCGGGATCGACACTTCGATGTCACGGGCGAGGGCACGCGGCGTCGTGTCGAGGTCGAGCTCCTCGATCACCGGTTCGAGCACGCGCGAGCTGGTCGCCAGCTGGGCGAAGGAGAGCATCTGGCTCTGCGTGTAGACCGAGCCCTGGTTGAGATCCGAGGCGCTCGTCCCCTGGTTGAGGGCGAAATAGAGCGAGGTCGTCGCTTGGAACAGCGGCGTCTGCAGCGACGCGTATCCGTACGACCCGGCGGCGCCCACCACGCCGCACAGGACGATCAACCACCAGAACTTGCGCAGCGAGCCCGCGATCACACGCAGGCTGACCCGGCTTTCCGCCATGACTCCCCATTCCCCCTGAGATCTCGATTCTAGAGGAGCCACCTGACGAGTCCCCTCACGTCTGCCGCGCCTGTGGAACGGTCCTGCCCGTCGATGCGGGGAACGCGGTCGTCCCCGCATCCAAGAAGAGCGCGTCGTCCGCCCCGGACCCCCGGCCGCCGGCATCTTTCGCCCAGGTGATCGCCAGACCGACGCAGAACCAGAGGAACATGCTGTACTGCGTGATGAGCGCCACGACCACCAGGCTCGGGAGCTGGCCGACGACCGCCAGGGCCGCCGGGCTGCGGGTCGAGCGTCGGACCGCCATCAGCGCCGCGCAGACCACGGCCGCCATGATGAGGAGCGTCGGCACGTAGCCGTACCGGAGCAACGTGAGCACGAGGGCGTTGTCCACCGAGCGGGCGAAGTAGCCGAGGTAGTAGTCGCCCGAGACGAGGGAGTGCCAGTCGCCGGGGTTCCCGAACAGCTGCACCTGCTCGAGGAGTACGAGCAGATCGGTCCGGTAGTCCGCGCTGCCCCCGGCCTCATCGCCGGCCGCGCCGAACACCGAGTCGATGAGGGGGATGGCGATGGCCGCGCCGATCGCTCCGGCCAGGGCCACCGTCACCCGGAAACGGGTCGAGACGCCCACGATGAGGAAGGTGGACAGCACGAGGGTCAGCACGAGCGTGAGCAGCCCCGCGCGGCTGAAGGTGAAGACGGTGGCGACGGCGATGAGCACGACACCCGTGATCTTCGGGAACAGCCGCCACTTCGTCGCCACGACGAACGCGGAGGACATCGCCAGCGCCGCGCCGAGAGCGATCGAATGACCCCACGCCCCCTCGGCCCGCAGCACGCCGCCCCGCTCCTGCAGCGGACTCCACGTCTCGTACACGACTCCGGAGCCCGGGATGAGGACGAACGGGTTGAAGGACGTGACGAACTCCACGATCGCGAGGGCGGCGGCCACGATCGCCACGACCGCGATCGTCGAGGTGACCCATTCCGGCGCCACTCTGGCGAGCACGACACGGCCCCAGATGTAGGGGATGACCCACTCCAGCAGCGCGGCCACCAGCGAGGGGAGGTCCACCGTCCCGAAGCCGTACAGGCCGACGACGATCACCACGAACACGGCGACCCAGGCGTCCGCCGCGCGCAGCGGCACGACCGACCAGTTCACGAGGATGAGCACCGCCGTGAGCAGGGTGATCGCCGCCCAGTAGAAACTGATGTTCACGCCCACCCAGAGCGGCACGAAGAACAGCACGCACGCCCAGACGACGAAGGCGGTGCGCGGCAGCAGCCGGAGCGCGAACACGACGATGGCCACTGCCGCGATCCCGCCGACGGCGAGGAGCGCGATCGGTACAGCAGTGGCCATGCGTCAGGATCTTACTGCGGGGCGGTGACGCGGAACGAATCGAACGACACGCCCAGCGGCGCCGTCGCGCTGCCGGAGCGGTTGCCGCTCAGACCCACCGCACCCGCGCCCAGCGGCGCCGCGTCGGTCGTGGTGATCTGCCAGGCGGCCGGCTTCGTGGTGTCCGTCGGCCAGAACTTCGCCGACAGGGTCGCCGTCGACGTCCCGGTCACCGCCACCTCGAGGTTGTACGAGGTGTTCGCCGCCCACACCAGCCCGGGCACAGCCTGCGTGCGCAGGACGGTCCCTTCGCGGTGCACGACGAGCCAGACCGTGCCGTCAGGGCGCAGCCACGCGCGGACGAAGTACTTCCCCGCCGCCGACTGCCGCGCGATCACGCCGATGTAGGCACCACCGGCTGCCGGCGCCTGGTCGACCCGGAACTGCGTCTCGAGCACCACGTCGGCGACCGAGGTCGTGTTGAGCGTCGCGTGGCGGGTGTCCCCGGCGATGAGGTTAAGCTTGCCCTGGCCGTCGGCGACGGTCGCCGCCGCCTGGGATCCGCCGGCGATCGTCCACGCCCCGCCGACGGTGGCCGTGCCCCAGCCGGGTCCCGCGGTGCGGTCGAAGCCGTCGTCCGCCACCGGAGCCGGCTGCGGTTCGGGCTCCGGCTCGGGCTGGGGGTCGACCGGCGGCGCCGTGACGGTCACCGGCTTGCTGGTGGTGTGCGTCGCCCCCTTGTCGTCCGTGACCGTGAGCTTCACGGTGTAGGTCCCCGCCGCGGTGTAGGTACGAGTGCTCGTGGCGCCCGTGCCCGTGGTGCCGTCGCCGAAGTCCCACGCGTACGAGGCGATGGTGCCGTCGGAATCGGTCGACCCGCTTCCGTCCAGGGCCACCGTGAGGTTCGTCGCGGTCGCGGTGAAGGCGGCGGTCGGCGCGACGTTGGCGGGCTCCGGCTCGGGCTGCGGCTCCGGCTGCGGGGCAGGCGCCCCGAGGTTCTTCACCGTGAAGTCGTCGAAGCTGGCCAGGTTGGCGCCGGTGGCGCTGCCCGCCCGGTACGAGAACACCGTCGGCGCACCGGCGACCTGCAGGGCCGGGGTCGCGTCCGTCGTGGTGAGCTGCCAGTTCGCCGGCTCCGCCGACCCTGCCGCCCACAGCTTGGCGCGGATGGTCGTCGTGGAGGACCCGGTGGTCTCCATCAGGAGCGTGAACGAGCTGCCCGCACTCCAGGTGAGACCGGAGACCGCGGTGCTGGCGATCGCCGTGCCGTTGCGGTGGATCACGAGCCAGGTCGTCCCGTCGGCACGGTGCCACGCGAGGGCACGGTAGCCGGAGGAGCCGGAGCGTCGGGCGCCGAGTCCTTCGTATGCCACCCCGGTCGAGGGGCCGGAGGCGAGCGTGTAGCTGATCCGCGCCGAGGAGTCGAGGACGGAGGTGCCCTGCAGCAGCATCTCCCGCGTCTCCCCCGGCGTCAGGTTCACCTTGCCCACCCCGTCGCCGACGGAGAGCACCGTCGCGGAGCCGCTCATCGGCGCCCAGGTGCCGCCCTTGTCCGCCGCTCCCCAGCCGCTCGAGACGACCCGCCCGAAGGCGTCGGACGCGGCGAACACCTGTGCCGTCAGCGTCACCGTCTTGGTGGCCGTGGCCGTCGCGCCGAGGCTGTCGGTCACGGTGAGGGTGATGTCGCGGGCGCCGGCCTCGGCGTAGGTGTGGCCGGCGGTGGCCCCGGAACCGGCGGGAGAACCGTCGCCCCAGTTCCACGAGTACGACAGCGTGGCGCCGTCGGACGCGCTCGACCCGGTCGCCGACACATCGACGTTCAGGCCCGATGCGGTCGCGGTGAAGGCCGCCACCGGGTCGGCGTGCGTGGCCGTTACCTGCCGGGTGGTCGAGGCGCTGCCCCCGCGGTCATCCGTGACGGTCAGCGTCACCGTGCGGGTGCCCGCCGAGGGATACGTGTGCGTCGCGACCTGACCGGTCGACGTCGTCCCGTCGCCCCAGTTCCAGGCATAGCTGGCGATGGAGCCGTCGGAGTCCGACGAGGCGGACGCGTCCGCCGAGACCGTCAGGCCGGTCGACGTCGTCTCGAAGGAGGCGGTCGGGAGCACGTTCGGCGCCGTGACGACGACCGGCTTCTCGACGGACGTGGCGAGGCCGTTGCTGTCCGTCACGGTCAGCGTGGCGGTGTACGTGCCGGACTTCTCGTAGGTGTGACTCGTCGTCTTCCCGGTGGCGGTCGCGGAGTCGTCGCCGAAGTCCCAGCGGTAGCCGGCGATGGTCGCGGATCCCGCAGCCGTCGACGCACCGGCGTCGAACGCGACGGCGAGGTCGGTCGCCGTGGCGGTGAAGTCCGCCGTCGGCGCCTGGAAGCCCTTGCCGATGCCGTAGTGCGTCTTCACCTGCGTCGGGGTGAGGGCGAACGGATAGACGGCCACCTCGTCCATCGAGCCTTTGAAGTACTTGGAGCTCGGGGCCGAGGGCCACCCGGAGAGGGTGTCGCCACCGATACGCCAATATCCCAGTTGATTCTCCGCCGTCGTCGCTCCCGGGAGCGACGACGCGAGCTGACCGTCGATGTAGAGCTTCATCCCGTCGGCACTCTGCGTCGCGACCGCGTGATGCCACGTGTTGTCGTTGAGCGCCGTGCTGTTCTGCACCGTCTGGGCAGTGCCGTTGTAGGTACCGAAGACGAGGCGTCCGCTGTTCGTCATATAGAGATGACGGTCATAGCTTCCCGAGTCGCCCGAGATCGAGGAGCCGTATCCCAGCAGCTTGCCGCCGTTCGTGGTGTTCGTCTTGAACCAGAGCTCGGTGGAGAACTCGGACGGAGCGGCGATCCTGTTCCCCGACGCGACGCGTCCCGTGCTCGTCCCGGTGAAGGTCGAGGCACCGGTCGCGGTGTTCTCGACGCCCGAGGTCGACGCGCTCACGCCCGAGTCGAAGACCGGGGTGTTCGAGCCGGCCCAGTCCTGCGGAGCGGTGCCCAGCGGGTAGTAGAGCTGGGGGCCGTCGGCGATCACGGCGTTGACGTAGTTCGAGACGGCACCGGCGGCCACGGTCACGCTCATGGCCTGGCTCGTGACGGTGTTGCCCGCGCTGTCCTTCGCGACGACGGTGTACTCCTGCGTCGATCCGGGGGCGGCTGTCTTGTCCTCGAGAGTCACCGACGGACGATCCCACCACGTTCCGCGCGCGGTGGTGGTCGCGATCGGCGTGGTGGTGCCCGTACGACGCAGCTCGTAGGTGAGCGTGAGGTCGTCACGGTCCCAGTTCGCCGGGATGGACACGCGCACCCGACCCGGGATGAACGACTGGGCGGTACCGGTCCAGTTCGCGCCGGACAGCCGAGGGCCGTCCTTGGCGCCGCCGGGCGGGTTGGTCGAGAAGCGCACGAGTCCCTCGAAGCGCCCGTTGTTCACGGAGCGGAACTCACCGCCGATCGAGATCATGTTCCCGGCGCCGGTGATGGAGAGTCCGGCCTGCCCCATGCCCGTCGTCACGCCGACGGCCCAGTCCGGCGTCCAGGCGTAGGCCGAGGGCGCCGGCGTACCGGCCCAGTTCTTGTACGTGCCGCCGGCCGCGGGCTGGTTGCCCAGCAGGCCGCGGGCATCGGCCGTGTACGCCTCGGAGTAGCGGTGTGTGCGCGGGCTCTGCTCCGGGTGCAGGCCCATCGTGCCGCAGGCGTGCGTGTGGCTGGTCGTGTAGACCGTTTTGCCGGTCGAGTAGACGCCGTAGTGGTCTCCGAGGCAGTCCGCGATCCACCGGACCTGGCCGCTTCCGGCTTCCGCCGCGAAGGTGCCCTCGAGGTTGCCCGTGGCGGCGTCCGCATAGACCCAGCCGGTGCCGTAGACGGCGTTGGCGTCGGCCGCGAGACCGAAGATGCCCGCCTTGCCCGAGTTCGCCCCGGTGTTCGAGCCGTTCTTGACGGTCTGCGGGAGCGCCCAGCCGGTGTCCACGGCGCCGGTGCTCTTGTCCAGCGCGACGGTGCCGCGCATCGTGAGGTCGCCGTTGACCTGGGAGAAGCGGCCGGCGGCGATGACGTTCTGACCCGCCGGGTCCATCACCATGGCGTCGACCTGCAGGTCGCTCTGCGGCGCCCAGCTGAGCAGGGCACCGTTGGTCGAGGAGAACGCGGCGAGGTTCTTGCGCGGCGTGGCGTTGCCCTGCGTGAAGAGGCCGCCCACATAGACGCTCGACCCCGAGGTGGCCAGGGCGTACACCCCGCTGCCGCCGATGGAGGGCGAGAACCCGGGCACGAGCTGGCCGGTGACCGCGTCCAGCGCCGCGAAGTTCCAGCGGGTCTGGCCGTTGACGGCGTTGAAGGAGCCGCCGATGTAGATGCGGCTCCCGTCGGGCGATGCGGCGACGGCCTTGATCACGCCGTTGACCTGCGGAGCGAAGGGCAGCAGCTGCCCGGTGTTGATGTCGTAGGCGAGGACGTTCGACCGCGCGGTGAGGCTGGTGCCCGGCGTGGCGAGCGGGGCCCGCGCGTTGTCGAACTTGCCGACCGCATACACGGTGGAGCCGATCGTCGTCTGCGCCCACACGTACCCGTTGTCGATCTGCACCGTCGGGATCGGGTCCGACGTCACCACGTCGTCGTTCCGCTGCAGCAGCGGTGGCGGTGTCGACGGCGTATCGGCCGCCGCGGCCCCGGTCGTCCCCAGCGTGGTCATGCCCGTGATCAGCAGCGCCGCCGTCACGACCGACGCGAGTGCGCTCAGCGCCCGCCTCGAAGTGGATGTCTTACCCATGTTGCTCCCCAGCCCCAGATTTCTTCTTCGAAAATGTCACGTACGAGACGCGGTGAAAGTCGTCGCGCCCAGGGCTCAGGAGAGCTCGCCCGCGAAGGTCGCCACCGGCTCGCCGGCGGCGTAGTTCACGCTGATCTTCACGGCGCGGCCCTTGGTCGGGTCGAGCATGAAGACGTACGTTCCCGTGGCCTCGTCACCGGCGGCCAGCTCCCCGCGGAGCGGCTCGTTCGGCCCGGCGGTGGTGGCCACGCCGACGTCGCCGTCGTCCGTGACGAGACTGACGACGGCGGAGTCGATGCTCTGCGCCCGCTTCGAGTCGTTCGCGACCTTCACGGTCACCACGACGGCGGAGCCGGCGTACTCGCCCGGCGTCTCCGGGGTGATCTCGGTGGTCGAGATGTCGTCGACGGTCACCACCATGTCGGTGGACAGCGCGATCTCCGCATCCAGCGCGCCGGTCTCCTCCGTCAGCGCGGGCGCCTCGGTGGGGCCCTCCGCCTCGGGATCGGCGGGCGGCGTCCAGTCGGTCGTGCTGGTACCCTCGGGCTCCGGCGTCGCCGCTGTGTCCGGTGCCGCCGTGCATCCGGCGAACACGAGAGTGAGCGCCACGACGGGCGCGATGAACATCGCACGTCTCACGCGCGAAGAGCCGTCCCCAGAACGGCATGCTGAAACAGTGAACACTGCAGCTCCCCAGAACCCAGATTCCCCAGCCAGAGCCCCCTCGGCTCCGGTTTCCCCCCAGCCGTGCGAACACGGCGTCGGCTAATCGTAGTGCGGTCCGTGAAAATCCACAAGCCTCGCGTCAGGAGGAGTGTCGGCGGTGCCCGGTGAGCTGCGCCGCGATGGCCTCGACCGCCTGCTCCACCTCGCGGATCGTGTCGGCGTGTCCGCGGCTGCCGTGCCGATCGGCGATCGACGCGGGATCCGCCGCCGGGCGACGGCCGACGAGACGTCCGAGCCAGCCTCCGGCAGGAGATCCGCCGAGCGGCGTCGCCCGGGTCCGGGCGCGGTCGAGCGAGGCGACGTACTCCTCCACGGCATCGGACCCGCCGGGCAGGAACCCGACGCCGAGGTGGGCCGCCTCGCGGAGGGTGAACATGCGGTCGCGGAGCTCGGGCGCCGAGCGCACCAGCTCGCCCCGGATGTCCCGCGAGGCCGTCAGCACGAGATCCGCCTCCGCGAGCATCTCGGGCGTGACCTCGCGGGCTCGGTGCTCCCCCGCCTGCTCCTGCCAGTCGCCGTCGGTATGCCGCGCGGCGACCTCGCTGCAGATGGGGTCCCCGTCCTGGGCACGCACGCCGCCGCTCCGCACCGAGACCGACGAGCCCTCCCCGAGGCCCCGCCGGAGAGCGAGCTCTGCCAGGGGCGAGCGGCAGACGTTCGCGGCGCAGACGACGAGGATCGATCCGCCGGTCATGCCGCCTCACCGAGCCTTCCGATCTCCCGGAACCACTTCACCGCAGCGAGCGCGAGGAAGAGCACCGCCGCGGCGCAGAGGGCCCCGTAGGCGACGAGGAAGCCCGGCGTCCAGCCCCACAGGACGAACACGAGGCAGACCAGGCCGAAGTCCGTCGGGAGCAGCACGAGCGAGCGTCGCAGCGTGCCGCCGCCGCGCTCGTGCGTGGACGCGACCGCGTGCTTGCCCTTGAGGAGGTCGTTCAGGAGCATTCCGGAGAACGTGGTCGAGGCGACGATGCTGAACACGATCGGGATGAGCAGCAGCGCCGGGGTGTCGGGGAGCACCCGGTACAGGCCGATGAGGACGGCGAGGTGCAGCGAGGCGATCTTGAGCGTGTCGATGAAGTGATCCAGCCACTCGCCCTGCGGGCTTCCGCCGCCGCGGAGTCGGGCGACCTGGCCGTCGGCGGAGTCCCATGCGTACCCGAGGACGAGCAGGAGCGCGATGAGCAGGCCCAGGGGGACGGTCACCGGAGCGAACGCGATGAGGGCGATCGCCGCGAACGAGTGGACGGCGCTGATGATCGACACCTGGTTCGGCGTGAGGCCGAGCCGGAACGCCACGGCGGCGAGCACCCGTCCGAGCCGGCGGTTGACGTACACCGAGTAGGCCGGGGCCCCGCGCGCGTGCCCCTTCTGGGCGCGGGCGAGCTGTCGGTACGCGTCTACGACCACGTCATCTCCTTCTGGTCGGTGCCGGCTGCGCGGGCGATCCGCCGGGCCTCGCGCACGCCGCGGAGGTAGGCGCGGAGCGGAGCGGCGGAATGCAGCAGCTGTCTGCGGCCACCACGGAGGATCACCTCACGGGCGGTACGGGGGATCGACCGGCGCCAGCGATGCACGGTCTCCTCGTCCAGGTGCCGCACGGCGTACAGCATCCTGTTGCGGATGTTGTAGAAGTAGTACCCCTCCGATTTCGCCCGCGAGAGTCCGGGCTCGTCGCGTTGCGTGCCCCCTTCGTCGTGCACGGCTCGTGCGTCCTCGACGAGGGCGAGGGTGCCGCCGGCCGAGACGACACGGCGCGAGAAGTCGACGTCCTCCCAGTACAGGAAGTAGGCGTCGTCGAAACCGCCGGAGAGCTCCCACACCTCGCGGGTGATCCACAGGCACGCGCCGCTCAGCCACGGCTCGTAGGGACGTTGGTCGTCCGCGCGGCGCTTGCGGCGGGCGCGCATGGTGCCGTCGTCGAGCAGGAGATCGATGCCGGCGAACCAGGTCCGCCCGTCGGAGTCGGTGATGACCGGCGACGCCAGAGTCGTGCGGGAGGACTCCGTGACAGCGGCCAGGCGCGCCAGCGAGGCCCGGTCGATGTGGGCGTCGGGGTTGATCACGAGCACGTCGGTCGCGCCGTCGGCGAGGGCCCGGGCGACGCCGAGGTTCACCCCGCCGCCGAACCCGGTGTTGGTCTCGGAGGCGATCAGCGTCCACCCGTGGGTCTGCGCGACCGCGGCGGCGGCCTGCCGCTCGGCAGCTCCTGCGAAGTTGTCGACGACGATGACGGACGCCTCCTCGTCGACCGCGCGGGCCTCGCGCTCCACCACCACGAGGTTGCGCTCGAGCAGCCGCGCCGAGGCGTAGTTCACGACGACGACGGCCAGCCGTCCGTGCACGATTGACACGCGATCCTCCCCCCGGATCCGCCCTCACGGTCCGCTTCGGGTCGCCGGTCGAATTCCCCAGAGTCGCGACCGGCGTCGACTCCCAGGACACCGACTATACGCCAGAGCCGGCTCGGCGCACCCCGGCGTTCACGGTACGATGAGCCGGCGCGGGGACACAGGCGCAGGGACTGCCATGGGGATGAGGCGGATGACGAGGGGACCGGAGACGGGCGACGCGATCGCCGTGACGATCGGCGTGCCCACTTACCGGAGGCCGGAGCTGCTGGCGGCGCTGCTGCGTGCGCTTCCGGAGCGGATCGCGGAGTGCGCGGAGCTGGGTGTGGACGTCGAGGTGCTGGTCGTCGACAACGACGCCGCCGGCTCCGCGCGGGAGGTGGCCGCGAGCGCCGCGCTCCCCGTGCGCTACGTCGTCGAGCCGACGCCGGGCATCGTCGCCGCGCGCAATCGGCTTCTGGACGAGTCCGCCGACCGCGACCTGCTCGCCTTCATCGACGACGACGAGGTGCCGCGCCCCGGCTGGCTGTCGGCGCTCCTCACGACGTGGCGCGCCTCCGACGCGGATGCCGTCATGGGTCGGGTGATCTCGGTGTTCGACGACGATGTCGACCCGTGGCTGCTCGCGTCCGGCACCTTCCGCCGCCCGCCCCGACCCACCGGGACCGTGCTGTCGGTGGCCGCTGCGGGGAACCTCCTGCTCGACCTGCGCGCCGTGCGCGAATCGGGCGTGCGGTTCGACCCGTCGCTGGGCCTCGGCGGCGGGGAGGACACCCTGTTCACCCGCGAGCTGGTCGCACACGGCGCGCGCATCGTCTGGTGCAACGAGTCGGAGACCGAGGACCTCGTCGTCGCCGCACGGCTCAGCAGGGCCTGGGCGGCGCAGCGGGCGTTCAGCTCCGCCAACGCGGGCACCCGCATCGCGCTGAAGCTCGCCCCCGGAAGGCTGCGCCGCGGCCTGCTCCGGGCGCGCGCCCTCCTCGGAGGCATCGCCCGCATAGCCGTGGGTGCCGTGCGCCGGGCCTTCGGCGCCGTCACCGGGAACATCACCCACCACGCCCGCGGCACCCGCCTGATCCACCGCGGCCGCGGCACCATCGCCGCCGCGCTCGGCCACCGCTACGACGAATACCGTCGCCCATCGGAGGACACCACGATGACCGAATCCACCGCGAGCATCCGCGTGATGCAGTCCCTGGGCGCCCCGCGTCCGACGACGAATCCGTACAACAAGATGCTCGACGAGGCGCTGGGGACGACGGAGGGCCTCGAGCACCTCCGGTTCTCGTGGAAGACGGCCCTCTTCGGGCGCTACGACGCCTTCCACTGGCACTGGCCCGAGGCGAAGCTCCACGGCTCGACGTGGTGGAAGTCCGCCGGCAAGTTCGCGCTCACGACCGCCCTCGTCTTCCGGCACCGGCTGTCGCGGCGGATCGCGGTCGTGCGCACCGTGCACAACCTGGAGCTCCCCGACGACAACGCCCCGCGCCTCTGGCTGCTGCGCTTCATCGACCGGCACACCGACTACCGCATCGTCATCAACGAGACCACCCCCCTGCCCGACGGGACTCCGCACAGCCTGATCCTGCACGGCCACTACCGGGACTGGTACGCGGTCTACCCGTCCGCGGAGCGCGTGCACGGACGACTCGGCTCGTTCGGCGGCATCCGCCGGTACAAAGGTCTCGACGGATTCATCGACGCCTACGGGGAGGCGGTCGCGGTCGAGCCGGCATTGAGCCTGCGCATCGGCGGCCGGCCGTCGACTCCGGAGCTCGCCGACGACCTCCGCGCGCGCACCGCGGCGCTCCCCGGCGTCGACCTCCACCTCGACTTCCTCAGCGACGCGGAACTCGTGGATCTCGCGACGTCGTCCGAGCTGATCGTGCTCGCGTACCGCTTCATGCACAACTCGGGCAGCGTGCTCGCCGCCCTGTCCATGGACCGTCCGGTACTCGTGCCGCGGAACCAGGCGAACGAGGCTCTGGCGCGCGAGGTCGGCGCCGACTGGGTGCGCATGTACGACGGCGACGACCTCGACGCCGAGACGCTCGTCGCCTCGTGGCGCGCCGCCTCGGGCCTCACCGGCACCCCGGATCTCTCTCGCCGCGAGTGGGCGGACGCGGGCCGCGCACACCGCGACGCGTTCCGCGCCGCCGTCCGCGTCAAGCGCCGAGCACGACGGCGCTGACGACGGCCAGGGGTCTCAGTCCGCTGCCTGCAGTCCGCGCACGAGGGCGTCGACCATCGTCTTCGTGGTGAACCGCTGCTCGACCTCGACCCGCCCCTGCCTGCCGAGCGCAGCCGCGCGGTCCGGGTCGTCGAGCAGCGCGAGCAGCGCCCGCGCCAGCGCCGCGGGTTGCCCCGGGTCGACGAGCGCGCCGGTGCGCGGGCTCACGTAGTCGCGCATCCCCGGGGTGTCCGACACGACGACCGGGCGCGCGGTCGCGAGAGCCTCGAGTGCGACGGTCATCCCGGAGGCGTGCAGGTTCGGACGGGTCGCGGTCACCACGACGCTGGCGGTCCCGTACAGGTCGCGGAGTTCGGTGTGCGGCAGGCGACGGACCACCTGCACCCCTTCCGGAGGGGGCAGCTCGGACGGCGTCTGCACGACGACGTCGACGTCCGGGCGCACGGCCAGCACCAGCGCGAGCGCGGCGTACAGCGTCGCCGGGTCCCGGTCGCGGTCGTTGCCGGCGCTCACGATGCGCGGCCGCGGCGCCGGCGGCCGTGCGGAGAAGAACTCGTGGTCGATGCCGAACGGCACGACGAACACCCGCGGTCCCCGAGCGCCGAGGAGCCGCTGCAGCGGGGCGACCTGAGCCGCACTGAGCACCCAGAGCGCCGTCGCTGCCCGGAGCATCGCCACGAGCCTCTCGGGCGCCGCCCCGGTCGTGGCCATGTCGGTGAGCCAGATCACGCCGGTCGCGAAACGCGCCCGCGGCCGCAGGATCTGCAGACGGTACGCGGTGTTCTCGTCCCAGGCGAGCGCGAGGTCGGTGCGCGGACGGGGCCCCATGCCGGCGCGCGCCCGGAGGCGGGCGATCCGGCCGGGGTCGGGGAGCTCCTCCACCTCCACGGAGGCGTGCTCGCGGAGAGCGTCCAGCCCGTAGGGCCAGACGCTCGGAACCTCTCCTCTGGCGTGTGCGCGCGCCCAGGTCTGCACCGATTGCTCGGCACGATGCGCCCAGGTGACGGACAGCGCCGGGCTGTCCTCGGATCCCACGTGGCCCACTATGGACCCGGGTCCCCGCCGTGTAAAGGGGGACTTCCGCTAGAGCTCGCCCGGCTTCATGGCCTCGGCATCGATGGCGCGGATGATCCGCAGCGTCGCGGTGTCCGGCTCCGGCTCGCCCGCCGCCGCCCTCTCCTCGCGCCGCCGACGGGGCGCGTAGACGACGAGGGAGTGGAAGAGGAATCGGGCGAAGAACGCCACGACGAGCGAGAGCGCCGTGGCGAGCACGCTGGAGATGTGCCACGTCTCGACCATGAGCGCCATCACCGGGATGCGCAGGGCCGCCTCGACGTTGTTGAACGTGAAGGACGCCGCGAAGCGCACTCCGGCGCTGCGGGCGTCGGTGCGCATGTCGGCGAAGACGAAGCGCTCCTGCAGCAGGAAGTTGCCGATGATCGTGACCTCGGCGCCGATGATGGCCGCCCAGACGTAGGGGACGCCGGCCGCCGTCAGGGCCCACATGATCGCGAGGTTGGCGATGGCGCCGAGCACGCCGATCGCCGCGAACAGCGACATCTTCCCGAACCGCAGCCGTGCGAGATGAGCGATGAACGTGGCCCCCTGGCGCAGGCTCGCCTTCGAGGTGCCGTGTCGACGCTCGGCGAACTCCATCGGGATCTCCGCGATCCGCAGATCCGTCCGGGCGAGGATCTCCAGGAGGATCTTGAAGCCCTGCGGCTGCAGCGCATCCAGCCGCAGGCGACGCCGGTCGACGAGGAAGAACCCGGTCATCGGGTCGGTGCTCCGGGCGAGCCGCCGGGGGAACATCGCGCGGGTCAGCCACGTCGCGGCGCGGGACACGCCGAAGCGCACGGCCGTTCCCAGGCCGCTCGTGTCTCCGCCGCCGACGTAGCGGGAGGCCGCGACCACGTCCGCGTCGCCGTCCGCGAAGCGGTCCAGCAGTGTCGGCAGCAGCTCGGGGGGATGCTGGAGGTCGCCGTCCATCACGATGCAGACATCGGCCTCCGCGGCGCCCAGGCCGACGACGACCGCTCCGCCGAGGCCTCCGATGTTGTCCGAGCGATGGATCACCCGCACCGGGATCGGGGCGTCGACCGCGACGCGCTCCACCTCGGCCGTGGTGTCGTCGCTGCTGTCGTCGACGAAGAGGATCTCGGCGTCCCGTCCCGCCAAGGCTGCGGCCGTGCGCTCCACGAGCTCGGCGACGTTGTCGCGCTCGTTGTACGTCGGCACGATGACCGTGACCCCTGCCCCCAACGTGGTCCCCTTCGTCGTTCCGCAGCCCCATCGGCTCCGGCATCCATCGTTCCATGGGTTCCTATGGGCTGCAGGACACGTTCCTGCTAGAGTGTCGTCTGCGGCTGTGGGAGTCGCGCCGAACGGGTGGGGATCCGTTCGACTGGGGAATGATCGATCTGGGGAGATCATGGGGACGCGTATCGGCTATGCCGTCGGAGCTTTCGACCTGTTTCACGTCGGGCACCTGAATCTGCTGCGACACGCTAAACAGCACTGCGACATCCTGATCGCCGGCGTCGTGAGCGACGAGATGCTGCGTCAGGTCAAGGGGATCGAGCCGGTCATCCCGACCGCCGAACGTGCCGAGATCGTCCGGCACATCTCCTTCGTCGACGACGTCTACGTCGAGACGACGCCGTCGAAGATGGACTCGTGGCGCGACGTGCGCTTCACCCACTTCTTCAAGGGCGACGACTGGCGCGGCACCGAGAAGGGCCTCCGGCTGGAGAGCGAGTTCGCGGAGGTGGGCGTCGAGGTCGTGTACTTCCCGTACACCGCGCACACGTCGAGCTCGGCGCTCCGCCGCGCGCTCGACGCGATCACCGCCAACGCCACGGCATCCGCGGTCGGCGCGACCCGCTGAGGCGGGGTCAGTTCGCGACGCCGAGGAGGCTACGCGCCATCCGCGCCACGTGCGGCGGCGTGTGCGGACCGAGCCACACCGTCCAGTGCTCCGGGGGCTCGCTGCACGTCCACTCCAGACACCACGCGTAGACGGCGTTCGCGAGGCGCTCGCCACGCGCGTGGGCGCGCGTCCCCTCGGCCCGCACGAGCCAGCGGACCGAGACCCCCGGGGGGACATCGATGTGCCGGAACGGGATGCGGACCGCCGCTTCGATGAGGATGACGCCGTGCGCATCCCACGGGAGGCGCGACGCGACGCGCGCGATGGCTCCGGCATCGGCCGCATCCCCGGCGATGAGCACCGCTCCTTCCATCGCTTCCCAGTCCGGATCCTCCAGGTGCTCGCACGCGCTGCTCATGCCTCCACTATAGGTAAGGCTACCCTTACCTTCAAGAGCGACTAGCCTTCGACGACGGCGCTCGTCAACGCCTTTACCAGGACGGCACCGCGCGCCATCCTGGGTCCGTGGACGGGACAAGCACTGACGACGACGCGCTGTTCCCCGGCTTCACGACCGCGCGGATCCCGACCGATGAAGCCGACATCCTCGTGCGTCACGGGGGCTCGGGACCGCCCGTGGTGCTCCTGCACGGTCACCCCCGCACCTCGGCGACCTGGCATCGGGTGGCCCCGGTGCTCGTAGAGCGCGGCTTCACGGTGATCTGCCCCGACCTGCGCGGATACGGGCGTTCCCGCGGCCCGGCGCCCACCGCCGATCATGCGGCCCATTCCAAACGCGCCGTCGCCCGCGACATCCGCACCGTCGCCGAGCGACTCGGCCATGAGCGCTTCCGCCTCGTGGGTCATGACCGCGGCAGCTACGTCGCGCTCCGACTCGCCCTCGATCACCCGGAGACCGTCGAACAGGTCGCCCTGCTGGACTGCCTGCCGATCTCGGAGCACCTCCGACGCTGCGACACGACCTTCGCCGCGCACTGGTGGCACTGGTTCTTCTTCGCCCAGCCGGACATCCCGGAGCGCGCCATCGGCGCGGACCCGGAGGCCTGGTACGCCCCCAAGGCCGACCCGGCGACGATGGGCGCGGCGAACCACGCCGAGTTCCTGCAGGCGGTGCGGCAGCCGTCGGTCGTCCGGGCGATGCTCGAGGACTACCGTGCCGGGCTCACGATCGATCGCGCGCACGAGGAGGCCGATCGCGCCGCCGGGCGTCGGCTCCGGATGCCGGCCCTCGTGCTGTGGTCCGAACGTGACGATCTCGAGGAGCTCTACGGCGACCCCCTCCGCATCTGCCGGGACTGGGCCGACGATGTCCGCGGCCACGGCATCGACAGCGGGCACCACATGGCTGAGGAGGCGCCCGAACCTCTCGCCGCCGCACTGGCGGGCTTCTTCGGAGCCAACCCTCCCCCACGGACGTAGGCTGGTGGCATGACCAACCCCGCCTCCGACACCATCACGATGTTCGGCGCCGACTGGTGCCGCGACTGCATCCGCACGAAGAAGCAGCTCGACGAGCTCGGCGTCGCGTACACGTACGTCGACCTGGTCGCCGACCCTGCCGCCGCGGACATCGCGAAGGACATCTCCGGCCGAACGAACATCCCCGTCGTGGTCTACCCGGACGCCTCGCACCACGTCGAGCCGTCGAACGCCGACGTGGAATCGAAGCTGCGCGAGCTGTCGATCATTTGATCAGCCTCGCACTCGGCGGATCTCCGCGCGGACGCCTAAGCTGAAAGCCCGTTCGAAGGAGACGCCGATGACTTCTGCGCCCACGACCGCGCCTGCCGCTCCCGCCCTCGGCGAGGGCGAGAAGGAGCGACTCGACGCCGCCGTCGCCGACCTGCAGACGGGGACCGCGGTATGGACCGCGCTCACCGTGGCGCAGCGCGTGACGCTGCTGCGCCAGGTCCGCACGAGCGTCGCTGCGACTGCCGAAGACTGGGCGACGATCGCCGCCGCCTCCAAGGGGCTGGACGCGCGGCATCCGCTCCGCGGCGAGGAGTGGCTGAGCGGTCCGTACAGCGTCCTCGGAGCACTGGACGCCTCGATCGCCACGCTCACCCGCATCGCGAACGGCGCGAATCCGCTCGACGGCATCCGGGTCGACCGCGCGCCCGGCGGCCGTGCCCGCGTACACGCCTTCCCCCTCACCGGCATCGACCGGTTCCTGCTGTCCGGATTCACCGGCGAGGTCTGGCTCGAACCAGGGACCACGCCGAACACCGCGAGGGCGACCGCCGGCCTGGCGCAGCGCACGCCGACGGTGTCCGGGGGCGTCGGACTCGTGCTCGGCGCCGGGAACGTGACCTCCATCCCCGTGCTGGACGTGCTCTACGAACTGCTCGCCCACAACCGCACCGCGCTGCTGAAGGTCAACCCCACGCAGGACGCCCTGGTCCCCGTCTACAAGCGCGCGCTCGCCCCGCTCATCGAGCCGGGCCTGCTGCGGATCGTGCGCGGGGGCCCCGCCGCCGGCGCCTACCTCACCCAGCACCCCGGCCTCGCCCACGTGCACATCACCGGCTCGGCGGCGACCTTCGACACCATCGTCTGGGGACCGTCGACCGGCGAGGGGGCCGCCGCGACGAAGCGCCGCCGTCGCGAGAACCGCCCGCTGCTGAAGAAGCCCATCACCGCGGAGCTCGGCGGGGTCTCCCCCATCATCGTCGTGCCGGGGAAGTGGACGGCCGCCGACCTCGCATACCAGGCCGAGCACATCGCGACCATGCGCCTGCAGAACAGCGGCCACAACTGCATCGCGGGGCAGGTCGTCATCCTCTCCGCGGACTGGGACCAGGCCGACGACTTCCGCGCCGAACTGCGCCGCGCCTACGCCACCGCTCCGGAGCGCCCCATCTGGTATCCCGGTGCCCCCTCCCGCATGCAGACCGCTGCGGACGACTACCCGGACGCCCTCGTGCTCGGCGACCGGCTCCTCGTCGAGATCGATGCCGACGACGACGCGGCCGCCCTCGAGAACACGGAGTACTTCGCCCCGGTCCTCGGCGTGGTGCCCCTGCCCGGCACGGGCCAGGAGTTCCTCGACGCGGCGGTCGCCCACGCGAACGAGAAGCTGCAGGGCACGCTCGGCGCGAACCTGCTCATCGACCCGGCGACCGAGAAGGCGCTCGGCAGCGGGTTCGAGCGCGCACTCACCGCCCTGCACTACGGCTCGATCGCGATCAACGGCTGGACCGCCTTCGGATTCATCACGCCGACGCTCACCTGGGGCGCGTTCCCCGGCGGCACGATCGATGACGTCGGCAGCGGCATCGGCGTCGTCCACAACGCCCTGCTCCTGGATCGGGTGGAGCGCTCCGTGCTGCGCGGCCCGTTCCGGCCGTTCCCGCGCTCGCTTCCCGTCGCGAACGGCGGAGGGCGGATGACCATCCTCCCGAAGCCGCCGTGGTTCGCCTCCTCCCGCACCGGTGCCGCTGTGAGCGAGGGTCTCACCCGCCATCGTGCGAACGGCGGCACCCTCGGCCTCGTGAAGACACTGCTGCGCGCGCTCCGCGCCTGAGGGGAACGCGTCAGCCCTCGGGGCGGAACCGATCGGTCGCGGCGCGGAGAGCCGCGCGGATGCCGGGTTCGGCGGCCGAGTGCCCCGCGTCATCGATCACCTGGAAGTCGGCTTCCGGCCAGGCACGGTGCAGGTCCCACGCCGTCATCATCGGCGTGACCACGTCGTGGCGGCCCTGCACGATCACGGTCGGGATGTGCCGGATGGCGTCGATCCCCGCGAGCAGCTGTCCCTCGGCCCACCAGCCGCGGTGCACGAAGAAGTGGTTCTCGATGCGTGCGAAAGCGACGGCCCGACGGGGATCAGCCATCGCCGCGATCTGCTCCGGGTCGGGGCGCAGCGTGACGGTCGCCGCCTCCCACGCCGCCCACGCGAGGGCCGCCGGTTCATGGACCGCCGGGTCCGGGTCGAACAGCCGCCGGTGGTACGCCTCGATCATCCGGGAGCGCTCCAGGACCGGGATCGGCGCGATGAAGTCCTCCCACAGGTCGGGGAACAGCGCCGCCGCCCCGCCCTCGTAGAACCACTCGAGCTCGGCGCGACGGAGCGTGAAGATCCCGCGCAGGATCAGCTCGGAGACCACATCGGGGTGCGTCTGGGCGTAGGCGAGCGCGAGGGCGCTCCCCCAGGACCCGCCGAACACCTGCCACGTCTCGATGCCGAGATTCTTGCGCAGGAGCTCGAGGTCGGCGATGAGGTGCGCGGTCGTGATGTGCCGGAGATCGGCCTCCGGCTCCGCGGCGGACGGCGTGCTGCGGCCGCAGCCGCGCTGGTCGAGGAGGACGATGCGGTAGACCTCGGGGTCGAAGAACTGCCGCTGCCACGGCGAGGTGCCGCTGCCGGGACCTCCGTGGAGGAACACGACGGGTTTACCCTCGGGGTTGCCGCTGATCTCCCAGGCCACGCGATGCCCGTCGCCGACGAGCAGCACTCCGGTCTCGTGCGGCTCGATGGGCGGATAGAGCCCCTCGGCGTTCGTCATGTTCGGTCCCCCAACCGGTCGTGCGGTCCTGCCGAGTCCACGTTATCTGACAACGGCGGGAGCGCCGGGTCTACGGGTCGAGCTGATCGGCGGGGAGGGTGAACACCTGCTCGCACGCCTCGAGCCCGTTCTGGTATCCCTCCGCGAACCAGCGCTGACGCTGCTCGCTGGAGCCGTGGGTCCAGGTCTCCGGGTTCACCTGCCCGGACTGCTCCTGGATGTGGTCGTCGCCGACGGTCGACGCCGCGTTCAGGGCGTCGCGGATCTGCTCCTCCGTCGGCTTCTCGAGGTACGGATCGCCGTCGGCGTCGGTCTGCTCGGTCGCGCGGCCGAGCCAGCCGCCGGCGTAGCAGTCGGCCTGCAGCTCCATGCGCACGCCGTTGCTGCCGGGACCCGTCCCGTTGTTCGGGTACCGCTCCATCGCCCCGAGGAGGTTCTGGATGTGATGACCCCACTCGTGCCCGACGATGTAGAGCTGCGCGAGGTTCCCGGCCGAGGCCCCGAACTGCTGCTGCATGAGCTGGAAGAACGTGGGGTCGATGTAGACGGTCTCCTCCGGCGGGCAGTAGAACGGTCCGACCGCGTTGGACGCGGTGCCGCACTGCGTGGAGGTGGCTCCGTCGACGACGATGAGCTGCGGAGCCTGGTACCCCTCCATGTTGTCCTCCCAGAAGGCGTCGAGCGCGAGCTGTGCCCCCGCCATGCGGCAGTCGACGTTCGCGTTCGCGTCGGCACCGCTGTCGCAGTTCTGGATGGCCGAACCGCCGGCGGGCTCGCTCCCACCCCCGGGCGCGCCGCCGACGAGACCGCTCAGGTCGATGCCCAGCAGAGGGCCGGCGATGAGGGCGAGGAGGGCGAGCACGCCGACGCCGGAGCCGCCCGCGATCGCGGCCGTGCGTCCGCGACGGCGCGTGGTGTTGCGGGAGAGGTCGGCGTCGGGATTGAACGTCATGCGTCGAGGGTACTCCGCGCGCCGACACCGCGACGGACGTAGGCTCGTGACATGGCCACCACGATCACCATCACCGGCGCGGGCGGACAGATCGGCTACGCGCTCCTCTTCCGCATCGCCGCCGGCGACATGCTCGGTCCGGATGAGAAGGTGCGGCTGCGGCTGCTGGAGATCCCGCAGGGGCTCGGCGCAGCGGAGGGCGCGGCGCTGGAGCTCCAGGACGGCGCATTCGACCTGCTCGAGCACGTGGAGGTGACCGATGACGCCGCGGTCGGCTTCGACGGCTGCGACCTCGCCCTGCTCGTGGGCGCCCGCCCCCGCGGTCCCGGCATGGAGCGCGGCGACCTCCTGGCCGCGAACGGCGGCATCTTCGGGCCGCAGGGCGCCGCCATCGCCGCGAACGCCGCCCCCGGCGTCCGCGTGACCGTGGTGGGCAACCCCGCCAACACGAACGCCCTGATCGCCTCCGCGGCGGCCGACGGCGTGCCCGCCGACCGCTTCACCGCCCTCACGCGGCTGGACGAGAACCGCGCACGGGCCCAGCTCGCCCAGACGCTCGGCGCCCCCGTGCACACGGTGCGGCGGGTGCCCATCTGGGGCAATCACTCGGCCACGCAGTTCCCCGACGTGTCGCATGCGACCGTCGGTCGGAAGCCCGTGCAGGATGCCCTGGAGCGGATCGTCGGCGACGTCCCGGCGTGGCTGGACCAGACGTTCATCCCCCGGGTCGCCAAGCGCGGCGCGGAGATCATCGAGGTCCGCGGGTCGTCCTCCGTCGCCTCCGCCGCGAGCGCGACGATCGACCATGTGCGCGACTGGGTCCGCGGGACCGAGGACTGGACCTCCGCCGCCGTCGTCTCGCGCGGGGAGTACGGTGTCCCGGAGGGCCTCGTCTCCTCGTTCCCCGTGCAGTCCGTCGACGGCGAGTGGCACATCGTGGAAGGCCTGGAGATCGACAACCGGGCCCGCGCGCGCATCGACGCCTCGGTCGCGGAGCTCGTGGAGGAGCGGGAGGCGGTCCGTGCCCTCGGACTGCTCTGATCCGGTCGCCGCGGGACGCCTCGGCAGGGCAGAATAGAGGGCGGAGGTGCGGGATGAGCGACACGATTGACCCGGCTGGCACGACGCCGTCTCTCGACGATGCGCTGACGAGCCCGCTCCATCTCCCGCACGACGCAGCGAAGTGCCCGAAGTGCTTCACCGAGCTGCAGCAGAACCGCAACTTCTGGACGGCGCGTCCCGCGGGCTCCCGCCTGGTCGGCCTCGTCGTCGCTCGTGAGGGCATGCCGTCGGTCGTCGAGCAGCGCGCCGACCTCACCCGCTTCGGCGTGCCCATCGAGGGCTTCCGTCACCCGGCGCCGGACATCCTGGAGAGCTGGAACGACCGCCTCGCGCGGCTCATCTCGACGCTCCGGACCGGAGACGTGGTCGTGGTGGCGAACATCCGGGCCCTGGGACTCGACGCCGAAGAGGGCGCGCGCACCGTCGCTGAACTCCGGCGCCACGGGATCATCGTGAAGGTCCTCGGCCACGAGGCGCGTCATCTCGCCGACGCCGCCGGCGCCCGCTGAGCCACCGGTATACAGCGTCCCCGTTCTCTTCACCGTCGTCCTCCTCCTCGTTAGCGTGGATTCGGGGCGGGGGTCTCCGGGGGACCCGACGATCCCTTCGTCACCGCCCTGATGCACAGCGACCACATCAACGGCGCTCGCGTGCGCGTACTCGATGCGCTCCGAAGCGGTGATCTCGCAGCCGACGGGGAACCCCTCGACCTCAACCGTGTCATCAGCCACAACCCAGCGGTCCTCGTCCAAGACGGCTTCAATGCCGTCACGAGCGGGTTCCCCAGTCCGCTGCTCGATCGCCAAAACCTCCCCGAGTCCTTCCTCGGCTCATATGAGCTGGAGGTGCATGCCGGAGAGTCCCAACCAGACGGGGGCGTGCCGGTCACGTATGTCATCAACAACGACACGACCATCGACTCCGCAACGCGCATTCCCGGCACAGGCGGCGCCCACGTGCCCTTCGTGGAGGCCGCCATGACGTCGGCCTACGCTAGCAACGGGGGGTTCGCGCCCCAGCATCAGACCATCGTCTGGACCGAAACGGTGTACCCATGACCTTCAAGATCAGGCCGCCCCGCATGATCGCGGCCGTTTCACTTGTCCTGATCGGGATGCTCGGCTTCGCCGGCTGCACCCACGCCCCACACATCACCTCTCCCGTCGGCGTCTGGGAAGCGGTCGGCGACGACAACGGCACCCTCACGATCAACCGCGACGGCACATTCACGATGACCGATGCCTCCTTCAACCCCCTCCAGTACCGAGACACGCAAAACGACTTCCGCGGCTCCGGTTCCTGGCGCCTCTCCAGCGACGGTGAAGAGGTCATCTTGCGCTTCCTCGAAGCAACAAACGCTGGATTCGTTGTCGAACCCAGCGCACGTCGTCCGAACTTCACCTCCGGAACAACTCGCTTCGAGGACCCGGAACAGACCGCGAGCATCGAATTCCGCCTCACGGACTGACGCTTATGACTCACCGCCAAGGCTCAACGCCACGCACCCTACGATCAGCCGCACTTGTCCTCATCTGGCGTACTGATTCGGCCGAGTTCCACGGACGAGGAACCTGGCAGACGTTCTCCGACGACCCACCGCTTGTCCTACGATTCGACGAAGCCACCAACGACGGCTTCGCCGTTGACCCCGCGGGACTGCAAGTCGACTTCACGTCGGGCACGATCCGGTTCGAGGACCCGGAACAAACCGTGAACATCGAGTTCCGTCTCGCGAACTGACACCTCATGGCTCACCTCCGAGGCTCATTTCCGAATGCCGTATTTGCGCACGTCGTCCGAACTTCACCTCCGGAACAATTCGGTTCGAGGACCCGGAACAGACCGCGAGCATCGCGTTCCGCCTCACGGACTGACGCCCTGGCGACGAACCCGCGAGGATCACACCGGCGAACCCTGAAGCGCGGAAAGCGGTTCCTAGAACTCCCCGGACCGCAGACGGGCGAGCGTGCCCGCACCGATCTCCGCACGGGCCTCGGGTCGTTTCGCGTAGAACGTGACGAGCTCAGCCAAGAGGACCGGGTCGCTGGCGAGGTCCGTGACCGCCCAAGATGAGGGCCGCACGGTCGCCGTCCGCAGGAAGACACGGTTGCGTTCAAGGGAAGCACCGGTCACGTCTTCCCATTTCAAGCTCGCATTGTTGCGCGGGATTCGCAGGTCCAGCCCCTCGGGGCGGAGTATCAGACGATGTGCCGCAGGGGCGCGAAACCAGAACCATGTACCGGCGATCGACATGATCAGGCCGATCAGGAGAATGCCCAGGAGGGTGCGCAGCGTGACCGTGTCCGGTGACGACGTGAAGACACTCCATACCCCGCTCGCGAGGAGGATCGCTCCGACGGGAGCGAAGGCGCGCAGTGGCCAGATGATCGCACCGACACCGGCGAAGACGACCTCCGGACCGGCCACCGAGACCCGGACGATCCGCGTGCGAGGTACTCGGATGTGGGCCACCAGCAACCAGATTCCCACAGCGACCGCGGCGAGAACGCCGACACCCACCAGCTTCAGCGCTGGTGCCGGGTCAGCGAACAGGATCATGCTGAACAGGAGCGCGAAGAGGCTGAACACTACTGCAAAGACGACCAGACCCGTCGTCGCACGTTGCTGACCTTGCCAGCCAGCATGACCGCGGACCCAGATGGTCTCCGAGTTCGTCTTCTCCTGCGGTATCACCCGAACAGACCCTTCCACGCCTTGCCGATGTTGTGTCCGACGTCGCCGACGAAATCGCTGGTGTTCTCCCACGCGTCTTCGGCGAAGTCGGCGGTCGCATCCCAGCAATCCGCCAGCCCGGCGTCGATCGCCTCCCGAACGTCCTGCGGCACCCAGCTCTCGTACGCCCAAACCGCACCGGCTCCGACCGCGAACGCCGCACCTGTGGCCAGCAGCGCCGTACCCCACACCGGGGCGGTGATGACCCCGGCCGTTGCGAGCGCCCCGACTCCTGCGGCGGCTCCGGCACCGGCGAGTATCTGGATGCCCGTGGCCGACGGGTCGTCCCCGGATGACATCGCGGACCCGAAGCTCCAGGCGTCGATGCCCCATCCCACCAGCGGAAGGGCCCTGCTCGCTCGAGAGAAGCCCCGCGCCAGGTCTTCAGCTTCATCCGCCGCCCAGCGCATACCGCTCGGATTGGCCGCCTCAGCGGCCGCTTTCACCGCGGGGTTACCGGAGCGCAGCTCACGAACGAAGTCCGAAGCGCCTTCACGCAATTCTCCCGCGTGAGTCACCAAGTCAGCCGCCGTTCCCTCCCAGGCGAGCTTCTGTCCTTCGAGGTAGGCCTTCGGCAGCTCCCCGCCCGCCTTCCCGAGTCCCGCGAGGATCTGGTCCGCCGTGGACTGGCTCGGCATGGTCCCGAGGAAGCCGTCGAGGTTCTCGCTGATCCAGACCTCGAGCTCGCCCCACCAGGAGCCGACGTCGGCGGCGATCTCGTTGTACAGCTCGATGCGGTCGAGGTGCTCCTGCCACTCGTCCCAGTAAGGGTCGTCCCGCGACGTGGGGCATACCGGGATCAGAGACACCGGCCGGCCGATGATCATGCCGTTGACCGGAAGCCCCGCCGCCCGCGCATTGTTGCGGTGCTTCTCGAAGTCGTCCCGCATCCGGCTCAGCTGCCCCGCGTACGACCGGAGCTTCTCGGCGGCGTCACGGGCGAGGTCCTTGATCTCCTTCGCGGCGTCGGTGGTGCGCGAGAGGATCGTGATGTAGTCGTCCGCCGACTCGCCGTACCAGTGCCCGCGCACGCCGGTCGGGATGAACGTCGTGACGTTCGAGGAGGCGTCTGCGGCGTCCTTCAGGTCGGGGTCGAGCCAGTCCGCGGCCGCCTGCACCTGGTCGGCGTCGCCGTACGTGGTCGTGTCGATCGTCATCAGAGGTCCTCGACGATGGCCGCGACCGGGTCGAGCTGGTCGATGACGTCCTGCTCGTTCGTCTCCGCGTCGTCGGCGATGGCGCGCACGATCTCTCCGAGGGTGCCGTTGATCCGGTAGAGGGCGTCGACGCCCTCCCCCACCCGCTGCATGATCGCGGCGACCGTATCGGAGGCGAGCCCGCCGTCGACGGCCGTCGGAATGCCGGAGAGCTTCGTCTCGATGAGCTCGACCGCCTCCTCGTGCATGTCCGCATGGACGGCCATCACCTCCGGGTCCATCGCGATGCGGCTCATGCGATGGCTCCGTTCCGGCGGTAGGACGCGGGCACGTCGAGGTCGAAGATCACGACGTCGTAGGGCTGCGCCTCCTTGATCTGACCGAGGTCCTCCGTGCGCACCAGCACCCAGGGCTGCCGCTCGCCGGCGAGCTCCAGCAGCCGGTCGAGCGCGGTGTAGGCGAGCAGTGCACGCCGGCCGTCCTTCAACTCGCGGATCTCGACGAGCTGCTCCTCGGGCGTCGACGTCACGCTCAGGGGCAGGTACAGCACGGGCGGGACCATCGGCGCTGCGGCCGGCATCGGTTCGAAGGTCATCTCGGTCTCTCCTCGGTTGTCACTCGTAGCTCGGCGGCACCCACAGCAGCTGCGCGGAGACCAAGCCCCGATCGCGGCTGACGATCTGCGCACGGCCCGGGATCGCGGGAACAGCCTTCACCTTGCCGATGAGCTGGCCCTCCTCGGGGCTGCCCGAGAGCAGGATGCCGGTCGCGCCCAGGTCGGTCATGCGCTGGATGATCGGATCGTACGCGGCGCGGCTCGCCCCGCCGGTGCGGCGGGTGAGGATCACGTGAAGGCCGAGGTCGGCCGCCTGCGCAAGCAGCGGCGCGAGGACCGCGACCGGGTTGCCCTGCGAGGTCGCCACGAGATCGTAGTCGTCGACGAGGACGAATCCCTCCGCCCCCTTCCACCACGAACGGCTGCGGAGCTGGTCGGGGGTGACGTCGGGTCCGGGGATGCGGCTCCGGAAGAACTGCGCGAGCTCGTTCATCCCGCCCTCGGTCATCTCGTGCGACGTGAGGTAGGCGCCGAGGTACTCCTGCGGGATCTCTCCCAGCAGGGCACGACGGTAGTCGACGACGAAGATCTTCGCCTCGGTCGGCCCGTACAGACGCGTGATCTCGTGCACGACGCCGCGGAGCATCGACGACTTGCCGGAGTCCGCGTCGCCGTACAGATACAGCAGCGGCTCGGCGACCGGATCGATCGAGAACGGGGCGAGGTTCGCCTCGTCGATGCCCAGCAGGAGTTCGCGGGGCTCCGCGCCGTCCGGCGACTGCGCGGCCGCGACGGCGCGCAGATCGGCATGGCTGATGCGCGAGGGCAGCAGGCGCAGCTTGGGCCCGGCGGGTCCGTGCCACGCCGCCGCGACGCGGGCCACGAGGTCGTCGATCCCGTCCGGCAGGCTCGACGCGTCGTCCACGCCGTCGACACGCGGCAGCGCCGTGAGCATCTGCAGACCGCGGTCGTTGAGGCCACGGCCGGGGATGGCCGTGACGTTCTCCGCCGCCTTGCGGTTGACCTCGGAGTCCGTCGGGTCGCCCAGACGCAGCTCGATGCGGGTGCCGATGAGGTCCTTGATGTTGGCCCGGATCTCCATCCAGCGCGCCGCCGTGATCACGACGTGGACGCCGTAGGTCAGACCGCGGGCGGCGATCGCCTGGATCTGCGGCTCGAGCATCTCGAACTCGGCGCGGAGCGTGCCCCAGCCGTCCACGATGAGGAAGATGTCGCCGTAGCCGTCGTCGGCCAGTCCCTGCCCGCGGCGCTGCCGGTAGGCGTCGATCGAGTCGATGCCGTGCTGCCGGAAGTACACCTCGCGGGCGTTCAGCAGGCTGGTGACCTCAGCCACCGTGCGGCGGACGACGTCCGGCTCGGACCGGGTCGCGACGCCGCTGATGTGCGTGAAGTCCTGCATGCCGGTGAAGCTGCCGCCGCCGAAGTCGATGACGAAGAACTGCACCTCCTGCGGCGTGTGCGTGAGCGCCAGGGCGGCGACCGTCGTCCGCGCGAGCGTGCTCTTGCCGCTCAGAGGCGCGCCGACGATGGCCATGTGGCCGGCCGCACCGCCGAGGGAGACCGCGAGGTTCTCGCGGCGCTGCTCCAGCGGCACGTCGACGATGCCGAGCGGGACCGTGAGCGCTCCCGCCTTCCGCCAGCGCGGGGAGACGAGACCGAGCGCCGGGTCCTCGACGAGGTCGCCGAAGAGCTGGTCGAGGGTGGCCGGTGTCACCAGCGGCGGCAGCCACACCTGGTGCGCCGCGGGGCCACGTCCCTTCATGGACTCGACCGCGATCTCGAAGGTGTTGCGCTTCTCCTCCGGTTCGGCGTCGACCACGACCTCCGGCTCGTCCACCGGCGCCTCCGCCCGCCACACCGGCGCTGCGGTGAACAGCTCGACCGCGGTCGAACCCGTGCTCTGGCCGGAGCCGGACGAGGCCCGCCGACGACGACGCGGCGGTGGTCCGGACACGTACGCGGCGCGGAACTGGGTCATCGTCTCGGTGTCGGACTTCAGGATGCCGGCGCCCGGCTGCGTGGGCAGGTGATAGGCGTCCGGCACGCCGAGGACCGTGCGGGACTCGGCCGCCGAGAACGTCCGAAGACCGATGCGGTAGGAGAGGTGCGTGTCGAGGCCGCGCAGCTTGCCCTCCTCCAGCCGCTGGGAGGACAGCAGCAGGTGCACCTGCAGCGAGCGGCCGAGCCGGCCGATGTTGACGAACGTGTCGACGAACTCCGGCTTGGCCGACAGGAGCTCGGAGAACTCGTCGGCGACGATGAGCAGGGCCGGCAGCGGCGCCAGGTCGGTGCGGCCGCCGCGACGCGCCTTCTCGTAGTCGGCCACGTTGGCGAACGGACCGGTGGCCCGCAGCAGCTCCTGGCGGCGCACCATCTCGCCCTGGAGCGCGTCCTGCATGCGGTCGACGAGGGAGATCTCCTCGCCGAGGTTCGTGATGATGGCCGAGACGTGCGGCATGTCGGCCATGCCGGCGAACGTCGCGCCACCCTTGAAGTCGACGAGCACGAAGTTGAGCTGCTCCGGCGAGTGGGTCATCGCGAGCGCGAGCACGAGCGTGCGGAGCACCTCCGACTTCCCCGAGCCGGTGGCACCGATGATGAGGCCGTGCGGGCCCATACCCTGCTGCGCCGATTCCTTGATGTCGAGGATGAGCGGGCTGCCGTCCTCGGTCTGGCCGATCGGCACGCGGAGCCGGTCGCGCTCCAGGCGCGGTGCCCACGCGGCGTCGAGGTCGAGGTCGCGCACGTCGGGAAGACCGAGGAGTTCGACGAGCTCGGCCTGGCCGGTCGCGCTCTTCTTGCTCGCGATCGCGGTGCCGCCCGAGTACAGGGCGATGAGCCGGCGGGCGGTCGCCTCGGCTTCGACGATGGTGATCGCGTCGGCCTCGAACGGGCGTGCGGGCACCTGCAGGCTGACGAGCTCGGCGCGCGTGCCGGCACCGCCGGTCTCGAACGCGATGCGCAGGGCGTTCGGGTCGTCGAGGTCACCCCACCGGGCGGGCAGGTCGATCACGGTCACACCCTGGACGCCGTCGCCGGTGACGAGGGCGTCGTTGAACGACGTCGTGGCGCCGTCCGTGACGATGACGATGTGCGGCGTCTTCGGTCCGGAGCCGTCGCGGGCGAAGCGCGAGCGCTCGCGCACCTCGGGAGGCAGCATGTCCTCGAGCTCGGACAGCTGCGAGCCGATCATGCGGGCGGCGCCGAGGCCGTCCCGCACGGTGCGCGAGTGCGTGTGCGGCAGCCACTTGGCCCACTCCCACTGCGGGAGCACGCCGGTGTCCGCGGCGATGATGATCTGCAGCACGTCGGGGTCGTGCATGGTGGCCGCGTGCAGCAGCATGGCCCTCGCGAGCGCTCGCGTCTCGTCCTCATCACCGGTGATCTCGATGCGGGCGTAGTCGCGGAGGGTGACGCCGAGCGGGAGGTTCTTCTGGACCTCGTGCGTCAGCATGAAGCGGTGCGCGGCCGAGGCGGCGACGGGGTCGAGCTGCGCCAGCGGCGGGAGCTCCGGAGCTTCGAGCGTGACGCACAGCGGCTGATCGGTGACCCCTACGCGGACAGACAGGAAGTCGGGGTCGTTGACGCCGCGCTCCCAGACGCGGGTGCGCTCCTCCGCGAGGTACGGCAGGGTCGACGGCGCCGGCAGATGCCAGTTCGCGGAGCGGCGCTGCTGGCGGGCGGCGACGCGGACGGTCTGCCGCAGCTCGGTCAGGTACGCCAGGTACTCACGCCGGGCACCGAGCGTGGCCGCCTGCCGCTGGGAGCGCTGGCGCCAGCCGTTGACGGCGACGAAGCCGAGCGAGGACAGCAGGAACATGCCGCCGGTGAGCAGACCCGTGACGGACTGGTTCGACATGGTGACCATGACGATCGCGCCGACGCTGCCGAGCATGGGCAGCAGCGACCCGAGAATCCCGATGCCGCCGTCGTTCGGCTGCAGCTCCGGCGGGGCCTGGACCGGGAGCCTTCCGGAGGGGACACGGGGCGGGGCGAGACGGGGTCCTGTCATGCTCTCTCTCCGGCGCTGCTGTCTGTACCTAGCAGGAGGCTGATGGTGAAGCTGCGGTTGCCCATGCGGACGCGGTCGGCGTCGTCGAGGAGCACGCGCTCGCCGGCGACCAGCTCGGTCGTCTGGCCGTCGTCGCTGCGGACGTCGGAGCCGTTCGTGGAACCGAAGTCGGTGACCCAG